>JAHEAR010000004.1:188339-210744 GCA_024642665.1 Bacteroidota bacterium
GTCAGTGGTCAGTGGTCAGTGGTCAGTGGAAATTAAAAAACAGGAAAATTCAACTTTGCTCCCGCTCAGCTGGATTGCGCTTTTGCGAGAAAACATTTTAAGTGATTAACTTATAATGTTTCCCACTACACTTATTACCCCCTAAAGGACGAAGCCTTTAGGGCAAGCCCTAGCGGACGAAGCCTTTAGGGTAAGCCCTATAGGAGGATGCCTTTAGGGCAAGCCCTAGCGGACGATTCCTTTAGAGCAAGCCCTATAGGAGGATGCCATTAGGGCAAGCCCTAGCGGAGGATGCCCCTAAAGGACTTTGTTTTCTAAACCCTCAACAACAGGCGCCAAAGGCGGTGCGTGCTCAACCCTCTAAACTCTTTGATAAAAGACCATTCATTGTTCATGAGTTTAGATTGTTTAGAGCTGTGCCGTTGGCACTTCGGTGGAGAGGGTTTAGTTTATGCAGCACGAGATGATCAATAAACTAAACCCTCTCAACAAAAAGTGCCAACGGCGGTGCGTGCTCAACTTTTGCCCCCTACGCCCTAAAGGATGATGCCTTTTGGGCGATCCCCCTAAAGGTGGATTTTTTCTAAACACAGTATTTAAACTGATTACAACTTAAGGATTTTGCACACGAAGAAATCTTCTCCCAATCGAATCTTCAGATAGTACATGCCTGGTGGCAATGATGAAAAATCAAATGATGTTCTTCCGGCTTCTTGAGATTGTGGGACATGTTGGATTTGTCCTAAACTATTTATCACTGCCACTGAAGAAACAGAAGCGGAAAGTGCATTCCAATTCACCCATAACTGATTACTTACCGGGTTTGGAAATACGGTGATCCCTAACTCCTCTATAGAATTAATAGCTGTTGTGGATTCAATCGTGACATGTACTGTGTCGCTGAAACTAACGGCCCCATCATCATCCATGACTTCCACCACGATCTCATAGGCCCCTTCTGAAAAGCCACTCCACTCCATCGTGTACGGCAACGTGTCAAGTGTTGACACTAACGCACCATTGATGTAAATGAATGCTGTATCAATCATTCCATCGCTGTCGGTCGCTTCAAAATTAATGGTGATGCTAGATGCATCAACCGTATACACACTTTCATCTAATGGATTAGTAATATGCACTGTTGGTGGTTGATTGGCGATCTCACCTATTACTTTAAATTTAAAATAACCTTCCGGTGCTACGATTGGACGGACTTGTTGTTTGCCGCTATTAGCGATGGCGTGGATATAATATTGGATTTCTGATCCGGCTATTTGCGGAGGAATAATAGCAGCCCAATTTGAAGCTACGGTATCTATGAGGATCATTGGTACTTGTTGATAATCAGTTTCTCCATTCAATCGATAAAACATATCTGCTGAAGCAATTCCATCGCGATGCTTAATCGTAGCCACCACAGGATACTCCAGCATCTCATCATTGGAATCGCGGAGTCTTGGATGAAGGATCAATAGTGGGTTTTGTGTGCCCACTGCTTTTGTGATACAATGTATGGCCCCAAGGGAAGAAATAATAGAATTACAATTGATACCTACCACATTATAACCCGGCAGATTTTCTCTGTAGATGCGAAGTGCTGTGGTATCATATTTCTCTTCATATGTCGGGACCAGGATTGTTTTATTGACGAAAACTGAATTCGTATAGGTTCGGTAATTTCCGCCTTGTTGCGGATATCGGTTATTGCCATCCGGTGGCATTGGGAGTCGAACAATATTATACTCGTTTCCGAATGGAGTGACCTGCTCGTTTTGAATGTAATCGATATTAGATTCTATCTGTGGACCATCGGATTCCCCTTCAGGGTACTCACCAAAAAAGATCGTCTCTTCATCAATGATGCGCATATGCATATCGAGGTGATGGATGCCATCATATGGGAGGGTTGGAAGTTTTATATACTTATTGACACCTAAAAAAATATTTGCGATGGAGTCAATTTGTGCTTCTGTTTTTCCCGGGTTTTCATTGAGCACCAGCTTGGAGGAGAATACAGTGCCCATGCCGTCAGGCAGGTGGTTGCCGCCGGTATGAATCCAATCATACGGCGCCACGGTAGCTTCATAAATTGGAAGATTGAGATGAGCCGCAACACCGATTGGGGATTGATCATCATTTTGTCTGGGTCGATTATAAATCCAATCTACGAGCATCAGACTATCGACGTCATTCTGATATACGGCCCATGGTCCATAATCGCGCACCCAGATAGTATTGGAAGGTGTGTTGACAAACTCAACGGAGTCCATTGAAATTCCAGCGCTTTCGAGTGTGCTGGTGACGGTGGCAGGGCTTGTGGTGATAATGAGAATTTTACATTCCTTGACCACGTTTCTAACGATTTCTGTAAGGATTGCGGTTTGCCCTTTCCAGGTAATAACGAGGGCTTGTATCTCTTCCCATTCGGCCATCGTACGCACTTGTCCCGGTGGTGGATTGGGGATGCTTCGCACTGCGGCTTCATGATGCTCGCGGAGGTAGTCTGCCATGATCGCGCGCTCTTCTGCGGTCATGTAGTGGGGGATACTATTTTCCTGAGCAGAAATGGTCATCAGTATACCATTCAACAATAATAAGACAGTAACAAAACCAATAATCTTCATATGGGCATTCTTCAGGTTGTGGTCATCAAGTTTGACGAAGATAATAATATCAAGGGATCATTTTGTTTTCAAATCAAGTAATGCCTATACCAAGTCAATTTCCCTATATGAACATAGAAATTTTTATACCTACCTAAAAAGACAATCACTGCATTACAAACTTTATAGTGCCTGCAAGCTTCTCAAATCCAGCCCGCTTCACAGGGGTTCTGGCAAACAACTCATCAAACACCTCCTTCTTCAATTCCCGCCAGTCCTTTTTAGTCATGGATTTTAGTTTCTCAGAAGGGTTAAAAGCAGGTTCATTGTGAGAAGTAGAAAACCGATTCCACGGACAGACTTCCTGACAGATATCGCAACCAAAAATCCAGTTGTCCATCTGTCCTTTAAACGTATCCGGTATGCGATCTTTCAATTCGATGGTCAGATAAGAAATGCATTTTGATCCATCGAGTATATACCCTTCCGGTGATATTGCTTCTGTCGGACATGCATCTATGCATTTGGTGCAGGTACCACAATGATCACGGATCGGATGATCGTATTCCAATTCCATATCAAGAATAATTTCTGCCAGAAAAAAATAACTTCCTTTTTTAGGATGGATGAGCAAGGTGTTTTTTCCAATCCACCCCTGGCCGCTGCGTTTTGCCCAATCGCGTTCCATCACCGGTGCAGAATCTACAAATACACGTGCATGAAAATCACCTATCTCTTCTTTTAATTCTTTCACTAGTGCTTTAAGTTTTCGGCGGACTACTTTGTGGTAGTCTTCGCCGTAGGCGTAGCGGGACACCCCCCCCGAAGGAGACAGATCTTTCTGGTCCACAGAGAACCTCCTTTCCCCCTTGAAAGGGGGAATTTGCTCTTCCTGGGGGAAATAGTTGTACTGGAGACTTATGACGGACTTTGCGCCGGGGACAAGTTTGGTGGGATCGATGCGCATTTCAAAGTGATTGGCCATGTAGCCCATTTCGCCATGATATCCCTTATTGAGCCAATCTTCCAAACGAAATGCTTCTTCCTCCATTCGCTCCGCTTTGGAGATGCCGGCACCCATGAATCCATGGCGTATGGCAAGATTCTTAACCAGTTGTGTACGATGTGAAATGCTTCCTGTCATATACACAGACAAGTTAATTGTTATTTGTTCGAGGTCTTACATGGAATCCATTAATAACCTACTTTTTAGATACGCCAATGTAAAATCATCTGTGAAAAGTCTATTTAACTTGAGTTTACTTATAATTTACCTTAACTTTACATAACAGGTTTGTCAATATTGATTAGTGCTGAATTGTAGCGATTTATATATTTAAAAAGCATCACTTTTTCTGACAAATTAAAATTATTCGGATGTTTGTACGATGTTTAGCCTTTCTTTTTCTGTTCCACTCGCTGGACGGAATGGCTGCATCCTACCCTGTTGATATCATCAAAGGTTTTATTGTCTCAGAAGCTGTGATTGATGGCCAGACAGTGAATGTGATTCTCGATAGTGGCGCTCCCGGTTTGGTTTTAAATGAAAAATATTATACAAGGAATGAGGCGCGCGGCCTCTCTTGCACGGGTATCAATGGCAGCTTTATCTGCGGGATTCGAATGATTCGCTCCTGGGAATGGCTTGGGGCCGAAAACGGAAAGACAAAAGCGCTGCTATCCGATTTAAGTTTTCTTGAAAACGCAACAAACCGACCTATCTATGCAATCATAGGACTCAATGTGCTGACTGATTATTATGTCTCCATTGATATTGATAAACAACTCATCACTCTACAAAAAGATATTCCGGAAACTCTGGAAACATCGTTTTCTAAATTTTATTATGTCGATCATCTACCTGTTATTACCTGCAGTGTGAATGGTCAGAAAAAAATCCTCGGTCTGGATACCGGTTCTGCAGCCAATTATCTTTTTAATGTTGACTCAGAAGATTTATCAATAGCTAATTCAGATATGACGCCTGTCATGGTCGTTGGTACTGGTAATCAGGAATATCTTAAACATCGCATTGTAATGGATCTTCAAGTCCCTGATGAAGAAATGCCAATGGCCTCCAGTTTTATTGTTGATATGCGAGACAAAGTGCAATTCAGCCCTGAAACTTTTGATGGCCTCCTTGGTCAGGAATTCCTTTCACAATATAATTTGATCATTCATCCAGGCAAACAAAAAATGATGCTGATCCCCAGACATCATGAGGTCGCGGTGGTTGAAGAGTAGTGAGTGGTCAGTAGTGAGTAGTGAGTGGCCAGTAGTGAGTGGCCAGTAGTGAGTGGTCAGTAGTGAGTGGTCAGTAGTGAGTGGTCAGTAGTGAGTGGTCAGTAGTGAGTGGCCAGTAGTGAGTGGTCAGTAGTGAGTCGCAAGTCGAAAAGTCCAAGCTAATCCTCCACGATCTGCAACTTCGCAAATCGAAGCATAATGCGTCTTTCGCTTTCATCGCCCTGATCAAAATGAATGGTCGCCACTTTGTTATCACGAGCGCCATCGATGTTCATGATTTTACCGCTTCCAAACTGCATATGAATCACTTGCATGCCTTCTGCCAATTCTTCGGATGGACTTGGTTTGAAATCAGCGGGATTGACGCGGGATACATAAGTTTGTTTCCGCCCCGGACGATCTGCCAATAGTTTTGGCTCTTTAAAAGGCAACTTACTCCTTCGCTCGACCGTAGACTCAAAATGTACTTCATCAATTTCATCGAGAAAACGACTGGGATCATTGTATCTGAATTGACCAAATTGATAACGACTGGTTGCATATGATAATGCGAGAAACATTTTTGCGCGCGTGATCGAAACATAAAATAATCTGCGCTCTTCATCGAGTTGATCCGGTGAACTCATTGACATGTACGATGGAAAAAGATTTTCTTCCATACCAACCACAAATACGGCCTTCCACTCAAGTCCCTTGGCTGTATGCGTTGTCATCAAACTGATAAAATTAGGCTCATCCTCTGTAGAAGTATCCATATCAGTTAGCAATGCAATGTCGGAAAGATAAGCAGCAAGACTTCTGTCGTTGGTTGCTTCATCTGCATTGTCATTTTCCACAAACTCTTTAATACCATCCAGCAGGGCGCTTGCATTTTCGAGACGGCCGATACCTTCAATGCTATGGTCCTGTCTTAGTTGTTCAAATATCCCACTATCCATAGCCACCATCATAGCCACATCATATGCATTTAAGGTTGTGGTTGCAGCCTTAAACTTTTCGATCATATTTACGAAAGAGCCCAGCTTTCCTGTTGCCGGATACAATCCTGAAGTAAGCACAGCCCACATAGAAACGCCTTGTGCTACGGCAATCTCAGCGATTTTATCGGTAGTTGTCTTACCGATTCCTCTCTTCGGTGTATTGATGATACGTTTGAAAGCTTCATCATCACGTTCGTTGACTGTGAGACGGAGATACCCTAATATGTCTTTTACTTCTTTACGTTGATAAAATGAGAGTCCGCCAAAAATCTTATAGGCCAGGTTTTGTTTGCGCAAGTGCTCTTCAAAAACTCTTGACTGAGCATTCGTGCGATAAAGAATGGCTATGTCTTTATTCTCGAGATGAATTCTGTTTTTATACTCAATAATGGTGCTGGCGACCAATCTTCCTTCTTCGACATCGCTCACAGCTTTGATCATTTTGATCTTGTGTCCATCGCCAAGTTCTGTCCAGATTTCTTTTTGAATCTGTTTGTTGTTGTTCTGGATCACCATATTCGCGGCCTTCACGATGTGTTCGGTGGATCGATAATTCTGCTCCAGTTTATACACGGATACATTCGGAAAATCCTGTTCGAATTTTAAAATATTTTCTATCGTCGCCCCACGAAAAGAGTAGATGCTTTGTGCATCATCTCCGACGATACAGATATTATGTTCACTCCCGGGATAGGATGTAAGAAGTTTGATGATGGCATATTGCAGGTAGTTTGTATCCTGAAACTCATCCACCAAAACATATTTGAAAATGCGCTGGTATTTTTCTCTTACATTTTCTCTGTTCTCCTGCAACAAGCGAAACATCTGTAATAAGAGGTCATCAAAATCCATCGCGCCGGCCTGCATACACCGTTGGTAATAGCGGGCATAGATGTCGTAGATCTGTGGCCGTTTATTCATACGATCATATTGCACCAGATCGTCATTCTTAGCATATAACTCCGGCGTGATCAGGTTGGATTTGGCTGAAGAAATCCGGGCCAGTACGCCATTGGCATTATACTGCTTCGGGTCAAGACGCATTTCTTTGACGATATCACCGACCAGGCTTTTGGAATCGTCCCGATCATAAATCGTAAATGCAGGAGGAAAATCAACTTTTGCGGCTTCGACGCGTAAAATTCTGGCGAAAATGGAGTGAAATGTACCAGCCCAGACTCTCTGACCTTTGGAGCCAACAACCGCCTGGATCCGTTCTTTCATCTCGCGGGCGGCTTTATTGGTAAACGTCAGTGCCAATATTTGTTGTGGAGCGGCGCCTTGCTCTATGAGGTAGGCAATCCGATAGGTAAGTACACGTGTCTTTCCGGAGCCTGGTCCGGCGATGACCATTACAGGACCATCGGTATCCGTGACAGCCTGGCGCTGCACGTCATTCAGGGAGGTTAAATACGTCATAATAAGGCCGTAAAAATAAAGGATATGTTTGGGGTATGGGGAAAGATTTTAAATAGAATTTGATTTCCGTAATTTGGCGCCCTCATGGTCAGCCTTGATATCATATTACCTGCTTACAATCCATTACCCGGCTGGGAAGAAAATGTTATCCATCGCTTTCATTCCCTTGAAAAGGCCTTGCCGAACTTCCAAATGCATCTTTTTGTGGTCAATGATGGCTCGGAACTGATTAATGAAACAAAATCAAGGGAAATGATAAGCGCCTCTGTGCCAGCACTTACTTGGATCAGTTATGGAGAAAACAGAGGTAAAGGATATGCCCTGAGAAAAGGGGTAGAACAATCGGACGCCGATTTTATCCTCTATACTGATATCGACTGGCCCTATATGGAGGAAAGTATGATTGGTCTGATCCTTAGGTTGTCCCAGGATGCTGATGCGGTTATTGGGACACGAAATGAGGCCTATTACGGTCATCTTCCACCCGCCAGACGCAGGATTTCCAAATTATTGCGAAAAACGAACGCTACGTTACTTCGACTTAAGGTGGACGATACACAGGCGGGACTCAAAGCTTTCAGGAAAAACGTGAAAGGAGTTTTTTTATCGACAACGATAGACCGCTATTTGTTTGATCTGGAGTTTATCTATTTGCTCTCCAGAGATAAAAATCACAGTGTCTTTGGCTTCCCGATATCATTGCGTCCGGGGATTTCGTTTTCGCAAATGAACCGGAGCATTTTGATAGAGGAGGCGGGGAATTTTTTGAAAGTATGGATGAAAACCTAGAACGTAGGGCATGGGGCATGGGGCATGGGGCATGGGGTTCCACTAAGCAGAAGGTATGGAGCAAAAAATTACGAAAAAAGTTTCCCGCTTCCGATCGATCGGAACTCGCAGAAAATAATTGTAGATAAACGCAGATAAATTTGAACTGGATAATCATTATTGCCTGCATAACCCATAAAAGTATTTAACCCTTTATTTCTAAACTTTCTCAGCAACAAGCGACGTAGTCGCTTTGTGCTCAACCTTCTAAACACAATGAAAACCAAAAGATGAATCTTGAAGAATTTATTGCATCGCTCACAGTAAAAAGCCCTCCAAATGGCATGCAGCCTTTACTGCTTGCCTTGTGGTATGATGCAAAAGGCGATTGGGAAATGAGTCACAACATCACACAGGAAATAGATACCGGGGAAGCTGCACAAATCCATGCCTATTTGCATCGCAAAGAAGGTGATATTTGGAATGCAGATTACTGGTATCAAAGAGCGGGTACAACTCGTCCATCGTATTCATTAGAGGAAGAGTGGAAAGTGCTGGTTGAGAACCATCTTTGAAGTGTAAAACGAGACTTGAAACACACCCGTAGTGCATTGAAGACTCTGTACTCCGACGAAGGAGGTAGTTCAGTGCTTGCCCTGAACTCCGACGAAGGAGGTAGTTCAGTGCTTGCCCTGAACTCCGACAAAGGAGGTAGTTCAGGGGACTTTTCGACACGCGACAGGCGACTAAATATTTCTCACTTAGTAATCCTTTCTAACATTACACATTAAACTTTACACAAAAAGAACCTGAGATTTCAGACGTGATCACTAAAATAAAGCCTACGTAATATCTTGCTCCCTAATTAACCAGTTCACCGTTGACCTTCCTTGTATGCCAAAGCTTTAGTGGAGGAGAATCAACGTTCACCCTTTTCAATGAAAGGCCTTTGACAGCGATGAGCCTAATTGAAAACTATTCCCTGGCTATCATCTCTTCTAAAGCCGCAAGACGGATTTGCAAGTCTATATTCTCCAGATTTTGATTTTCCAATGCAACCAAACGGGCTTCTAAGTTTTTGTTCTCATCGCGCAGATCTTCAATTGTTTTTTGTTGCTCTTGGATGGCTTTGATGGCGATGACACCAAATCCAGAGTAGTCCATCGTGTATCGATCTTCTTCTGCGACATAGGTGATCAACTGTGGATATATTTTGAGTACATCCTGTGCTACCATGCCTATGTATCTTTTAGACGCATCATCATTTCTGTAGGTGTAGGTGAGTGGTGCCAGTTGATTGAAAGAATTCCAATCAAAGTCGAGTGTCTGAAAATTGTCTTTCAATCGACGATCAGAAACAGTAGAATACACCCCATTGACATCGTTGAATGTTCCTTTTAATCCTGTTGTGTCAAAATATAATCGGAGATTGCCATCGCCGCTGGATACATAAAGGCGCGCAAATTCATCATTGGCGCTATTCTGCAACTTAAGTCCACCACTACCGCCGCTATTGCTATGGCGAATATGGAAGTCTGCATCCGGATCACATTTTATTCCAACATAACCAAGTCCATTAGCGGTAATCATGTTCCCTATTCCGTTGTAAAAAATATTGAAGACACTGTTGTTATGTGTGTTGTCAGCGAGACCATACAATGTCCAGCGATTGTCTGCTTCGACGCTATTGTTGAAGATAATTCTGGCTCCGTCATTCGCCACGGATTCCGTGAGTTTAAGTTGAGGTGTTGTAGCATTACCATTGCTTAGGATTTCGATTGGGGCTGCTGGTGTAGTGGTGCCGATACCAACATTTCCGTTCTTGAGTACCGTCAATGCATTTTCTCGATTCGATTCATCACTACCAATCCCGATTTCAAAAACAGGATCCGTGGGTACCCAGGAAATGGTTGCTCCACCACCAACATTATACCGCCCCATTGTGAATGATGCATAGGCATCAGCTTTAGTATCTTTTCCTGAGGCGAAGGAAGAAGATCCATTAGCAATACTATGACTTCCCGAGGCGAAGGAAGAAGATCCATTAGCCTCGGATTCTTCGCCGCAAGCAAATGTGTTCCAGCCGGAGGCAATGGTAATATGGCCAATGGCGAAAGAATTATAACCATTAGCCTCGGTCCCTGAGCCGGATGCAAATGTATTCGTGCCCAATGCAATTGTGTTTTGACCTGCAGCAATAGAACTTACCCCGGAGGCTATTGTATTGGTTCCAACCGCTATTGCTCGACCAGCTGTTGCTTGAGTACTTTGTCCTAAAGCGACTGAACTCTGAGCCGTAGCCCTTGTAATAAAACCATGAGCTAAAGATGCATTGCCTGATGCTAGCGTGTTGTAACCTGACGCTAAGGAGTAGACACCGATAGAATCCGGTGCCCATGCAGTTGAGTTTGTTACTCCACCGGATCTGAACGCACCTTTGGATTTATCAAAAAACATTAAGGTATCAGAAATAGTACTTGCAGGAGGGACATCATCACTTCCAACAATAAAATCTCCGTTTTTCAAAACCGTAACTGCATTTTTTCGACTCCCAGTAGAGCTACCGATCCCGATTTCAAAAATGGGATCAGTGGCTACCCAGGAATCACTGGTACCACCGCCAACATTATATTGTCCAAGTGCTGTGGAGACCTGTGCATCGGCCTTCGTATTGTATCCAGAAGCGAAAGATACATTTCCATTGGCTTTGCTTGAGCTTCCGACAGCAAAAGATATTTCTCCATTGGCTTCGGTATATCTCCCAGCAGCAAATGCATGATCACTCAAAGACTTCGTAGAATATCCAGTAGTGAATGAATAATCGCCAATGGCTTCAGTATATACCCCGGTTGCAAAAGAGGCCATGCCAATAGCCTTGGAATTAATATTTGCAGCAAAAGAAGTGTTGCCAGAAGCCTCCGATAGGTTTCCGGATGAAAAAGAGGCATAACCAGATGCTGTAGAAGCTTTTCCAATAGCGCATGAGTATGTGCCAGAAGCCAATGTCTCAAATCCAATGGATGCAGAATAAGATCCAGGGGCTCGCGAGTTTTGTCCAGACGCAAAGGAATAATATCCAATGGAACTCGGTGCCCATGCTGTTGAATTAAGTAGCGTCCCAGATCTGAAGGCACTTTTTGATTTATCAAAAAACATCAAGGTATCAGTAATCGCAGTATCTGGGGGAACATCTTCACGACCCACAATAAAGTCTCCGTTTTTCAGCACCGTCAATGCATTCGCGCGACTCGAGGTACCGCTGCCATTTCCGATTTCAAAAAGAGGATCGGTTGAGACCCAGGCATCCGTTGTTCCACCGCCAACATTATATTGTCCAAGAGCTGTAGACGCCTGTGCGTTGGCCTGCGTAAAGCGTCCGGTCGCCATAGAAAAATTTCCGGTTGCTTTTGAAGAGGTCCCAAAGGCCGTTGAGTTCAAACCTGTGGCTTCTGTCTGATGTCCGAATGCTACAGCATAAGATCCTGAAGCTTTAGTATTGTATCCCGCCGAGAATGAGTACGAACCGAGTAAACCCGGACCCCAAATATTTGAATCATATAAGGTACCGGATCTAAATGCGCCTTTCGATTTATCAAAGAACATCAAGGTATCCGAAATGGTTGTTGCCGGTGGCAGGCTCTCCGAACCAAAAACAAAATCATCTATGTCATGATTACCTGTGCTTCTCACAAGTCCGCCATCATTAGTAAAAGCACCGCCAGCCAATTCCAGCCAATCCCCAGCTTGATAATACCAGAAGGAACCTGTATTAATATCGAAGACTAAAAGACCATTAGCGGGAGAAGGAATGGCTGTCCTTTGGATTGAATTCATTCTGGGGATGAGTATTCCCTTGGTAGTAGAAACCACATCCAAAACTGCAGTATTTGCAGGGGTTGCTGTATTGATACCAACTGATTGTGCATGAAGGGTCAGGAGAGAAAAACAGCTTACGATGACGAATGATAAAACAAATTTGATAATTTTCATTTGCAGGGTTTTAGTCGCTGCAAAATCCAACTATCTCAATTCCTGCACATCACCCGTTTGCCGTATATTGAGGGGTGAGCAATGAGAGGTGAGAGATGACATTAGACACGAGATACATGAAATACTCTAATATGCCCTCGCACTTTGCACTCTGCTTCCCACACTCCGCTCTATGCCCCGTGCTCTTTGCCCATGCCCTACGCTTCCAATTCTTCCCAGTATTCTGCGGCGCGACGCATGTGCGGAATAAAAATTGATCCGCCGACGATCAGTGCGACAGAGCATGTTTCATAAATCTGCGCTTTCGTGACCCCCAATTCATGACATCGACCCAAATGATATTTGATACAATCATCACATCGCAAGACCATTGAAGACACCAGTCCAAGAAGTTCTTTGGTCACTTCCGGCAGGGCACCATCTTCATAGGTTTGATTGTCCAGACTAAAAAATCGTTTGATGACCTTATTATCCTGCGACAGGATGACATCATTCATTTTCTGCCGATAGGCATTGAATTCATTTATCATAAATTATAACATTTAAATTGGTCATTCCGGTTTAGGTAATGGCAACAAAATAGGAAAAAGATAGACGATTTGCGAAAGACGCCTCCCCCTTGTCATTTCGTATATTTGCTTTAATTATGAGGCAGATATCCAAACTAAACATCCTGGCCATAGCATTCATTTTGCTGACCGGCCTTATGTGTACCAAAAATGATACGTCGGTGAATGATTCCTCTACTTCGGATGGTTCTGTGGAGGAGGATACCAGAATCCTTGTGAAAGAAGCATATGCCCGAGTGAATCCCATGAAGATCACCGCCACCATGAATACCGAAAGAGCAGCTTTAATTAAACAACAACTTGATTCCATAACCGCTCCGGAAAAAAAAATAAATCTTCAGCTTGAGTATGCCTTTGAACTTCTGGCTTCAGGCAAATCGAGAGAGGCTTTAAAAGAGTATGAAGTCGCTTATAGAATAATTATTCAAAATAATCTTTCGCTCGATGCCGCTACCCGAAGAAACTTATACTTTATCGTTGGTATGGCTTACATGCGGCTTGGGGAGATAGAAAACTGTGTACAAAATCATAATCATCAATCTTGTTTTATTCCAATCAAAGGAGATGGGGTACACCAGTTACCAACAGGATCTCAAAAGGCTATTATTCAATTTGAGACATTACTTAAAGAATTTCCTGAAGACCTTGAAGCTAAATATCTGCTCAACATTGCTTACATGACTATAGGCGGATATCCACAAGATGTTCCTGAAGCATGGCGTATTGATCCATCATGGTACCAAAACAAAGTAAACGTTAAACCATTTACTGATCTGGCACCCCAATTGGGACTCAATTACAATGGCCGTGCCGGGGGTATTGTCATGGACGATTTTAATAATGACGGATGGCTCGATCTGATCATGACTTCCTGGAATTATCTCGATCCAACATTATTTTATGTCAACAATGGTGATGGAACGTTTACGGATAAATCAGAGGAATCCGGACTGATCAGTCATCTCGGAAGCTTAAATATCAATCAAACCGATTTCAATAATGATGGATTTTTAGATTTATACATCATGCGAGGTGCCTGGTATATCGCTCAGGGAGATATTCCAAATACGTTGTTGATGAATACCGGTAAAGGCACATTTAAAGATGTCACCATAAAAGCCGGACTAACCCATCATGCGCCTACACAAGCCTCCGCCTGGGCCGATTTTAATCTTGACGGTTGGCTTGACCTGATCGTAGCCAACGAATCGTATGGTGACTACAAAAGGGGCATTGATCTTTATATCAATCAGCAGGATGGAACATTTGAACATGCTTCTACCCAATACGGCCTGACTCAAAATGAGTTTTTTAAAGGCATTGTGGCGGTTGATGTTAACAATGACAAATACCCGGATATCTATGTGACCAGCCTGACCAATGGCAATCAACTATTCATCAATCAAGGCTTTGTCGGCAAACAAAGTTTTATTCCTGTTGGCGATCAGTCAAACGTGCGTGCCCCGAAACTAAGTTTCCCATGCTGGAACTTCGATTATGATAATGATGGGAATGAGGATTTGTTTGTATCCGGATTCTCCAATGATGCTTCGCCGGGGATCATCTGGATGCAGGATCATCTGCTAAAAAACAACTCTGAATATCTCCCAAAGTTGTATCACAATAAAGGAAATCTGCAATTTGAAGAAGTAGGTAGTACCTCAGGAATAAATGAAGTTGCTTTTACGATGGGCTGCAATTTTGGTGATATCAATACAGATGGCTATTTAGATTTCTACCTCGCCACCGGGAATCCCCTTTACCAAAGTCTGGTACCCAATAAAATGTATCTCAATATCGAAGGCAAGCGGTTTGAAGATGTGAGTTATAGTGGAAATTTTGCGAACATTCAAAAGGGACATGGGGTGAGTTTCGGCGATTGGAATCACGATGGCGATGAAGATATGTACGTGGTTATCGGTGGTGCGTATGATGGCGATAACTTCTATAACTGTCTTTTTGATAATCCCAATGAACACAACAATGATTGGCTTGTACTAAAATTAGAAGGCAGTGAAGCAAACAAGGCTGCTATTGGTGCACGCGTTGAGATATCCGTTCAGGAAGGTGGCAAAGAACGAAAAATATACAGAACAGTAACCTCCGGTTCTTCTTTTGGGGCGAACAGTCTGGCACTGGAGGTTGGTGTACGGAAGGCAAACAAGATCAATAGCGTGACAATTCAGTGGCCCTGTAAAGACTGCCCTGATCAGGTATTTACCGGCTTGGATATCAATAGTGCTTACAAACTCCTTCAGGGCGCATCTTCCCCTGAAAAATTAGTGTATGAAGCTGTTCAGGCTAACATGGAAGGACATGATCATATGATGCATCACTAATTATTTAAATGCGCCTCAATGATCTCCGCAATGTCATCGGCCATTCCTTCTGTATAACCGCCATGCCTATCGATGAGCTGATAATTCTTGTCCAGAATTAAGAGCATTGGATAGCCATCCGGAACCCACTGCTCATACGTGCTACGATCAGCCATGATAGTTTGATAAAACATTGGGTTGTTTCGAACGTATTTCTCTATTCGGCTTTTGTTTTTCAGTTCGTCGTCGATAATATTTACACCAAATACGACCACGTCCTGATCACTGAAGAGTTCGTAGATTTTATTCACTTCCGGAATACTTTTTATACATGGATAGCAGGAAGAGTACCAGAAATCAAGAACAATGACTTCCGCTTCAATCGCTTTTATATCGAATGACTCTGTAGAAGTCATAATTCTTCCTTGTAAGGTCGAATAGTCTTTCTGTACTATAGCCTCACCAAATGTATCCGGCTCAATGTATTGATACAATTCCTGATGCTTAAACGAGGACAGGAAATCATCATTTAATTTCGTCAGCTCCTTGTGATGTCCAAATACAGGATGTTTATAGGTCCAGGATTGGTATTGTTCATTTTCCTGAAAATACATGGAAATGGATCGAAAGCGGAGCATATATTCGATGGTGTCGTAGGCAACTAATAATTTGAAATTTGTAAACTCTTCCTGATCCGGAAGTGTCAGGTGAATTCCTTTGCAAGGCCACTGCCCTATCATGGTGTCAATAAACGTAGGTGTAAATGCCGGATTGGTAACTGCAGCCCTACCCGATTGATTTTTAGTCAGGAAGGATGCTTCAATAAAATTTCCAACCCAATCATGCTGTACTAATCCCCCAGGATTCTCTTTAAGTTCATTGATAGTTATGGTAGATGTGGTCCTATCACCAAAAAAAGCTGTTTCACCATCATAGGCGTAGGTTTTATCTTCTGCTTCAACAAAAACATATCCCCCGAATATTGTATCCTCCGGTTGAGATACCATTTGAATGAATGCCTTTGTCAGCAAAGTATCATCCTTAGAAAACAATTTATTTCTGAATTCTACTTCAGCCGTCAACGATTCGAACTGATCGCGTTGATCAAAATAGCGATTGACAAAATCCAAAAGTTCGCTTTGACCTAGTAATGAACCAACCGGGATAATCATTCCCACAAGGAGTGAGAACAGGACTTGATGGAGATTTTTCATAAAAGTGCATTTTTATAACATTAAGTTACAAAAAGCAAGGTGATTATTGGAATAATCACCTTGCTTTGAAATACTGATTTGAGTACTAAATTACCATAGAGACAATACAACTTTCGATGTCATATCACATGCTGCGCCTGTTTGTAACGGGGTATCTTTGCATACACAATGGACTCCTCCTCGAGTCACCACAGGAACACATTGAGCACAATTTGTGCCATTACACGTAACTTCGACGCTAGGTCCTCCAGGTGCCGCTCTTAATACACCTCCATTTAATTCCAGCTCTACAATTTTCCCGGAAATACCTCCATTGACGACTAAACCAATTAAAACGTATTTCCCGGATTCCTGATTCAGTGCAATCGTTACATCTGTGAGGGATGCTCCTGAAGGCAGCCCACCTTTCAATACCAGAGTAGCATTAGTCAGGCTGGTCAAAACAGGATTACCATTACTAACGGTTCCGACAACTACTGCCTGGGCAGAAGGAGTAGTCGTTTTCTGGCTTAGCAAATTTGTTGAGCATAAAAATGTCAGGAGCAATGACAGGCAAGTGGTTAATAGATAAATCTTTTTCATGATGAAGTTTTAATACAATACTTAAATGTCCAACAGACATTAAGCGAATAGCCTACTTCTTTTTCAAGCGGATTTCGGTTGCCCGCTACACTATGATCATGTTGTCACATCGGCGCCTGATGATCCAACGGTAAAGTGTCCTGGTGATTTCCTTGTCTTTGCCAGTTGGACATTCACTTTATATTCATTTCCATATTTTCGCAAGCTCTGATCATCATATCGCCTTTGCGAAAGGGTTGCTGTATTCCGGTAATGCGCAAATCATAGTTCCAAACACCTATGGTGATTTGCAACGAGCATTCTTTGCCCTCGGGGAGGATGACCACTTCTCTTTTCTCTCCGGAAGCCCGGTGTTTGAGGATCACGGTCATGGAATTCTCTGAATTATTTTCTATGCATAGGTCTGCGTAATTATTTTTACAGCCGGCCTCTTTCTCAACTCCTTTTTTGTTGCTCAGTGCTTTGAATAATTCAACGATGATTTTGCTTCCCTCGATGACTTGATCGGTGGTTTCAGGGGTTTGACAGAATGCTTTTGGGGATAGCGATAGTGCTATGCACAGGAGCAGCATAGATGTTTTCATTGGTCAACTGGTTTGGTCACAAAGGCAGTCGTGGCACTGGTGAAGTGTTTGTTGGCTGCAGGAAAATCAATTTCCTGTTTCAAAAGTGCTGACAATGGCGTATATTTCCTATTGGAAAACAGAATACTTCACCAGTAAATCTGATAACTATATGCGCTATTCTGATAAGATCGGAAGGGATATCCGGTCTGTGCGGGAGGCAAAGGGGTATTCGCAGGAATACCTGGCGGAGATGCTCGGCTTAAGCCAGTCATCGTACGCTAATTTGGAATCAGGAAAATCAAACTTAAGTGTTGATCGTCTGATTCAAGTTTGCGAAATCCTGCAAATTGATATTCATAAATTCCTTGCAAGTATGTTCATCAATGAACCTAAAGGAAATATGGTTCATGAAATGATGGATGAAAAATCATCAGCCCTTTCGCCTGAAGTGAAAAAACTTTATGGTGAATTGATAGAAGAATTGCGAAGTGAAATTGATTTTCTCAGGAGTCTGCTCAAACAAAAAACCTAAAAAATCTGACTGATCACACTCTTCCGCTATTCCGCATCCGCCATAGGGAGATGATTAGTCTAAAGGTGAGCAGGATAGCGGTGATGATGCTTCCCGTACCGAAGAAAATCATTTCGTTTTTGATGTAGGTCATCACGCTGGTTTGTCTTGTGACATGCAGATGGGTGACCAGTGTTTGCAAGCCTTTTTCGTCCATATAATTTCTAAAATCACCCAGGGCGGTGGCCAGGATAAAACAAAAGAGCACCACGGAGAGAATGATAAAGACCTTGATCCATTTCAGTCGGGCGATGAATGAGATGGGGAGGAAGAAAATATAGCGTGTGAAGGTGATGAAGACGATGACAAGCATGGCGTTTTCAACATAAAAGGGGAAATCTATTGTATTCTTCCACACAGGAAAGAGGACAAGTATCACAACGACAGCGGTGAAAATCCACCATAGCAGTTCAGCGATTATTTTATGTTTGATGATGGAAGCCATACGGGGTGCAAAGAAAAAACTAATTTCCGTAAGGACGGGTAAGAAAGGGAAAACAAATGCTGAGAAATGGGGATAAAATAAAAAAGCCCTGCAGCATGTGCTACAGGGCCATTTTAAAGATAGGCAGCTACCTACTCTCCCACCCAAAGGCAGTACCATCGGCGTGAAGGGGCTTAACTTCTCTGTTCGGAATGGTAAGAGGTGGATCCCCCTTGCTATAGCCACCATTTGCTCTTCCATGGAGATTCCTTGCGGAACTTGTCACGCATTTACGGCGTGAGCCACCATTAGAACTTACATACACTCTTCTTGTGAAGCGTGCACTAGCATTTCGTGTGATTCCTTTCGTTGTCCGCCGGAGCGGACGGGACATAGGAAGTCACACTACTCTTAGGTGATACCATAATAAGGTATTCACTTATTAGTTAAAAAAAGGATGGGGATTGTCGATTCATTATATGTCGACGAGACATACAATTTAACTCGTATGAAATTTCTTAATTAAAAAAAGGAAGTTTTCGGGTGATTAGTACTACTTGGCTCCATACATCACTGCACTTCCACCTATAGCCTATCGACGTGGTCATCTTCCACGACCCTTCATCTCCGCAAGGGAGAATGGAATACTCATCTTGAAGACGGCTTCGTGCTTAGATGCTTTCAGCGCTTATCCGTTCCGTACGTAGCTACCCAGCGATGCAGCTGGCGCCACAACTGGTACACTAGCGGTACGTCCAACACGGTCCTCTCGTACTAGTGTCAGATCTTCTCAATATTCCCGCGCCCGCAATAGATAGAGACCGAACTGTCTTGCGACGTTCTGAACCCAGTTCGCGTGCCACTTTAATGGGCGAACAGCCCAACCCTTGGGACCTTCTCCAGCCCCAGGATGTGACGAACCGACATCGAGGTGCCAAACCTCCCCGTCGATATGAGCTCTTGGGGGAGATCAGCCTGTTATCCCCGGCGTACCTTTTATCCTATGAGCGATAACCCACCCATGTGGAATTACCGGATCACTTGAGCCTGCTTTCGCACCTGATCGAGCCGTCGCTCTCTCAGTCAAGCACCCTTATACTCATACGCTCTTCGTACCATTACCAACGGTACTGAGGGTACCTTTGCGAGCCTCCGTTACTCTTTTGGAGGCGACCACCCCAGTCAAACTACCCACCACACACTGTCTCCCGTTAGGGATTAGAACCTAAATATAAAAAGGCTGGTATTTCAAGGACGACTCCACCACCACTGGCGTGGCGGCTTCAAAGTCTCCCAGCTATCCTACACATTTTAGACTCAAGACCAATGTGAAGCTGTAGTAAAGGTGCACGGGGTCTTTTCGTCCCATTGCGGGTAACCGGTATCTTCACCGATACTCCAATTTCACCGAAATCATGGCTGAGACAGTGCCCAGATCGTTACACCATTCGTGCAGGTCGGAACTTACCCGACAAGGAATTTCGCTACCTTAGGACCGTTATAGTTACGGCCGCCGTTTACTGGGGCTTCAGTCAAGAGCTTCGCTTGCGCTAACCCCCTTCCTTAACCTTCCAGCACCGGGCAGGTGTCAGACCCTATACGTCTTCTTTCGAATTAGCAGAGTCCTGTGTTTTTGCTAAACAGTCGCCTGGGCCTTTTCACTGCGCCTCTTATTGCTAAGAGGGACGCTTCTCCCGAAGTTACGCGTCTAATTTGCCTAGTTCCTTAGCCATGAATCGTTCGAGCGCCTGAGGATACTCTCCTCGACTACCTGTGTCGGTTTACGGTACGAGCAGTTTACTTCGGCTTTTCTTGGAAGAACCTCCCTGAAACTATCCCTTCATCCTTGCGGAATCAGGGTACTATCCCAACCTTCCGGTTGGTTCAACGCACTATTCCGTCAGTGCGCGTTCAGTTTGGATCTCCGTCCCCTTTTATTGTAAACTGGTACGGGAATATTAACCCGTTTGCCATCGAATACCCCTCTCGGGTTTTCCTTAGGTCCCGACTCACCCTGGTCTGTCGAACATCGATCCAGGAAACCTTAGTCTTACGGCGATACGGTTTCTGACCGTATTTATCGTTACTCATTCCTACATTTTCTTTTCTACCTGCTCCAGCAAACCTCACGGTTCACCTTCGACGCCAGTAGAATGCTCCCCTACCATCCTTTCGGATACATAGCTTCGGTGATACATTTGATGCCCGATCATTTTCCGCGCAAGAACGCTCGACTAGTGAGCTGTTACGCACTCTTTAAATGAATGGCTGCTTCCAAGCCAACATCCTAGCTGTCAAAGCATCCTCACATCGTTAGATCAACTTAATGTATACTTAGGGACCTTAGCTGTTGTTCTGGGTTTTTTCCCTCTCGGCACAGGACCTTAGCACCCTGCGCCTCACTGCTGGTTATCTGTATAGGCATTCGGAGTTCATCAAGGGTTGGTAGGCCGCGAAGCCCCCTAGCCTTATTGGTAGCTCTACCTCCTACACAGAAAAAGCCAACGCTGCACCTCAATGCATTTCGGGGAGTACGAGCTATCTCCAGGTTTGATTGGCCTTTCACCCCTACCCACAGGTCATCCGAGCACTTTTCAACGTACACCGGTTCGGTCCTCCAGTTCGAGATTATCGAACCTTCAACCTGCCCATGGGTAGATCACCATGGTTTCGCGTCTGCCCCGACTAGCTGCTCGCCCTATTCAGACTCGCTTTCGCTACGCCTCCTTCCTTTCATCGGAATTAAACTCGCTAGCCAGGAGCAACTCGTAGGATCATTATGCAAAAGGCACGCAGTCACCCCGATAAATCGAGGCTCCTACCGCTTGTAAGCGTATGGTTTCAGGGTCTTTTCACTCCCCTTTTCGGGGTCCTTTTCACCTTTCCCTCACGGTACTGGTTCACTATCGGTCTCTCAGGAGTATTTAGCCTTGGAGGATGGTCCCCCCATATTCAGACAGGATTACACGTGTCCCGCCCTACTCGATTCATATAATACTTCGTTTCGTTTACAAGACTTTCACTTTCTACGGTGTGGCTTTCCAGACCACTTCTACTACTTAGTACTATACTTAATGGGCTGTTCCCAGTTCGCTCGCCACTACTACGGGAATCTCGTTGATTTCTGTTCCTCCGGTTACTTAGATGTTTCAGTTCTCCGGGTTGTCTTCCGCCAAAGGCGGATCTATGGTCTTCAACCATAGGGGTTGTCCCATTCGGACATCTGCGGATCAAAGTTAGTTTGCAACTCCCCGCAGCTTATCGCAGCTTACCACGTCCTTCGTCGTCTCTGAGAGCCTAGGCATTCCCCATACGCTCTTAATCACTTCCTACTTTTTATGCCGTAAGGCACATAATAATTTAATAGTTCGTCTATTTATAATAGCAAGAAGATCCACTGATAAATCAGCTTCTCTCCTCACGACGCTCCCCATCCTTGTCAAAGAACTTTAGTACACCTTGATCTTCTCTCTTCTGTGGCTTTCGGCTAGAATTCCACACTTCCTGAAGAGGTGCATTGCTGATATGTCCGGTATCGCTCCGGGAGAATTCGCTATAACGCAATCGCTATAACGATTTCAGTCCTCCTGGACCACATCAATTCTTATTGATTTCAATGTTTATTTCGCTCAACTTTTGGCGAAACGGACGGCAAAGATAGAAACATTTTCTTTTACACCAATCATAAAAATGATGGCTTTTGAAAAATATTTTATTGCTCGCCTGTATATACGTTTAAAAACAACAGATTTGGCAGTAGGTAAGGGTTAAGCAAAAAGGGTGAACGGTAAACGGTTAGTGGTGAACGGTTTTAAAAAAAACATTCATTATAAACGTTTTACGGTGTACACCGTGATCGCTTAAGAAAGTAGCAGCGGAAAAGGAAAATTGCTTTCCATTTCATAATAACTCTTGAAAAATCGAAGGGCTTAATGTTTAGTATAAATGTTTAAAGTTTAAGGGAAAACCCATTAAACCTTTAACCATTTAACCTTTTAACCAAGTTTTTATCGATCCCGCTTGAGCGGGAGATAAAAAAAAAGATAGGGAAGAAGGAGCTTAGATATTGTACACTCTTATAAATAAAAGGAGGTATTCCAGCCACACCTTCCGGTACGGCTACCTTGTTACGACTTAGCCCCAGTTACTAGTTTTAC
>JAHEAR010000061.1 GCA_024642665.1 Bacteroidota bacterium
GATTCTGAGGTCGTAAGGATGTTGTCCGTGTCCCACAACCTTTGTAACCCGGGGATATCTAACACTTCGGTTACTGAAGAGTCAGGTGTTACTTCCTGTGTTGGCTCTTCAATAGTTTCAGCACCGGGAGTCGGCTTGCAGGAAATTAAAAGCAGAAAACTGAGGAAGGGAATGAAGTATTTCATATTTATTGAGTGATGGAGTGATGGAGTGATGTGGTGATTTAGTGATGTGGTGATGGAGTTATTTAGTGATTGAGTGATGAAGCGATTTACTGGTTCGTAATTCGTAATTCGTAATTCGTAATTCGTAATTTTTAATTTGCCCTTTGCCCTTTGCCCTTTGCCCTTTGCCCTTTGCCCTTTGCCCTTTGCCCTACGCCCTTTGCCCTACGCCCCATGCCCCATGCCCTACGCCTTATCCCCGTATTGTTTTTCGTAGTACTGCAAGTATGATCCATCCGTCACATGGGCAACCCATGCATCATTGCACAGATACCAGTCAACAGTCTTTGCAAGACCGGATTTAAAATCCGTAGCCGGCGTCCAGCCTAGTTCGTTTTTGATTTTACTAAAGTCAATCGCATAGCGATGATCATGACCTGCCCTGTCTTTCACAAAACGAATTAACTCTTCAGCACTCCCAAGCAGGCGACCCGTTTTTTCATCCATCACCTTACACAGAGTACGTACCAGATCAATATTTTTTAATTCAGTATCTCCACCGATATTGTATGTTTCTCCATCCCTGCCTTCGTGATAAATCAGATCAATAGCGGCCGCATGATCTTCCACATAAAGCCAGTCTCTGATATTGGCGCCTTCACCATACACAGGCAATGATTTCCCGTTTCGAATATTGTTGATCATTAAGGGAATCAGTTTCTCAGGAAATTGATTTGGACCGTAATTGTTGCTGCAGTTGCTGAGCACGATCGGCATGCCATAGGTTTCGTGATAGGCTCTGACAAAGTGATCACTGGAAGCCTTCGATGCAGAGTATGGACTCCGGGGTGAGTAAGGAGTAGTTTCTGTAAAAAATCCCGTGTCTCCGAGTTCACCATACACCTCATCTGTAGAAACATGATAAAACTTACCATCGATACCGGTTTCTTTTCTGTAGCTACGGAAAGCTTCCAGTAAGGAAGCTGTGCCCAGGACATTGGTGCGAACAAAAGAGAGCGGATCTTCAATAGATCGATCAACATGTGATTCTGCGGCCAGATGGATGATACCATTGATCTTGTATTTGTGTAAAATACTTTTGACCAGCACCATGTCATTTATATCTCCTTTTTCAAAACTATAGTTCGCTTGGTCCTGTATGTCTGTAAGATTGTCCAGATTACCGGCGTAGGTCAGCAAGTCAAAATTTACAATCTTATAGTTGGGGTATGTATTGACCAATCGACGAATTACATGAGAACCGATAAAACCGGCTCCACCGGTCACTAGTATGGCATGGGTAAAAGACATGAAATCAGATTTAAACAGGGCTCAAAAATAATGGTAAAACCCGAGAATGTAAGAAACTGTTTAAGAGTACGATGGTTTATAAGTGTTTATTGAAAAACAAACGATTTATTTCAATTTACTAAACAAAGAAACGAGTCATCAGGCCATAAAGTATCCTCCGTTTTTATTTAGATTTGATTTTATATGAAGAATGAAATAAAAAGCCCTAAATCCTTTCTGGCCGGAGGGGAACAACCGGTTAGCTTCGCAGAACTCTTTTTTGATCTCATTTTTGTATTCTCCATTACACAGGTTGTTCATTTAATTCATGGCTCCTTTGATATAATTCATATCGGTCGGGCGATATTGGTTTTTTGGCTGGTGTGGTGGGCCTGGACGCAATTTACCTGGGCATTAAATGCCGCGGATACAACCCATAATTGGGTGCTCATTGCAGTTTTGATAGCTACCGCTTTAGCATTTTTTATGGCGGTAAGCGTACCCCAGTCGTTTACCGCACAATCCTGGTGGTTTGCTGCATCTTATGTGGCTGTTCGTTCTATCGGTCTTATCATATACCTGTGGGTCACCTGGGCAGATCCAAAAATGCGTTCAGCCGTTCGGTTATTTGCTATGCTCTCTATCACCGGATTGATATCAGCGATTGCAGGAGGCGTGCTCGGCGGAGCTGCACAATATTGGTTTTGGGGATTAACGATCGTGTTAGACATGCTTGCAGCTGGATTTGGCGGAAATAGCGAAAACTGGGGCTTACATATTAAGCATTTTACGGAGCGACATGGCTTGTTTATTATTATTGCACTGGGGGAGACATTGATTGTAGCAGCAAGTGCGGCCTCTAAAGAATCATGGGAAAGCCCATTAATGATGGTTTCTTCTCTGGCCGTTGGAATAACAGCCGTTATGTGGTGGTTATATTTTTATAAAATAAAAGATAAACTGGAGCATACTCTAGCATCTACTACACTTGCCCGACAAGCCCCAATGGCTCGTGATGTGTTTAGTTTGATCCATTTCCCATTATTGTGCGGACTGATCATTTATACATCTGCTATAGAAGAAGCCATGCTACATCCAACAGACGCTCTATCTCTTCAGGGTCGAATAGCCTTTAGCGTTGGGATATTTCTTTTTTCAATGAGTCTAGTCGCTGCTTTTTGGCGGGCCACGAGCAAAATACTTTACCTGCGTTCCTTCCTGACAATACTGATTACCACTATTATCATTTTTGCTTCCAACATGAGCGTGATGATGATTCTCGCGCTTTGTTTCTCCGGATTATTATTAATTGCATTACTGGAAGAAAAAATGGAAGCTATTTGAATTGGAAGAAGCTGATGTGACGAAAGAATTGAATAAAAAAAAGGAGATCAGTTTTGATCTCCTTTTTTTTAATTTATAGTTGTGAATAATTACGCTTTCCCATGGCATTGCTTATATTTTTTGCCACTACCACAAGGACATGGATCATTGCGACCAACTTTCGGTTCATCACGTTTGACAGTTTCAACGACAGTTTCTGCTCGTCTGCCGGCACCGGCCGCTGCTGCCGCTGCTTTTCTCGCTAATTCGTCCGTACGGCTCGTGCTTGTTTTGCTGAGGTCAGTCTTCTGCTCCCTTGCCTCACGTACTTCATCATTGCCCTGCATCATCAAGGCCCCTCGGGATAAGTAGGAACACACATCACTATTGACTTTATAGACGAGTCCTTCAAACAGTTCATATGCCTCCATCTTGTAGACGACCAGCGGATCTTTTTGTTCAAAAGAAGCAGCTTGCGAAGATTCTTTCAACTCGTCCATGTTTCTGAGGTGCTCCTTCCAGTGATCATCAATCAGGAAAAGACTTACGGCTTTTTCTATATCGACCATGACAGACTTCCCTTGCGTATCGATTGCTTTTTTCAGATCTGCAGAAACAGGAAGTGCATTTTTTCTGCCATCCGTAAATGGAATTGAAATACGCTTATACCGATGCCCTTCATTTTCATACACATTCTTTATGATCGGCATGAGTACTTCTGTAATCTTTTCACGCTTTCTTTTGTATTCTGTCTGCACCTGGTTTTCGTACGTTTCAATAATATGTTCAGCAGAAGTGCTTGAAAATAAATCTTTGTTGACGTCCGGTACGGAGCCCATGATGGTCATGCTCTCTTCGATAAAACCTTCATAATCATTATCCTGCTTGGCATTTTCAACAATGCTTTCCGACATGGAAATGAACATTTGATTGATGTCAAGTTGTAGTCGTGCACCTTCCAGTGCATGCTTGCGTTTTGTGTAAATCGCTTCACGCTGAATATTCATGACATCATCATATTCGAGCAGTCGCTTACGAATACCGAAGTTGTTTTCTTCAACTTTCTTCTGTGCACGCTCGATTGATTTTGTAACCATAGAGTGTTGAATCACCTCTCCATCTTTATGACCCATCCGATCCATGACTTTCGCTATTCGCTCAGAATGGAAAAGGCGCATCAGGTTGTCTTCCAGAGACACATAGAATTGTGAAGAACCGGGATCACCCTGACGACCGGCACGACCTCGAAGCTGTCTGTCTACCCGGCGTGAATCATGACGCTCCGTACCTATAATAGCCAGACCGCCGGCTTCCTTTACGCCTGGCCCCAGCTTAATGTCCGTACCACGACCGGCCATATTGGTAGCAATAGTGACGTGGCCTGCATAACCCGCTTCAGCCACGACTTCAGCTTCACGCTGATGCTGTTTTGCATTCAATACATTATGCTCGATACCCCGGAGTTTAAGCATCCGGCTTAATTTTTCAGAGATATCGACAGATGTAGTACCCACTAAGACAGGTCGTCCTGCTTTAGTCAGTTCGAAAATATCTTCTATTACCTTATTGTACTTTTCACGGGCTGTTTTAAAGATCATATCTTCCATATCATCTCGCGCAATGGGACGATTAGTAGGAATCACCACGACATCCAGTTTATAAATTTCCCAGAGTTCGCTTGCTTCTGTTTCCGCTGTTCCAGTCATCCCCGCAAGTTTGTGATACATCCTGAAAAAGTTCTGTAAAGTGACGGTTGCATAAGTCTGCGTGATCTCCCCAAGTTTTACATTTTCTTTTGCTTCCAAAGCCTGGTGCAATCCGTCAGAAAATCGACGACCTTCCATCAAACGACCGGTTTGCTCATCAACAATTTTTACCTGACCATCGATGACGATGTATTCTTCATCTCGTTCAAATAGGGTGTAAGCTTTTAACAACTGATTGATCGCATGCAGTCGTCTGGACTTAATGGAAAAATCCTGCGCCAAAGCCTGGCGCACATCCGTCTGTGACTCTCCCGTGGCCTGTGCTTTGTCAGAAATGGCTTGCATTTCAGCCACGATGTCAGGCATGACGAAGAAATGCGCATCACTATTGTACTGGGCTAAAAATTCAGCGCCTCTTTCCGTCAGCTCTACTTGTCTGTTTTTTTCATCTATCGTAAATAAGAGGGGTTCATCAGCCTTATGCATGTGTTTGGATTGCTCCTGCATAAAATGGTTTTCAGTGCGCTGCAATATGACTTTAATGCCATCTTCAGACAGGAATTTTATCAACGGTCTGTTTTTAGGCATCGCTCGATGGGAACGCAAAAGGGCGATACCTCCTTCCCCTTCTTCAAAGCCATCATTCCCTTCCTGTATGAGTTTTCGCGCTTCAGCCAGAAAGCCGGTAGCCAACTTTCGTTGTGCTTCGATTAGCTTAGTGACGTAAGGTCTCAATTCAATGTATTCCTGTTCTTCAGATCCCTCAGGAACCGGACCGGAAATGATCAGTGGCGTTCTGGCATCATCGATTAACACAGAGTCGACCTCATCGATCATGCAATAGTGATATTTTCCCTGCACCTGCTCTTCCGGAGAGCGCACCATATTGTCTCTCAGATAATCAAAACCAAACTCACTGTTGGTGCCATAGGTGATATCGCTTTTATAGGCTTTTTTCCTTTGTGGGGAATGGGGCTGATGCTTATCGATACAATCTACTTTGAGCATCAGAAATTCATGGATCGGAGCTGTCCACTCACTGTCTCGTCGGGCCAGATAGTCATTAACGGTTACGATATGGACGCCAAGCCCTGCCAGTGCATTGAGGTAGGAAGGCATAGTAGCCACAAGTGTTTTTCCTTCCCCGGTACTCATCTCTGCGATTTTTCCATCATGGAGCACCATTCCGCCAATCAACTGGACATCATAGGGCACCATATTCCATTTGATATGTGCACCGGCAGCGGTCCATTCGTTTTTCCATTTGGCTTTTTCGCCTTCAATCGTCACATAGGACTTGCTCGCTGCCAAATCACGATCATGATCAGTGGCGGTCGTCGTTATGATTTCATTTTCGAAGAATCTGCGGCAGGTTTCTTTGACTACGGCAAAAGCTTCCGGTAAGAGTTCTTTGAGAATGACTTCAAGCGATTTGTCTCTTTCTTTGGTGGCTTCATCCAGTTCTCGGTACAAGGCCTCTTTTAAGGAAAAGTCAGTTCCTTCCTCTGCTTCCAGACGCATTTCTTCGATTTCCTGATCGAGTTCCGCCAGATGCGCGGTGATCCGGTTTTTGAATTCCTGCGTCTTTCCTCTCAACGCTTCGTTTGAAAGCGCTTTATATTGCTCAAAAAGCTCGTTAATCTCCTCAACAATAGGCGAGTATGTCTTTACATCCCGATCATATTTTGAACCAAATATCTTGGTGAATACTTTAAACATATCTTTATTTATCTATTAGTCGTGCAAAGATATGATCAGATACCATACCACACTATTCAAACTGTGCCAAATTGTCATGTGTCTTGGTATATTAATT
>JAHEAR010000016.1:0-36466 GCA_024642665.1 Bacteroidota bacterium
TTGCTGTCATCATGTTTACAAACATTGTAGGGTATGCTGCGTAGATGGGGCATATACACGACAGATACTATTTCTATCGTATGGGCTTAAGGGAGAAAAAGCACGCGCGATGCAATATGCTGCAACGGATCTCGAAACGGAAGCCAGAAATGATCGTCACTTTGCTTTTCATTTAGCAGAATGTTATGCTGTCATTGGTGAAATCGAAAAGGCACTGGACCTGCCGGCTTATTCGATGGAGCTCTTTTACCCTTATCGATTTCTGTCTGCCAATCCACTATTAAAAAATATATGTTTTGAAGATCGATTTCTGCAATTGATGGAAGAGGGCAAAAGGAAGTCAGAAACGTTTGTGATTTGATAGAATGCGGCCTGACCTGCTATACTATTGGACTCCCAATAGCCGGAACACGATCTCTCTGATTAAGGCAAGACCAAAACACAAACCTGTGCTGCTTTAAAGGAAAATGAAGGTTTGGGTAACTCTTTTCACCTGGCTAAAAACTTTATCGACTGACCTCTGAAAATCGCCATTTTCCAAGTACCTTGGCAGGCCAATTCCATTTTAAGACATAGCTGAGTGGACTCCTTACCCGGAAACGACGGTTGTACATTTTAAAGGAATTGGTTTTCACCAAAATCAGTTTTCCTCATTTTATTCTATTTCATTCAAATGATATATCCTAAAACAGAATTAAAATATATAGGCCGGGAGGTGGGCTATGGAGTGGTCGCCACCGAATTCATTCCCGCAGGTACTATCACCTGGGCTTTAGATAAGTTGGATCGTGAATTCAGTCCACTGGAATTTCAGTCCATGGAACCCATTTATCAAAACATCCTGGACACGTACACCTACCGCAACAACAAAGGCAATTTTGTGCTGTGCTGGGACAATGGTCGTTATGTCAATCACAGTTTCAATTCCAACTGCCTGACGACTGCCTACGATTTTGAGATTGCCATTCGGGATATTCAACCTGGAGAACAATTGACCGATGACTATGGCTACTTAAATATTTCGGAACCTTTCAGAGGCTTTGATGAGGGCACTCGCCGAAAAGTTGTGTATCCGGATGATTTGGTAAAGTATTATACCGTTTGGGATAAGAAAATAAATAAAGTGTTTGCAAAAATTCCCAAGCTGGAGCAACCGCTAAGGTCGCTTATTAATTCCGAATTATGGGAAAAAGTTAATCGCATCATCGAGGGTAAAGAACCGATGGATTCTGTCCTTATCCACTATTACAAAGGAAAGAACTGATGTCTAACGATACGTGAAATTATTAGGGCTATGGTATTGCACCTAACTTTTTATGTACCAATTACAGAAATAAAATATGGCGTCAGATAAACAGTTTGTGGATTTCGTCATTGACCAAATCGAAAATGCCGGTGAGATCACCGCCCGAAATATGTTTGGCGAATACGTCGTGTATGCCAACGGAAAATTGTTTGGACTCATTTGTGACAACAAGCTCTTCATCAAACCGACCAAATCCGGTCGACTATTTATAGGTAAAGTAGTGGAAGCCTCTCCCTACTCCGGCGCCAAACCATGCTTTCTCATAGAAGACAAAATTGAGGATCGGGAGTGGCTGAGTGAGCTGGTCAGAATCTCGCTCAAAGAACTTCCTGCTCCCAAGCCTAAAAAGAAGAAAAAATGATCCGGTAACACGATCGAACTTGCACTCCTTTTGATTCTAAAACCCTAAAAAGTCCCATTTATCCAATCATCTGTTGCCAGGCAGGATATGCGCAAATTGGGGATTAAGGGTCTTGCTTAACACCCGGAACTGTCTTGCATGAGATTTCTAAAAGGATAAAGCTGAAACGGAAAAGTCTCAAAAAGTCCGAATTTTAGTTAAAAACTTTAACCAAAATTTTCCATTCCTTTTGACACGCGGCATCCAAACCCGCAATACCTTTGCTTCATCATTTTCGGATGATTTAGCAACATATTTCTTTTTTACGTTGTAAACCATGAACAATAAAAAAAGATAAAGTCTCCCAGCCAGTTTGTGACCAAACGTGGGATATTCTGGTAAAAGAAATGTTGTTAAAACAGGGATGGTCGATTTTTGAGGGAAATCGGCTGTCCCTTTTTTTATACCCCTTCAGCCTTTCATTCAAAATAAATTAACTTACAGGTGCTTTTTAACGGCAGGCAATACTGCTGCCATGATCGCTCGGGTGCCGGGACGCAATAAATAAATTACCCGCAAAGTTTTTTTATTTATACGTTATTCGTTGTCCGGCATTTAATCATTTTTACTTCGGTATCGTTTCGCGATCAGATACCATTATCTAACAGACATAATATATATATGCTCACCGCCATTCACCCAAAATTGCCGATGCGCAATAAACAGGTCACCAGGGATTTTTACATCCACCAGTTAGGTTTTCGTGAAATGGGAAGCCCCCCTTTGACGAGTATTTAATCTTGGAAAAAGACCTGATAGAGATTCACTTTTTTTTATTCAAAGATCTCGATCCTCGGGACAATTATGGTCAGGTGTATATTCGGACAAATCAAATTGATGCTTTATATCAATCTATGCGAAATATCCATACACCTATTCATCCCAACGGAGTATTGGCCATAAAGCCCTGGGGGCAAAAAGAATTTTCAATACTTGACCCGGACCATAATCTGCTTACATTTGGTCAACCAATATAACAAAGAATAAAAAAAATACTCGCAAAAAAATTACATCAAATCATCACGAGCAAATAATACATCATGAAAAGAGCACTAATCTCTAATGGCAATCCACTGGAAGACAAGATTGGATTTAGTCGCGCAGTAAAAGTTGGTCCTTTCATTTCGGTCGGGGGTACTGCTCCCGTGGGACCAGATGGCAAAACCGTAGGTATCGGAAATCCGGGAATACAAACCAGAAGATGCCTGGAGATCATAAAAGAAGCACTGGAAAAAGCAGGTTCCGGTTTGGAGGACGTCGTGCGAACCCGAATCCTCCTGACAAATATTGAAGATTGGGAAGCTGTTATTAAAGTTCGTGCCGAATATTTTAGAACGATTAAACCTGTTGACACGGTCATGCAGGTAACCCGTTTTATCAACTCTGAATGGCTTGTGGAGATTGAAGTCGATGCGATTGTTCCTTCTGAACAACTATAATACCGGCATGAGTGTTTCCTTGTTTTTTCAATACTACAAATTACTATGTGATCTCTTTCCATAAGAATTGTAATTAACAACAGATGAATCGAAAGCAATTCGGAGGAAAATTAACCAAACACTGGCTGGCAGAATATCAGTCCTCTCCTCAATGGAAAAATGGCCTGTTTCAAAATCAAATGCCCACGAAAACCGCCATGCAGTGGAGAAAATTTCCCGGGGTGATCTGTCGACAAATCAAGGGACACAAAGAAGGGTCTCCAAAGCAACCCCTGAAAATTCAACCCTTTGATGCTGAAGCATTTTTACAATCGAGTGAGGAAGTAAAATTTATCTGGTATGGACACTCTGTTATCCTAATGCGATGGAAGGGCAAAACAATCCTTATTGATCCCATGCTGGGGGATGATGCGTCTCCCATTGCCCCAAAGAAAACAAAACGTTTTTCAGAAAACACCCTTAAGCTTATTGATGATCTTCCGGAGATAGATATGATGTTGCTCTCCCATGATCATTATGATCATCTGGATTTGGGCAGCATCGAAAAACTAAAATCCAAAACGAAACAATACTTTGTTTCTTTAGGCGTGAAAAGGCATCTCGTAAGCTGGGGCATCGCGGCTGAAACTATCACTGAGTTTGATTGGTGGCAAACGCAGCCCTTTGAGAATATTATAATCACTTTCACGCCTACCCGTCATTTTTCCGGTAGAGGTCTGTCATCGCTATCAAAATGTTTGTGGGGAGGATGGGCCCTTACATCCCCGAAAGAACGTATTTGGTTTAGTGGAGATAGTGGCTATGGTGATCACTTTAAAGAAATAGGAAACAAGCTAGGCCCTTTTGATTTGGGATTTATGGAATGCGGACAATACAATGATGATTGGCCCCAAATTCATATGTTTCCAAATGAAAGTGTGCAAGCAGCAATTGATGCAGGCGTGAAAAGAGCAATGCCTGTTCATTGGGGTGGATTTAACCTGTCCTATCAGCACGGATGGCGAGAACCGGCAGAAGAATTTATACAAAATGCATCTCATCAATCGCTTCCCGTCCTTACTCCTCGTCTGGGAGAAATATTTACCCAGAAAACTACATCCGGTCCCTGGTGGAGAGTCCCCGAGAAGTAAAATATTTTCGGTTTAAATATCAAATTACTACATAACTTAGATGAGGTTATTCTTGTCAAATAAGCATTCAAGTGCCCTTTGCCAGGACAAATGGAAGGAATAATAGTAGCCCTAAGGAGCGTTTTATTCCATTGTTAAAAGTGGAGTCCAGCGACCACTTTCATAAACGGGGCGTCACCGAAAAGCCAGATGAGTAGGAAACAAATTTTTCATTGCGATGCCAAAGTATATTATTGAAAGACAAATTCCCGGAGCAGGAAATTTATCCTCCGCGGAATTAAAAGCCATCTCACAAACCTCTTGTGGTGTCCTGGAAAAAATGGGTCCTCGAATTAATTGGGTTCATAGTTATGTTGCCGGTGATAAAATTTACTGTATTTACATTGCACCTAATGAAGAAATGGTATTGGAGCACGCTAAGCAAGGAGGATTTCCGGCTAATTTAGTTGCTGTCGTTTCCGAAATCATAGATCCAATTACCGCAGAATAATTTTTTTATCATCGATTTACAAGGCAGCATAGGAAGGGAACAACACCTCCCTATGCATAGCCTTTTCAAACACTTACGTCACCCATCACCATTAAAAAATATTTTGCTTCTGACCAACCGTTGGCTCAGGTAGAGTATTTTTACGAGGGAAAGCACATATCATACCCGGTAGATCCGATGTCTTTCCGATTTGCATGAATAAAGAACAAAAAGCTATACGCACGACCTACTTCAGTATTTTTAGTAATACTGCTTTGGCGATTATTAAGGGTCTTGCAGGTTATTTTGGCAACTCTTATGCACTCATTGCAGATGCGATCGAGTCCGTCACAGACATTTTTGCCTCCCTATTAGTTTTATTGGGTTTTACCTATGCCAAGCGACCCGCGGATGATAATCATCCATATGGTCATGGAAAAATAGAACCCCTCATCACTTTTGCCATAGCTGCTTTCCTTGTCATATCAGCGACTATTATTGCTTTTGAAAGCATACACAACATTCAAACACCGCACAAGCTGCCTAAAGCATGGACACTAATTGTGTTGGGATTAATTATTCTCTGGAAAGAAATTTCCTTTCAAATTGTTATCCGAAAAAGCAAACAGCTACACAGTTCGTCGCTTAAAGCAGATGCCTGGCACCATCGAAGTGATGCTATAACCTCCGTGATGGCCTTTATTGGTATTTCGATTGCAATTTATCTGGGTGAAGGTTACGAATCTGCCGATGACTGGGCCGCTCTTTTTGCTTCTGTATTCATCCTTTATAATAGCTACCTGATCTTAAGGCCGGCCTTGGGAGAGGTAATGGACGAACAGCTCTATGGAGATCTGATTGATGAGATCAGGGAAAAATCATTGCAGGTTAACGGCGTGTTGGGCACTGAAAAATGTTTCATTCGAAAGGCAGGCATGCAGTATCATGTCGATCTGCACGCAATTGTTGATGGTGAAATATCCGTGAAGCATGGACACGACATTGCACATGACTTGAAAGATCACTTGCGCAATGAAATACCTCATTTGGGACATGTCCTGATTCATATTGAGCCGGGTGAATAACAAAATTGAGAAATTTAGACCTGGGACTTTTGGACACGCGACGTACGACTATGGACAGGGAGCATAGAGCATTCGCTCATCCCGTTCCGATATATCGGAATTGGAAACATCGAACAAAGATAGGCGCAGGGTATTCTTGTATTATTCTGGTTCTACTCACTTTTCACAGCTCATCCCTCACCGTTTAAAAATGCCTGGGACTTTTCGACGAGCAACTTTTCATGCTGTACATAACAAGCATTACACCTTTAACATTAAACATTTCCCTATAACCTCCCTTTAAGACATCATAATGTTCAAATTATTAAATTTATAACGGGGTAAGCCGAAAACCGAATAGAGTAGGCCCAAAACAAAAACAAAATGAAAAACAGATTTCAATTTTTGCACCGGCTGACTTTCTTGTCTGCCCTCTTAATTTTAATCGCCGCCACTCAGGGCTGCAAAGAAACTAATGTAGAAGTGAAAGAGACCATCGTCAAGGACGAAACACACGAGTACTTTTTACTCCGACCGGAATTAGAAAAAGCTTATGGCTATTCACATGCTGTCAAAATCGGTGATGATCTTAAAATCTCCGGAGCGGTCAGTATGGACAATGAAGGAAATCTGCTCGGCACAGGAAGCATGGAAGAGCAAATGAAAAATTGCTACAGTGACTTAGAAAAAGTGCTTAATCACTACGGGTATACCTTTGACGATGTGGTAGTAGAAAACGTATTCACTACGGACATGGCTGAATTTATCAACATTGCCGGATACCGAACTTCCATCTACAAAACGCATTTTCCAACCGGTACATGGCTTCAGGTAAGTGGCCTGGCACTGCCCGGACAAATGATTGAGATTGATATGGAGGCGCATAAAACACATTAATTAAAGTAATGCGCAATACCCTGGTTTTTCTTAAATACAAAACGATTCAGGCATACGCGCAACTTTTGACATAATCATCTTATATTAGGAAGATCAATTTTCGTTTTTATTATCAAAGGAGGAATGAAAAAAGAAATTACCAATGTGGATGATTACATAGCAGCATTTTCGGTAGCTGTTCAGGAAAAACTGCAGATGATTCGCATGACCATCAAAGCGCATGCCCCTAATGCCATTGAAAGTATAGCCTATGGCATGCCCGCTTATAAACTGAATAAAAAACCACTCGTCTATTTCGGTGGGTTTGCCAGGCATATTGGTTTTTATGCCACACCGACCGGACATGATAAGTTTAAAAAAGAACTTTCGATCTACAAACAGGGAAAGGGCTCTGTGCAATTCCCTCTAACGGAGTCTGTCCCTGTTGACTTGATCGCTAAAATTGTTCGGTTCCGAGTTTTGGAAACTTCACGTAAGTAAGTTGAATACAGACAAACATTATCTAAAATAAAAAAGAGATGATACGCCAAAAATATTTCAGTTCATTGTCAGCCATACTTCTTTGTGCGGTGCTAATTTTGCCAGCCTGTACGACTACAAAAAATCTGGATCAGAGTTCAACAGCAACGAATCAGCAAATCGACTCAAAAAAACTAAGTGGCGGTTCAAGCGGCATGGAGCAATTGAGTGATAGTTCGTACATCGTGGTGTATGATGTGAAAAAACATAAGGACGGAATCCGTCTTGGCTGGATCACGATCACGAAAGAATCCATTGATATTCTTCCCATCGAAGTAAAATCATGGGGAGAGGATGGTAATGCGACTGACCTGGAAAGCATCTGTGCTGTACCGGGGAAGAATAATGAGTTTCTGGTAGCCGAATCGGGAAATTGGCAAGGTGAACTGGGTAGGATATTTCATCTGCAAGTCGATTTTACCAAGCGGACCGCTAAGGTCATAGGCACCTTGAAATACCCATTTTTGCATCGCAATGATTTTGGTATTGAGGGCGATCAGTATGAAGCCATGCATTGCCTGCCCTTTAGTAAAAACGAAAGAATCATCATTCTTGGTGAGCGCGGTGGATCAGACTTCAGTCCATCCGGCGTGATTCGATGGGGCCTCTGGGATATGAAAAAAGGCGCTTTAGCGATTGAGGGAGCCGGATTGAAAGGTATCAGCGTAAATGCTCCCGGCCACTGGACGGATGCGAAAACGAAAAGAAGTATTACGGATATGTATGTGGATCAGAATGGCACCATCTGGGCTTCCGCTTCTGAAGATCAGGGCGATGCCGGACCCTTCTATTCCGTGATTTATCCCCTTGGAAAAATCAATCCAACGAATGCTGATCTACCGGTGACTATTCTTGATTTCCTATCAGTAGGAAGAGAAGTCTATGGTTTGAAAATAGAGGCATTATCTGGGCCAATAAAAGGAATAAACTGCACGCATACTTTTGGCACGGAAGATGAAATGTATGGTGGTGTTTTCAGACCTATTAATATTACACCCACCCATTGAGCGCTTCGCAAAAATTATTAGTAATCAAAGCACTTCATACCTTAATATGGATCTTCTTTGTCATTGTAATTTTCTATGTGTTGTATTCCGGTGTTTGGAATGAGATCAATCTATGGACCTGGATAGGCATAGGTCTGGTCATTGGGGAAGGACTGGTATTGCTTTTATTTAAAATGTTTTGTCCGCTGACCGTGCTTGCCAGAAAATATTCAGATTCGGACAAGGATAATTTTGACATATTCCTGCCTGAATGGTTAGCGCGTCATAACAAGTTAATTTTTACGATTCTTTACCTGATTGGCGTATGCCTGATATTGCTTCGAGTGTTTTTTCAATAATGGTATAAAGTGTACAGTTTTACTTAAATTAAATGAACGTAAGCTTAACAATACTGCTCATCGCTGTTACAGGATTTGTCGGGGCGCAAACTATCAGTTTGCCATTAACCAAAACGGCCAAAGTCATTGAGATTGACAATGCCTTATTTAAAAATGATAACTTTTGGCGCGGTGCCGATGGTGCGGCGACAGTTGAGCTCTCAAATGGAAGAATTCTTTGGTTGTTTAGTGACTCCTTTATTGATCCAAAAGGCAGGGGTCATCGCAGCCGTTCAAAAATGATCAACAATAGTATTGCGATTCAGGATAATCAGACTTTAGAAAAATCCAATCTTACCTTTTATTATAAAAGAAATAACAAAAACCCCAAATCTTACTTTGAGCTTGCCGGAGACAATTGGTTTTGGACAGGGCATGGCATCATCGTGAAAGACAAACTCGTTATCTTCCTCTTCGAAGAAAAGGAAACCCATACAGGAATTGGTTTTGAAGCGGTTGGCTGGCACATCGCGATCATTGATAACCCAAATGAGATGCCCAATCGATGGGACATAAAATACGTTAAAGGGCCCGATACGTATGGGGTAATTGTTGGTTCTTCAGCGGTTCTGAAGGATAGTACTTATGTCTATGCTTACGGCGTACAAGAGCCTGGGACGCATGAAGTATACCTACTCCGAATGGAAATCGATCGTTTGATCCTTGGGGATTTGGACAACCCGGAATGGTGGGCTGATAATCGCTGGACAAAAGATGTTAGCGAAGAACCAAAATCATCTGTGTTGTTTACCGGTCAGACTGAATTTTCTGTTCACTTTGATTCAGTGCTGAATAAATATATCCAGATTCAAACGTATGGTTTTGGAGCTGCCTCTGTTGGATACAGGCTTGCTGATCAGCTTCAAGGCCCCTGGTCTGAACCTGTGATAATTTATACTCCTGTGTTAAACGACCCGGGTGATTTTGTCTATTCGGCCAATGCGCATCCTGAATTAGTGTCAGATGGTATCATAATTTCTTACAACATCAATACATCTGACTTTCGGAATCTTCTTAATAATGAGGACATTTACTTTCCGAAACTCATCAAGTTGAAATTTAAACAAGAATAATCAAGTACTTAATCTTTCTTTAATCCCTCTAATAGAAGGCATGCCATCCATCAAAACAAATCGAATAGAATCCCTTGATCTGTTGAAAGGATTAGTCATGGTCATCATGGCGCTCGATCATACCCGTGATTATTTTCACGAATCTGCTTTTCTTTTTAGTCCTACCGATCCTGTCAGCACCAATGGTATATTATTTTTCACGCGCTGGATCACTCATTTTTGCGCGCCTGCTTTTTGTTTGTTAGCCGGTATTTCCGCCTATCTGGTGAGTCGACGCAAATCAAAGAAGGAACTTTCCATCTTCCTCTTGAGCAGAGGTATCTGGCTTGTTTTCATCGAAGCAACCATCATGACTTTTGGCTGGCGCTTTGATGTGCATTTTCAATTTATCAACTTGCAGGTACTTTGGTCGCTTGGGATCAGTATGATCTTTCTGGCAGGATTGATCCGATTACCGATGAATTATATTCTTGGGATAAGCCTTTTAATCATCTTCGGACACAACCTTCTGGATCATTTCCAATATCCGGATTCGTTCCTATGGTCTATGATCCACGTAAAGGAGATATTCCATGTCTCCGATGCCTTTTCCATACAAATTACCTATCCGATTATTCCATGGGTGGGCGTCATGTCCCTTGGGTACTATATCGGTACTTTCTATGCGAAAACATTTGAACCTGCACGAAGAAAAAAACTACTCAACATCATCGGTTTCGCTTCCCTTGTCTTATTCATTATTTTACGTTTGATCAATCACTATGGTAATTTCAATTATCGGGTGACCTACGACAGCATAGAACCCTCCTTGTACTCTTTTCTTAATCCGGCTAAATATCCACCGTCCCTAACCTATCTTTTGATGACCCTGGGATTAACTTTTCTGTTTTTGGGCAATTCAGAAAAGTTAAAAGGAAAGGTCGTTGACTTCTTTAGTGTCTATGGCAAGGTGCCGTTTTTCTACTACATTCTGCACATCTATCTCATTCACTTCTTTGCTCTTCTCCTGGCGCAGTTTTCCGGATGGGGATGGGAGCGGATGATTCTGCATAGCAGGCTTCAGGATGCTGATCTTCCCGGCTTTGGGATTAATCTCGGCTACACCTATTTAGTTTGGGTGGTCGTTGTGCTGATCCTCTACCCTTTTTGTAAAACGTTCAGTAACTATAAACTCAATCATAAGGAAAAATGGTGGTTGAGTTATTTTTGATCAAGATGATCAAAAGGAGGGTTACAAAAGATAGGAACGGATTATGGAATGCATTAAACGTATTGAGTCACCAGAAAGGCTTTATATTTTTTTCGCTTATCTTAGAACACTAGATTCGTTTTTGGATGTTTCGCATGTTCTGAAATCTCATGCGATGCTTTGCAAAGTTTAACTAGTTTAGTTTATATCATTTCTCTTTCAGGTAGCTGAAAGATGCCCGTTGTTTACTGTAATTCAAACGTTTAATCTGTACAACCCTATGGAGAAGTATAATACGCTGTTTAAATGGATGATCATTCCATTGGCATTCATGCAGTTTGGTATTTTTTCAAGTTACTGGGGTGATTTCTCCCAAAACGCTTGGTCGGTTCACATCCATTATTGGACAGGCACAGTATGGTATCTGTATCTGATTATCCAACCCTATTTAGCCACGCATGGACATCTGGAAAAGCATCGGACAAATGGAATCATCGGCATGTTTTTGGCAGGAGCCGTTTGTTTTACTGCATTCAGTATGATGCACCGAGATGTGGCAACGGCACATAAAGCGATGGAAGAAGCAGAAAGGTTTGGTCCATTCAAACCCTGGTTTGCATTCGGAGTAGCTTCCATCGAAATTCCAATGATTCTGGCGTTTGGGTTTGCTGTTATCAAGAGTATCATTCATCGAAAAAGCATGGAAGATCATGCCTGGTGGCTGATCTCAACAGTTTTTATCATTATGATGCCGGCGCTGGGGCGCGGTATACAAGGAGTTTATATCGGGATGAATAGCGCCGATTGGCCAAATATTGATATCATGTTCCCTTTATATATTAGCCAGTGCATCATCATTGCGCTGACATTAATCGCGGCATGGAAATATAAAAAGCTAACTCATCCGGCAACCTTTCTTGCGGTAGGAGTAAACCTGTATGCATTTTTTCTGCAGCCAATTGGCAAATCTGAATCGGTACAGGCCTTTCTTGAAGCCGTCATAAAAGGGTAATCATCTGTTTATTTGAGTACGTCTTTTCCAGGAAAGTCTTAATGTATTTTGGTTTTGTGAATCCGTAACTTTTTACGCTTCTGTAGTCTAAGGAGCGAACTAAAGCTAGTTAACGTCTGTTCTGTTCCCGACCATTTCTCCATTTACCCCTTATAAAAGAAGGAATACTGTTGTATTTTGGGGAGTATCTAATGGTGTATCGTTTTTATGAAAATATTACTCACCGGTGCAACAGGTTATATTGGAAAGCGACTGCTACCTGTACTCGTTGAAGCTGGGCATGAGGTTATTTGCTGCGTCAGAGATCCAAAAAGATTCAATCCACCTGAATCATTAAAAGGAAATATTTCTGTCATTAAAACTGACTTATTAGATCAAACCTCATTACAAAGTATACCGGTAGATATTGACGGGGCCTATTACCTGGTGCACTCCATGTCCTCGTCAGGGGATTATACGTCTTTGGAAGAAACCTCTGCAACCAATTTCCGAAAAGCACTCAGTAACACCAGCGTAAAACATGTAGTATACCTCAGCGGCATCGTCAACGAATCTAAACTTTCAAAACACCTGAATTCCAGAAAAAATGTTGAACTGGAACTCAGTAAAGGGGATTACAATTTTACTGCTTTACGAGCCGGGATTATCATTGGTTCCGGAAGTGCATCATTTGAAATCATTAGAGATCTGGTGGAAAAACTTCCCGTGATGATTACGCCAAAATGGCTTAATACCAAATGTCAGCCCATTGGTATTTCAGATGTTATTGCATTTCTTTCAAAATCCTTATTTAATCAAAATACATTTAATCAGGATTTTGATATTGGAGGACCGGATGTTCTTTCGTATAAAGAAATGCTTTTGACGTTTGCTGCCGTTCGAAACTTAAAACGCAAAATATTTGTCGTGCCTGTCATGACACCAAAGCTTTCCTCCTACTGGCTCTACTTCGTTACCTCCACTTCTTACAAACTTGCTACATCGCTTGTCCATAGCATGAAAGTAGAGGTAGTCTGTCGGGATCATCGGCTTGATGCGATTCTTGGTATCAAACCGATCGGCTACAAGGAATCTTTAAAGCGAGCTTTCAGCAAAATAGAAAACAACGAAATTCTATCCAGCTGGAAAGACTCTTACTCCAGCAGCGGTTTGAGTTTTAATATATCTGACTTTATTCTTGTGCCCACCTTCGGATGCTTTAAGGATATAAGGACCAACCCGATCAAAAACCGGGAAGTCTGCATTCAAAAAATCTGGAGCATCGGAGGGGACACCGGTTGGTATTTTGGAAACTGGCTATGGCATATCAGAGGCTTTATAGATAAATTAGTGGGAGGGGTAGGCCTGAGAAGAGGGCGTACCCATCCATCTATCATTAATGTCGGTGATACAATAGATTTTTGGCGGGTACTCTATGCGAACAGAAAGGAGGGGCGTTTACTTTTATTTGCTGAAATGAAACTGCCCGGTGAGGCCTGGTTGGAATTTAAAGTGGTGCAGGATAAACTGATACAGACGGCCACCTTCAGACCGTTAGGGTTACTCGGAAGAATGTACTGGTATGCTGTCTTACCTTTTCATGGACTGATCTTTAAGGGCATGATCAGGCAATTAACGAAGGACCCTTTCCAGGCATAATTTGCTATAGTCCATTGACTGGTTCTCCTTTTTAAGTCCTTTTTCAAACAGCCCTGCGTCCGATCAAAAAGAGATTTTACCCTGATGGCTTAGATATCGTATCTTAGTCCCCACAAGCCCTTATATCCATAAAAAAAAGGTAGTAATACCTTTCGGCATAGTGGGTAAAAAGAAGTTGAAAAACAGTTTCACAAAAAATAATTTATGGCAAAATCACAGGAAACGTATAACAAAAAAGAAAAAGAGAAACAACGCCTGAAGAAACGTCAGGACAAGCAAGCAAAGAAAGAAGAGCGCAAAGCAAATCCAAAAAAATCCGGATCGGAAACCATGTATTCCTATGTCGATGCAGATGGCAATCTGACAGACACCCCACCGGATCCTTCCAAAAAAATAATCTTCAAAGCTGAAGACATTGAAATTGGTGTTCCTAAAAGAGAAAAAGAAGATGAAGTGGATCCTATCCGCCAGGGCAAAGTAGAATTTTTCAATACCGAAAAAGGCTTTGGCTTCATCAAGGAAAATGATACCAATGAAAAGTTCTTCGTTCATGTCAGTAGCCTGTCGGAAGAAGTCGTTGAAAATGACAAAGTTGCTTTTGAAGTCGAACAAGGCATGAAGGGATTAAATGCTGTTCGGGTGAAGAAGATTTGAAGCGGAGGGCGCAGAGCTGAGAGCGTAAGGCTTAGGGTATAATTCGGATTACAGGCTTTCTCATAGTTCGATCAATCTGGAACATTCAGAGGAAGGAAGGATAGATGTGATACTCGGTTGAGATTTAAAATATATTTAGTAGGTCGTGTTTTGGAGCTTGTTCCACACTTTTACACAAATTTATTTTTGCCTCCCAATAAACATCTTCTATTGAACCAGACACTACTCAGTCATGGACTTTTAAAATTGAAATAATGAACAAAGCGTTCGTCCCAAAATTATTTTCGTTAGTAAACGAGGGGATCAGCAAAGAACAAGTTTTAAAAGATATTACCTCAGGCTTAATTGTCGGCATTGTAGCACTTCCATTGGCCATCGCCTTTGCCATTGCTTCAGGTGTTTCTCCAGAAAAAGGATTAATTACGGCCATCATAGCAGGATTGATCATCGCTGTTTTTGGTGGTAGCCGTGTACAGATTGGAGGACCCACCGGAGCATTTATTGTCATCGTCTATGCCATCGTACAGGAACACGGAATTAATGGCCTGACGATCGCAACGTTCATGGCCGGGTTTATCATTATTGGTATGGGACTCGCCCGCCTCGGCAATTTATTAAAGTTTATTCCCTATTCGCTGATTGTTGGATTTACCAGTGGCATAGCCCTTATCATTTTTTCTTCCCAAGTGAATGACTTTTTAGGGCTTCATATTGCAAACGTCCCCGCCGATTTTATTGATAAATGGCTTCTCTATCTTCAATCTTCTACCCACTTGAATGTGTATGCTATCAGCATCAGTATACTGACCGTGCTGATCACCATCTATTTTAAACATATTACAACAAAAATACCGGGCTCTATTGTTGCCATTCTACTCGCCACCATCGCGGTTGCCTTTTTTCAAATTCCTGTGGATACCATAGAAAGTAATTTTGGAGATATTCCAAATACGTTAAGTTTGCCATCCATCCCTTCTGTTGATTACAAAACAATTAAATCATTGATTCAACCGGCGCTAGCAATTGCAATGCTTGGATCCATAGAATCTTTACTTTCCGCAGTAGTTTCAGATGGCATGATCGGCGGCAAGCATCGTTCGAATATGGAACTCATCGCGCAGGGTGGAGCAAATATTCTATCTGCCCTCTTTGGTGGTATTCCTGCTACTGGCGCTATTGCAAGAACAGCTACCAATGTAAAAAATGGTGGCAGAACACCTATTGCCGGCATCGTGCATGCCTTTGTACTTTTATCGATCATGCTTCTTTTTGCACCTTATGCCAAGCTGATTCCTATGTCCTGCCTTGCCGGTATATTGATGGTAGTGGCCTATAATATGAGTGAATGGCGTCAGTTTAAATCTTTATTAAAAGGGAATCGGATGGATGTCATCATCCTGCTAACAACATTTTTCCTGACTGTCTTTTTTGATTTGGTTATTGCTATAGAAGTGGGAATTGTCCTTTCCAGTTTTATGTTTATGAAACGCATGAGTGAATCTGTCAATGTACAAGCGCACACTTCTGAAGATATCCGTATTGAAAATTTATTTGATGATGAAGTAAAGGATTTACCGAAAGATGTTCTCTTATATGAAATAAATGGCCCCTTGTTTTTTGGTGCAGCTCGACAATTTCAAGAGACTTTAATGAAAACCAATATAAAACCCATTGTCATTATTATACGCATGCGTTACGTTCCTCTGATTGATGCCACAGGATATCAAAGTCTGAAAGAAATAATTTCTTCTTACCAGTCCCGAAACATTCATATCATCCTGTCAGGCGTCAACAATAATCTATTGATTGATTTTGAAAAAAATAATTTGTTTGATATACTAAGCAAAGATTTAATCTTTAATAATATAAAAGATGCTATTCAAAAATCAAAAGAAATGGAGTAAGCATATTGTACCGCAGAACTCAAAATGACAAAATCGAGCGTTTCAACAAAGCATTTACCAGTTATCGCATGAAAAAAATTCTAATTACCCTACTGGTTCTTTCTCAGGTTGCGATGCTGGTTGCTCAGCTCCCAAATCAAACCTATGCTCTATCTGCAAAAATTGTTGAAGAAAACACAAACCTACCCCTGCCTTTTGTCACCGTATTCAACAAAACCCAACTCACCGGAACAGCCAGTAATCCGGAAGGATACTTCGAACTACCCAATAACCGTATAGGAGACACCATTGTGGTGGTCTTTCTGGGATATCAGGATTATATCTTTACCATTACCCCTGAATTGCCGAAAGAAATCATACTCTCACCCCATGCTTCTTCGCTAAATGAAATCATTGTCACAGGCGAAAGTGATTTTTTGTATGCGCTGGTCTCAGCGTTGAGAAAAGACAGAAAGACAAAAACGAAAACATCAAAAACCTACTTTTTTCTCGAAACGCAGTTGTACAACGAGCCTATTGAAATCATCGAAGCATATTATAATGGCCGCTATTCGGATCATGGGATTGATTCCCTAAAATTTAAAAAAGGAAGAATCGGCCTGAAGCCTGTGCATAACCGCTACTACCGATCCACAGAATCGTCCAGTTTGTTTTCACTGCATGATGTGTTTGCCTCCAGTTACCTGTTTCCGGAAAGTCCACTGGCCGTCAGTAAAAAAGAACTCAAAAACAACTATACCCTGACTCTCAGTTATACATTTGAAGAACTCCAGTCTAAAATCTATGTGGTGGATATTGTCCCGAAAGATGAACGAACGGATTTATTTGGTGGAACGGTTTGGATTGATCAGCAACACAATCAATTAAACAAAGTCAGTCTGCGGGTAAAAAATGCGTCAGTTCATCCTTTTATTCCGATCGGGTATAATACCATCCGAAAGGTGGATATGGAAATCAACAAAACATATCAAACCATCGACGGTGATCCCTTTATCAACAGCATTGACTTCAATTACAACATTGCATATGTCGATACCCTGGGCAATGAAATGAAAGCCACGACAAAAGCTTTTACAAAAGCCTATGATTACGATCAACGATTCAAACTTCCGGATTTTGTTTTTACCCGGCATCTGCATGAAGACTATCGTAATATCACTGCTGTGCCTTATGATTCTCTTTTCTGGAACCTAACGACGGAATTCAGATTTTACGATCGGCTCGAAGAAATAGAAACGTTTATCACTAAACATAAAATTGAAAACAGTGTCATCCATCCGCAGAGCCAAAGGGATTCGATGCATGCACAGTTGCAATTTCCCTACATTCTCTGGAGTACGAATCGATTTAAAATGGGGAGGGCCTCTGACAGGGCTATGGAAAAATCATTGAATAGCAAGTCCTTTGCCATTGACAAGTATAATTTCAATGTCAAACTCTATTTAGATGTCAATTTGATTAAAGACAGTCTGATCTATCAGCTATATGCCATATTGGATCCGGTGGACAGCTATTACTACTTTCCCATTGCAGACATTGATCTTGCCTATATGAACATGTATTTTGATCTGATTGAAATACAAAGACGCGCACTTGATTCGGCGATTAGAAAATTGCCTCATCCAACTACAGCACTACTGGACGAATTGTATCAGGACCATCTTAAACAATTTGATACTACTCTGCGATCATTTATCAGTCAAACGAACAGAGGAAAAAATCTTAAAAAAATGGAAGCCTGGAATGATTTCATTTTTGCTGCATTGGGGATTAATAATCTGGAACAATTTGAAGTGAACGGTAAACGGTGAATGGTGAATATGAATGATAAAAATAGTCGAAGCTTTAAAATCACTCCAACGCTCATCATCCATCACCCCATCACCTTCCGCAACAGCGGATCACTCATCACCCTTTTTCAGTAACATTTAGTACTGTTTTCTTTAACAAATTCTTGACTAAAACCAATTTGAATAGAAATATCTTGGCAGTAGATATTTTGATTCGAAAGGATTTTTAGGGAAGTCCGAAATATCTCTACTTCATACTTCATACAAAACTTTTAACCTGGTACCAGACGGGACTAAAATCCTTATGTGCCCATTAATGCAGATATAATGAAATCCGGAACACTGCTCATTGCTTTTTTATTATTCCTTAACTCATTGGTCCATGCGCAGTCTGATGTTATCTGCATTCCCTATGGATCATCCGTAATGATAGATGGAATCATCAGTCATCAGGAATGGCAAGATGCAGACTCCCTCTTTCTGGGAACCAGTATTCAAACGAAAGTAATGTACAAGCATGACAGTCTGAATCTATTGGTGGCCTATGTGGGACATTTGGAATCATCTTCTAGAATTCCTGAACTGATCATTGATATAAATAATGACAAAAGCGCGACCTGGTCATCAGATGATTGGTGGTTTCATGTCTCTGCACAGGACTGCGATTATCAGGGGGTTTATGCCAACTATGATAGTTGTGCGTATGTTCGACCAACTTGGACCGCTGTAGAAAACATGGACTTTGGTGTGCCTCAACCTCCTTTCAATGATACGGTTGAAATTGAAATCCCCTTTAGTACACTGCATTTAACACTTAGCGAAACTGACACTATTGGTATCTCATTTCTGGTCACCAATTTATTTAGCACATGGACGCATTGGCCGGTCAGTGCGAACAGAAACAATCCTTCCACATGGGGCTCTGCAGTCTTTGATTGCGGAAGTTTGTCAAGTGTTAGTAAACCCATTTCCCGTTCCGTTCCTATTGCTTTATATCCTAATCCATCCGAGGGTGAATTCGTCGTAAAATTTCCCGAAGGCACCGTCGATGACAAACTAATTCTAAAGATATCTGATCCAACAGGGAAAGTAATCTGGCAAAGAAATTATAATGATTCTCGGAATTCAGCCATTCCAATTAATGTCACCAATTACGCTGGTGGTGTTTATTTTCTTACGGTAGAAGGAAAAGACTTTTTTGCAAGTGAGAAGATAATTTTGGGGAGATAACGTAAAATTATTTTTGGCAAAGAGACCTAAGACTAGCCATTCTAGCATCAATATCCATACAGTCACTCACGCCTAACAGACGTGATCTCCGCTGCGCCTTTGCGAGAACGTATTTTGTTGTCCTTGATTTGCCTTTCTCGCTTGTTTGCCCCCTTTGCCCCCTGAATGGGGGTACCTGTTTCACATGATTTTTCTAAGTAGATTTTTAACTTTTCACTTTTCACTTAAATATTGGCCGTTGTTGGCGTTTGCTCCAACAACATCATTGACTTTAGGAAATACAACTTTGTGTGCTTTTCCTTTGCGCCCGACAAAGATCGGGATTGCGAGAAAGTATTTTGTGGCCGTTTACCCAAAAGAACTATAGCCTTATAACACAAATAAACCCTTTCAATGACTCACCCTAATCATCCGTATACATCCACCTGAGTCGAAAGGCGTACAAAGTCCACGCTCAGATTCGTTTCTAAAAAAACTTATAACTAATTTTATAACTTTATCATCCTCACTAAATCACCCCATCACTAAATCATTAAATCAACCAACCACCAAAATGAAAAAATTCATCAACACCTTATTATTCCTTTTCATCCTTTCTGCTCTCCATGCGCAAACAGATTGCAAACCGTATATCCCCATCTCGGAAGGTACCACCTGGGAGATCACTAACTATACTGATAAGGGAAAAGAAACCGGTAAGATTGTTTACGAACTTGTCAGCAAAGCCGTCTCAGGAAATGAAATAACTTTTACGATCAAAACGCAGACGTTTGATAAGAAAGGTGAAGAGATCTACACCAACACCTTTGATGCCAAATGTGTAGATGGAAAGTTCGAGTTTGATATGACCTATAAAATGGATGGTAGTATGCTTCAGGCGTATCAGGAGATGGATATCGATGTTGATGCCAGCGAATTTGAAATACCATCGATGGATGCAGCCATAGGCACGAAACTACCCGATGGAAGCCTGAAAGTAAATATTAGTGGCGTTATTTCAATGAACATGACTGTCTTGATCACCGATCGAAAAATCGAAGACAAAAAATCTGTCACAACGCCTGCCGGTACTTTCAAGTGTATAGGCATGTCCCAGAATATAAGTACGAAAATGGTGGTGGCTATGAATTACTCTTCCAAAGAGTGGTATGCTGAGGGCGTTGGTATGGTGCGCGCTGAATCTTACAACAAATCCGGGAAGTTGATGGGATACAGTGAGCTGACCCGATTAAGTGCAAAATAATTGTGTCTTGTCTCACCTAATTACGCCTCAGACGGATGTAGCTAAGTTTATTTTATCTGCCGACGCAGGAGGTTGTAAAGAAGTGAAATAGAATGTATAACTTAATTAACAACAACTAAAAGTACTATTATGAAACTCATTGGAAATATTATTTGGTTGATTTTTGGAGGATTCATTATTGCCCTGGAATACCTCATTTCAAGCCTCATTCTGATGATAAGTATTGTCGGCATTCCATTTGGCATTCAGACTTTAAAACTGGCCGGATTGGCCCTGTGGCCTTTTGGAAAAGACATCCGGGTCAAGGCGCAATCAGATGGCTGCCTGTCCAGTCTAATGAATGTCATCTGGATTCTAATCGGCGGCCTGTGGATATGTCTGTCTCACTTAGCCTTCGGAATACTCTTTGCTATGACCATTATAGGAATCCCTTTTGCGAAACAACATTTTAAATTAGCAACGCTGGCTTTAACACCATTTGGAAGAGAAATTATTATATCCTAAACATGATGCAACGCAACTATGGAAAGCAATATTATGATTACCTGAAACGGGCAAATAGACCTTACCTATGATCGGGTGATAGGACATTTGACTTTTTTACAACGGCGAGCATTCATTCACTATCGAATAGCGGATATAACCTGGTTAGATGAAATGAATTTACATAAAAAAATCGATACCCTATTTCTACTATTAACTTTTTACAATTGTGGAAATTCACAAAAAGGAGGAGAATATTTTTATATAGTGCCCAATGGAAACTTATATGTAAATCTAACATAGCCTACCCCACCATTAGGATTCTAATCATAAAAAGAAAACGTAATTTTAGAGAATGCTACCGCGATTCAGCTTCCTGGAAGCAAGAGCTGTCGTCGGGTAACCCAGAACGTAACATGCCCTTTACAAAAGAACACGAATGAGAAAAATACTACTCACCCTTATTCTAATAACATCAATACTTACGGTTCAGGCTCAAATCAATCTGGACTCCCTCTTCACCATTTGGGAGGACAATGGCAGTACTGACGCTGCCCGTGTTGAAGCATTTCATGAGTATATCTGGAGCGGTTTTTTGTTTTCACAAACGGATAGTGCTATTGCATTAGCAAAAGTACTCGAAGCTTATGGGGCGGATCATCAATATCCCAAAGCTCAGGCTGATGCTTATAAAATACAAGGAATCGCTCAATTCTTTCTGGGAGATTTTGGGGCTGCCTTTGATCTGTTGACAAAAAGCCTGGAGATCTTTGAACAAATTGGTGATCAGGAAGGCATTGCAAGTTGTTTAAATAGTATCGGAACATTCCAAAAAAGAAGAGGTGACTTTGTCAAGGCACTCGATTCCTACGATAGATGTTTGAAAATCAGAGAGCAATTAGGGGATTATAGGGGGATCAGTAGTGTGCTCAATAATATTGGGCTGGTGTATTTCAGTCAGGGAGATTACATCAAAGCACTTGAATTCTATTCAAGAAGCCTGAAAAACACTGAACAACTGTATGATGACAATGATCGGGCTGCCGTACTTAATAATATTGGAATAGTGTATAAATCCCTGAATGATACCATCAACGCCCTTGAATACTATACGAGAAGTCTAAATGCGTATGAACGAAATAACAATAGAAATCAGCTGATCAATGTCCTTGGCAACATTGGAATGATATACAAGGAACAAGGCGACCTGTCAAAGGCAGAGGAATATTTCATGCGTTCCTTATCGCTCTATCATCAAATGGGCGGTCAATCACGATCGACGGAAATCTTCATGAATCTTGGTCTTGTTTGTCTTGACCAAAAGAATTATTCCAAGGCGCTTCAATACTTTAAACAAGGTATGGTCATCGCAGAAGAAAGAAACGATCAGGAAGGACTTGGATCTTTTCTGGAGAAAATGGGTCTTGTAGCGTTAGGCCAGAATGATTATTTAAATGGAATAAAATATTGCGAAAGAAGCTATGCCCTTGGAATAAATATCGGCGCATTGAATTTACAGAAGGAAAGTTGTGATTGCCTGTATAATCTATATAAAGCTATGGGCAATGGTACTAAAGCATTGGCGTATTATGAGTTACTCAATGTTTCAAAAGAGGCAATGAACGCGGAAGAAACCGCGAAAAAACTTCAGCAAATGGAGTTCCAAAAAGCAATGTTACTAGATAGCATAGACAAAGCAGAGAAGGACAAATTGGTACAGGAAGCGCATCAGGAAGAAGTCCGCCAGAAAAACAATACCCGCAATATGCTGGCCGGGGGTGGAATACTGCTATTGATATTGGCCGGAGGCATCTATAGCCGTCTGCGGTTTACTAGAAAAGCCAAGGCCATCATCGAAAAAGAAAAGGACCGTTCAGAAAACCTGCTGCTCAATATTCTCCCCGAAGAAATTGCCAGGGAATTAAAAGAAAAAGGCCATGCAGATGCCCGGGAATTTGAGATGGTCTCTATCTTGTTCACCGACTTTAAGGGGTTTACCGAGCAAAGCGCAAAGCTCAGTGCATCCGATTTGGTCAACGAAATCAACCATTGTTTCGAAGCATTTGATGGTATCATGGAAAAGTATGGTATCGAAAAAATAAAAACCATTGGAGATGCCTATATGGCTGCAGGTGGCCTGCCGGTACCAACAAATGATTCCATTAAAAACACCGTTTTAGCTGCGCTGGACATGCAGGCATTTATTAGCCAACGCAAGGCTTCTATGGAGACAGAAAACAAACCGGCGTTTGAAATGCGCGCGGGTATTCACACCGGGCCGATTGTTGCCGGCATAGTCGGAGTAAAAAAATTCCAGTACGACATTTGGGGTGACACGGTGAATACCGCCAGCCGGATGGAGTCCTCCGGCGAAGTTGGCAAAGTAAACATCAGCGAAACCACGTATCAACTTCTAAAAGACGACCCTCAATTTTCATTTGAGAGTCGAGGTAAAGTAGCTGCCAAAGGCAAAGGAGAAATTGAGATGTACTTTGTGTCAACAATATAAATGACTTAAAGAAGCATAAAACAATAAATTATATACGCCATTAAAACGCTTTACAGCTAAACTTTCTGTCACACATAGTAACAGACCGTTTTCTAATACTTAGGTACAAATCATCATTCGACAATAAAAACCACTAATTTTTCGTTAAACACCCAACATTGAAAAAAGGTATTAGCATATTTCTTTTAACGTTTTATTCCTTCGGCACCTTCTGTCTGCCGATGGGAGATTTCGCCATGCTCCAGCATCTGCCTGATATGTATCGCCATTGCAAAGCAACGGAGGATAAGGACATGACCCCACTTGATTTTATCACCGACCACCTGATTAATTTTGACGGCTTGTTTGATAAGCATGATCACGGTGACGAACAAAAACCACATGCACCAATACACACCCAACATCATGGACAATCGCAGGTGACTTTGATTTCTTCCTTTGCATTTGCAATCACGCCAATACAGTCATCTGAGGTTAAACCTTTATTTGCCAAAATACACGTTGCTGTCTCAGACTATATCTTCACCATCTTCCGACCTCCAATCGTTTAATTGTTTTTAGAACACACAACCCCAGAGTTGTGTAATCAGTCATTTATTCTGAACAATTAAATTTTTCTATCATGATAAGAGTAATGTATTTGCTGCTTACCGCAGCCCTGTTGACCCATACTGCTTGTGGTCAAAATCAATCCAATGACAAAATTCCTGCCGCCGTTACGTCAGCTTTCCACAACAAATTTCCGGATGCAAAAAAAGTCCATTGGGATATAGAAAACGCCACGGAATATGAAGCAGAATTCAAACTAAATGGCGCAGCATATTCTGCCGCTTTTGATCTCTCTGGAAAGTGGCTGGAAACAGAAACAATCATCAAGATTTCTGCATTACCGGAAGCCGTTCAATTCGCGCTAAAAAACGATTTTGGAAGTTTCAAGATTAATGAAGCAGCTAAAATAGAAACCGCACAAAACGAAATTCGCTATGAAGCCGAGATTGAAAAAGGCGAAGAAACCTTTGATGTTCTGTTTTCTGCCGATGGTAAAAAGTTGAGCCGGACAGAAACAGAAGACGAAGAAAGCGATAATGACTAATCAGCCACAAAAGCAGCACCACAACCGATGGTGCTGCTTTTTTTAACTCAAACAACATGACCTCATCCATCTATAAACTCCCGCTCATCACCCTTTCATTCTGGATCATGAAAATATGTGCCACGACCTTGGGAGAAACCGCCGGCGATTTACTTTCCATGACCATGAATATTGGCTACGCTGTTAGCTCAGTGATTCTTTTATGTTTCTTTTTTGCAACACTCGCTGTACAATTGTCCACCAAAAAGTATCACCCGATGGTGTATTGGGCCGTTATTCTTTCGACCAGCACAGCAGGCACCACCATGAGCGATTATATGGACAGAACTCTGGGACTGGGATATGCCACAGGTGCTTTGATTTTGTTTACCCTATTAGTTACAACACTGGCTATTTGGAAGGCCACTGAAAAATCATTGTCTGTAACAAACATAAAATCATTGCGTGGTGAAATGTTTTACTGGACAGCGATTTTATTGTCCAACACGTTGGGCACAGCACTTGGTGATTATCTGGCCGACAGTTCAGGACTTGGATTTTCCGGTGGCGCCATACTAATTGGAAGTTTATTGGTCCTGGTGGTATTACTTTATTACTTCACCAAAGTATCACATGTAGTGTTGTTTTGGATAGCCTTTGTGCTGACCAGACCATTTGGGGCAACCTTTGGCGACCTGCTCACAAAACCACTTGAAAATGGTGGACTAAATTTCGGAACCATGGGCTCCTCTCTAATCCTATTTATCATACTGGCCGTGTTTGTCTCCATGTCTATTGTTGCCATCAAGCGACAAGCGAAACCGATAAGTTAAGAATATAGGTCTACGGATAAATAGAGTTGTTTTTGATATTTAGAATTTAACCTGCTTTGACTTGATATCAACAAGGCGCACACGTCATTATTCGTTATCAGTGCTTAAAGTTTTATTGTAGTTTTAGTGCGTCGTGGCGCCGGTCAGCCGGTCAAAAAGACAACGCGTGCACCGAGAAGTTTTCGGTAATAAGAATAAAACCAAAGCCCTTCCATTTTTGTTAAAAATGAAACGAAAAATAAATGACCCTACCACCCATAAAAAGGTTTTGGAAACTACTGAAATTATATAGACAAGAGATAAAACAAATTTATGCTTATGCGCTATTCATAGGAATTGTTAATCTAACATTACCTCTTGGAATACAGGCCATTATCAACTTTTTACAGACCGGGCAATATACGACTACCTGGATCATATTAGTTGGTTTTGTGCTGATGGGCATAGCCATAACAGGAATCTTGCAAATACTGCAATTAAGGATCGTTGAAAATATACAGCAGGACTTATTTGCCCGTTCCGCCTTTGAATTTGCCTACCGAATCCCTAAGATTTCCTTTCTCCAATTAGACAAAATACATACGCCGGAACTGGTGAACCGATTTTTTGATACCGTCACCATCCAAAAAGGACTACCCAAAATATTAATTGACTTTTCACTGGCTGTTTTTCAGATAACCTTCGGTCTGATTCTTTTGGCCATTTACAGTCCCTATTTTATTATTCTTGGTTTTGCTTTAGCTTTCATTCTATGGGTTATTTTTAAAATAACGGGGCCGAAGGGTTTAGCTACCAGCTTACAGGAAAGTAAGTACAAATATCAATTGGCTTACTGGTTAGAGGAAATTGCTAGGGTCAACCGGAGTTTTAAAATATTGGCAAAAAATAAATACCATTTAAACAAAACCGATCATATTGTTGAAGGCTATTTAGGGTCCAGAGAAAATCATTTTCAGGTATTGATTAGTCAATTCAGGCTCTTTATAGGTTTTAAATTAATTCTGGCAGCGGGATTACTGTTGCTCGGAGGAATTTTAGTTTTTCAGGAACAAATGAACATTGGTCAATTTGTAGCTGCCGAAATTATTATCATTCTCATTATCAATTCAGTCGAGAAAGTATTGAGGATTATTGATACCATTTACGATGTGCTTACGGCTTTAGATAAAATTGGTTATGTGACGGATTTGAAGTTGGATAAAAACGGTGGAACGGCTGTAATAAATTCGGAAGAAGGCCTGTCTATCATCGCCAGGGAAATAGTGTTTGGTTTTTCTGATGAGAAAAGAAAAATTCTGAATGAAGTATCTTTCAAGATAGCCGCCAATGAAAAAATAGTTTTGGCAGGCAAATCGGGCAGTGGGAAATCATTATTACTTCAAATATTGGCAGGAATACATTCGATTGAGGATGGCGAATTGTATATCAATGAAATTCCTTTTTCTAATTATGAAAGGGACAACCTATATACTTCTTTCGGCGTGGCTTTTCCTACTAACCAAATCTTTGAAGGCACGTTTAAAGAAAATATTCTCTTAGGAAGAAATGTGTCCGATAAAGAAATTTCCGAAGCTCTTAAATTCTTAAACCTTGAAGAGTATCTGGTACATCAACCGGATGGGATTGAAACCTTAGTGGATAGTGGCGGCAGAAGACTTCCACGAAGTATTATTCAAAAATTACTCATTGCAAGAATAATCATTAATAAACCCAAATTACTGCTTTTGGAAGATCCATTGCAATTTATCGAAGAGGATGAAAAGAAAATAATTATTGATTATATCATGGATGAAAAACGCAAATGGACCGTAGTAGTAGTTTCTGATTATTATTACTGGGAGGAAAAATGTAACAGAATTATTGAACTCAGTTAAAATTAAAATGCCCCTTCATGCTGAATATTTCTGAAAATAGCATTAAAGATTCTGTCCACATAAGTGATTTTAGATCAAATAATTTATTGAAAAAAAGTCGCATTAAAAGGCTATCCCTTTGGTTGATTAGTTCCCTGATGATTTTATTGGCTATCTGTCTGTTTCTACCCTGGACGCAAAATATCAGTGCCAAGGGATATGTCACAACAAGGTCCCCTGAACAACGTCCTCAGGCCATACAATCGGTTATTGCAGGGCGGTTGGAAAACTGGTATGTGCAGGAAGGAGATTTTGTACAAAAGGGTGATACGATCATATTTATATCGGAGATTAAAAGTGAATATTTTGACCCTGAGCTATTGACCAGAACTTCCGAGCAAATAGATGCTAAAGCCCAAAGCATTGAATCCTATAATCAAAAAGCAATTGCGCTTCAAAACCAATTTTATGCCCTGCAGGAGGCCTTTAATTTAAAACAGGATCAAACACTCAATAAACTTGTGCAAGCGCGAAATAAAATAAGCATGGACAGTATTGATTTGGTTGCAGATAAAATTAATTTAGATATTTCAAAAAACCAATTATCAAGAACCAAAGAACTATACGATAAAGGTTTAAAAACACTTACCGAACTTCAGGAAAAAGAAAATAAAGTGCAATCTGCCAGTGCCAAAGTCAATGTACAGGAAAATAAATTGCTCAATCAGAAAAATGAGTTTGTTAATTTAACTATTGAGTTAAACGCCATCGAAAAAGAATATGCTGATAAATTGGCAAAATCCCAATCAGAACAACAATCGGCTTTGGCTTCTAAATTGGAAAGTGTGGCTGCAACGTCGAAACTTAGAAATGAATTTAGTAATTATAATGAAAGACAAAAATTCTATTACATCACTGCCCCTCAGTCAGGGTATATTATAAAAACCTTAAATAAGGGCATAGGGGAAATGGTAAAAGAAGGCACTGATATCGCGACTATCATGCCTGAAATATACGACGTCGCCGTGGAGATATATTCAAAACCTCAGGATTTGCCGCTTTTGAATATCAATGACCTTGTTCAGATAAGGTTTGACGGTTGGCCTGCAATTGTAATCAGTGGATGGCCAGAATCTTCCACAGGGGTTTTCTCAGGACGCATTGTGGCTATTGATAAATATATCAGCGCCAATGGTTACTACAGGATTTTGGTAAGTCCAAATAAGGAGAAAAAAGACTGGCCCGAAAAATTAAGTATAGGCACCGGCGCAAATGCTTTTATTTTGTTAAATGAAGTACCCATGTGGTATGAGATATGGAGACAGCTCAATGGATTCCCATCTGATTTTTACAATTCGGAAAAAGAAAATGAAAAAGAGATAAAAACAAAAGCACCCTTAAAATCTGTCAAATGAAATATTATTCGCGGAAATTAATTAAACCCGGCGACCTTAATGCAAGAAATACTTTGTTTGGAGGAGCATTATTGCGCTGGATTGATGAGGAGGCGGGCATTTATTCCATGACTAAACTTGACACCAAAAATGTCGTAACTAAATATATTTCCGAGATTGATTTTGTCAGTTCCGCAAAACAAGGAGATGTAATAGAAATTGGCCTGGCGTTCAGCAAAATAGGGCGAACTTCCATAAGTTTCTCGTGCGAAGTCAGGAATGTCTTTACAAAACAAACGATTATTAAAATAGAAAATATTGTTTTTGTTACTGTTGATGCGGCCGGAATCCCTCAACCTCATGGTAAAAATTTACAAAACCTGGAATTACATTAATAATGAGGAAGATATCAGGTTGGTTAAATGTTTTGGCAATGTTTCTTTTTGCTCATAATCCATTGGGGCTTGATGCACAATCTGCTGACACCATATTTACCTATAAAGAATACATGGGTAATTTATTCATGTATCATCCAATTGCAAAAAAAGCAAATTTACAATTGAACCTGGCAGAAGCAGAAATGTTAGGGGCAAAAGGCAATTTAGACCCTGCAGTTTTCTCTGACTGGAATCAAAAAAACTTTGATGATAAATTATACTACCGGCAATATCAGGCAAATATAAAATTGCCGACACGTCTGGGCATTGATGTAGTGGGCGGTTACGAAAATACGGAAGGCGTTTTTTTAAATCCCGAAAACACAACTGATGATTTTGGATTATGGCATCTTGGTCTTGAAGTAGATATTTTGCAAGGTTTCTTTACAAACGAAAGAAACACCGCATTTAAACAAGCAGAGGTGTTTCAGGAGTTGGCAATTAATGAACGACAAATCATCCTGAATGACCTGATATACAATGCAACTGCCGCCTATTTTATTTGGCAGCAATATGCCTATTTTGATGAGGTGGTTAGTGAAAATGTAGCCATTGCAAATACCTATTATGCAAACACCAGACAATCCTATATAAGTGGCGAGAAAACAGCTATAGATACTTTAGAAGCTTTCATCTCTTATCAGGATGCCATAGCCCAAAAGCAAAAAAATGAAATGGGACTGAGAAATTCCAGACAATTTGTAGAAAATTATTTATGGTTCAACAACCTCCCCGCGGCCCTTCAGGAAAATACCCGCCCGGAAAATTACCAAAACTCAGTATTACCAACACCCAAAGAATTTGAAGATAGCGCATTAAATTCTCATCCTGTTATATTGGCTTCTATTAATCGGTTGTCTTTTCTTGAAATAGAACAAAAATTGAAACGGGAATATTTGAAGCCTAAACTAAAAATAAAATATAACACATTATTGGCAACCTCCTCAAACAATATCTCCCCCAGTTTATCAATAAATGATTACAAATGGGGATTCGATTTTTCCATGCCGCTGTTATTCAGAAGTGAAAAGGCCGCCATTCAAAAAGGAGAAGTGAAAATTCAGGCAACCATACTGGATATCCAAAACAATAGAAATGAATTGCTTAACAAAATAGAGAACAGTTGGCAACAACAACTTCTTCTCGAGGAGCAAATAGCTTTACTCGCCAACAATGTTGAAAATTATAAGCGATTATTGGATGGTGAGAACGAAAAATTTAATTTCGGAGAAAGTTCGGTTTTTCTGTTAAATAAAAGACAGGAAAAATATATTAATGGCCAAATCAAATTGATTGAAACGTATATCAAGAAACAAATAGAATTGTTGAACTTTCTGTATTATTCCAATCAATTGATAAATGAATAATAAAGCCCGCTGAGAAGAATAGGCAAATCGACAATACGTATCCTACAGGCTTTCTGTGTTTGTTCAAGGCGTTAAAACAAGACTAAAAGGCTACCTAATTTATCGTATCCTGATCAAAGAGAATTAGCTATCTTTTCATGCCTGTACGCCGGATGCGCCTGCCCGGTAATGGGGGTCAAACCAGAAACAATATGCACCATGATCCGACAAACCTTACTTGCATTTAATCGCACTAAAAAAAACCTATAAAAAAATGAATTATAAAAATTCCATCATCGGAAGCGCCATTGCCTTTATCGTTGCCACCAGTTGCTGCTGGTTGCCGGCACTACTGATCACCATTGGTGGCGGAAGTACCCTCGTGGCGGCAAGTCAGGGAATCGAAAAATACAGCAACGTTTTTATGGCACTGGGCGCAGGGTTTTTAGGATTGGGCGTGTATCAGTTTATACAGAAAAGAAAAAACAAAGTGGTACCCGGGCAGGTGATTTTACAATCCATCATCACCTGTCCTCTATGCGGATTTACCAAAGAAGAAACGATGCCCGAAAATGCCTGTCAGTTTTTCTACGCATGTGAAAACTGCCAACAAGTCATAAAACCCAAATCGGGAGATTGCTGCGTGTATTGCAGTTATGGAACCGTCTCCTGCCCACCTGTTCAGTCCGGTCAGAACTGTTGCTGAAAATAATTCCTTACAGCATCATCATTCGTCTTTGGTGAAGGCTATCGCCCCCACATCATTTTTGACCGGTGGAAGCGAATTCAGATACATCCAGATGGCCGCAAGATCATCATCCTTCATGCGCGAAAACGCACCCCAATCCATAGGTGAAAAAGGATAAGCCCTACCCATTCTGAAACGAGCAATAAATTCTTCCGCTGTTTTATATTTTGCTAACACACCTCCGGGATCGGACGTGATATTAGGCGAGCGCAACCACATTGTGGTATCCGCATCGAGGTATTTATGAAATTCAACCCATGGTTCAAATTCCATACCACCGGCAAACTCAGGACCAATCGCCTGATAGGTCATCATATCGCGATTGGTATGACACCCTACACAGTTACTGACATAGTTTGCCAGGTATTCCCCTCTTTCCACTGTGGGTGCAATCGGTGGTGCGGTAGCAGGTGCATCAGGATTTACAATCGGTTTGAAGGTAGAAGATAGCGTACGAATGACCTTACCCATAAAGGTCCATTCATTATCCGGAATGACATGTTCGACCGGTTCCAGCGAACGCAGGTAAGACACTACGGCAATCATATCATCGTCCGCCATTTTCCAGAAAGGCATCAGAATCGGCATACTGGATTCTCCCGTTGGACGAATCCCGTGGCGCATCATGCGAAATATTTTGTCATCAGAATACCGGCCTAAACCTGTTTTCTTATCAGGTGTAAGATTGCGAGTATAGATCTTACCAAGTGGGCCAAGCGGAAACATAATACCTCCTGCCAGAGCAACAGTAGCACCCTTATCTCCGGCGACCATATCACCAAAGTTGGACACGTGGCAGGCATTGCAATGCGCTGGTCCATTGACCAGATAAGCACCATGCGCAATCACCGCGGAGTCCTGACTGATCTGCAAGTTTGGTGCAGGCCAGTCATATGTTTTATTCCAGGAAGATTGGACATAGAAGTAAAAGGACATGAGGCCAAGTACCATCACGGCGCTCACAATAAGGAGAATTTTCTTAAGCATGGTGGATGACAATTAAGGTAAGTAATGGATAGTCTTTGGTGTTCCCTCGATTAGTATTCTATTGATAAAAATAATAAATTTGTCCTTTAGCTTGTAAAATACTTTTCAGATCCACTTTGGACAGGTGTCATTCCTGGGGAAAGACATTTGAATCTCTGTAAATATTAACGTAAATTGAAATCATCCTAAAGGAAGTCATCGAAAAATTATTATACCATTATTCAACAGACAATGAAAAAACAACTCTCCCAAAAACAACAATCCGAACTCCTTACCACCCTGCAAAATCGCTTTGAAGAAAATAAAGCACGCCATAAGGGACTGAAGTGGGATAAAGTACAAGGCAAACTGCAAGCGAATACCGGCAAACTATGGATCCTAAATGAAATGGAAAAAACCGGGGGCGAACCGGATGTCATCAGTTACAACAAAAGAACAGGCGATATTATTTTTTGTGATTGCTCTCCTGAAAGCCCGAAAGGTCGAAGAAGCATCTGCTACGATCGCGAAGCTCTCGATGCCAGAAAAGAGAATAAACCTGAAAACAATGCGGTTGATATGGCCGCTGCCATCGGAATCGAAATGCTTAATGAAGATGAGTATCGCGCACTTCAGCACCTCGGTCATTTTGATACCAAAACATCCAGTTGGATCGATACCCCATCCTCCATCAGGGAGCTTGGTGGCGCCCTATTTGCCGATAATCGGTTCCACCACACCTTCGTTTATCACAATGGTGCAGAATCATATTATGCCGGCAGAGGATTTCGTGGGTCGTTGAAAGTTTAAATCAGGAGTAAGGCATTGGTGAAATCGGAGATGATGAGTATAGATTTCCACTCCATCAAATCCAAAGGCAACAAAAATCATTTATACTGATGAATCTAAAGATATCCAATACCGCCGGGACTAAACGGGTTATAATCGTTAGCAAAAACAAATGTTTTATTCATTTGAGGTGGCACAAATAGATCCATACTTCCTGACTGAATTTAAGTGTTTAAACAACTAAACAAAATATTGTAGAAGACGCATCTCCACTTTTATCAAAGATAAAAAATTAGCCAATGAACAATATTCAAGACTTCATTGCCTATAGCAATATGTTCCGGATATTTAAGGTCGACGAATTACTATTTGCCGAATTTAAATGTCCTGTAGAAGCCTCCAGTGACAATGTCTGGTGCGACAATAATTTTTTCGCTTTCATCCTGACTGGTGAAACATTGGTCAAAACACCGCAAAATCAATACCCTATGCTGGCCGGAGATTGTGTCTTTGCCAGAAAAGGAAGTATTCTGATTGAAAGTGAATACCAGGAAGATTTTTGTGAATTAATGGTATTTGTTCCGGATGATTTTATTCGTACAGTGATGATTAAATACAAATTTTCTCTCGATTATGATTCAACAGCCACTTGCGACACCATCTATCCTTTTGGATCTGATCATATTTTACAGGCTTACTTTAATTCACTCCTGAGTTATTTTAACCAACCTGTGCCGCCTGCCAATTCGCTGCTAAAATTGAAGTTTGAAGAACTCATCGTGAGCATCCTTTCGAGCAACAAGCATCAGCCGCTTAAAAACTATTTTTGTGAGATTGCAAAATCCACAAGACCATCGATCCACCAGATCATGGAAGATAACTATACCTATAATCTGTCCATCTCGGAATTTGCCCGCTTATGTTCCCGAAGTCTGTCTTCCTTCAAGACCGAGTTTAATAATGTATTTCATACTACACCCGGAAAGTGGTTACTTGACAAACGTCTTGAGCATAGTAGGTTTTTGATTGATACGACTGATCAAACACTTGAAGCCATATACCTGAACAGTGGGTTTGAAAACAAATCGCACTTTACCAGATCCTTTAAAGCAAAGTACAGACATCCCCCGGGGCAGTACAAATCTCAAAAAGATAAATCCTAAGATCTTGTTTGACCTTTGAGCAAACTTTTCTGACTACTCAGCAAACGAATAGAAATTTCCTGCCTTTAGTTTTGTTTTATTAATTCATTCAAAACATCTGGTATGGAAACTGATCAAACGCATAAAGACTCAAAAGCCATTGAAACAATTATCATTGGAGGAGGGCAGGCAGGGCTCTCCGTAGGCTATGGTTTGGCAAAAGCAGGAAGACCTTTTCTTATTCTGGATGCCAATCAACGGGTTGGCGATGCCTGGCGAAATCGTTGGGACTCCCTGAAACTCTTTACTCCCACGTATCTGAATAGTCTTGATGGTCTTCCATTTCCCGGGAAAAAACACTCATTTATTACAAAAGATCAAATGGCCGATTACCTTGAACAGTATGCTCAAAAGTTTAAGTTGCCGGTTCAGACAAGGACGCGGGTGGACAGACTCTCGGAGAATGGACATGGATTTGTGGTCATGGCAGGAGGAGAGACTTTTAAAGCAAAAAATGTTGTGGTCGCGATGACCAATTATCAAAAACCTAAAATTCCTGATCTGGCCAAAGAAATCAGTCCTGAAATTGTACAGTTGCATTCAAAAGATTACAGAAATCCCGGTCAACTCAAGGATGGTAGTGTATTAATTGTTGGCGCCGGTAATTCGGGTGCGGATATCGCCCTTGAGCTCGCCAAAGAACGAAAAACATATGTATCAGGAAGGGATGTTGGACATGTTCCTTTTCGATTAGAGTCGATAATAGCGAGATATCTGCTCATACGCTTGGTGCGATTCGTGGGGCATCATATTCTTACCATTCGGACTTCTATTGGTCGCAAAATGAGGCCCGCCGTTTTAACCAGCGGAGGCCCTTTGGTCCGTGTAAAGCCTGATGACTTGCTGTCAGCCGGGGTTGAACGTGTGCCAAGAGTAAAAGGTGTGAAAAATGGATTGCCTGTTCTTGAGAATGATCAGGTGCTGGAGGTACAGAATATTATCTGGTCGACAGGATTTACTCCGGGCTTTTCATGGATAGACTTGCCTGTTCTGGATGAACGAGAAGAGCCCGATCACGAACGTGGGGTGGTCAGAAAAAAACCCGGACTTTTCTTTGTTGGGCTTAACTTTCTCTATGCGATGACTTCAGATACGATCACCGGTACCAGAAGAGACGCGCGATACATCGTTAAACAAATTCTGTCGTCTTAAAGAATTATCATTCCAAACGTACTGCAAGATTGATGCGCTAACCATTGAATGAAAAAAAATAGCGCCATCCTATTTTTCTTTCTTGCCATATGATTTATGACTATTTCCGCGCGTCATAAAGAAGAAGAACAAATCGTCATTGCTACAGGGGTATGTGGTATTAAATAAATGTCGATTACAACGAATAGCCTTTAACAAAAAAGCCCCGATGACTCGGGGCTTTTAGTTAATAAGAGAAGACAACTATAGCTTTCTATAGCTTCATAAGTTTTGCCTGACTGACGGTCGACTCATTCAAAATTCGAATGATATAGGTACCTGTAGCTAAGTCATCTACACGAATTGTATTGCCGGATAAAATACCACCGAGGACAATTTTTCCATCAAAACTAAATACCTGATATTCCCCTTGTGTGATATTTTTAAGGTTGACGATATCGGTTGTTGGGTTTGGAAAATAATCGAGTTCGAGCGTAGTTAAAATTTCATTTGTTGCAGTACTCATAGGTACTAATACTTTGTCAATGATATGTACGACACCATTATCGGCGGGAACATCTGCAGTCGTCACCGTCGCATCATTAACCATGACACCATTGGTAAGATCAATAGTAACCGATTCCCCGTTTAAGGTAGGTACTTCTCCATTCATTAGGTCTGTTGACAATACCGTTCCGGATACCACATGGTAGGCAAGTATGCTTCCCAAGTTTGGCAGAGTGAGTAACGTTGGAATATCAATCCCCAGCTCTGCAACAAGTGCATCAAAGGCTTCATTGGTTGGGGCGAAAACAGTGTATTCAGCAAACGGATCTGACAGGGCAGGAATTAATTCTGCCGTGATCACTGCTGTAGCTAACGTAGAAAAACCATTGTCGATCGCAACATCCACCACTGTAATTGCAGGAAGTACGACTGAATTCAGTATATGTACAACACCATTGTCAGCTCCTACATCTGCTCCGGTCACCTGCGCCTGATTGACAAATACTTCACCTCCTGATGTCTTTGTTAGTTTCAATGTGTTCGACATACTTAACGGGCTGACGATATCTCCGTTATTGATCATGTCTGAAGTCACTTCCATACCCAGTACATGGTATGTCAGAATGTCTCCAAGGTTGGGCAACGTGAGTAAGGTGGGTATATCTATACCCAGGTTCATCACCAAGTCGTCAAACGCGGTATTGGTAGGAGCAAATACAGTATACTCAGCAAATGGATCTGACAGGGCAGGAATTAATTCTGCCGTGATCACTGCTGTAGCTAACGTAGAAAAACCATTGTCGATCGCAACATCCACCACTGTAATTGCAGGAAGTACGACTGAATTCAGTATAT
>JAHEAR010000016.1:36566-82802 GCA_024642665.1 Bacteroidota bacterium
ATTCTGCCGTGATCACTGCTGTAGCTAACGTAGAAAAACCATTGTCGATCGCAACATCCACCACTGTAATTGCAGGAAGTACGACTGAATTCAGTATATGTACAACACCATTGTCAGCTCCAACGTCTGCTCCGGTCACCTGTGCTTGATTGACAAATACTTCACCTCCTGATGTCTTTGTTAGTTTCAATGTGTTCGACATACTTAACGGGCTAACGATATCTCCGTTATTGATCATGTCTGAAGTCACTTCACTACCCAGCACATGGTATGCCAGAATGTCTCCCAGGTTAGGCAAGGTGAGTAAGGTTGGTATATCTATACCAAGAGTCATTACCAGGTCATCAAAGGCGGTATTGGTTGGTGCAAATACGGTATACGCAGCAAATGGATCTGATAGGGCAGGTATTAATTCTGCCGTGATCACTGCTGTAGCTAACGTAGAAAAACCATTGTCGATCGCAACGTCCACAACGGTATTCGCAGGAAGTACGACTGAATTCAGAACATGTACAACCCCATTATCAGCATCTACATCTGCTCCGGTCACCTGAGCCTGATTGACAAATACTTCGCCTCCTGTAGTCTTTGTTAGTTTTAATGTGTTTGATGAACTTAACGGATTGACGATGTCTCCATTATTGATCATATCTGAAGTCACCTCCATACCCAGTACATGGTAGGTGAGAATGTCTCCAAGGTTTGGCAAAGTGAGCAAGGTGGGGATATCTATTCCCAGGTTCATCACCAGATCATCAAAGGCGAGATTGGTTGGTGCAAATACGGTATACGCAGCAAACGGATCTGATAGGACAGGAATTAATTCTGCCGTAATCACCGCCGTGGCTAGCGTTGAAAAACCATTGTCGATCGCAACGTCCACAACGGTATTCGCAGGTAATAATACGGCATTGACAGAGTGAACAATACCGTTGTCTGTTGTCAAATCCGGTGCATTCACCTGAGCCTGGTTAACGAAAACATCACCCATTGAGGTCTTGGTTAACTTCAGTGTATTGGCGGCATTTAAAGGCGTAACAATATCGCCGTTCATGATTGCGTCTGAACTAACTGTTTGTCCTAATACGTGATATAAAAGCACCTGATCAAGGTTTGGCAACGCCAGGAGGCCGGCAAGGTCAGTGTTAAGTGCCGCTGCCAAGGCATCAAAAGCAGCATTATCAGGGGCAAAAACCGTTAATGTGGCATTGTTGTCCTGAAGCGCTGCATCAAGTCCTTCCTGTTCAAGTGCGGCCTTTAATGACGTGTGGTTTGGGCTGGTCGCAATCACATCATCAAACACATTCGTTTGGGCATAAAGGAACAACGTGGATAGGAAAAGAGGAACAAAAAGCAGGTTCCTCAGCGCTTTAAAAGGTAGAATTTCAAGTTTCATAGTCTATTTTGTTTAGGTTTTTTAATGATTATTTAAACACAAGGGTTGTTGAAAAGTTTAAAGCTTTGATAAGAAAATTGTTTAGTACACGACAGAAATGAGCAAAACCCCGGTAGCAGGGAGGGCAAAGACATATGCCTATCCCTTTGTTTTTCAGCCTTTAATAGGGTAAAAAGCCACCAATAGCCTGGTGAGCACCCGCCTGATGTCCGATTTTTTGAGAAAAAGCTGATACCATTATTGCCCCAATGAAACCCATCAGGTCTAAAAGCAAAGACAGGAGGGGTGCTCAAAAGGGAACAGCCCTGCATCAAGTAGTACAACTTTATAAAATCAAAATGATCCAGGCGGGCAATTTTAAGCTCATCAACTTCTCCCCGAAACGCATAAACAGGAGACTGTAATTGTCCATAAATATGAATGCGATCAGATTAAACGAGAAGTCGAAAAAACCCTGAACCGGGCGTGAAATGATATTAAAGTCTTAGGTGCGAAAGAGTATATAAATGAAAAATTCCGGGTACGTTTTCTGATGCAGGGGATGAAAGCTATAGGGTTTTCTATCAATAAACTTCTCATTTACTTTTTCGAAATGAATACTTCCCTCACAGACAAATTCGTTCTCGATTAGGATGGCGACCCGGCATTCAATATTATATCCTTTCAAAAACAAATCAACTCCTTATGCCCAACGATCAATTCTTTAAATCCGGTGTGTGCTTTTCTGTAATGCTCTTCACGAGTATTATGCTTTGTGGACAAAACAACTGCAATGATTTTAAAGCGGACCTCCCAACCCTATCGGATTGTAATCAGCCACTTCAATCCACCTTAATCAGATATAATGCTATCGCCAATCATTTTGGCATTAAAGACACTATAATTTGCTTTTGTACGCATGGGAAAAACCAGTATGCCTTTCGAAACGAAGTGGTGGAAACCATGACGGCCAGCAAACTCCCTGATGGTGGGGAAGAGTTGATCCTGGAAACGTATCATGCAAAGGTTAAAATTACCAGTCAATTTAATTCAGTTTCAAACGGAGATACTACGACTACCTCACCGGTATTTTCATTTTTGGTCATCATTGAATTCGATGATATTCCTGATGAAGTTTTGCACTATACGGATGATGGATTCGTCCGATATGACTCCACCCATGGTCGAAAAGATGGGTTCTATGAAGAAAAATACTGCAATGGAAATCTTCGCATTTCCGGACAATATTGCTTAATGGACTCCATCCAAAGAGACACCATGGTGATATTTAATCCTGAAACGTATGAGGAGGAAACCCTCATCACGGTATCGTATGTCCATTCGAAGAAAACTGGACCATGGACCTATTATGACATTAATGGCGTCCTGGAAAAAGAGGAAACATTTAGTCCCTGTAAATAAATCGCACCGGTTTAATTTCAAGCCATCTAAAAATAGATATCTTCGTTTTGTTCCTGATGTTGATGCCATCCATCAACATCTGTCACCGGTTCTATTTTTTTGCTTTCCCTTCTTTGGATGAACAAGCGACAATACGTCATAGCTAATATTATTCTTGGTCTGATCGCCGTCGTCCTCTTGCATGAGCTCATTCGCGATGCTTCCAAAACCGGTGATTTTATGGGGTATGTCAATGCCGGCAGCCATGTGTTTTACGGAGAAAATATCTATTCAGATCCAATCAATACCTGGCCTCCTTTTTTCTCCGTTTTCAGTGTCCCACTCGCCATGGGAGATGAGATCAGTAGTTATTTTATTCGTTTTATCTGGCTGGTCGGGAGCTTAGTGGCGATGTATTATGCCCTTGCATTAACCACTCAATTGGTATTCCACAAACCCCTGGTCTTTCGAAAGCATCAGGCAGGCATCATGATTCAGGATCCTCTTGTGCTGGTGCCTTTGATACTCCTTCTCCGCTACATCATGGACAATATGATGAATGTGCAAATCAACATGTACATGCTTTTCTGCAGTCTGCTGGCCATCACTTTTTTCACACAGAAAAAATATGCCTGGGCCGGCATGTTGATAGGACTAACCATCTCCCTGAAAGTATATACCATTTTCTTTGTTTTCTATTTTCTCTTCAAAAGAGAATTTAAGGTAGTCGGCTGGACGCTTCTCGCCGTGTTGTTATTTAATTTAATTCCTCTTCCAGTTTTCGGATACGATCAATACATCGCTTACTATGTGCAATGGATCAATGAGGTGGCACCCCATTCGTTTTTCACCAACCATACAAATCAATCGCTTTTTGCGATGTTTTTACGGTTTCTTTCTCCTTCGCATAACGAGCTGAACTTAATGGTCAATTTTCTGGAGATGAAACCGCATGCCGTCAAACTTTTGACCTATGCGGTAGTTTGTTTGGCTTCAATCTATCCGGCTTATGTCTTCAGAAGAAAATTAAAAGACCTGGTAAGTTTGAATTCCATTGTAGAATATTCATTGGTGTTTTCGATCATTCCTTTATTATCACCCGTGTCCTGGAAAGCCTATTTCATTTTTCTCTGGCTGCCGTACTTTTTAACCTATGCCTTATTGTACCGGACAGATTCTACGTTGGCCAAATCAACACATCAATGGCTAAGAGGCTGCTTCTGGGTATCTGTTGGTATGACCGTATTCTCCTCAGAACTATTTCTAGGTATTCATTTATCAGATGTGCTGGAGGTTTGGTCAATTGTTACGGTTGGCGCTATAGTCCTTCTGTTTGTCCAATTTTATATCGCTCTTCATGTTGACAAGTTTGATGTCAGCACTGTCAAAATTTTACATCCTCCGGATTAGCCATGGAAAAAATGCAAACTGACATTTTGTTTATCTGAACCGCTAAAAATGAGTTTGCCCTTCTATTCTAATCATCGAGCAATCCCCAATCCATGGCTTTACGAATCATGCCGACAGAATTGGTGACATCCATTTTGACAAATAGATTGCGTTTGTGCGTAGCGACCGTGTTCGTACTGACGAAAAGCTCATCTGCAATTTGTTGCGTGGTGAGTTGTTTCGCGATGAGTTTAAGGACATCAAGTTCGCGCGATGTGATGCGAGGGGTCAGACCGGGTAGTGATTTAGGTTTGTCGCTTAGACTGTTAATCATTTTCTCTGTAAGGTGAGGGCTGAGCACTTTTTTTCCTGCAAAGGCATCTTTGATCCCTTGAATCAATATTTCCTGCGATGAGTTTTTCAATAAATAGCCTGTAGCCCCGTTCTTAAAGATTGTCGTAATGATACTGCCTTCATCATTGGTGGTGAGCATTAATATCCTGATGTTTGGATAACTTTTTTTGACGTGGATGATCGTTTCCAATCCATCCATTTCCGGCATTTGCAGATCCAGTAAGAGCACATCAACCTCGATTGATTTCAGAGCTTCAAGCACCTCCAGTCCATTTGATGCAGTACCGACTACTTCAAGTTCCGGATCGCTTTCCAAAATAGCTCTGATGCCATGGAGCAGTATTAAATGATCATCCGCCAGCAATAGTCTAATCATGATGCACTGCTTTTAAGATTTGTTTTCAATGGGACATTGATACTGGCCATCGTACCTTTGCCCGGCTGACTTTCAATTTCATACTGGCCACCGATATGTGCTGTGCGAAACGCAATGCTACGAAGTCCCATCCCTTCCTTTGCCCGAACGCTTTCCGTATCAAATCCTATCCCATCATCTTCCACCGTCAGGTTGAGCCAGTCATCACCATATGTCAATTGAATATTTACTTCTTTTGCCTTAGCATACTTAATAATGTTATTTAACAATTCCTGTGTTATTCTGAACAACATCATTTCGGTCGCATCGTCCAATTCTTTTTCTTCTCCATACACATTAAACAATGCGCGAAAACCATGGGTCTGATCATTCGTTTGCACAAGATCTTCAAGCGCCCGGTTTAAACCCAACCGTTCCAGTGCCTGTGGCATCATTTCATGTGATATTTTTCGCACTTCCTGACACGCGGCATCAATCAGTGTATTAGCAGAATTGAATAGCTCCTTGTCGCTTGTGACATGGCCGGCTAATCCTAAATTGCCCACCGTGACCTTCACTGTGGAAAGCAGATTGCCTAGTCCATCATGCAGATCTCTCGCGATTCGCGCTCTTTCTTTTTCCTGTCCTTCCAGCATTGCGCGCATAGCAATAAACTGTTGCTTTTGCTTAAACGTCGTCAGTTCCAGATGTTTTGCTTTCATTCTGTTTTGATACACCAGTAATCCGATAATAAGCACCAGCAACATAATACCCAGAAAGATCAAAAGAAACTTAACCTGTGTTTCCTTTTTTCTGTTTACAAGTTCTTCTTCCAGCAATTGAATTTTCAATTGTTCCTGTTTGTACTGCGATTTTAAATTCGCCAAACCCCCCAGACTTGCATCACTGAGTTTTATTTCTTCATCCATTTGTTTCTGTTCTTCCAACAAGGCATAGGCTCGTTTGTAATCACCATCCACAAGCGCCTTTTTTCTTCTGACATCGAGAATGCTGTAGCCAAACTGATGGGGTCCACCCTTCGCCAGGATATCCAATGCCATTTGAATGGGTACCATAGAATTTCGAATGCCTAAACGCGACATTTGTGCGACCAGAGCGGTGGTATCTTTTCCGGCAAGCGCCACGTCACATACCATCGCTGATATTTCAATCAGTGTTTCGACAGAACTTTTACTGACATTTCTCATTCGGAAACGATACGATTCAAGGTAAAAATTCAGCGCTTCTTTAGGTCTGTCGAGCATAGCAGCACACCTCCCCATACCGTAGTAAATCCGACCAAGTTCTTCTGTATTATACGGATTTTCTGAAAGCCGATAGACCAAAGCGGTATCATATTTTTCAATGGCTTCCTGGGGTTTGTTCAAATCTGTCAGGACGACTGCCCAATTGTTCAGGACGACTGCCTGCCGATGTTTATTTCCGGATTTACCAAAATACTCATAGGCACTTTGCAGGGAAACTAACGCCTCTTCCAAAGAACCATATTCCATTAGAATAATGGCTCTTGTATTATGTACCGCACCCAGCCCCTCGTCATCCTGCAGCCGTGTGAAAATAGTCAGTGCACTATCGAGATAGGCTGTTTTAATATTCGTCCGCTGCAAATCATAACACCAGGCAAGACAATTAAAAGCTTTACCGATCAATCGATCATTCCTGAGTTTTTTGGCGAGTTGGAGTGCTTTATGGCCATTGCTGACAGCTTCCTCACCGGTATACTGCAGTAGAGCAATAGTGATATAAAGCTCACATTTCGTTGAATCATTGGTCGTCTTATCAATGATCTGAAACAAGCTGTCCACTTTTGGCGACCCACCAAATACCGGTAGCTGGCTTGTCAATAGAAAGACAAGCAGTATCCATCGCTTTATTAAAAAATGATCAGGGTTAAAGGAAAACACGTTGTAAATGACTCGTTTTCATAAAGATATAAAGATATATGGGTCGCCTTTCCCCTCTCTCACACAATTAGGTGATTTTTTTTCCTCACACAATTATGTGAGGCCGCTATAGCAAAACGATGATTTTCAAATATCATGGAATAGGGTGTTGAATGGAATACGCAGCAGCCGGACCTTTGACCTGTCAAACAACAAATCATTAAAAGCTTTATGAAGAGTCATACTTTACTATCAAAATGGAGAATTAACAGAGTCAGAGAACAAGGCTACTTCCAGATGTCCGATCAACAAATTTCTGATCTTGCATTTGGCAACCGATTTGCCTTTATACTTTGTTCGAGTTTTCTCATTGTGGGTGTCGTCACCACCAACATTCCGATTCTGACCGCCATGTTAATGGTGGCCATCGGAGGTTTTATCCTTCCGTTTCATCCTTTTGATTATATCTATAATAACCTGTTGGCTAAAAGCCTTGGAAAACCAAAACTGCCAAAGAGATCAGATCAGTTGAAGTTTGCCTGTACCCTGGCGACGATTTTTATCCTGACCACGATATACATGTTTTCTCAGGGCTTTATCACCATTGGCTATATCACCGGAGCGGTGCTCTGTGCCGTAGCAACGACCGTCAGCACAACGGACCTCTGCATACCCTCCCTGATCTATAATGCACTCTTTCTTGAAAAGAAAAAAAGTATGACACAATAAGTTCAATCCTTCTATTTCATTTAATTAAATCTTCCAACTTAAACACAATTAATATGATCGCTACCGCAGAATTACCGGCACCCATGACACAGGTCAATCCGGAAGAATTGGAAAGTAAAGTCAAACAAATGTACCATGATGTAGCTGAACATCCGGAAGTGGAATATCACTTCGAAATGGGTAGAAAATTAGCCGAACGACTTGGTTACTCAAAAGAAGAGTTAGATCAGATTCCACAGGAAGCCATCGAATCTTTTGCCGGCGTAGGAAATATTTTTGAACTCGCAGATTTACAGGAAGGAGATGTGGTCGTCGATCTAGGGAGTGGCTCGGGCATGGATGCTTTTTATGCCGCTAATATAGTCGGGGAAACAGGTGAAATATTTGGCATTGATATGACGATGGCGCAAATAAATAAATCCAGACGATTAAAAGACAAAGGTACGTTTGAGCAAACCTATTTTATCGATGCCCATATCGAAAACCTTCCCATCATATCCAATACGATCGATGCGGTCATCAGCAATGGGGTCATCAATCTGTCCAGCAAGAAAAAGAATGTCTTCAAAGAAGCTGCCCGTGTACTGAGACCGGGAGGAAAACTGGTGATTGCAGATATTATCGCCACCGAAAAGCTTCCTGAGAGCATCACCAGTGATGCCACTTTGTGGGCGGCTTGTATCGGTGGAGCAATTGAATTAAATGAATACACAGACTACATCCGCCAAGCCGGTTTTGATATCATAGAGGTTATAGAAAATCCTTATTCCTTTATCTCTTCCAATGCGCGAGGGGCGACCAAAAAATATGGTATACGAAGTGTCTCTATCCTTGCGATCAAAATTTAATACGCGCTCATACCATTATTTCAAATCACATTTTAAAAACTAATTTAAACATCATGAAAAAAATACTAGCCTTTATTTATGGCATAACAGCCTATGTCCTTTTCCTTGGTGCATTTTTGTATGCGATTGGATTTGTTGGAGACTTTATCGTTCCAAAAACCATCAACTCCGGTACGGAAACAACCTTTGTCACTGCATTACTCATTAATGCGCTCATCTTAAGTGTCTTTGCTATCCAGCACAGTCTGATGGCAAGGCCTGTATTTAAAAAGTGGGTGACGCGTTTCATCAGCCCGGCCATTGAACGAAGTACTTATGTGTTGTTGTCCAGTCTCGCATTGATACTCATCTTCTGGCAATGGCAACCGTTAACCGGATTGGTGTGGCAGATAGAAAATAAAACCATGTCTTTGCTTCTAACAGGAATCTTTTTCACCGGATGGCTGATTGTATTATTGTCGACGTTTATGATCAATCATTTTGAGCTCTTCGGCCTGACACAGATCTATAATAATTTAAAAAACAAGCGCACCCCAAATCCCCATTTTCAAATAAACTACTTATACGGCGTTGTTCGTCATCCGATCATGTTGGGATTCTTAATCGCCTTTTGGGCTACCCCAACCATGACAGTAGGCCATTTCATTTTTTCGCTCACGACCAGCTTGTATATTTTAATCGCAGTAAAGTTTCTGGAAGAAAGGGATCTTAAAAAAGCCATTGGCAAAGAATATGAACTTTATCAAAAGCAAGTTCCCATGCTCATTCCTTATACAAAAAGGGCGTAATCCATTACTGTGTCTTTCTCATACCCGGAAGATGTTTTAATCAAATTTCAAATCATATTTACGTTCCATAAGTATCAAAAAATGAAAAATCTTTTACTCTTACTCTTACTGCTTAGTGCCTCATTTGCGCAAACCCAAAATTTAATTCGCAATGGTAGCTTTGAATCCAATCTTGGCATTCCCTGGTGGGCCGGGCAGCATTATTTGTGCGAACACTGGGGAAACTCTTCTGTCTGGGGTTCACCGGACTATTATCACCTGAATGGTGTCGGAGACGCGCACATGCCTGAGACTTTTGCTTCTACGGTCTTGCCGTTTGATGGTTCTGCGGTCATGGGAATCTTTGTTTATGTGTTGCATCCATCAACCCCTGACTTCAGGGAGTATCTGAATCAGGAGCTGGAAGAACCACTGGTGATTGGGCAGAGCTATCAACTTTCTATGTATGTCACCAATGGCATGGCTCCCATAAAAGGTGGCGGGTATGGATGTGATCACTTTAGTGTCGCCTTTTCCACAAAACAGCTTTTCCAGCCGGTATTGGACGATAAATATGTTATTGATTTTCAACCTCAGTATACCTACGAGGGTGTGCTGTACAATAATGACTGGCAACTGATCACTTATAGTTTTGTGGCAGACGCTGCCTACAAGCATATTACCATTGGAAGTTTTGTGAATGATTCGATACAACAAATCCAGCTATTTGATGAGCCATCTGAATTCGTTGGCGTCAATTATTATATCGACCAGGTAAGTCTTGAAGCCACCACAGGCGTTCATCATGCTTATGCCACGGATGCTGAGATCGTGATTTCACCAAATCCTGTGGAAGATCAGTTTATAATTGAAGTTGAACATATGGAAGTAGATCAGCTCGCCATTACAGATCTGTCAGGAAAAATCGTTTATCAAAAAAATGTAAACACAAATGCCGGATCCATGATCGTCGACTTTGATTTGTTGCCCGGAGTCTATATCGTTAAATTAATGAGTGCGAAAGGGTCCTTTGCAACTAAAAAGATAGTTAAACTTTAACCACTACAAGCTAACTTGAAGCCGTCGGATAAACCGGCGGCTTTATAATTAATGCTTCAGCAGGCTCCATACCTAAGTACCCGGTTTTCCATACTTTCCAATTCATTGTTTAAACTACCGGCTTTGATATTGTTGTTGTAGTTTTGAAGGACACATGTCCTTCGACGGTGTGTATCATCATCATTAAAACTGCAACCATGGATGTTTCAAAACTTCGCACCTTTCTTGGCTGGTGCTGCGTATTAAACTTTGGATTAATTCTGATCAGTTCATTATTTTTATTAGCAGGACCTGATTGGCTCAATGAAATGCTGGCAAAGTTTCTTTCTATCCCTTCAGAAGGATTCAGTGGACTTTGGTTTACGGCTATAGGTTTGTATAAGGTGCTCGTCCTTGTCTTCAACCTGATTCCATACATTGCACTTCGAATCATGGGAAGAACTATGGACTCTACACCGACCGTTCTTCCGTAAGTGAGATAAGAAGAAATGCGAAAAGAAATTTATCTACTTCAGGGGTCAGGAAACGAAACCTATCGTCAATTTTCTGATCGAATACTTTCTATTGGAAAAGCAGTATCCGTGATGTCCGACGTATCTTCTGTTAAAGTAACCCTTACCAATGCCCCACCACCGTTTATCTCCATTATTCCCTTCAAAAAGAAAAAGATTGCTTCCTTATCAGTTTTTCATGAGAATCCGACAACCATTGAAAGCCTGACATCTGCCATTGGGTTTATTGGTGCCTATGCAGCCGAAGAAGCAATACCGGTGGCCTATAATAAAACATGGAACGACATGGAGCCCACGCCCGGTATTTGTCTTTTGACCCTATTTAGAAAAAGAAAAGATATCTCGTTTGATTCCTTCCTGGATCGCTGGCACAATAGTCACACGCCGCTATCTTTGAAAATTCATCCCCTGTGGAATTACAATCGAAATGTATCCCGTATAAAGCTAACCGAGGACACTGCGGATTGGGATGGCATAGTTGAAGAACAATTCAAAACAAAATCCGACTTATTAAATCCGGTCCGATTTTTTGGTCACCCGCTCATCATGCCCTATCGCATGTGGCAGGTGTACACGGACACGAAAAGCTTTTTGGATTACAAAACCATAGAACCCTATTTTGCCACAGAAATTCATATAAAAAGTTAATCATTCTGTTTGGTCAACCATTGCCACATGACCATAAATTTAATTATTATTACTTTTCATTTTACGGATACCTAAACCAAGGACAGACAACACAGATAATGCAAAAATTATTATTCCTATTCCTGTCGCTGCTCTTAAAGGTTCAAAAACTTCGGCTCTTTTTTTCCGGTAAAAAAATGGAGGACGTGCAGGCAGAACGCATTGTATCCGGAAAAGCATGGGAAAACTTTTGTGATCAGCTCAAACATGCCGGCGCAGTTCTCAAGTATTCCGGTACACCACAAGATCCATTCAATCAATCAGAAGGTATCAGATACTTAACCCGATTGACACGAGCCGGACTCGAGGCCTATGTTGAATATGGTGACCCTCAGTTTCCGGTGCTGCGCAGAATGGTACACGAAACCGTAAAACTGGGTGCAGACAATCCGGACAACTACTATCTGAACGCACAAATCGATGGGAAAAATGATTACAGGATTACCGGAAAGAGAAACACGATCGATTACCTTGGATTCTTTACACAAAACGGTTCCTATGGCAGCACCGGTGGATTAGCCCCTTGTGGTGTCCTTCAGGGAAAAGATATGAAAATCAAGGAAGACGGCTCGTTCGAAATTATCCTGAGCAAAGAAAAACGAGGAGACAACTGGCTGAAAATAGAAGAAGATACTTCCCTCCTCATGGTAAGGCAAACGTTTTTAAACAGAAAAACAGAAGTACCTTGCGAAGCACACATTGAAAACCTCAACGGTCGATCTGTTCCTGACAATATATCACCACAACGCTTAGACGAAGGACTGAAAATGGCCTCCATGTTTATTGCCGGTGCTCCCTTACTTTTTACCCGATGGGCTAAAGGTTTTCAAAAACACACCAATCAGCTCCCGCAGTTTGATCCTGAAGTTTCCAATGCAGCCGGTGGTGATGCCGATATCATTTATTACCACAGCTATTGGAAATTAAAACCCAATGAAGCCCTTCGCATTACCGTAAAACCTCCAACCTGTGATACCTGGAATTTTCAATTGAACAATTATTGGATGGAGTCTCTTGATTACAGGTACTTTACTGTTTGCTTCAACAAAGGCAATGCGACCTATGAGCCAGATGGCCGTGTGGTGATTATTATTGCTCATCAAAAACCTAATCATCCAAACTGGATGGACACCTGCGGTCACTTCGAAGGCACCATGTGCTGGCGATGGTATCGTCTTGCAGCGGGAGAATCGCCGGTAGAACCGAATTGTGAAGTAGTTGATTTTACTAGTTTATGACCTCAGAAAAAATTATACCTTCTTCTGCATTTAAGAAAAAACCTGTGTGGTTTAATCTCATTAATCGCACCTGGAAAAGTACCTACGGTCTGGGCACGGAAGTAAAGCTCGACAAAGATGCTTTGATTCGGTCTGCCAAAAACATTTGCGGCCTGTCTGATCTTGGTTCTGATTTTTGGGACGAACCACTCGATCGCTTGATTCACTCAATCAACACAGAAGCTAACCTGCATCCTATCGGAAGGTTTATCACCAAAAAGCGATTAGAAAATTTGTTATGTGTTCGACTTAGAGCGGAAGATTATTTCAAAAAACATCCGGAGATATTAGAGCCACCTCTTTATCCTGTGACCATGATCGTTGGCTTACAACGAACGGGAACGACCAAGTTGCAACGGCTTCTTTCTGCTGATCCGGACGCCAGACCGCTAATGAGTTGGGAGGCACTCAATCCTGCGCCGGTGAAAGGCGATGAACACACCGGAAAAGAACGCATACGGTTTGCTAAAATGAGTGAGCAGGCACTTAAATATATGTCTCCCGGATTTTTTGCGATACACCCTGTCGAACATCTTGCTCCTGAAGAAGATATTATGTTGCTGGATGTTTCTTTTCTGAGTACGACAGCAGAGGCGACGATGCATGTTCCTGCATATGCTGCCTGGCTTGAGACTATTGATCAATCTGTAGCCTATGCATACGGCGCGAAACTTTTACGTCTGCTTCAGTGGCAGCGTCCAGGTCACCGATGGGTCTTAAAATCGCCTCATCACCTGGAGTTTACTGATCTGGTGTACAAACACTATGGGGATGTTCAGTTTGTATGGACGCATCGTGATGTGCACAACGCCATACCAAGTTTTCTAAGCATGGTCGCCTATGCCAGAGGTCTGTTTAGCGACCAAGTGGATCCACATGATTCAGCTGCTCACTGGGTTCGGAAAATTGGGCACATGTTAGATCGCGCCTTAGCATTTCGACAGTCCGATACACATGATCAGTTGTTTGTTGATGTGCCCTATCAGGAATTGATCTCTGATAGTTCTTCTGTCCTTTTAAAAATTTATCAACAACGTGGAGAAACCATTCATGCTGATCTTCAAAAATCTTTTGCTTATGCAGAGCAGAAAAATCCGCATGGTAAATATGGAAAGCATCAATATCAACTTTCTGATTTTGGCATAACACCTGACTTCATTAAAGAGCAAACAAAGGGCTATCAGGCCTTTCTAAACAAACTGAATATTTCGAATGAGCAACAGTAATAAATACAATAATCCCTTTCAGGCAACGCTGACCGGTATTAAGAGTCTGTTTAAAAAAGGAGAGCGCATAGGCACATTATCTCCTTCAGATACCCTTTCCGGAAAAAAAGTATTGATTACCGGTGCGAGTTCAGGATTGGGATTAGCGGTCGCAAAAGATATCGCCAGGCTTGGCGGCGAAGTAATCATGGTGGTGCGAAGCGGTATCCCGGAGAAGGGAGAAGAAGTCAGGCGTGAATCAGGTTCGAGCAAAATTACAATGCTTTATGTTGATCTGTCGGATTTTGATTCCATCAATGTACTGGTCGAAAAAATTAAAACGGAGGTTGGGCCATTAGATGTTGTCATCTGCAATGCCGGAGTGGTCGCCAGTACTGCGCGAAAAACAAAAACCGGTCTGGAGGAAATGTTTATGGTCAATTATTTATCCAGTTATTATTTTCTACGCTTGATGCTGAAAAATAAATTAATCAAAGAAGGTCAGCCGGAAGCATCAAGAATTATTGTTGTCGATTCAGAAAGTCATCGGGATCCGGCAGCATATAACTGGGATGCTTTTGGGACATTTACGCCACATACGATGGGTAAGACGGTTGCTTTATACGGCTACTATAAACTATTACTGATCACTTTTACTTATGAACTTTCCCGTCGTGTCAATCGGGATGGCTTTACACATTCTGTTTTTTCGTTGTGCCCGGGGCCTGTCAATTCCAACATTGCACGGGAGGCACCACCCTTGTTTCAACCGTTGATAAAACTTGTGTTTGGTATCTTTTTTCGCTCCCCGGAAAAAGCTAGTGAGCCGGTCGTTTATCTGGCCGCTTCAAAATCACTGGAGGGAAAATCATTTGAATATTTGTTTCTGATGCAACAAAAAGAAATTGATGAAAAAGCAATGGACCCTGCCAACGGAAAAAAACTATGGATGCTTTCCGAACAATTGATAGCTCAATTGGGCTATGGATTAAATTAGCGATACCGGAAACCGGTTGTTCTATTTTAGTTTTGAAATCGCTTTCTGCAAAATTTCTTTGGCTTCCAGTCGCGCAGTATAAGACAACTTATTAAAATCAATATTGATATTGAATCCTTCCAATGCGGTTTGCAAACTATTGTCTTGTTCATTGACATCAGCCATTAGATTAATGACTTCATAGGTCCGCACCGGATACGCGAGCCCTTTTGCGGTGACTTCGTCTCTTTCGACACAGAGTATTTCATCTTTCACAAGGCTATAGGTACTATGGGAAATCAATATCGTATCCGCTTGAGCAGCTGATTCCAATCTGCTCGCAAGATTCACATTACCGCCAACGATTGTATAATCCAATCGCTCTTCTGAACCAAAATTTCCTACCGTTGCAAATCCGGAGTTGATGCCAATTCTGATCTGGATAGGTCTGATAATGCCAAGATCGTCCCACTCCTTTCTGAGTTCAATCATCCGCTCACGCATCTTAATCGCCATTTTAACACAGGCTACTGCATCGTGTTTCTCTCCTCCCGTTTCAGGATCACCAAAAAAGATCATAATGGCATCACCAATAAATTTGTCAATGGTTCCACCAAACTCAATGGCGATTTTTGACATTTCATTGAGATACTTATTTAGTATTTTAGTCAGCACCTCAGACTCCACGCGATCCGTTAGCTCTGTGAAACCCTGAATATCACTGAAGAAGATCGTCAGGTTTTTTCGATAGGATTCAATTTTTACTTCCTTCGTTCCCTGAAAGATGGATTTATAAACTTGCTGGGAAAGATACTTGGCCAGTTTGTTAGACAAATCCTGAAGTTGTTCATTTTTTACTTTTACTTCTTCGTTTGCTTCTTTTAGCTTCATCGCCCTGTCTGCTAACTCCGTCTGGCTATCCAATATTTCCTTCTCTGCTTTTTTACGCTCCGTGATGTCTCGTATGATACCACTGTAAAAACGCCTGCCGGAATTCTCCCAGGTAGAAAGCGAAAGTTCTATCGGAAACACATGTCCTTCTTTATGTTGCCCTTCCAACTCAACCGTTTTGCCAATGACATGCATATCGCCACCACTGCTCACCCGTTTTATACCGGCCTCATGTAGTTTCTTGAATTTCTCAGGAACAATAATTGACAAGGGTTGGCCAACGACTTCCTTCTCTTCAAATCCAAATAATTTCTTTGCGGTTTGATTCCACGAAATAATGTCACCATTTTCATTGGCAGATATAATCGCATCATTAGCAGATTCGGTAATCGATCGGAATCTCATTTCAGCATCTTTGATAGAGTTTTCAATTCGCTTGCGTTCCGTGATATCTCTGATGATTCCACTATAATATCGCTTACCGTCATTCTCCCAGGTAGAAAGCGAAAGTTCGATAGGAAATATGTGGCCTTCTTTATGTAAGCCTGCGAGCTCAACTGTTTTGCCGATCACATGCATCTTGCCACCACTGCTGACGCGTTCTATGCCAGCATCGTGTTGCTTCTTATATTCATCCGGAACAACGATGGATAATGGTTGACCGATCACTTCATCTGCTTCATACCCAAAAAGTGTTTTGGCGGTCTTATTCCAGGAAATAATGTTGCCTTTTTCATCGGCTGAAATAATGGCATCATTAGCAGACTCCGTAATCGATCTGAACCTTTGCTCTGCCTCACTTAATGCGGCTTCTGATTTTTTTCGTTCACTGCAATCTCGAATGATACCGCCTAAATAAACCTGGTCATCTTCTTTGGATAGCGAGAGGGATAATTCAACAGGAAATTCACTACCGTCTTTTCTTCGCCCATACAACTCTACGGTTTTACCAATCACATGTTGTGGTCCTCCGGAAGTCACGCGCTTGATACCATGTTCATGACCTTCTTTAAACCGATCAGGAATAATTAGAGATAAGGGTTGACCGGCAGCTTCATCCACAGTATACTGAAACATTTCAGAAGCGGCGGCGTTCCACGAAATAATAATACCCTTTGCATCCGCTAAAATCACAGCATCATTAATGGCATCAATGATTGATTCCAAATGTAGTGCTCGGGAGTTTTGATCAGTTTCTCTTTTCATCATATCACGGTCAACCGACTGGCAAGTGTTTTTAAATCGTCTGTCCTGCGAAAATAACCAAATTGCGTTTAAATTTTGTGATATATAGTGCTGATATTAAATCATTTACGTTTTTTCATAGGATTGCCTTTCGATTCCAGAAGAGGATTTTGGAATCATGGATATCTCTTCAGGATGGAGTCATTTTATTATCTGATTCAAAAAACTACCCCCGATTAAATGGCGCCCAAAATATCATCACGCGGATTTAGTTTTTATCATTAGTTTTATATTTCATGGTTTCAACCAAGAAACTATTGAACACACTGTTTTTCAAAAACTATATGAATGAAAAAAACTTTACTTCTGCTCTGTCTGCCGTTTTTTGTGATGACTGTTTGCGCTCAATCGAAGGAGCTATCACAAATCGCAGACCTTACTCATGAAGGTCATTGGATGAAAATGAAAAAAGATGCCAATGTGCATCCCGAAACATTTTTTGAAGCATACAAAACTTCATTTGGACTTGCTCAGGATGATGAGATGATATTGACGAAAGCATCGAATGATGTCTATGGGTATAGCCATTATCGCTACCAACAATATTACAAAGGCTATCCTGTCGAAGGAGCAGAATACATTCTTCATGCAGAGGATGGCAGGGTGCAAAATGGTAATGGTCAACTTATCCGAGACATTCATCTATCTGCAAATGCAAGCATCAATGCCAATGAGGCTATCAAAGCAGCTCAACAGCACATGGGTGCAGATCGATACTATTGGGAAATGCCTGAAATGGAGGCGCGTATCAAAAGTATCCGCAAAGATCCAAATGCCACTTTTTATCCTGCTCCCGATTTAGTGATTGCTGACCCTTCGTTCGAGAATGACGGGAGTGCGTATACACTGGCCTGGAAAATTGACCTGTTTGCAGATGGCAGACAAGGCCGAAAAATTATTTATATCGATGCGACCACCGGAGATTTTCTGTTTGAATTGTCAGGTTGTCAGGAAGAATCTGCTGTAGGCACTGCAGAAACCCGGTACCATGGAACACAAACCATTGTGACCGACTCGGTATCCCCAATGGAATTTAATTTATTGGACGCCACCAGAGGTGGTGGCATCATAACCTATGATTTAAATAAAAACGAAGATGAAACCCTTGCCGAGCATTTTGTAGATGATGACAATTACTGGAATAATGCCAATGCGGATTTTGATGATGCTGCGACAGATGTTCATTGGGGTATGGAGATGACCTATGATTACTATCTGCAAAATCATGGAAGAGACAGTTATGATGATAAGGGTTCAGCCATCATCAGTTATGTACACTATGACACTCTTTGGGCCAATGCGCGATGGGCCGGTATGTGGGCTCAGTTTGGCGATGGAAACAACAATCCTTTTACCTCGATAGATGTCGTGAGTCATGAACTGACCCATGGTGTGACAGGCAATTCTGCCGGTCTGATTTATCGAAATGAGTCCGGCGCTTTAAATGAATCGTTCAGTGATATTTTTGGTACCTCCGTGGAGTTCTTTGCATTGCAGGAATCAGCGGATTGGATCATTGGAAAAGCAAACTTTATCCTAAGAAATATGGCCAACCCTAATGCGTATGGTCAACCCGATACATATTTAGGCAATATGTGGTATACCGGTTCCGGGGACAACGGTGGTGTGCATTATAACAGTGGTGTTCAAAATTTCTGGTTCTATTTGCTGTCAAATGGTGGACAAGGAATCAACGATAAGGGTAATGCATATCAGGTGGACTCTCTGGGAATGGAAAAGGCGGCGGCTATCGCCTATCGAAACCTGAACTATTATCTGACATCCGGATCAAAATATCTCGATGCCCGTTTAGGATCGATCCAGGCCGCAGAAGATCTTTATGGAACTTGTTCTCCAGAAGTCAATACGGTAATGAAGGCATGGTATGCTGTTGGTGTAGGTATTGATAGTATCACTCCGGATATCCAGGCATTAGAAGTTCTCGCACCAATTTCCTCATGCGATATATCCAGCAGTGAGGAGGTGGTTTTTCGATTTAGAAACAATCGTACTGGTTGTGGTCAATTCCTTGCCATGGGCGATACGATTAAGTTAGGCTATCAGATTGATAACAACGCACCAATAATTGAAGATTTTATTTTGTCTTCTGATATCAATGGAGGCGACACGATTACTTATACCTTTCAAACGCCAATAGACTTGTCCATAGCTGGTGCTTACAACCTTGATGTTTGGGCAAAATATGGTAAGGACATCTACGTTTCGAATGATGCCATTCTAGACTACCCGGTGACGAAAACCTATCCCATGGAAGATAATGATGCGCTTACTTTTAATTTCAATGCAAGCGCAGATACCTTCTTTACTGTCACCAGGAGCCATTCTGAAGCCTACATGTCTTTTCCTGCAGCAAATACAGGTAGCCGTGGTTTTCAATTGAATGGAAAAAATGCCACACCAACCAATGTTACCCCTGTAGCATCTGAGGAAGAAAACTTTACGACGAATAAAGAATTTCAATCCAAAGTATGTATGTGTGTTGATGCTACAGACTGGACCAATGTCCTTCTTGATTTCGATCTTCAGCAAACTTTCGCCTTGTACTATATGGATGTTTTGGGAATAGATTACTCCTATGGGGTTGGCTTACGCGTATTAGTCAACGGAGAACAGGTAGGGGAACAATTTCATCCTGTGACCAACTCCAGCGATCCTTATTTAATGCATACCATGATCCTTGATGCGTATGCAGGAACAAATTTCGAGTTGTGTTTTGAGGGAGTACATTTTCTAAAAAAGTTCGATCTTCCGGGAGACCCGGGAGATCAATCCTATCTGGATAATATTAAACTGTCTGATATGTCGGTGCTTGCTGTAGAACCAACAAACTTAGATCAGGTATCTATTTATCCAAACCCAAGTAATGGAATGATTTATTTGAAAACGAAGGCTACGGAAAAACAGACCGTATCCGTTTTGGATAAACTTGGAAGAACATTACGTCAACAGGAATGGTATCCACAAGGGGAACACCTTGCACTTGATCTCTCTGAATTTCCCAATGGAATGTATACGATCATGCTAAAATCTAACGCCGGTCATACGATCCAACAAGTGGTGTTGGAATAAACCACCGCACATTATAAATCTGTGCTTTTGGTAGCCTGGTCAGTTAATATAAATGAATGAAAGAAAACAAATCACTCTATACGGGTTTAATAGTGGGTGCTATAGTGGCTGGAGCATTGGTGTATTTTTTCATGCAAAATAAATCAGATCAGCAGGCTATACATCATCAGCAACAATATGAAAAACAATATGCAGAATTAATCGATTCCGTCCGACAACATGGGCTTGTCAACCTGATGGCTTCGCTAATGGATAAGGTGGAGAAAGAGTTAGACCTGAGCAGCAACCGCACCTTAAGTGACGGAACCATAAAGCAACTCAGTGCTTTGAGTGATGGATTCAGACCTTATGCGATCCTTAAAGGAGATCAATTATCCCCTGATCAACTAAGTCCTGAAAGAGGACATTTGCTTTTAATACTGCTGGGCATGCAGATGGACTCAACGACCTGGCTGAAAATTAAAACTTCGGTGACGTTTGATTATGCGGATTTAAAAGGAGTTGATATGCAAGAAGCTGATTTAAGCCAAGCCAATCTTTCGTATGCTGATTTTACAGATGCCACGCTGATGGGAATAAAGCTTGAACAGGCCAATCTTCGCTCGACAAATTTTTTCGGAGCAAATTTATCAGGGACTGATTTATACAAAAGCAATTTAACAACCGCCAATCTCAGCTGGACTAACTTGAAAGAAGCAGACTTAAGAGAATCCGTACTTAATGGTGCGAAGCTTAATTCCGCAAACATTAGACATGCCAACCTAACAAAAGCAATAGCCCAAAGAGTCATTATGAATGATGCTTTTTTAGATCACACCATGCTTGATGAAATTGATTTGCTGGAAGCCAGTCTTGATGGGGTTCACTGTAACCAAACTAGTTTCAAAAATGCCTTTTTGGTATTAACTACTTTCAATGCATCAAACCTATCCGACGCATATCTGGATTCATCAATCGTTAAAAACGATGAATGGTTTTTGAAGGTTAAGAAATGGAATGTCCCTGAGATTGAAGTGCTTCAAGCCAGGTATGCCGTGATTAAAGAAACTAAAGAAGGCAGAACAATATTTCGTCTGCTTAAATCATCAGAGTAGTCTTACAACACGGACTTGTCTTTATAGTATTTATTTACCAATTCAATTACCTCCTCCTTGACAATATTAATTTTATTTGAAAATCGAATAACCAATTCATCTGTTTCCAGAAAGGGAATAAAGTTGATGTGGAACACCTTACTGTAATAATTCTGGGTATCATTCAGATAATCTGCTAAAAGTTCCGGCGTCCAAATGGTATTTGATCGTATTTGATATTTTGCTTTAAGTCGTTTACCCAATGCTTGTCCGCATTCATTATTGATCATATCAACATAATTGTCCGTTGGACCATTGTCCACATCGCTTCGTTGGGCATCAGTAAAATGGCCACTGATCAATTCGGGCATCGTCTCTCGCTCATGCACATCCGAAATGTAATCAGCCATCCTTTCTGAGAATATAGTCGTGATCAGTGCCTGCGCGGTGACATGATTAAATGTATTTAAAAATCCTTTTTCTGACAATTCCTTTTCCGAAAGCTCAAGCTGATCCTCTTCTCTGATTTGTCTCACCGTTTGCTCTGCCAGGTCATAAAAAGCCACATCGCCTTCTCCAAACATCAGATGCCTTCTTCGGCCGAGAATTTCAATGCTTATGATATCGGCCTTGTGAATGACGACATAAGGTGTGCGCATCCCAAGTTTTGCACGATCCCAAAAATTTCCATCTCTCGCCTTCGTAAAATCGCCTTCCTGAACACCGGCTGCCAGCACACTGACAATCGCCCCTTGTTTGCTTGAATAGGTCAGCACAACTTTAGACTTGAAATAGTCAATATTGACGATCTCCTGAAATTCATCAAGGCTTGAATAATTTGTTAAAAGCAGCGCGTCAAAATCATTAGTAAATTCAGTTGGAGATCGGTTTCCCATAGAAGAGGTTTCCATTTCAGAACATCCAAAAGATGAAGTGAAAAATATAAGCAGCAGGTATATCCTCAACTCGGTCATTAACTTTTTATCATTGTGTCCATATAGGAAGATCATTATCCTTTTTGACCTCTTTTGTTTGATGTAAAACAATCTTCTTTTCCTTAGGGTCACCGGAGATCTCTATAGATTCGAGCGTAAGGTTTCGGACATCATCAAAGACAAATGCAGGACGATAATCCGGAGCGTCAATACTGATTTTAATATTTCGCATCGTCAGTCCATCCATGTGCCGTACATAAAATCCCCAGGCAGGCAATTCGCCAAACATTGAAAACTCCGGATAGAAAGCTGCTTTCTCCGGAATATCCTCTAACCTGGTGAGCGCCCTATAGGCGAGGCCTGAATTTCCCCTGCCGGGATAATGAATTTCAATATTCTCCAAAAGTACTTTCTCTACCTGATGCCCCGGCAAACCGGTAATGGAAGATGGAAATGTATTGTGGAAAAAAGGAAGTGATGGTCCGCGTATTTCATAAGCATAATCCGGACGTTCAAAAGCTACATCGATTTTAAAATTTCGCAAGACGACGTTTCGCAATATCCCAGGCTCTCCGGTTCGCTGCCCCAAACGAATAAAAATAGCATTGCCCGTATTTGTTGCTTCCACATTTTCAATGACTACATTTTCCAGAATCCCACCATCCACACATTCCAATGCTACTGCCGAACGATAGGTATCATACACCTTGATGTTGTTGACATGGACATTTGTAAAACCCCCATGAGATACCGTTCCAAATTTTATCGCACTGGCACTCGAACGAACGGTACAATTGGCAATGTAAATACTGTCACAAATAAACTTCGGAGAATGTGACTTCAGACAGATGCCGTCATCAGCGGAGTTCACAAAGCAATTGGTGATGCGTACTTTTTTACAATCTGAAATATCTATACCATCATTATTCCAATAAGCATCACTGATAGTACGCACACTGTCAATGACGATGCTTTGACATTGATCATACGTCGCTACCCAACATGCAGCATTTTTTAAGGTTACATTTTTTATGACAATATCCTTAACGTCAACAAACTCAATTAACTGCGGGCGCAGATAATATTTAGGTCGCCTTTCGACAAAATTATAATCGGCACTATCGATTTGCCCGGCATAGAACAAACTGTCAATATGCAAGGCAAGCGCTCTGCCCTGTCCATCAATTTCACCATCTCCTGTAATGGATATGTGGTTTGCACCATCCGCCATCACCAAACCCTTCCATCGGTTTAATTTGATGTAATGAGAAGGATCCGTACTTCCTAATAAGACAGCCCCTTTCAACAAATGCAATTCAACATCTGATTTTAAAACAATACTACCCGATAGAAAACGCCCCGGAGGTACAATCACACGACCACCCCCCTGTTCGTGAACCGCATCAATAGTGTGTTGGATCGACATGGTATTTAATGTCTCTCCATCGGAAAGTGCTCCATAATCAACAATATTATGATCCTGCGAAAGCAAGGCCACCTGAAAAGAAACGATGATGCTTATGAAAAATAAAAATCGCATAGTCTATGTCCGATACTTTATAAATCTAAAAATACATTCTTTGAGTTTCACGAGGCCGTATCTCCGGTGTCTTAGGCATAAAAGCGATATCCACAAAATCGACTTTTCCTTGTGGAGAAATCTTTATCATCACTGATTGGTAAGGTTCAAAAGCAATCGTTTGTTGTATGTTGTTTCCACCTATTACAAAAGTCAGGTGGCAGTAACTTGTTGTATCCATAAAAGACTGACCACCATACACCGGATAAGCGAGGTCTTTCACAGCCCATTGCGCCAGAAATATATAATATATTCCATCGGATGTCACTCTGCACCAGTATTCAGGAATACTATCACCACTAATCAACGGTCGATGGTCTATGACTTTCTCAAATTCAGTGGATACATTCGGCAAGCCAGAGAGTTGAGTCAACATAACCTGATAGTCTTTTGACTTCATTTTTCCAGGTTGCTTTACCGGTCCTTTGAGGCATATCGGTAAACCTTTCTTTGCCAGTTCGAGCACGCGTGATAAGGCGCTGATGTCCATATAATCAACATCGATATACAGTGTGCTGAAGGCTGCATCACCTATGGTAAGTTTCCCATTTTCAAAAGTCGCTTTTTCTAAAAAATACCGATTGATCCATAGGGGATGATATCCCTCCAGTTCTTTTGGTGGATATATATAGCGCATTTCATACGCGCCCCAAACCCAAACTCTTTGCCGTTCCGGTGGGTAAGCCCCCTGCATGACCCCATCTTCATAAGGGATATACATCGCCACATCCGTATACGTCTTTCCCTTTTGCATGAGCCCGGACACTTTTTCCATATATGCATTAAAGGCAGGTAACTCAGGTGTCAAACTTCCACCCGGCCCAATGTAGGTCGTTGCAAAAAAATCTATGGTATCTGAACCTTGTGGATTGTATGGCATACCATGATAAAAATGTTGATTGACCCCTTTAGCAAACAAAGCATCCGCCACCATTTTCAAATCAGCTGTCTGTTCCTGCCTTAAATACGTTGCCGGAAATCCATACATACACGTAAATGTTTCACTGGACACCATCCTTTTTGACGCGAGGCAGGCGGCCGAACTCACGATCAAGGAATAGTTCGGATTGTTGAGCATCGCCTCTGTTTCCGGAATATCAACAAGCGAGTATGTCGTCATCACATCTGTGGGCGCTGCAAGACATTGAACTCTTGACCAGGCACCCATCTCCTTACACTTCTTCACATATGGTTTGTAGAATCCATTCGTCACATAATCATCGAGGAGAAGCATATAGTCATACCGCACATCCGGAAATGAATCTATGCCTCGTTCCATAAACGGAATAATATCATAGCCAAAACGATTTTGGAATTGCGCTTCAAAACCATCCGTCCAGATTTTGTTAGTAGCATTTAGTTTGATTTCCCATGAGTCTGTAAAGAGCGCGGATTTTGAGCCCTTCAATGCTTCCGTTAACGCCTTACTTACAGGTTCTGCAAACTGCAGAAAAGCATTACTATCCAGATGATTGATGACCCATTGCGTATCCGGATAAGTCCAGGCAAACGTTAGTAGTTGTTTAAAAGAAGTATCACCATATATTTTTGTGGTATGCTCGCGGCTGATATTACTCCCTGCTACCGGCCACGCACTTCCAAACGTAAAATCACATGCCAGTCCAATCGAGTCAGCATATTGTTTTGTATAAGCAACGATGGATGACCAGTCTTGACTAAGCCATTTCTGTGCCGTAGTATCCTTTGGATAATGTCGGTTGTAGCTACGGGCATACATGTCCTTATAACGGTACAGCGGATACACCCAGGCAATTTCCACGCCGCCAAAATTATTTTCTTTGGCCCAGTCTAATTGCGATTTGATATCTGTTTTTTTTATTTCAGTAGCAAACCACCACCAGCGGGTGCAGGGTTTGGAGGTAGGGTAAAAGGAAATGGTTTGCTCTGCTGCAGGTGGTGCTGACGAATCGCTTGCACAACCCCAAAGGCATGTGAATGCAATAAATCCTGCCATACCCATCCATGTAGAAATATTCATCTGTCGAAAGGTAAGCAATTCAAAAGTCTAAAAAACTGAATCTAAATAGATAATTCAAAGAAAACCATTCCATTGAAAAAAACCAAAGTCCAGAAAATAATTGGGAGAGGCTTCGATCCAAACCTATTTATGCCAGTCTTTTGAATACAAATTCTGTTCAATCAGGCATATACCTCATTTGACTTTAACAGCTTCTTCTAATGTAAGAATACGTATTAGTTCGTCTGTTACATGAGTTGTACCTGCGCTTCCTCCGAGGTCCTTTGTCAGTACTTGTCCGGAGGACGTTAACCGCTCTATAGAATTTAACAGGAAAGCACCTGCCTCTTTTTCGCCTAAATGATCCAGCATCATGACAATGGTCCAAAAGGTCGCTATAGGATTGGCTATGTTTTTTCCGGCAATATCCGGTGCACTTCCATGAACCGGTTCAAACATGCTTGGAAATTTTTTTTCAGGATTAATATTAGCTCCCGGTGCAATGCCCATTCCCCCTACTATTGCTGGTCCCAAATCTGACAGAATATCGCCAAACAAGTTACTTGCCACAATAACATCAAACCATTCCGGATGCAGCACAAAATGTGCACACAAAATATCAATATGATACTGAGACTGCTTTATATCTGGATATAATGCCCCAATCGATTGGAACCGCTCATCCCAATACGTCATCGAATGAATAATGCCATTTGATTTTGTCGCACTTGCCACTTCTTGTTTCCTTTGGCTTGCCAATTCAAAAGCATATTTCATGACCCTTTCAACACCTTTTTTAGAAAATACACTTTCCTGTATAACATGTTCTCCCGGCATGCCTTTGTCTCTAATGCCTCCCCCCGAGGAATATTCTCCTTCACTATTTTCTCGAACAATGATGAAGTCCACTTCGTGGACATTTTTCAAAGGAGACGATATTCCCTTTAAAAGTTTGACGGGCCTGAGATTTATATACTGCTCAAAATTTCTGCGTATGGGAATTAATAATCCCCATAATGAAATATGATCTGGTACTCCGGGATATCCAACGGCACCTAATAAAATGCTGTCGCTATCGCTGAGTCGATCCAGCCCATCTTCCGGCATCATTTTACCGTGCCGTCGGTAGTATTCGCAAGAATAGGCATAGTTGCTAAATGCGAGTTGAAAGCCAAACTGATGGGATAAAACCTCAAGGACCTTAAGTCCGGCAGGAATAACTTCCTGTCCGATTCCATCTCCGGGAATAACAGCTATATGATAGGAACGCATACTGTCTATAATTTAATGAAGCTGTCTTAGTGTAATAGCGATGGTTACCTCAATAAGTCTTTTAGCAGTGTCCGAAACTCCGGGGACTGATAGATGGCTGAACCATCATGTGAAACACCATTCGCAACTGTCTTTGAATGATTGTGATTTCCAGGGTAAGCTAATTGCATATATTGAAACATATTTTCTCCTCTTTGGTAGCGTGTCGAACCAAGAAGGGTGGCACTGCAATCCGATGTGTTCAGCGATCCATCAGGACCACTACCATTACCAAGTAAATAAATGATTGATCGTTCACTAAACCTTTGATTAAAATCATTGCTGTTTTCAGATGCCAGATAGGGTGGAACAGAATTGAAACCAAAAGGCCAGATTTCATAACCACTACATCCTGATGGTGTATACAGTTGGTTGTTGCCCTCATTAATTCTTCTTCCATCGGGATAATAAAAGTACTGGCTTTCACTAACGATATAATCAAATGTAATTTCGGGATGCGCCAATTCGGATTTATTGGATGGCGCAAAAATATGTGTAAAGCGACCGCCTGAAGATTGTCCTGTGATGATTATTTGATTTAAAACCGGAAAGTGCCCCTTGTCAGACAACTGATTAATCAACTCATCAATCACTTGAAATGAACTTATTTTATTTGTATTGTTCGACTCTTTGCCATCTCGCCATCCGGTGCTAGACCAGTAAAAATCATCCGGAGAACTCGTGGCTTCGGGCCTGAAAAAAGGAGCTATTAATATAGTACTGTCTGAAAGTGATTCACTATTTAATGTGTTCGTCAGATAGGTATAGTAATCATCCGGGTTGTGGCTTGCACCATGCACCACAATTAATGCCTGGGTTAAATTTTCCCATTTAGCATTGTCTAAATAAATTGGATAATTACTGTAAAATTCAAACTCTCCCGGACCAACAGTGCCATTTAACATCACACTCCTTTTACATTCTGCTACCGAAACACACGGAGCCATTGAACGAATGACATCATCTTCCTGGGTGGTAAATACTATATCTACGGCTTCCTTTAGTTTCTCTCCATTAATACCGATTGCTCCGGTCCCAATTTGAAGCGTATAGGTTGTTGCATAATCCAATGAGAGATCAAGGTTGATTTTGGAGTTCGCATTGGCATAACTCACGCTATAGGATTCAGCGCCGGATGAAGAGGTAATAGAAAGTTCTGATTCAATTTTGGCGGGAATGATGGCGGCTGAAAAAACAATACTTAAGGTTGACATGATTGGAATTTGATCTACCCCATTGATCAGATTGGCTCCATTTATTGTAATAGAGAGTGTATCAATGGATAACGGCGGATCAGGATCGTTTTTAGTACAGGAAGTCGTTACAACGAAAAACAGTCCTAAAAAAAGATAGCAAAAGAATTTAATTTTCATAAGTGTTTAACTAGTGGGTTACACTAAACCGGTAAAGTAATCCTAGCGCTATTGACAAAATGGATATGGACAGGAAGAAGACTGTGTGGTCGTTGAGCTGGCAGCACAATCAACACCACCATACGTCCATTTGCCCATTTTAAAACCCCAGGAACCTGCGTATTCCCATGGTTGACCGGTACCATCCAAATCAGCATCTCCAAACGTTTCAATCACTACGTCCCCATCAAACAACTCAATGGCATCATCCCCATTTTGTGTCATGGCATCAGACTGAACCACATGATCATATGAATTATAACAAGCGCCTAAATAAGATGCGAAGGTTGCGGGTTCTCTGGAAACAAGAATGTGATCACCTTCTTTGACAGCCATGGCTGGAAAGGTGAATTCAATACCGTCCGTTCCACCTCCATTATTGGCCACCCCTAAACTATACTGGCTAAGATCTCCTATGTCCTGATTGGCTCTTACCTGTACGGCCTTACCACCATTCGTACCGGAACCATCCCATAGCAATGCAGAAACACCTTGAAGCTGTAGGGCAGCACAAAAAGGATACTTACAAGGAGATGTTGTGTTCGTTTCCGAACCCAGACTTTCAACACAACCTACTCCTGCATATTCCCAATCATCCCCTATTTTATAAGCCCATGAGTTTGTATACTCCCAATAGGTTCCGGTACCATCAATGCCGGGCTCACCAAAGGATTCTATAACTGATCCATTGTTATACAAAATAATGGCATCATCTCCATTTTGAGTGATTTGATCACTTATAAAAACTGTAAATTCATCATAGCAACTTTCAAAATACATTTGAGCGTTCACTTCATCAGCATCTCTGACAATAAAAATATTTTGTCCCTTTGTGGCAGTAGTCATGTCTGGAAAAACAAAATCTATATCCAATGGATTTGGTGCTGCTCCATTGGAGGCTATTTCAACACCATAGGTTCCCAGATTATCAATGTCTTCGAGTACTTTCAAATGTATGGCCCGCACCTTGCCCTCTGCCCCACCAATATAATTTTCCAGTTCCATAACCCCTTTCAATTCAAGACCGGGAGGCGCATCTCCAAGGGATATATTAATGGCCTGTGGTGAATCTTCTACTACATTCACAAGATTATTCAAAGTCATCATAATTCTCTCTTCCCCTTCGATCTCACCATCTTTTATCGATATTATTTCCACAAAACCAGTAACACTTCCTGAAGGAATAGTAATGCTTATAGCACTACTGGTATAGTCTATTCCATCACCCATTGCCGTGCCTCCAAATACCAGGTCCATAGAAACGTCTTCTAGAATTGAACGGTTCAAGGTAGCGGTCACAATAGCTGTATCGCCTTCAAAAAACTTGTTCACACTACTTTTAATAGTTACTGCAGGAGGCTCAAAACCAGCCGTTGTAAAAAGTAATTCAATCTCTTCAATGCTTTTTTCACCTCCCGCGCCATAGGTGCCCTGGGGTAAAGAAATACGATAGGCCGTATTGTATTGTAATGGCGTTGTAAATGTAAAGGTTGCGAATGATCGTGTGTTATCATAACTTACGCTATAATCAGCCGATGGTGTAATCGTCAGTGCAGCTTCAAAAGCTGTGGTATCTAACCCATGCGAGAAAACAAACTCTAACTTGGGAATAACAGAAATATCAGATGCTCCTGACATTATTCTGTTTCCATCAAGATTAACCTGAAGTAATCGAAAATCATTCGTTACCGGGTATACGTCTTTATCATCTTTTATACAAGAAGGTAAAATCAACAACAAAAGCGCAAACATGACTACAAACAGGCGCATTATAAAATTCAATGATTTCATCCGTTTAAATTTTTTTTTGTTAGCGGTATTTTTTTCAAAATAATTCTGGTATTACTACTAGTTCAATCGGCTAATTGATATTTTATGTAATCATTAGCCAACATATTACTTTTAGTTTTTTAATGTTTTAAATTCATAGGTATCCACCAATTCTTGCAGGTAATCAGCATCTTCCTGTAGCATAAAGATCAAATAGATGTTCTCCCCATTGATATCTTTAGTGGTAAGTCTCTTCGGAATACCGGCTGTTTTCTCGCCGGTAAAATATTTGTAGAATAACAGCCCAATTAAATAGGTGCCATTATAGGATGGGTGTTTATCATCAGAAAACAAATTCATGTCCGGTCGCCATTTTCTGGTTTCCGCAAACAGAGACCCGCAAGGAACGATGTCCGCCTTTGTTGCTTCAGCCAGTTTTTGATAGCCACCGGAAATTGTTGTTTGCATCAATGGATTTGATTGATACGCCCATGTTTCCATGAATACAGGTTCTGCCCCTCGTTGTCGAACGAGATCCGCAAACTTGCTGCTGTATTCAATAAATAAATCAAAGGAGTCAATTGTTGCCAGGCTGTGATTGTTAAACACGACATAATCCCACTGACAACTATCAATCATCGTTTGTGTACGTGTACCTCTTTCGCCTTTCCAATGATTTTCCAGTGTTGATCCACCAACAGTAGATTGTCTTGTAATGATGACTTTTCCTTGTGACAAAGCCATTGAAGAAACGACTTGTGACAGATTATAATAGTATGTAAAGCTATTGCCGACAAAAAGAACGTTGATAGAATCTGTCTGAGCCTTTGCAGAACACCATGAAGCAATAAAAATTGCTACACCACAAACGAATTTTAATAACAGAGCCTGCAATTTCATACGCAGTATATTTTGATTATTATTGATTCACCGGTGTTGGTTCAAAAAATCCCGGAATCGGATTTGGCACATTACTATTTCTTTCTATTTCGGTAGTCGGATATAGAAATCTTTGTGGCAAAAACATCCCTTCACTTGGCTCCACCGGGACCCTTACGATTGTCTCTTTTTCAGTTCGACGTGTATCATTAAAGCCTTCAAATTGTCCAAAAAAAGTAACGTATCGTTCTTCTAAAATTTCTCTTAGTAAAGCATCATCTGCAGAAAGGTTGTCTGCGTTTTCCATTCCTCCGCTTTCAAAATCCTGTTGCACATAATCATCATACTGCAGGTCTGCCGGATTGGCGTTTGTCATATAACCTCCAGCTGCCATGTACGCTCGGAATTCATTTAACCGATTTAAGCCTGTAGTAAACCCTTCTGTCCTAAAACCGGCCTCAGCCAGAATCAATAGGTTTTCCTGATAGGTCACTAATGGCGCAGAAGCATTAATTGCTGCAAACCCATCTACAGTATTGGGCTGTGTACCATAAGAGGTGATTTTAAAAAGAAAATTATACCGCCCTGTTTCATTGGTCTTATCATTACCTCTGTAGTTGGCAAAATCAGGATTTGATACCGGGTCAGGAGCCACCAGACTCGTCATGAAATCAGACGTGACAAGATCCGCTTGTCTTACCGCTACTGCAAAAAACTGATAGTTTAAATTAGCATCATCATTGGCCGTTCCATGAGGAGCCATTAAGCTGTTTTGATTTGAACTGATACCATTTTCAGCTGCTGTATAGGCCAGTGCATATTCCCTCGTGTGCATGTAATATCTCGCCTTCAACGTATACGCTGCTTCCTTCCATAATGCCGGATTCCCATCAAAATAAATCTCAGCATTTTGAGGTGGTCTTCCAACGCCAGACGAAAGATCAATGATTGCTTCATCAAGCAAGTCCTGTAGTTTTGCATAAACATCAAGTTGCTTCTCAAAAACAGGATTCACAATATCCGGTTGACCACTTTCATCAAAGGGAATGTCGCCCCAAAGTGCCGTTGCCGCCCCAAGAGCCATGACCCGTAAGCATTTAGTGATGCCCAGGGTTATTCCTTCAATGCCTTCTTCTTTGGCAGCATTTTGTGTAGCCAGCGCATTGACGACGACGTCCGCGTAAACATTGTTCCATTCAGAATTGAAGGTATTGGTTGAAACCTCATACCGTGAATAACTCAGATGGTTTCGATCGAGGCCTGTATAGTACCCACAGAAAATTCCTGCTTTCCTGACAGGTTCTCCGGATTGAAGAACAATATTAGCTACCTCCGTGCCGGTCAAGATATTTTGATAAGGAGCACTGGTAGGGCTGTTTGGATTCTGATTTAAATCATCGACCAGATTACTGCACGAAACAATAAATACTGCCAGTAACGATATAAGTATAATTTTTTTCATGATCATTGCATATTAAAATCAAAAAGTGACAGATAGGGAGAAAACAAATGATTTTGTGGACGGATTATTAAAGTAATCAATGCCTCTGGCTACACTAATCCCCTGTAAATTCGTGTCAGGATCATTGCCTTCAAACGGTGTCCAGATAAATAGATTTCTCCCTGTAAATGATAGTTGAGCATTAGCAATGCCCGTATTATCTTTAAGCCATTTCGTATTTAGGTTATACGATAATGTGAGTTCCCGCAATCGTGTCCACGACCCATCTTCGATATAAAGTTCGTCAAGACCGCCACCAAAATATCCTCCTCTGCCATTATACCAAGATTCTGTAAGGGCTACAGGGCCGGCCCCAAAATTGTATGCCGTTCCTCTAAAAGTTGTTCCGGCTAAAATAACATTGCCATCAAAATCTACTAAATTTTGGGCTGCTGTTGTTTCCACTCCGGAGGCTCCCCAGGTACCAAGATCGTACATAACCGATTTTGTTCCGGCAAAAATATCTGCTCCCTGATACGTCTCGAACAGCACAGAAAGTGAGAAGTTTTTAAAGGTTAACGTAGTAAAAGCAGAACCTTGCCAGTCAGGATTTGGATCACCAATAATACCCTGAACAATATCTTGCTCCGGAAATCCATTTTGATCAAAAACCACACTACCATTATCATCTCTTAAAAAACTACCTCCGCTCAGAACGCCAATCGGATAACCTTCAATTGCCCGGGAACTCACTGCTGCCAGTCCACCCAGATTGATATTTAATCCATCCCCTAACTTGGTGACTTTATTTTTCACTTTTGAATAAATGAAATTTACGTCCCACTGCCAATCTTTTTTTCTGATGACTCTATATCCTAAATCCAACTCAACGCCTTTGTTTTCCAGTTCGGCCCCATTCGTATACAGTTGTGTGATCCCTCTTGAATTGGCCACAGGAAAATCTAAAAGAACATCTTCTGTTTTGTTTTTGTATATGGTTGCGCTAAAAGACAGTCTGTCTTTTAGAAATCTTAAATCGATTCCCAGTTCAAGTTCTTTCTTTCGTTCGGGTCGAAGGTCTGTACTTCCCCGCGTGGAACTGGGTACAAAAGCACCATTGCCATACAAATCACCACTTAGACTTCCTCCCAGATTGTCACTGTAATTTGGAGCGATAAATATACTCGAGGTTCTGTATCTGGCAGGCTGCACTCCGACTTCTCCATATGATGCTCTTAATTTTCCAAAAGAGAGGATGTCGTTATCCAAGTCTAACATTTTAGTAAACTGCCATGCCAGAGAAACGGATGGAAAATAGAACGTATTATCCGCCAATGTTCCAAATGTAGATGCTGATTCAGCTCGCAACGTAGCATTGAGATACAACATGTCAAAGGCCGCAAGTGAAGCTGCAGTATATACTCCAACGGTACGCTCCTGGCCAAACGTACTGGATACGTTTCTGTTTTCCGGTAAGGCATTATCTATATCCCTTATACCACTGGCTACGTCAGTAAACTGAATAAAGTTGGTGATGTCGCTTCCTTCCGTTAACAAACGCCTGTTGTTGAAATTAAATCCCAGTAGTAATGTTCCACTAAAATCTTTGTTAAACTGTTTATTGGCCTGTGCAATTAAATCCATATTTAAAATAGAATTACTGGCAAGGTCTTTCCCGTAAAAACCCGGTGTAAATGCCCCTGAAGCAGACCCGGGAGTATAAAACTCTTCCTGTGATTCAACATAATTATCAAGTCCAAGTCTGCCAATGAGATTGAGCCAGTTTACCGGCGATAAAGTGAGCTCCAGAGAGGTAATAAATCGTTCTACATCCACCAGGCTTTCTTGTTCATTAACCGTCCATAACGGGTTGTTATATGTCGCTGTCTCATCAGCCCCAAGTGGTTCTCGAAATGAACGGTGACGATCTGAAACAGGAGAAGCGTTTCCGGAAGCATAGTAATCCCCTCTGTAACCCGTATTATCAAAATCCGGTGGTGTTCTTAATAAACCGAGTTGTAATCCGGAAGAACTTGCCCCTCTTCTAATTCGACCGGATACACTTTTGGCATATGTGGTAGACGATTGAATTTTAAATTTCTCGGTCAATCGATGAGAGACATTTACACGACCTGTTGTTCTTCTGTAGTCTGAATTAGTCTGAATGATTCCTTTTTGATTAATATCCCCCAGACTCAAATAAATAGTGCTTTTGTCGTTTCCACCACTTAGACTGATGTTATTTTCCCAAAAACTACCATTTTGATAGATTTGATCAAAATTTGATTCATGAAAAAGGTCTCTTGAGTTTTTAGTGATTATAGGATAATAGGTATTACCGGCCTGATCAATATAAAACTGTCCCGACGTATCAAACTCATCTAAACCACCTGCTCTGTCAGCAATTCTATCTCCCCATGAATCTCTGGAACGCTGATCAAAAATACCATTGTCACCTTGTCCAAATTTGGTTTGCAACGGATACTTGTTAGTAATCTGATCAATAGAAAAAGTTGACGTGTAGTTAATCGATAACTTTTGATTGTATTTCCCGTTTTTAGTTTTGATCACAATCACTCCGCCCAATGCGCGGGTACCCCACAAAGCTGCTGCCGAGGCACCTTTGAGCACCGTAACACTTTCAATATCATTTGGATTAATATCATTTAATCTCGATTGGGCAGCAAACGTTTCCTGCGGTCCTCTTGAATCATTACTAATCGGTACTCCGTCAACTACTATCAAAGGCTGTGCATCACGATCAATCGTAGAGATCCCTCTGATTTGTATATAGGCGCCTCCTCCCGGATCACCGGAGTTTCTGCTGATTCGGACTCCCGAGGCCTTGCCAGACATAGCGTTGATAAGATTATTTTCTGCTGCCCCAACAATCGTCGTATTCGTAATCCTGGAGTTAGCATAGCCTATTTCATCTTCCCTGGCTTCGAATCCTAAAGCCGTCACCACGACCTCATCCATCAATTGAGTGTTTTCTTCCATGACAACATCGATGTTCGTCAAATCCCCAACAACTACACTGGTCGAATTCCAACCAAGAAAAGCAAACGACAAAACAGCATTTTTATCAGTCACCTCAATCGTATAAGAACCGTCAAAATTGGTGGCTGTTCCATTCAAAGTGCCTTCTTCCAAAACTGTAACGCCGATCATGGGATCTCCTTTGTCATCTGTCACAAGTCCTGAGACGGAAATCTGTCCATACACTTCGACGCATAAAGCGGTTAGAATAAATATAAGTGGTAGAAATAAATATTTTTTCATCATTAATATGTTTTTAAACGCTCCACTTGGATAATCATTAATGGAAAATTATTTTTGAATAATAATTTTCTCAGTCCACAATTTGTGATCCACAATAAAGCTTATAAAGTAAACATCACTGCTAAGATTTGATACGTTTATTCGTCTCTGATTACCTGGATGATTGATGTGCATGATCAGCTGACCAAGGACATTGGTTAAAATAATCTCCTGAACCTCCAAATTCGTTTGGAAAAAGATTTCACTGCTTGCCGGATTTGGGTAAACAAATATTTCTTCTCCTAAATCAATCAATTCAATTCCGGTAGTAAAGCATTGTTGAGCCGGATAAGGATTTGTTGCATCATCATTTAATATTTCATCTCCTGCATAGGCATCAACCCCACTGTAGGTCCAGTTTTCCTCAACAAAAGTTGTTCCATCGGGACCGGTACCATCTATTCGATGAGCCCAGCCATTAGCATAATCCCATGCAGTACCGGTGCCATCCATGTTTATATCTCCAAATACATCTATGACTTGTTCGTTTTGAAATAATTCAAAAGCATCATCTCCGTTCATTGAGTTGGCCACCGTTGCCCCATTGTCTTCAAAGGCCGCAGAAAATCCAAAGAACCGATTAAACTCAAATGTATCCCTGGTAACACTAAAGCACGTTCCTGCGGAAACAGAAACTGGAGGGAATCGATATTCAATTCCATCAGAACCTCCTCCATTGTTTGCACTTCCTATACCATATACACTGAGGTCTGCAATATCATTCACCGCATAATATTCTGTCGTCTTCAATGGCGTAGATGGCCCTGTATTTATTCCGACCAGAATAAGGTCTTCTGTGGGTGCTGTGTCATTATCTATAATTCTTATCGTGGCATTAGCCGTTTGCACAATGGCATTATTTGTTGCATTGCCAATTTGTAATGTAAAACTTTCACTTAGTTCCGCATCACTATCATCAATAAGTCCAAATTGAACTATTTGTGGATCTGTACTCATCGCAGGGAAGGTCAACGTTACATCTGTAAACATGAAATCTTGTCCTTCATCAGCAGTTCCTCCACTCACCAGAGTGACATCGATTGTTGTTTCTGTATCAGCGGGATTTTCTATATATACATTTATAGCTATAGTGTCCATTGACTCACCCATCGTCAAGTGGCCAAATTCAAATGTTATAACTGGATTGTCTTCGCAAGTGGCTCCTGCTCCCGGATTACCGTAAATCTCTCTTCCATCAACGATGACTCCTGTTCCTGTTAAAGCACCCGACCAGTTAACTGCTTCGGAGTTTTCGGAAAGCGGATCACACAAAACGAGAGAAGGACCATCACCGTTTGCTGCACTCGACCATTCTCCTGATGTACCATAATCAACACAGTCTACAATATTGCCATCCTTATCGAATAGGGTAATTAATTCTCCACTATTGTTTAAAGAACCTCCTGTCCATTGAAACGATGGAACACCATAATACGCCTCTGTTCTTACTGAATCTGCGGAAACCAAAACAAACTCTCCGTCTGCTAATTGAAAATCAGGGAAAACAAAATCTACTCCGGAAAAAGAATAACCGGTCATATCTACCATTCCTCCGGAGGAATTGTATAATTCAAGGTATTCGTAATCTGCCCCGGGAGAGTTGTACATAATTTCAGTGATGACCACAGGTGAAGCACCAAGACATGGATCAACAGTGTAAGAACCTGCAGGATATGGCTCGGAGGATTCAATATTGGTGTTTACTCCATCAAAAACATCCAGGCTGCTAATCGTCCAGTTGGATAATACGAACGTCGATCCATCGGGGCCGGTGCTGGCTTTTCGATAAGCCCATCCATCCGTATGTTCCCAGGGTTCTCCTGTACCATCGACATTAATTTCACCAAAAACATCAATCACAACACCATTCTCAAAAACTTCATAAGCATCATTGCCATTAAATGTATTGGCTATAGGATCAACATCGTCTTCAATAAAATCTGCCGGAAATCCGTAAAAATCATGAAACTCTGTAGAGTCTCTTGCCAGGTAGAAAATTGTTCCCTTTGAAACAGCTACTGCCGGAAACGAATATTCAACACTATCACTTCCTCCTCCATTGTTGGCAGAGCCTACCCCATAAATACTTAAATCCGGAATGTCTTTCTGTACGTAAAATTCTGTCAGTTTATTTCCGGTAGATGGTCCATCAGAAATACCTACCAGGATAAGACTGTTATTCAGTCCCACGGAAGGACTGTAAGGCTCCAGAGGATAAGGAGTTCCTGCTTCCATGTTGGTCAAAAAGCCATCAAACACATCTATACCACTATACACCCAATTATCTACCACAAAAATAGTATCGTCTGGTCCTGTTCCATTTTTTCGTTTTGCCCATCCATCAGTATATTCCCATGGTGTTCCGGATCCATCTTCATTGATTTCTCCAAAAACATCTACTACCATTCCATTCTCAAATAATTCATAGGCATCATCACCATTAAACGTATTGGCGGGATTGTCTTCCGGCTCATTAAAATCTGCCGGAAATCCATAGAAGTCATGAAACTCTGTAGAGTCTCTGCCCAGAAAGAAACTAGTTCCTTTGGCAATTGACACAGCGGGAAAAGAGAACTCAATACTATCTGTACCTCCCCCGTTGTTGGCCGTCCCCACGCCAAATACACTTAAATCAGGAATATCTTTTAAGGCATAAAACTCTGTCAGTTTTGCGCCATTCGTAGGACCTTCTGAAATTCCCACGAGTATAAGACTATTAGAGGGTCCTATAGAAGGGCTGTATGGATCCATAGGATAGGGCGTCCCCGCCTCCATGTTTGTCATAAAGCCATCAAAGACATCTATACCACTATACATCCAATTATCTACCACAAAAATAGTATCGTCTGGTCCTGTTCCATTTTTTCGTTTCGCCCATCCATCGGTATATTCCCATGGTGTTCCGGATCCATCTTCATTGATTTCTCCAAAAACATCCACTACAATTCCATTCTCAAACAATTCATAGGCATCATCACCATTAAACGTATTGGCGGGATTATCTTCCGGCTCATTAAAATCTGCCGGAAATCCATAGAAGTCATGAAACTCTGTAGAGTCTCTGCCCAGAAAGAAACTAGTTCCTTTGGCAATTGACACAGCGGGAAAAGAGAACTCAATACTATCTGTACCTCCCCCGTTGTTGGCCGTGCCAACCCCAAATACGCTTAAATCAGGAATATCTTTTAAGGCATAAAACTCTGTCAGTTTTGCACCATTCGCAGGACCTTCTGAAATTCCTACAATAACAAGGCTATTACTGCTTTGAGCAGGTAGTTGTGACACCAGAAAAAGAGCCATCAAAAAAGTAAAGAGTTTGTAGTTGTTCGTTTTCATAATCTTAATTTTTATTTAATTCTAAAGGAAAAGTAAAAGGGTCGAAGTGCCATACATAAGGTAATAAAAAATATACAATGAGAGATAGGATCAGAATGGATAAAATATTCATCCAAAAACCTGCTTTAACCATATCAATTATTTTCAAGTATCCGGATCCAAATACAACGGCATTGGGTGGTGTAGCGACTGGTAACATAAAAGCACAGGATGCTGCGATCGTAGCCGCTACCATTAAAATAAATGGATGGATATCAATCGCCATAGATAGCGGTGCCAGTACAGGAAGCAACATCGCGGTGGTGGCAAGATTGGAGGTGATTTCGGTTAGAAAATTTACTAGCGTAGCAAGAATTAATAAAAGAATAATTAGCGATGCTCCTTCCAATAAGGTCATTTGTCCCCCTATCCATTCTGCTAATCCACTGGTCTTAAATCCTTCTGCAAGGGCCAATCCTCCCCCAAACAAAAGCAAAATACCCCAGGGTAGTTTAATCGCTTCTTTCCATTTAATCAATGCACGCTTTTTTTCCTTACCCGCAGGAATAATAAATAAAACGACTCCCGCGATCATGGCTATAATCGTATCATCCACAGCAGGAAAAAATTTATTGATAAAAAATGATCGCGATATCCATGCAAATGCTGTGGATAGAAAAACAATCAGTGTCACCTTTTCCTCATAGGTGATTTTTCCAAGTTGCACTAATTGTTTCCTGATCTCTGCTTTTCCACCGGGAAATGCTTTTTGTTTAAATGTAAACGCATATTGAGTCAGATAACGCCAGCATATAAATAGCAATATAGTCGAAAGAGGAAATCCGACCATAATCCATTTTGAAAAAGTAATCTCAATGCCATATTGTTCTTGTACGATTCCTGCCAGGACTAAGTTGGGAGGAGTACCGATAAGCGTGGCAATTCCACCAATAGAAGCACTATAGGCGATGGCAAGCATAAGGGATTTACCAAAAATTAAATTTTCATTTTCAATCGTGTCCGGGTTGTCACGGAGCTGTGTAATGATGGCCATTCCTACAGGAAGCATCATGACTGCTGTTGCGGTGTTTGTAATCCACATGGACATAAAGGCCGTGGCTACCATAAACCCAAGAATGATACTTTTTACATTCGTCCCTATAATATTAATGATGTTGAGTGCAATCCGCTTATGTAAATTCCACTTCTCAATAGCAATTGCCAGAATAAAGCCACCGATGTACAGAAAGATGTAGCGGTGCCCAAAGGAGATTGTAGTTTCGGCCATACTCAGCGCTCCGGTTAGTGGAAAAAGTATGATCGGCAACATAGAAGTAATGGCAATCGGTATGCATTCGAGAATCCACCAAATCGCAATCCACAACGTACAGGCCAATACGGCATTCGCCTGATCATTCAATCCCTGGGGATGATAGAACAGGATGATAATTGCAAATAATAACGGACCCAGAATCAGGCCTACTGCTTTTTTATTCATCATGTAAGTCTGTAAAACTCTTTCAGAATATATAAGTCATTCAAAATTTACTCCTAGATTTAACAAATGTTCTGCTATGAATCCGGAAAGCGGTTTCTAAATATAGATTGAATTTGAACAATATTTTAGTACTTTATTTTGTGTTTTATACTTTTTACAGTATTTTATACTGTTTTACACCATTTTACACCCATTTTGCAAAATGTCAGAGGAGTTTCACAGGGGTTTTATCGAGAAGCTGGAAGAGCTTTACGGTCCATGGGAGAAAAGCACTTCCAGGTTCGGAGAAGCATCATATGGCAAAATTTCAAAGGACCTTTGTATCAGTCCCAGCCAATTTAGTAAACTCATCTATGGAAGTGCAACGGATGGGATGTATGTACGCTCCATTAGAAATATTGAGCGATTAGCCGAAGAACAAGCATCTCAGACTAAGCTTCAGGATCTGGATACTTTGATTGATCTCGAGCGGGCAAAAAACAGGAACCTTTTAGCCTTAAAGAGCCGCACGAAATTCAAAGCAGTACTCTTTTCAATTCTGGGTGTTTTAATTGGTTCTTTGATCACTTACCAGTACGCTAAGCGAACCGAAATTCGATCGACTGAAAAATCACATACCTTCACTCATCCACTTTTACCCTTCTTCGAACAGGACTTTGGCGCTGATTTCGACTCACCCTTCCTTAATGAATCGGAAGTCCAGGAGTATTGCCCATGCAGCGCTTTTGAAGGCGAATGGTCTTTAAACCATTCATTTAAGCTTCCTCTGCCGGGAAGCAGAGCTCCCGGATTATACTATATCGCCAAAAATTGTGATCTGAGGATGAAGTGCTCAAAAATAGATGAACAATTTGTTAAGAAAGGTTCCAGTTTGGCCGGTTACGAATATCTCGTAAGTGAAATATGGATTGATACAAGGCAAACCCCATTAATACCAAGGTATTTTGATGCAACAACAAAATCATACACCACTGAATTTGACACATTAATATTTGAAAATAATCTACAATTCAGAAAAGTAGCTACCCTTCACGCCTTTAACGTAAACAAGTTCTATATCTATCCAGACTCTATTGTTCGGAAAGCAGAAATTACAGGCCGATTTGCAACTGATGTAGATGAACAACTGACTCAAGTGTACAATATTGATATAAAACACATTCTTGAAAATGTGCTCGGTAATTTGATTAAGACGGATTGTGAATCTGCGCCTAATCCCTTTTGTAATCCGAATGACCTAAAAGAGAAAGAAAGTGTGATTTCGTTTGATTGTTTATATACTATTCAAGCAGAGAACCTGGGCATTGGTGGGGGCTACCCCTACACAAAAGGATTCCGTTTAGAAAAACAAAACTACTCTGATAATTTAATGTGTCGGTGCGAATAATGACCGTTTGTCAAATATTTATATTCCAACCATTGGCAAATTATTGCGAGCTGATCCGGTGAATAAATATTCTCCGTTAAGCATGCCCAACACTTATTCTCTGACAACTCCAACCTGCCTTCCTCCAAGACAATAAATCAGCTTCTGCTTTCGACGCAAATAAATATTACCTTTTCCTTTTTTATTGGCTATTCTGTTTTCATCTTTGTACTTCTGGTTGTCCGACACTCACTTTAGTTCGGAACGGATTAAACATGAACACAAACCTCCTACTGAAAACTATTAAAAAAATAGTGTTTCTGCTCTTTTCCCTGTTTCTCTTTTACAGATCCATCGACCTGTTACAACAGTTGTATTATTCCAATCCCATAGACTATAGTTTTGGAGAGACCCTTTTTATCGCATTGTTAATCAATCTGCTCATCGTGGGTATTTTTGTATTTCCCGGTTATGTCCTTCCGACAAGCAAGCTCATGCCGAAACGTTACTGGCAACTCAAAAATCCACCCCTTCTGAACTACCTCTTTTCAGCACTGGGCGTAAATACGTATAAGTCAATTCTGGTGCTCCTTTTTTGGGGTAAAAAATCAAATCAAAAGAAATATTATAATGGCACCCGGGAAGGATTGGAAAAATTTAATTTTCAAACAAAACAATCTGAGTTTGGGCATATTTGTGCTCTTATTATAATTGTTATAGCCTCCCTTTTCCTTCTCTTTAAAGACTATTATTTGCTGGCTCTTTTTATAACACTGTTTAATATTATTGTAAACCTGTACCCTGTCATTCTGCAACGACACCATCGCATCAGAATTTTCCGATTAGCAAAATTAGTGCACGGATAGGTAACACTAGCCTTTGCTGTTAAAACCATTTAACATGAGTTGGATAAAAACCATAAGTTATCATCAGGCCGAACCGGATTTGAAAAAAATTTACGATCGCGTAAAAGGACCTGATAATAATGTGGACAATGTCCTATTAGTGCACAGCCTTCGACCTCATACGTTGATTGGTCACATGACCCTCTACAAAAACGTGCTGCACAACACAAACAATACCCTTCCTAAATGGTACCTGGAAGCGATAGGGGTTTTTGTAAGCTTCTTAAATCAATGCGATTATTGCATTCAACATCACTTCGCCGGCTTTAAACGACTTTTTATTGGCAAACAAAATGCAGATGATTTCATGATCGCTGTGACCCATGATAAATTGAATTCATTTTTTGATGCTCCGTATAATGATGGTTTTGCATATGCCAAAAAGCTAACCCTTTACAATCAGGAAATAACACAAAGCGATTTTATTAAACTTCGCCATGCAGGATTTACAGATGGCGAAATCCTGGAGATCAACCAGGTGACAAGTTATTTTAATTATGTCAACCGAACGGTAAATGGTCTTGGGGTTATCATTGAAGGGGATATTCCCGGATTGTCCCCGAATAACAGCGAAGACCCAAATAATTGGACCCATGAGTGAAAACAAAAAAATATTAATCAACGGATACGCACATGTTTCTTTTCAACCGGAAAAAAGTTTTACAGCTTCAGAGATGTTCGAACGAAGTGAAACCTATTACAATTGGTTGAATAGTCGTCGCTCCATCAGAATGTTTTCTGACAAACCCGTTTCGAAATCTGTCATTGAAAATTTAATTCGTACCGCTTCTACCGCGCCCTCCGGAGCACATAAGCAACCATGGACTTTTTGCGCTATTTCTAATCCCGAAATGAAATCCAAAATTCGCGCCGCTGCCGAAGAAGAAGAAAAAGAAAGTTATAACCACCGGATGAGTGAGCGATGGAAAAAAGATCTTGAGCCATTGGGAACGGATATGCACAAGCCCTTTTTAGAAACAGCACCTTGGTTAATTGTCGCTTTTAAAAAAGTGTATGAACTCGATGAAGAGGGAGTTAAACATAACAATTACTATGTCAATGAGTCGGTAGGTATCGCCTGTGGTTTTTTGATTTCTGCTATCCACAACGCCGGACTCGTCACCCTTACACATACCCCCAGTCCGATGAACTTCCTGACCAGCTTGTTAGGTCGGCCAGCTTATGAAAAACCCTTTATACTCTTTCCTGTGGGCTATGCGGCAGAAGAGGTGTTTGTCCCGGATATTCAAAGGAAGGCTCTTGAGGGGATCAGTTGCTTTTTTGAATAGGTTTGACATTCCGGATATTTAATGCCTAAGCGTACTTTTGTTTCTGCCTTTGAGGCGACTATTATTTAGGGCCGTGTATCTTTACAAAAAACAAAACTTATGAAAAACGCCTTTACCCTACTGATGTTTGTTTTGTTTTCAGTTTCTGCCTATTCACAGGAATTGGCATTTGACGTTCGGGGATCAGCTTCCAACTCAATAAAAAAAGATCAGCTCCGTCAGGCAAGCACATTAAAGGATATCAGAGCCAATTACCCATCCTCCTGGATTACTGAATATACCGCTGTCGATATTAAATGCATTCAAAATGGGGTGACCACTCAGGCCTCCGGAATGAATGATACGCTTAGTCATGCGCAAAGACAGCTTCTGATTTCTGCCGAGATTGGCGCCGATCTGCTGTTTGAAATCTTTCATCTGTATCGCAATCCGGTCACAGGAAATACGGAACTCCGTGAGGTGCAATTTTCATATTCCATTATACCTCAATCAGAGGCTGTGTTTTATGGTGGCGAGGAAGCATTAAATGCGTTTCTAAAAGAAAAGGCCATTCAAAAAATCCCAAAAGCGACCGGCCAAACATTTGATCAGGCTATTATTTCTTTTACCGTCAATGAAAAGGGATCTGTCCATGCCATAACCGTTGAAAAGTCCTCCGGAGATTCCAAAGTAGATAAGGTGCTGGTGAATGCCCTAAACAAAATGCCTAATTGGAAACCGGCAGAAAATGAAGAAGGTGTTAAAGTGAAACAGACATTTCAATTTACAGTAGGGTATCCGGGATGCTAACGGCCTTTACGACCCCTAAAACTATATGGCCAAATCGATATACCGGGTCTATGTGATTGAGCTCTCAAAAAAGATTTTTTCAGAGCGCAAAAAATTCAGAGAGGCCAACCCACAGTTCAACGGTGTCCTGGAATGCCTGTATGTCGGGATGTCCAGCAAGACCCCTGAGGAGCGATTCAAGCAACACAAGACCGGGTATAGAAATAAAAAAGGGCACAATATTTCTTCCTCCTTCGTTCAACAATATGGCCGCTATCTTCGTCCCAGTCTTTATAACCACTTAGACATGATGACTAAATCAGAAGCACTGAAGATGGAAGAACAGCTTGCCTTACAGTTGCGCAAACAAGGGTATGCAGTCTGGTTTAATTAAGAGTATTAAAACTGTTTTCCTTTGTTTTCTTAATTTGCCTTATGCCACTTCCGCACCAATCCAATACCAAACGAAAACAATTTGATCTCCGGGGATATAAAGCACTTATCATTACGACCAGTCAAAAGACCCTGGATAAGGTTGATCCGAAAACGGGTGTAGTAATTAAAAAAGGCAAGGCGACCGGTGTGTATGCTGCTGAAATGACCGAACCCTATTATACTTTTCTGGAGGCCAACATGGAAGTAGATCTTGCAAGTATTCGCGGTGGACAAATTCCGATAGATCCTCTTTCTTTAAAGCCAATTGTTCGCACCTCCTATGATACTCGATTTTTACATGATCCGGTTTTTAAGGAAAAAGCCGCGCACTCGATACCATTAAAAGAAATACGTATCGCTGACTATGCTATTGTTTTTCTTTCCGGAGGATGGGGGGCTGCCTATGACTTTGCCCAATCAAAATTACTGGCTGATAAAATAACTGAAGCTTATGCCTCGGAAAAAGTACTTGGTGCCGTTTGTCATGGCCCCTTAGGGTTTGTTAGCGCTCTTAAACCTGATGGATCTCCTCTGGTGAAAGGTGTTCAGATGACTGGCGTGACCAACAGGCAATTAAAACAACTTATGGTTCAGGGGACGCCTAAACACCCGGAAGCGGAATTGCGCAAAGCAAAAGCTGTCTACCAAAGCAAGAGTGGGTTAGTAGATATGTTCAATACTCTTGTGGTCGTCGACAAGACTCATCAGATCGTCACAGGTCAAAATCAAAAAGCCGGTGTTGAAGCAGCGCAAGAGGCCATCGAATTACTGTTAAAAAAAATAACGGCAGTATCCCCTATTTCTTTTCGAAAGCCACATATGGATGAACTAAAAACTTTGCAAACTTTATTTGTTGACACCATTAAATCGGTATGTCATAAGGATTACACGCCTGAT
>JAHEAR010000017.1:0-39762 GCA_024642665.1 Bacteroidota bacterium
TCTGCACCTACGGTATGAGAAGCGATATAGGCTGAAAAGAAACTGATCACCAGGCTGTACATAAACCATTGCATCAGATTTTTTGCCATACCCTCTTCATACTTACGTACCATCATAAACAGAAGCGGCCCTTTTTCCATTTTGGCTTTATGTTCGGGGGTATTGTAATCCTTCATGCTCGATGGCTTTGGTACCATGTAAAAGCCGGGAGGGATATTCAATCCGCGCATGGTCTCCATGGTCGCATCTTCATTGGGAAGTTTCTGATAGTCGGATGCGTGATAGCCCAGGACCATATGGATCAGTGAGCTTACGATAAAAACGAAAACAGCCGATAGCAGGATCGGCAGCCAAAGTGTTGAAATGAAATCCATAAGTATTTTTTTTCGTGAGATGAAAATTAAGCAAAGATTTTGAGGGATTCAAATTCAATTTCATCATTGAAGTTGTAATTTGTCCCCCATGCGAATTATTGACCGAACATACCAATCACTAATTGTCCTTTTTGAGCTGATCTTTTTGGTCATGTGCCTTCAGGCTTGCCAGGGTCAGCCAAACAGTGCGATCTCCGGTACGATTGAACTTGCCGAAGACTGGAAAAGCAAAGTATATATCGTCAAGCCAAATCATTTTAACGAAATCGCTGGGAATTACTTAGGGGAAATAATCGACTCTCTTGAATTAGATCCGGATGGAAGTTTTAGTTTTTCTAAACCTGAATGGTTAACCGAAGAAAAACTTGCACTACTCGTTGTGCAGAAAAAAGGAGAGCGATTTGCTAATCATCTGCAGGATGAAAATCCGAATGAAGCGAACTATATGCCGATTGTTATTTCTCCTTCCGAATCAATTGCGATCGAAGCAGAAATAGCTGCCTTTCAAAAAAGTTTCGTGTTTAAAAATCCTTCTGCTGAAAACAAAGCAATTGCTTCACTTCGGGATATACGAATAGAAGCGTACAAACATCTACAATCCGCGCTTGAAAAAGATACGCATGATGATGCATTCATCATCGAACGAGAAGAAGCTCATCATCAGTACACCAAATCCATGCGCGACTTTGCATCAAACACTTCCGAATATTATGCAGGCCTGCTAGCCATCCGTTGGGTAAGCCCTACCGGTGACTTCGAGCGATATCCGGAATTCATCCATGCACAATGCGAGCAATGGAAAACAAAAAAACCGGATCATCTTTTCACACAGGAACTTTGTGCTTTAGCTGACAAAAATCAACTCCCCGTTATGGTGGGTGATCTTATACCTGACTTCGAATTGCCGATGATGTCGGGAGATACAACATCTCTTTATCAATTACTTGGTACCCGACTCACGATTCTTGATATCTGGGCAAGCTGGTGTGCACCCTGTCGAAAAGAAAACAGAAATGTGCTTGCACCACTCTACGCCACGTATCAGGATAAAGGATTAAACATCATTGGTTATGCCCTTGACAGTGGCGAAGGGCCCTGGAAAGCTGCCATCGAAAAAGATAGCGCTATTTGGGATCATGCTTCGCATCTCCAGGGCGATCAATCTCCTTTTATGGACGTATTGCGTATCTCTACGATTCCGGCTAATTACATTCTGGATGGAGATGGCAAGATACTGGCAAAGAATCTGCATGGGGAGGAGCTGACCCTTTTCATCCAAGATCAAATTGAATCCTACTAAGTATATTGTTAATGGCGAACCGGAATTATTCATTCGATTTAACACCAAAAAATATTCTTAGAATACTCCCTGACTGAAATGCTAAAAAGCAAACAAGTACTCTACACACTTCTCTTTTTAGGTTTCTGTATGATGATGCAGGGATGCCGGGGCAAAGCATTTGACCCAAAATGGCTGGAAGAAAAGGCACCTGAAACATACACCATCCGATTTGAAACGACAAAGGGAACCTTTGATGTGAAGGTGCATACCGAATGGTCGCCGCTTGCTGCCGATCGTTTGTATCAGATGATCAAACATGAATATTTTGATTATGCCATTTTCTATCGGGTCACGGAAGGTTTTGCGGCTCAGTTTGGCAGCTCTAATCGGATGCTCTTGCAGCAATGGATGGCCTACCCTGTTCCGGATGAACCAGTGCTGCACTCAAATAAACGTGGCACCCTGACGTTTGCGCGTGCCGGAAAAGACGATCGCGGTAGTGCGCTTTTCATCAACCTCGCAGACAATCCTAAACTCGATACCGTAGAACAAATGGGCGTTCGCGGCTATCCGCCATTAGGGGAAGTGATTAGCGGCATGGAGATCGTAGATAATTTGTATGATATTTATGGAGAAGATCTCATGCAGGAATCAGAGCGCATGTATTCAAACCGCAATGGATTTATGCAAATGTATCCGGGGCTGGACTATGTAAAGAAGGCGTATTTAGTAAAAGGGGAATAAGGTTTCTGCCTTTAGATTTCAAATGGAAGAAGGCGATAAGCGACGTACCATACATGATTGATGAATTGCATGTCGGACAATCCTGCAATAATCCATAACTTTATCATCCAAGATCGGCATATTCATCTATATCGATTCTGTATTTTTTAACACTTAATATGGATCACCATTTAATACTTAACACCATGACAAAATTTATTTTAGCATTTATTCTTTGCTGCGGGATGACCGCGGCTTATTCACAATCAGAAACGGAAATGACCCCTCGTGCGCCTGATGAGGTTTTAAAAGGCTTCATTAAATTATACGGAGACGCATCAAAAGCCACCTGGTCAGTAACTGATGATACTTATGCGGCATCATTTAAACTCATCAACATGCCTGCCACCGCCTGGTTTGATTCCACCGGTCATCGGGTAAATTTGGTGGTGGAAATACTAGAGAAACAATTACCGGCCATTGCGTTATCCTATATTGACAGAAACTACCCTAAGGTAAAAATTACGAAAGCCCAAAAGTGGACGGATGATAATAAAGTCAACACCTTTCAGGCAGAACTAAAAACAAAGACGGAAACAAAAAATCTGCTATTTACTTCAAGAGGTGACCTTGTCAAGGAGCTGGATTAGGATCTATTTATTAATGAGATCCATCTGAAAGACATAGACACTTGCAACGTGAAGAGTTGGAGTTTGAGTGGGGATGACCGTCCTGATATCCTGGGCTCCAAAGAGCGTCTTATACAGGAAAGAAAATCGATTGTTGCTTGCCCCACCCTATCTAACTTTGTCATCCTTATTCTTTAGCTTCAATGTAATTGACCAATTGATTTATCCAATCAGATGCCATGTCAAATTTCACACTTGGTTCTATTCCTACCGACTCCAAATGAATATAATCCAAATGTGATTTAGAAGTCAAAACAGCAATAAAATTACCACAAGGCAGCTCGTAATTTTTACCTGTTAATTCATACGTAAGTGTACCGTTTGATTGTTGCCCGAATATTTGACACTTTTTAAATTCACTCAATTTGTAAGTAAATTGCTCCGCATTGCTTGCGGTGATATGATTGGTCAAAACGTAAATATTATTGTTTCTTAAATAGCTTTTCAAAATTTTAAACAACAGGTCTGAATTTCTTGGCCCTCCACCTCCATTATTCCTTAAATCCAAAATCATGTGTCGTTTTGTCAAGGTACCTTCGAGGGTTTTATAGAAAGTTTCAGCCTGGGATAATGTTGGATTAAATCCACTAAAACTTCCAATTTTGATATAGGTAATATCGGGAGTCAATTCTTCTCTGAAATAGGTTTCTTCAGCAGGTAACTTAGTCGCATAATTTATTTTAGCTGTATCTTTTTTAAAACCCGACTTGATGCAAAACCCATTTTCAATTCTTTCCGTATACGCTATTAGTCTTTTGCTGTAAACGTTCCCACCAACATGCAATAAATAATTATTCCCATAAGGTATGATCGTATATACCACTTCACCAATCCGCCACAACTCATTTTTAGAATCGATGACAATAGCCTGATAAATATTTTCAATAGAATGTTTATAAATCCCTATGGTCATATATCCATCTTTCCTGTAAATTCCCTCAATTTCAAATATTTCCTTAGATGATAATACGCTGGTTAGACTATCTATATCAATATTCGGCTTTGGATATACTTTAAATAAGTCGGAGTTTTTGAATTTCAAAAAATTATCGGTGTCATTTTTCTCATCGACAGCGGCTCCCTTGTTCAACCCATATACCTTGCTATGGTTATCATTTAATGAAAGCAATAGCGTGTTGAGCAGGACATAGCATTCATAAACAGATGTTATCTTTTCAGCCTTTTCAACAGCTTTATTAAAAGCTGAATCAAAACTTTCTTTGTTCTTTTTATAGGGTGGTGTCTTTGTAATTTTATTTTCAAAAAATATTAAATCAGTTTTACAATTACAATTATCGGTTTGAGCAGAACCTTGGTTAACAAAATTGAAAACCATCAGCAGAAATATTATGTAAGTGTTGTTTTTATTCATGGGCAATCTCTTTGTTGTTTTGGGCCTTTTCAAGCCTCTTCTATAAATTGAATATAAAGAATATATATTGCCTGATATTAATTTCGAGCTAGAGGCTTCTTTTCATAACCTGAATGTTTCGCATGTCCATAAAAAAAATCTTTTGAAATAAAAAAAAGATGACCCCGTAGTATTGCACCCTACAGTATTGCACTGGTAGGCAAGCTTGGGGCAAGCCTGGGACCCTCCCACTGTATAGCGGGATGCGCTACCGAAGCTCACCACATCTCAAAAAAAAAGAGCGAATCATTTCTGACTCACTCTTCTGTGTCGGGATACCTCCCGATGAATCGGGATCGAACCCTGTGGTATGGTACCCTGCAGTATTGCACTGCAGGGCATGCCTAGGGCAAGCCTGAGACCCTCCCGCTGTATAGCGGGATGCGCTACCGAAGCTCACCACATCTCAAAAAAAAAGAGCGAATCATTTCTGACTCACTCTTCTGTGTCGGGATACCAGGATTCGAACCTGGGACCCCCTGTTCCCAAAACAGGTGCGCTACCGGGCTGCGCCACATCCCGAACTTTTTCTTTTGTGCTTCTATGCGGTGAGGGAGGGATTCGAACCCTCGGTACCCCTTTCAGAGTACGACGGTTTAGCAAACCGTTGGTTTAAGCCACTCACCCACCTCACCAGAACTTTATTCAATTAAGAATCAAGTCTTTAGGCTTATAATTTGGTCTATCAATAATCAATTTACCCTCAGTCCTTTAGACTTTAGGAGGCGCAAATATATAAATTCTATTTTGTTCGATTCACCAATTTCGATTTAAAACACCGATACCATATTTCAAATAGAACAGTACTCCGTTTATATTAAATGCTCCGCTTCTGTTATCACACATCGGATCAACTGATAGCCAATAGATTAGCTTACTTAGAAGGATCTGGCTTCGCGGGAAATAAATTGATTGGCCGCCTCAAAATTGGTCACCCGCATCTCTTTTGAATCCCAATCCAAACGAACACGTCCCGGATAATCCCACGGAGCCCAACCGGTTTCTTTTGCACCAGGTTTCAACACTTTATAATCATAACATCGTACCGCCAGATTCCCCATTAACAAAGTTTCTGTCAACGGTACTGCATACTCAAATGGCGAACTGGCTTTACCATTTCCCTTGCATGCTTCTGCCCATATTTCCTGATGTGAACCTTTGTATCGCGGAAGAGTGGTCCTGCCATTTTTTCTCAAATCACCTGACCCGGATAATACCACGGCATCATCCCCATAATTATTAGCCAAAATTTTCCCTTTAGTCCCTTCAAGTAGAATTCCGCCATCCCAACTACCAAAAGGTGCAGTGGCCCCAAGTTCATTCGGACGTGGAGGCTTTAATCCTCCGTCATACCACCACAAAGTACATGCCGGCATCGCCGAAGAAGTGACGTCCTCTAAATGATTCGATTTTCTGGCATTAAATTCCAACTTTACCTGGCTTGATGGCGGACAGGAATCCACATAATTAGCTTCTACAAAATCCCCAACCCAAACCGTCGTGCAACTTGCCTCTGCAGAAACCGGAGCATCTAAGCGCAAAGCCCGATACACAGGATCCAAAAGATGACAACCCATATCACCTAAAGCGCCGGTCCCAAAATCCCACCAGCCTCTCCACTTGAATGGCATATAAGCAGGATCGTAATCTCGATATGGAGCTGGCCCCAACCAAAGATCCCAGTCTAATGTTTTGGGCGCCTTCTTCATCCCTTTCGGTGTAGGTACTCCTTGCGGCCATACCGGACGATTCGTCCAGACATGCGCTGTATGCACATCACCAATGGCTCCGCCCTGAACCATTTCGGCTAACTCAGCATTACAATCCATACTTGCTCCCTGGTTACCCATTTGTGTCACGACATTATACTTTCGGGAAGCTTCCAGGAGTTGACGCGCTTCACCAATATTGTGCGTCAGTGGTTTTTCAACATAGACATGAATACCCAATTGCATCGCCGCAAGTGCCGGTAAGGTGTGCGTATGATCAGGCGTGGCTATGACTACTGCATCAATATCACCCGACATCCCATCAAACATTTTTCGATAATCCTTAAATCGGGGAACATCAGGAAACTTTTTAAAGGTAGAAGCTGCTCTGACTTCATCGACATCACAAAAGGCAACTATATTTTCACCGGCTAGTTCATCGACATGATTCGCCCCTCTTCCACCACAACCAATAAAGGCAATATTCAATTTGTCACTGGGTGATTTAAATCCCCTGCCCAGCACATGGCGTGGCACAATTATAAAACCAGCTGCAGCCAGTGCCGTGTTTTGTAAAAATGATCTGCGTGAATTTTGTTTTTTCATATTGGTTTTTCTTAGAATCATGAAGTTAGTAAAACACTTCCGAATCAAGGTGGTGATTCTATCAATTAAACAAATTATGCAATAGCGGACCTTAGATTTTTGGACCTTAGATATGAGATTTTTCGACACGCGACTTTTCGACACGCGACACACGACTATCTTGATTTAATCCTTCTCTCACTACTCACCCTTTACTACTCACTTCCTACTACTCACGTCTCACTACTTGCTACTCACCTTTCCCTCCTTCAGCATATCGGCAATAGCTTGCGCAGCAATTTCACTGGCCGTCCAGGCCGCCTGAAAATTAAAGCCTCCTGTCAACGCATCAATATTCAACACTTCTCCAACAATAAATAATCCCGGGCAAATCTTGCTTTCAAAACGGCGCATATTGATGTTCTTTAAATCAACTCCACCCGCTGTGACAAATTCTTCCTTAAACGTACTCTTGCCTGTCACTCGATATGTATCCCTAAAAAGTACATCGGCAAAAGTTTCCATTTGTTTTTTATTGAGCTCTCCAAATATCTGCTGCTCTGCAAGTCCGGCCCTTTGGCATAAATATTTCCATAATCGGGATGGTATATCATCTGCCTGCACATTACTAATTTGCTTTTTCCCTGCACCTGAAATTTGATTCCTGATCCAATGATTAATTACTTCCTGATCCTCCTCTCCTGTCCAGTTGATCACTACATCAAACACATAGTTACAATCATACAGGACTCTTGCACCCCATGCAGACAACTTAAGAATCGCAGGCCCACTGATTCCCCAATGTGTAATCAATAATGGTCCTGTGGTTTTAAGTTTATACTTGGGAATATGCACAATGGTATTGGCCTTGCTGACGCCCAGCAAATCATTTAATTTCTTATCGCGAATATTAAAAGTAAAAAGAGAAGGCACCGGAGGAATCAACGTATGACCAAGGTGTTTTAAGTTGTCCCAGGTTCGGTTGTCACTCCCACTGGCAATTAACAAATTTAAGGTTGAAAGAATACTTCCATCATACAACTCAACTCTCCAGCCTCCACTTTCTTCAGCAAACCAATGATTTGCTCTAGCAGATGTCCGCAGTTCAATTCCAAGTTTTCGCATGGTCTTAAGAAAGCAATCAATAATCGTTGCGGACGAATTTGATTCCGGAAACATGCGTCCATCTTTCTCCGCTTTGATTTTTACACCCTTGTCTTCTAACCAACGGATCATGTCTGCCGGTTGAAAGTGATAAAACGGACCCAGCAACTCCTTTGATCCTCGTGGATAATAATTGACCAGCTCTTCAGGATCAAAGCAGGCATGCGTTACATTGCACCTGCCACCGCCTGATATCTCTACTTTAGAAAGTGGTTTTCGTCCGGCTTCGAGTACACATATTTTAGCTTTCGGAAACAATTCCGCAACACGAATGGCCGTAAAACATCCTCCGGCTCCGGCTCCAATGACAATCAGTTCATACTTCATCGTCCTGTCATTTTAAATCGCATGGCCTCAAAGGAAATTAACTCATAGCTAATTTGGAATGGATGTATTTTCTCTTTATGCAGGACAGATGTTCGTTGAGCCAATAATTTCTCAAACTGTTCATCCCGCCTCAAAAAAGTAAAAACTACATTGGCTACTTTCATATACCGTATGAGATCATCCACAGCAGGTATATCAGGACTTCCAATGGCTTTACAAAAAAACTGAAACGCTTCAAGACCGGGATACAAGGTATATTGATCGGGAAACCGCCCGGCCAAATACAGACTTATAATGGTAGCATCCTGATGGTGATAGGTTTCGACAGAACGGGTTTGTTGTTTTCTATACATACGCAACAGGTCTTCACAATAAAACTCAAATCGACTCAGCCTTCCTTCAATATCTGTATTTGCATTAAATAAATCTTTCCAGGCAATCGTCGCGAGCTCAGCATCAGCCTCAATTAATTGAAGCATTATTTCCTTCGGTTGATATTGATCTCTTTTCCACCATCGCTGGGTATACTCGCTTTTCAAACAACTATCATAGATATCCGACAGCGATTCCTCCTTTGGCAAAATCCAGTGATTCTGAAAGGTGGAAATCATACTATGCGGATAATACCATTCTACTGCACCTGATTTTAGTTGCTCAGAAATAAAGTGGCTTATAGCTTGTTGTAAAAGATGAACCTTCATAGGATGATTAACCTGATCGGCTAAGGTACAATCGCGGAGGCGTTGTAGGAATATGGAAGCCGGTCATTCCAAATAAGTTTTATCGGCGATCCGGATTATATTCCAGCTTTCGTATGAAGGTGGTCATGGGAAAAATTATTGCTGTAAATCAAATAACGATTTAAATATAAAATGCTAATAATCTATCTATTAAACATTATGAATAAATACAATTTGATGGATCACTTGAATTCTGTATAGTTTCAGTTGATTGTTTTTTATATTTTGCCGTAATCCAACACTTTGATCATTAAACATTACTCAAACTTTTTACAAATTCAAACACCTTTAAAATATGATGAATGAACCATTATCCTCGATTATGACAAAAAAAGTCATTACCGCAGGACCGGATGATAAACTGAGTGTAGCCAGAGAGGTTTTTATGAAAAACAGGGTTCATCACCTGCCAATCGTTCGGGGAGCAAGACTCGTAGGCATACTCACGACTTATGATATGTTTAAATTGGTGGATTCAGGCTCTGATTACGATGACGTGATTATCAAAAATGTCATGACCGATCATGTTGCTACGCTAGAGCCGGAAGACAAGATCGGATCTGCTGCAGAATTATTTCTGGAAAACCTTTTCCACGCTGTGCCGATTGTCAAAGATGGCGAGTTGAAGGGCATCGTCACCTCTTTTGATGTGATCAAATATACTTTTCACAAAGAATATCCAACGCAGGAGATTTAATCATTTAAGTTTGGAAGTTCCGGCGTGCGTGCCAATGCTAAAATCTTGAAGGTGATGCAACACTTTAAGGATTTAAAGCCAGTGCCTATACCCGTCATTTATCAGTAAGGAAGTTTGATTTCTTTACGATTTCAAGCCAAGCCCGACCAGGCAAAAGAATAACACTATTTCAGTTGTGCTCTTTAGGTTGCCGAATCGATATATATATCTATTATTCAGGCCATGAAATCAGTGCCTACTCTTCATGAAAGCTGGCATACGCCTGCCGAACAATAGCGCCGTCTAAAATAGCCGCGGGATCAATCTGGCTCTGGGTAATGATGCCTTTATAGTTTCCTGAAAGCAACAATTTAGCACATTCAACCATTGGCGCGGCTGTACACGTTTGAATGGCCCGCATGGTGATACCCCCAATGATTAAAGGGTAGACATGCTGCGTACTTTGAATAGATCTTAAAATACCGTGCTTATCAAATCCACTCACCGAAACATACATTACAACCACATCGTCCTCCATGTGCGGAATCATCTTTAGCATATGTTTTTCGAGTTGATCGATTTTTGAATTATCTCCCTCTATTGATTTGAGGTAGTTCTTTACCCAATCAAAATGGCCCGGGTAACGAATGGTTTTGTAATCGATGTCTTTCACTTGGTCCTTAAATTCCTCGGGCAAGTCTGCTGCCCCACCACTTGTCAAATCCGCCTCATAAACTTTACCATTCAGATTTAACGTTTCCGGTTCAGACAATGAAGGCAGTCGTACGATCGCATGATTCCGAACAGCCTCAGAATCTTTCACATATTCTGTCGCGACCCCTATCGAGCTCCAGGTGAATCCATAAAAATGCGGAGACTCGCAAAACTGTGACAAAGCACCGACACGCATAGAGAGACGCTCAAGCTTGTCCACTTCATATCGATTCATGAACGTTTCTGCGAGATGGACACCCAGATTGTTAATGTATCCGGGAGCAAGACCGGTTTGTAAAATAAATCCGGTGTCAGCATCTTTTGCTAATTCTTTTATTTCATTTGTTTCGTTGACATATTCCGTCAGGTTGACATAATGCATACCAAACTGAAGACAAAGCTTAGCCATGGCAGGCGCAAAGCGTCCGGGTAAGCAGTCAAGTAATACATCGGTATCCTGCAAGACATTACTGAATGCTTCCGGATTACCATCTTCGGGCATAATAAAAGCACTGAGGCCATTCGTGTGCCCAATACCTCTGTGAATCCACTCATTGGCTTCCTCCAATTGAAATCTGGACGTATCGCCAATCACAACTTCACAGCCCCAATCCTGTGAATCAAGAATAAATAAGGCGGCCGCACGACCAATTCCGCCGGCACCTGCAATGAATATTTTATCCATAAAATTAGAGCTATATAAGTCTGTAAAGAGGCGCCAAAGGTAATTATTTTGGCCTTTTGGAGGGTAAAGTCCGTTGCATATCGGGTATGGTTGATTTACATATTAAATAAATAAATCATGTATATAGTACTAAATTAGTGCAGATAACAGTATATTTGAGCGTCATCCCAAGACAGGAATAGTCATTATACTATGTCCATATTTGTACCAAAGAAGAAAAAAGCCGGCCCGAATGGGCGGTCTAAGGCAAAAAAGAGTGCTCCAGGAGGCTCTTTGATGAAGGACCAACGTATCCCTAAACTCCTGGGAATGATCCTGGTGATGCTTGGCGTATTTGTCCTCGTGGCAGGTATTTCCTATCTCTTCACCTGGCAGGTTGATCAGGATAAAATCCTTAATGCGCCCTTTAGTGCCCTTGGTGAAGGTGATCTGGTTTTAGCCAATTGGCTCGGCCGACTGGGAGCTGTCACCGGCAATGCCCTAGTCTATTGGGGCTTTGGGGTTGCCTCACTGATTCTTCCCGTTCTTGCTATGGGATTTGGTCTACGCAAGTTTTTAGGTGTGACCACCCAACCATGGTACCCACGAGCCGGACGATCAATTCTGGTGATGGTTTATCTTTCAATGGTTCTGGCCTTTACTTTCTCCTGGACAAACTTCCCATGGGGAGGATCTTTTGGTGAAAGCACGACGATCTGGCTTTCAGGTTTTATGGGAAAAGCCGGTTTAATCATGACATTGCTGTTTGTTCTCCTGGCTACCATCATTGTAGAATTCAATCCAACCTTCCAATGGAAAGGTGAGTTTATGTCATTTTCACGTTTAAAAATGCCTGAATGGAAAGTAAGTCTGGGCGAGTTAGGATTTGATCTGTTCAAAAAGAAAGCAATCCCTACAGATCAATCCATTCCCTTAGAAGATACACTGGAAAAAGAACTAAAGGAAGAAGAAGAAAATGCTGAGGGCGCATTGCGACCAGGATTCCTGAGCAGATATATGAAAGAAGAAGGATCAGAGGAAGAGGTGGACGACATTGAAGCCCTTGAGCTGGAACTTGGCACCTTGGAAGAAGAAGAGGAAGAAGAGAATGATGAGTCTGATGAACTTCAGCTGGAAATCAATGAGACCACTGAAGGTACGGAAGAAACTGCCGGCACGTTTAGTGGCGTTCAGGATAAAGTATTCCTGATGGATCAGGAGAATGAGGATCACAGCGAACCCTACGATCCAACGCTTGAATTATCTTCGTTTGAATCGCCTGTCTTAGAATTACTCCAGGAATATTCAGATGGAAATATTCAAATCGATCGTGCCGAAGTAGAAGCCAATAAAGATCAGATTATTGAAACCTTGCTCAATTATAAAATTGAGATTACCAAAATCAGAGCGACTATCGGTCCTACCGTCACGCTTTATGAAATCATCCCTAAACCGGGGATTCGAATTTCAAAAATCAAAAATCTGGAAGATGATATAGCACTGAGTTTATCGGCGCTTGGTATTCGTATCATCGCCCCAATCCCCGGAAAGGGAACCATAGGTATTGAAGTACCGAATAAAAAGAAACAAATCGTTTCCTTAAAGGAAGTACTGAATTCAGATAAGTTTATTTCAGGCAAAATGGATCTGCCTATTGCCCTTGGTAAAACGATATCGAATGAAGTGTTTGTAGCAGATCTGGCTAAAATGCCTCACCTCCTGATTGCCGGTGCTACAGGTCAGGGAAAATCTGTAGGGATCAACACGGTATTGATGTCCCTACTCTATCGCAAACACCCGTCGCAACTCAAACTTGTGCTGATCGATCCTAAGAAGGTAGAGTTGTTTCCATATGCAAAACTGGAGAATCACTTTCTCGCTTTTCTTCCGGATCAGAAAGAACCCATTGTCACCGAAACAAAAAAGGTGATCTATACCCTGAACTCGCTGTGCATTGAAATGGATGACCGCTATGATTTATTGAAGAAAGCACATTCACGAAATCTCAAAGAGTACAACGAAAAATTTGTGAACCGCCAACTCAATCCATTAAAGGGTCACCGATTCATGCCATTTATCGTTCTGGTGATTGATGAATTTGCAGACTTGATTATGACTGCCGGAAAAGAAGTGGAAATGCCCATCAGTCGATTGGCTCAACTTGCGCGAGCGGTTGGGATACATCTTATCATTGCTACCCAACGACCATCTGTCAACATCATTACAGGCGTAATAAAAGCAAACTTCCCTGCCCGTCTCGCCTACAAGGTTGCGTCGAAGGTGGATAGCCGCACTATTCTCGATATGGGCGGTGCGGAACAATTGATCGGTCAGGGGGATATGCTCCTTTCCATCGGTAGCAATATGATACGTCTTCAATGTGCATTCGTTGATACCCCTGAAGTTGAAGCTGTAATCAATCACGTAGCGGATCAAAAAGGGTATCCTAGTCCATATTATCTCCCCGAATATATGGGAGATGATGAACCCATACAGGGCGGTGATGGCATGACCTATGCAGATCTGGATGAAATGTTTGAAGATGCGGCTCGTCTCGTGGTGCAAAACCAACATGGCAGCACCTCAATGATTCAAAGGCGTTTGAAGTTGGGATACAATCGTGCCGGCAGAATCATGGATCAACTTCAATCTATCGGCGTAGTTGGCGCTGCGGATGGCAGCAAGCCACGGGAAGTACTCATGTTTTCAGAACAGGAACTAGAGGGTTTGATTGAGCGAATGAGAACCAAAAGCTAGCATTTGATCGCGCATTAACCTTTTCTTAGGGCTTGCAGATGATACTTTTGAGCTAATTTTGCGTTGTAGCAGTAGATCATTAGCGCAATCTCTATGAAAATATTTATTTCGATCCTTCTTGCCATGATGGTGGTCATTCCATTCAGTAATGCGCAGTATCTGACTGCCGCCGATTCTGATAAGGAGGCAATTGACTTACTGACGAAAGCCGGTGACCAGTTCACTTCGAAGAATTCCAAAGTCAGTTTTATTCTAAAAATCACCTATCCCGGCCAACCTAATTCGGTCAGTGAAGGCACGCTATATCAATCAGGACCTTCCTATCACCTGGACTTAAAGGAATATGCTATTTTTTCGGACGGCGCTACGCGATGGATATATTTGAAAGGCCCGAATGAGATCAATATTTACAATGAGTCCAATGGGCAGGATTGGATCAGTCCACAGGATTTTCTCAACCTGCATAAAACAAATGACCTGGTGCTCACACTTGCCGGCACCACCGGGGATGGCGTCTCCGTCATTGAAGCAAAACCGTTAAAGGGAAGGTTTGACCAGTATTCAAAATTTTCCATTGGGATCAAAGAGGACAATCTCAAATATATCCATGCACTTTCTTCGGACGGATCACGTCAGGAAATGAGCATCACAAAAATTGAACATCCTGCCACGATGGATGTGCAAAAACTTTTCACTTTTCACAAAGAATCTTACCCCGGTGCTTACGTGGAGGATCTGCGGCTGGATTAATACAGAATGAGTTTTAAAAGCCGCGTCATCTATGCTTTTGCGAAATTTACACGAACTCGAATTATTCGTGAGTCTCGTCATGCTTCAGCAGATCAAAATGGAACTTTTCATTCCCTCATTCAGAAAGGATTACACACGCAATTTGGTAAGGATCATCATTTCAAATCCATTACTAGTCATGCTGATTTTGTCAGGTTGGTACCGATTCGGGATTACGAGGCATTAAGACCCTATATTGATAAAGCAGTGGCGGGTGATAGCGATATCCTTTGGCCCGGCAAACCTATTTACTTTGCAAAAACATCAGGAACCACCAGTGGAGTCAAGTATATCCCCATTACAAAAGAAAGTATTCACAATCACATAGGCAATGCACGAGATTCATTGTTCAATATAACAGCATTACTGAATCTTAAAACGCTGTTTGATGGCAAGCTTGTATTCCTGTCCGGTTCACCGGTGCTGGAAGAAAAAAACGGCATTCATATCGGACGACTTTCCGGGATTGTCAATCATTGGTTCCCCACCTGGCTTCGTTCCAATCAATTGCCTTCCTACGCGACTAACTGCATAGAAGACTGGGAGACAAAAGTTGATCGCATTGCGGACGAAACACGCTCTGAGGATATGCATATCATCAGCGGTATACCACCCTGGGTGCAAATGTATTACGAGCGTCTGCTTGAAAAATCCGGCAAAGCAACGATAAAGGAGCTCTTTCCGAATTTTCAATTATTCGTTTATGGCGGCGTAAATTTTGAACCCTATCGAAAGCAACTGGAACGACTGACCGGCGGGAAAATACCCGGCCTTGAAACATATCCTGCTTCTGAAGGATTTATCGCCTATCAGGATCAGGAAGATTCCTCTGCTGGTATGCTGCTGCAATGTAACTCAGGCATATTTTATGAATTTGTTCCCTTGGAAGAAATTCATAACGAACATCCAAGTCGGTTACTGCTGCAAGACGTAGAGATCGGAAAAGACTATGCGATCATCATGAGTACAAATGCCGGACTCTGGGCCTACTCGATTGGTGATACGATACAATTTGTCAGCAGAGATCCTTATCGTATCCGGGTGACCGGCAGAATAAAACACTTCATTTCTGCCTTTGGAGAACATGTCATTGGAAGGGAAGTTGAAGAAGCATTACGCCTCGCGACGGAGCAACATCCCTGTCTTGTCAATGAGTTTACCGTCGCCCCTCAGGTGAATCCTGCACCCGGACAAAAGCCATACCATGAATGGTGGATTGAATTTGACCAGGAGCCTGCCAATAAGGAAGCTTTTGCGGCGGATCTGGATCTGGCGATGGTCCATCAAAATCTTTATTATCGCGATCTCATAGAAGGAGCAATTCTTCAGCCCATCATTGTACGATATCTTCCATCCGGCACGTTTAAGACCTACATGCAATCCATTGGAAAATTAGGGGGGCAAAATAAAGTTCCCAGACTTAGTAATGATCGTAAAATCGCCACTGCCCTTGAAGCCTATCATTCGTCTTCCTCATAATCGTCTTAAACCCTTGATTGACAAGGAGAAGGAATTCTTTTGGTTATTACAATAATCCCTATCTTTGCCAACTATTTTAAAAAGCTTAAATGCGTTTTTACCTTTATATTATTCTGTTTATCAGCTTGTTAACCTCCTGCAAGAGCAATTTTGAGCAAGTAAGGCTCAGCAATAACCCCGGGAGAATTCTGGAAGAATCGATTAAATATTACGATAAAGGTGAGTATTTGAAAGCCCAGACGCTCATGGAATTAATTCTGAATCAGTATCGCGGGACGCGGGAAGGGGAAGAATTATTTTTCAAATATGCCTATACGCATTACAAACTTGGTAATTATGCATTGGCTGCGACCTACTTCACAAATTTCTCCAATACATTTGCCTATAGTCCATTTACTGAAGAATCCGATTTTATGATTGCCTATTCTTCTTATGAGCTCTCTCCATCCTATCGCCTCGATCAAACACCTTCGAGCGATGCGATCAATGGGTTTCAGGATTTTGCCAATAAATATCCGGATAGTGAACGGGTCGAAGAGTGCAATAAACTAATTGATGAACTCCGAGCAAAGCTCGAATTGAAAGCATACCAACAAGGAATTCTGTATTTTAATCTTAAGCAATACAATGCTGCTGTAACCGCTTTCACGAATATGTTGACAGAATATCCTGAATCCATTCATGCCGAACATGCCCGCTTTCTGATTCTAAAGTCTTCCTTTGATTATGCGGTCAATAGCGTCTATGATAAGCGAGAAATGCGGCTTAAAGAAGCTAATCTGAAGTATAAAGAATATATCACTCGAAATCCTTCCGGCAAACATGCGAAAGAAGCACGGGAAATAAATACACAAATACAAACTGAATCTAAAAATCTGACCAAATGAACTCAATAAAAAATCTGGCAAATTCGATCGATCCTAATGTGAGAGCAAGGGATATCAAAGGTATGGCAGGCAACTCTGCTAATATTTATGAATCGATCACCATCATCTCTAAACGCGCCAAGCAACTTTCATCAGAAGTTAAAAAAGAACTTCATGATAAACTGGAGGAATTCGTAGTCGTCACAGAAACGATCGAGGAAGTACATGAGAACAAGGAGCAAATTGAAATCTCTCGTTCTTACGAAAAGATGGCCAGCCCTACTATTCTTGCTACTGAGGAATTTCTAAGAGGTGATTTAGAGTGGAGCTATCCGGAGCCGGAAGTGGTAGAAGATGATCTCTCAGAAGAAACTGAGTCGTAGCCACATCATTACTGAATGACAGGCCATGACTTCATTACACGGTAAAAAAATCATTCTTGGCGTATCAGGAAGTATTGCCGCCTATAAGGCAGCAGTGTTACTCCGATTGCTTATGAAAGAAGGATGTGAAGTCCGTGTAATCATGACCCATTCCGCAAAGGATTTTGTTTCCCCACTGACATTTTCCACGCTAAGCCACCATCCGGTTGCTTCTGATGTGCATCAGGATGAAGAATGGACTAATCATGTGGAATGGGGGTTATGGGCAGATGCTATGGTCATTGCTCCTGCAACCGCTCATACAATAGCCCGATGCGCATGTGGACTGGCTTCAGATATGTTGACCGCCACTTACCTTTCAGCACGTTGTCCTGTTTTCTTTGCACCGGCGATGGATCTTGATATGTGGCAGCATCCAAGTACAAAAGAAAATATAAGCAAACTCCAATCGTATGGTAATTTTATCCTTGATGTAGGAAACGGTGAACTGGCGAGTGGACTGATTGGCCCCGGACGACTGGCGGAACCGGAAGAAATCAAGGATTTCCTGTCCGATTTTTTTCGCATTCAGCAGGACTTTAAGGACACAAGTATATTAGTTAATGCCGGTCCAACCTACGAGGCTATTGATCCAGTGCGTTATATTGGCAACCACTCTACCGGTAAAATGGGCGTAGCTATCGCTGAAGAGTTTTCAAATCGTGGGGCAGAAGTTACACTCGTCCTCGGGCCTGAAAGTGTATTACCGAAGGATGATCGTATCACTGTTTTACACGTCACCAGTGCGGATGATATGCTGGAGACTTGTCTGCAGGTATTTGAGAAAACAGATGTAGCTATTCTTGCTGCTGCTGTGGCGGATTATAAACCTGCACAAATAGCCAATGAAAAAATAAAAAAAGACAATCAAAAACTTTCGCTGGAGCTAGTGCGCACCCCGGATATTGCGGCTTCTATTGGTAAAATAAAAAAGGCGGGACAAATTCTAGTTGGCTTTGCATTAGAAACAAATAATGGCCGGGAACATGCCTTGCAAAAAATGGTGAAGAAGCACATGGACATGATCGTACTAAATAATCCGCGGGATGCAGGAGCGGGATTTGGGCACGACACAAACAAAGTGACTTTTCTTTTCCCAAACAATAAAGAGCAACACTTTGAGTTAAAGTCAAAGCAGAAAGTTGCATTTGATATTGCAGAGGCCGTTCATAAAATGATAAAAGAAAATGCTAAAAATTAATCTCAACCTACTCCTCCCTTTGTGTATGCTGGTCTGTATGTATACAACCGGACAGGCCCAGGAACTGAAGGCTGAAGTTTCACTTAGTACCCCAAAACTTCAAACCACAGATCCGGTGGTCTTTCAAACGCTTGAGCAGGATTTGAGGGAATTTCTCAACCAGGAGCGTTGGACGAATGATGAGTATCGTCCCTATGAACGAATTGAATGTAATTTCCAGGTTAATATTACGGGGGAATTAGGAAATAACACCTACAGTGCAGATGTGGCTTTCAAAGCTATCCGACCGGTATATGGATCAGAGTATAAAACGATCATTGTGAATCATGTGGATCGCGATGTGATTTTCAAATATCTTGAATTTCAACCGATCGTGAATGGTACTGACTTTTTCAAAGATAACTTGTCTGCCGTTTTTAGTTTTTACGCTCATCTGATTATTGGTTTAGATGCTGAGAGTTTTGCCCCGGATGGTGGAAATGACCAGTTTAATATTGCCCAGAATATTCTCAATCAGGTACCCACTGTTATATCAGATACAGATAAAGGGTGGAGTTCCGTAGGCAAGAAAACAACTCGCTACTGGATTATTGAAAATCTCCTCAGCCCGAGGTTTTCATCGTTCAGAGAAGCATGGTATAATTATCATAGAAAAAGTCTGGACTTGCTCTATCAGAATCCGGCCATCGCTCTTCAAACGATGGCGGATGCTTTGAAGCAAGTAGAAAAGACTAATTCATCGTATCCGAGTACCGTTGGGATAATGATGTTTCTTTCAGCCAAGCGTGATGAAATTGTTGAAATCATGGTCAACGGCAGCAAAGCACAAAGAATGGCGACGTATGAGGTCATGCGCAAAATAGATCCATCCAATAATGCAACCTATAGTGCCCTCAGAACCTAAAGCAAGACTTGCTATTCTGGCTTCCGGTGGCGGCAGCAATGCCAATAAAATTTGCCAATATTTTAACGCGCATCCTTTTATTGAAGTCAGCCTTATCCTTTCCAATAGAAAAGCTGCAGGTGTTTTTCATATAGCTGAGACGCATGGTATTGAGGCAATTTATTTGCCAAAAGAGGCTTGGCGCGATGCTCAACAGGTGAAAGACGTATTGCATTCACACCGTATTACTCATATTGTATTAGCGGGATTTCTTCTACAAATCCCTGCGCCATTAATCAATGCCTTCCCCGGGCGAATCATCAACATCCATCCATCCTTACTACCTCGCTATGGCGGAAAAGGGATGTATGGCCACCATGTCCATGAAGCCGTTAAAGCTGCCGGAGACCTTATAAGTGGTATGACGATTCATGAAGTGAACGAACATTATGATGAGGGAAAAATTCTTTTTCAAGAAGAGGTTTCTCTAAATGAAGAAGATTCACCTGAAGCAATAGCGTCGAAAGTCCTTCAGGAAGAACATACATATTATAGTCCGGTCATTGAGAAATGGATTTTGGATCAAATGAACGGTGAAGCATGAGTTATGGATGATCTGTGATGGAATACTAAGTGCTATTCCATTACTCACTACTGACCACTCCCTACTGACCACTCCCTACTGACCAATTAACCTCAGGGTATCTGTATTTAAAACCTTCCATACCCTGAAGTCCTCCGGTATGAATAGCAACTACTCTATCAGTTATTCTAAAATAACCCTTGCTGAATTGATCATGAATGGCGTACATAAGTTTACCTGTATACACCGGGTCCAAAGGAATATCGGTATCCAAGGTATAGGTCGACATAAAATCAATCAGGCTCCGATTGAATTTCCCAAAACCACCAAAATGATACGCAGACCATAATTCCCAGGAACACGCATATTGAATATCATACTTATCCAAAATTTCCAAAAAATAAGGCGCTTCACATCCTTTCCATGCCGGTACAACAATCAATTTACATGACGCAGGAAGGGCTGATAAAATACCACAGGCGGTACACATTGTTCCCCCGGCAAGGATAACATGAGTAGGACTTACCTCGCTGATTTCAAGTGCTATCTCAGCTGCACCTTGCATGGCTAAATCCGACAATCCTCCTTCCGGAATAAAAATTGCTTCGGGAAACATATCTCCGGAATGTTGGCTGTCAAACAAATTGTATTCTGACGGCGAAAGGTATATGATTTCATGACCATCGGATCTCAGTCGGCGGATACTTGGATTCTTCTCATCAGGGGCATAGCTTCTGATCATTGCAATGAGTTTTATATCAAATGATTTGCATGCTGAAGACAATGCTGCCAGATGATTACTAAACATTCCACCTTTGCTAACAATTGTTTTGACCCCCTTTTCTAAAGCCTGCCGGATAAGATATTTTAGCTTATAGTACTTATTTCCGGTAGCCCATGAATCCAGCAGATCAAGTCGTTTTACATGGTACCCCTGTTTGATGGAAAGTGGGCTGACAAGTTGCGTGGGGCCTGCAATAAAAGAGGTCCATGGATGATTAGGTGTATCCACTCCATTAAGCTTAAAGGATGACGATTATGATCTGATCATGATGACACGCTTCGTTTTGATAGTCCTGTTCGTTTTATCTTGTAAACGAAATAAGTAGGTTCCTCGTTGCATGGCACTTAAATCCACAGCTATGGTTTCGCGACGACCATTCACTTCAACGTCAACGTCCTTGACCTGCACACCCAGAATATTAAAAATCTTCAATTGATATCGTCCCGGTGACAAATTAGTGAGTTGGAAGCGCACAATATCATAACTCGGATTTGGGTAAGCAAAAATATCGGGTTTGTTTGGCTCTTCCGTAAACACTCTGGTAATCATGGGGTGAGTTTTAAATTCAATTTTAATCGGCTGCCTAGTTGCGTTTAATTCCATTTCAACCAATTGAATATTTTCCGTCGCGGAAAAAAATCGAAGAAAAAACCGATTGGAAATTAGCCTGACACCGGGAATTTCTGTGGTGACTTCCCGCCACTCACGACCATTTTTAACCTCAATTTTCAGGGCTCTTTTTAATTCCACTTTCTGCCGGTTGACTTTATCAACTTCCGTGGGCAGGTACAACACACCTTCTGCTTCGACGGTAGACTCTTCCAAAACAGTATAGGTGATTCGGCAGGAATCAGGAAGCAGTCTTGGGGACCAGTTACACACCATGTCGCGTGGCCACGAAAACGTAGAAACCATTTTACCACTATACGTATTGCGTTCTCCTAAAACACCGCTAAAAAAAGGCTTGTAAGCAGGTGAAAACGAAAATGTCAAACGATTGTCCGGACAAATCGGATTGGCTTCCATTACTTTTACAACTTCTGTTCCTTCTTCCGTCAGTGCAACAATCGCCTCCGTCTGTATCCCATGAAAAATAGTGGCGATTTTATTTCCATTTTTATCTCCGGTGATGACCATTTGACGACTAATGGAATAAGGGGCTTTCAGCGAACGAAAATCCCATGTTTGGGCAGGTCCTGACAAGGTCACCATACTCTGATCCGGATGATAATCTTTGGCAAAATAAGTGGTGTCTTCTACCAGTCCGGTCCAACTCATCTGCTGAGCACCTGATACCACCCAACAATATGTCAGTATAAAAAAAAGAAGCGATGTTTTCTTTATTGCACCCATTGAAGTCCAACAAATTTAGCGTATTCGCCATTAAGATCCATCAATGAAAGATGCGTCCCGGTTTCTACAATTCGACCTTCTTTCAGAACAATGATCTGATCGGCATGCTGAATTGTAGACAATCGATGCGCAATTACGATTGACGTCCGACCTTCCATCACATTGGCCAGGGCTTCCTGTACCTGTCTCTCCGATTTAGAATCTAACGAAGCGGTTGCTTCGTCCAATATCAGAATAGGTGGATTCATCAGCAACGCTCTGGCTAAGGTGATGCGCTGCCTTTCTCCCCCACTCAAAGTACTACCGCGATCGCCGACAACGGTCTCATATTCATTGGGTGTACTCATGATAAACTCATGTATCTGCGCAATTTTTGCAACAGCCACTACCTGCTCCAACGTGGCATCAGGCTTACCAAAAGCGATATTGTTAAACAAGGAATCGTGAAATAAAACCGGATCCTGATTGACTATCCCCATCAGACTTCGCAATTGCTTTATATCTACATCTCTTATGTCAATTCCATCAATCAAAATACTCCCCTCTGTCACATCATGCAGTCTTGGCAGCAAATCTGCCAGCGTAGATTTTCCTGAGCCACTTGTACCCACGATGGCGAGTACTTTGCCTTTAGGTATAAACAGATTAATATCCTTTAATACCCATTCTGCGTCATTATTGTATTGGAAGCCAACATGGTCTAGCGTGATTCCATTTTTAAATGAATCAATGGGCAGAGGATTTTTTGCAGGCACGATCTCCTCTGTATTATCCAGGACTTCATTGACCCGCTCTACAGCAGCAAGCCCTTTTTGAATATTATAGTAAGCAGAAGAAAAAGATTTGGAAGGCTCTATGACATTAAAAAATGCATATAAAAAAGCAAAAAAAGTTTCCGGTTGTAATTCACCCCGAAATACAAGTAAGGATCCATACCAAAGAAGTACTGCGACGATACTAATACCAAAAAACTCAGACAAAGGAGATGATAAATCACGTCGGTACATAATTCGTGTCAATAAATTTCGATACGAATCATTAATCTTAGCGAATCGCTTTTCCTGATAGGATTGCGCATTAAATCCCTGGATAATTCGCATACCATTGATGCTTTCTTCCACCAGTATCATCAATCCGGATAATTTTTGTTGTACTACTTTTGATTGTCGTTTGAGATTACGACTGATCCGGCCTACAATAACTGCGGTGACTAAAATCAACAGGAAAACAAAAAATGTAAGTTTTACACTTATGAAAAACATGAAAGCGATACTTCCAATCACAACGATCGGTGCTTTGACCAGCGCCACAATAACATTTAAAATAGAAAATTCAATTTCCTGCACATCCGTACTTATTCTGGAAAGCAGATCGCCTTTTTTTCCACGACTAAAAAAAGCAAGCGGGAGTTGCATGTACTTTTCAAAAACCTGATTTCGAATATCCATCACGATTCCATTCCGCACTTGTGCCATAAAAACATCGGAGAGATATCTGAATAAGTTTTTCAAAAAGAATATTACACCAAATGCAATACAAACCACGATGAGTGCACGTTCCTCAGAATACTTCTCGACTAATTCGCCAAACACATAGGTCAGCCAATCCTGAATATTGCTGATACTGAAGGGAACCGGAACCGGAGAGGGTGTAACACGACCAAATAGAATCTGAAAAAAGGGAATAATAATCGGAATACTGATCACCATAAACAAGGCCATCAGTATATTGCAAAATACATTCATCGCCAGGGCAAACTTATATCCCTTGAGGTAATTAACAAACTGCTTGAATGGACTCTGACTGGATCTATTCATTATTCTTCCAACTTGAACGTATCAAGAAAGCCTGTATGGAAATTGCCAGACTTAAATTGAGGATCCTGCATTAGTTTTTTGTGAAAAGGAATAGTGGTTTTGACGCCTTCTACGATAAACTCATCCAGGGCTCGTTGCATCTTCCTGATACATTCTTCACGCGAAGGTGCCCGGCAAATAAGTTTCGCAATCATGCTGTCGTAATACGGTGGGATCGTATACCCGGTATAGACATGTGTATCCACACGTACGCCATGTCCTTTTGGACTGTGAAAAGAGGTGATTTTTCCGGGCGAAGGTCTGAAATTATTGTAGGGATCCTCTGCATTGATTCGACACTCAATGGCGTGTCCGTTTGGAAAATAATTTTTTCCTGAAATAGGAATACCCGCTGCAACTTTAATTTGTTCTTTAATCAAATCATGATCGATGACTTCTTCTGTCACCGGATGCTCTACCTGGATGCGTGTATTCATCTCCATGAAATAAAATTTCTTGTGCTTATCCACCAGAAATTCTACCGTGCCTACTCCCTCATACTTTATGGATTTACCTGCTTTGATGGCTGCCTTACCCATTTTCTCTCTTAGTTTGTCATCGAGAAATGGAGACGGGGATTCTTCCAGCAACTTTTGATGACGACGTTGGATAGAACATTCACGTTCTGACAAATGCACCACATGACCATGCTGATCACCTATAATCTGAAATTCCACATGACGTGGTTCTTCAATAAATTTCTCAATGTAGATCCCATCATTACCAAACGAAGCTTTAGCTTCCTGACGAGCCTTATGCCAGAGATCTTCGAGCTCTTCTTCGTTCCAAACTACACGCATTCCTTTTCCACCACCTCCCGCCGTGGCTTTCATGATGACCGGATAGCCAATGGCTTTACTTGCCTTCTTTGCTTCCGCTACATCCGGCACTAAACCACCACTGCCTGGCACGACCGGCACACCGGCTTTAATCATGGTCTCTTTGGCAGTAATTTTATCCCCCATTTGGGTCATCATCTTTGGGGTAGGACCAATAAATTTGACTCCGTATTGCTGGCAAACATCAGCAAAATCTGCGTTCTCAGCTAAAAAGCCATAACCGGGATGAATGGCATCTGCATTAGTAATCTCAACGGCCGCCATGATACGTGGAACGCTCAGATAAGAATCACTGGAAGGTGCCGGTCCAATACAAACTGCCTCGTCGGCAAACCGAACATGCAGACTATGCTTATCGGCGGTGCTGTATACCGCTACCGTACTGATCCCCATTTCTTTACATGTTCGAATAACACGCAGGGCTATTTCTCCCCTATTCGCTATGAGTACCTTTTTAAACATCGGAAATGATCTTGATTAAATAATCAACTGAAATGATAAATACCAATTTCAATTAAGAGGAATTCTTCTACCCGTTAGGATCAACAAGGAATAATAATTGATCGTATTCAACCGGAGAAGCGTCTTCCACTACCACTTTTACAATTTTACCGGAAACTTCTGATTCGATTTCGTTAAAAAGTTTCATGGCTTCTACTATGCATACGACGGATCCAACTTCAATGGCATCACCGGGTTTAACATAAGGTGGCTTATCTGGTGAGCCCGACCGATAAAAGGTGCCCACAATAGGAGAACGAATCTCAATAAGGTTATCCGCAGTTGCCTTTTCAGCAGTTGACTCTTCTGATTGGCTGCCTGCATTGGCTGGAGATGGTGATTGCGCTTGTGCAGGTGGGGGTGATAATACCGGAGCAGCCTGCGGTAATGAAGTCTGTTGAAATTGGCCAGACGGAATCCCTGCCCGAGGGGATTGATAGTGTTTTGTTCTGGCAGAAAATTCAATATCTCCCTGCTTGTATTTAAACTCACCAAACTCAAGTCTGTTAATCAGCTTAAGCAACTCTTGTAATTCCTTTGTTTCCATATCTAAATATTATTTAGCCCTTTCAACATAATTACCGGTAGCACTTTCTACTTTAATCTTCTCCCCCGCATCGATAAAAAGTGGCACCTTAACTTCTGCACCGGATTCTACCGTAGCACTCTTGAGTGCATTTGTAGCGGTATCCCCTTTCAACCCCGGTTCTGTGTAAGTTACCTCCAAGATAATATATTGAGGTAATTCTACAGCTAAAGGCGTTTCTAATTCTGCATGTATCATGATTTCAACTTCCAAACCTTCTTTCAGTAATTTCGGATTACTGATCATTGATTCTTCGATGGCTAATTGTTCAAATGTTTCAATATTCATAAAGTGATATCCCATATCGTCATTATAGAGATATTGAAATTTGCGCCGTTCAACGCGTACTTCTGCTATGGAATGGCCGGACTGAAAAGTATTTTCCACCACCTTACCGGTCGTCACACTCTTCAGTTTTGTTCGAACAAACGCATTTCCTTTTCCTGGCTTAACATGCTGAAAATCAACGATATAATAAATATCGTTATTAAATTCCATGCACAGTCCCTTTTTAATGTCTGCCGTGGTGGCCATAAATTACTGTATTAAATAGAAGAAAATTATTGAGGCCCAAATATAGGGCTTTTTAAGTGCGATCATTGACTAGCCGCCGATGGTCTGCGTGGTCAGATTCCTAGTAGGCCCAATTCCATAAACTGGCTCCCCAAGTGTATCCACCGCCAAATGAGGTCAGTATCACTTTGTCCCCCGGTTTTAGCTGATCTTCAAACTCCCATAAGCATAATGGAATTGTCCCTGAAGTCGTATTGCCATATTTCTGGATATTGACCATCACACGCTCCATTGGAAAATCAAGCATTTTTGCTACCGCTTGTATAATTCGCAGATTAGCCTGATGCGGCACGACAAATCGGATATCATCCGGAGAGAGATTATTTCGATCAAGCATTTGCCCTACAGCTTCGGACATTCCTTTGACTGCCGCTTTGTAAACCGGTCCTCCGTCTTGAAAGATGTAATGCATCTTTTTGTCAACGGTTTCATGGGTGGGTGGATTTTTTGATCCGCCTCCTTTCATATGAAGAAACTCTGCCCCTACACCATCGACGCGCATCCACGAATCCTGAAGTCCGAAGCCTTTCTCGTTACCCTGTAATAATATGGCCCCTGCAGCATCACCAAACAAAATACAAGTCGAACGATCTGTATAATCCACTATCGAGGACATCTTGTCCGCGCCTACGATAACAACATTCTTATACGCACCGGATTCAATAAATTTTGCTCCGGTGGTGGCAGAAAATAAAAACCCTGAACAAGCAGCCTGAATATCGTAAGCAAAGGAATTTTTAGCGCCTATATTATGACATATCAACGTACCGGTATCCGGAAAAAAGTAATCCGGCGTGACGGAGGCACAAATCAAAAGATCAATGTCCAATGGGTCCAATCCTGTCTTTTCGAGCAAGCCCAAAACAGCCTGAGTCGCCATATATGAGGTGGCCTTATCCGGATCTTTAAGCAAATGGCGCTCCTGAATGCCGGTGCGGGTTCTGATCCACTCATCATTAGTATCAACCATTTTCTCCAGATCCTGATTTGTCAGAACATCTTCAGGGACATAGCCATAGACGCCTGTAATCGCTGCTTTTATCTGTGCCATACCAGTTAAAATATTAGGACGACGAAGGTAGGCAATAATACGTATCCACACCGTTCAACACGAGGTTTTCATGAATCCTTAAAAAATCATAAAAAAAACCTATTTGGTATGATATTTGTACATTAACTTTGTCTTTTACAATGTTTTATAAATAACATATAAATTTAATATCATGAACGCCTACCTTCTTTCATTACTTTTTTTTCTGACCTCACTGCCCGGCAAGACCCCTAATTTCTATCCCAATTTTATTGCTGCCAAGGAGGCTTCTAAAAATTATAATAAAGACCTGCTCATATTTTTTACCAAAAATTCCTGCTCAAATTGCGATGCTGTCTGGAGTGATTTTGAAAAAGACCCAATCGCCAGTAAGATTTATATATCCACGTTGCTGAATATTAAGGATTTCGACGCTGCAGTTGTTTTAGACAAATACGGTCTTAAGAATGCTCCTTCCTGGCTTGTCCTTGATCCACAGGGCCAGGTAAAAGATAAATGGGAAGGTGAATGGAAAAAAACACCCACAAGACCGGTTGCCCCTGTGCAGGAAACAGCCTCTAGCCCTGCACTCACAAAAAATAATTCTCCGGAAATGGATGTAAAAGAAACATCTGCTACTTCTGTTATTACAACGTCCCCTGTAACTGCACAATCAAAACAAGAAATAGTTAGTCAACCGCATGACGTGGTGGATTCAACCCCTCCAGTTAAAGACGTAAAAGTTACTGCTCCTGTCATTGAACATATGGCTGAAGTCACCACCACTCCAGCACCACCGGTTGTCGCAGGCTTTGTGATACAAGCAGGATTTTTTAGTTCGCCTGCTAATGCCAAAGGCCTGATCATGGCCCTCGAAACAAAAGGATTTGATAATTTTTCCATTAAGCCTTCGATGCGAGATGGTACCAATTACTACCGGGTAATCTCTACGACTTATGCATCCGAAAAAGAAGCACAAGTAAAGATTGATGAGATGCAGAAGGCAGATATAAAAGCTACCATCAAAAATAGCAAGGAGATAGCTGACTAAGCACAACGCTTTCCAGAGGCACCAGATAGGTTTTATATATTTTCAGCCAAGGGTAATACCTTTGCCCGAAATTAAACCTGAAATATGCCTAAATCTGTCCTGCTTCGTCATATCGCCAGTCTGGCCGGAATTCTTCCAAAAGGTACTACCCGACTGGTAGGTACTCAGATGAGTCACTTTACCACTATTACCGATGCTTACCTTTTAATCGAAAATGGTTTGATCAAAGCTTTTGGTCCGGATGCTGAATGTTCGATTGAGCGTGCTGATCAGATCCTGGACTGCACGCATAAAATGGTTATACCTGCTTATTGCGATAGCCATACCCATATCGTATTTGCCGGATGGCGGGAAGGTGAATTTGTTGATCGCATCAAAGGCCTTTCCTATGTGGAAATAGACAAACGAGGGGGAGGGATATTGAATTCTGCCAAAAAACTCCAAAGCACTTCTGAAGACGATTTGTTCGAACAAGCTTACGGGCGCTTGCAGGATGTGATTAAATTAGGCACCGGAGCTATCGAGGTCAAAAGCGGCTATGGATTGACAACGGACAGCGAACTAAAAATGCTACGGGTCATCAGAAGACTAAAAGAAGTTTCACCCATACCGGTTAAATCAAATTTTCTCGGAGCCCATGCTTTCCCCATGGAATTTAAACAAAACCGGTCTGGATATATCGATTTAATAACCAATGAAATGATTCCTAAACTTGCTGGCGAAGGGCTCGCAGATTATATCGATGTGTTTTGTGATACGGGTTTCTTTTCTGTTGAAGAGACAGAAGCTATCTTATCTTCCGGAGCAAAATATGGGCTTAAGCCAAAAATACATGCCAATGAATTGGACTATTCGGGTGGTATCCAAACAGGTGTAAAATATGGCGCTATTTCAGTTGACCATCTTCAATGTACCGGTCCGGAAGAAATAAACTCACTCGCCGGTTCAAACACCATTGCGACGATTTTACCCTCCACTGCTTTTTTCCTCGGCCTGCCCTATGCGCCGGCGCGTGCTATGATAGACCACAATCTTTGTGTTGCCCTGGCCAGTGATTATAATCCAGGATCATCCCCTAGCGGGAATATGTCTTTTATTCTTTCTTTAGCATGTGTAAAGCTCAAAATGTTACCGGCAGAAGCACTCAATGCCTTAACCATCAATGGTGCCGCAGCAATGGAGCTGGGGGAATCAAACGGAAGTATTACTGTTTCCAAACCGGCTAATTTGATTATTTCGAAGCCGAATATAACGTTAGAGGGAATGCCTTATTTCTATGCAGACAGTTGGATTGAGGCTGTCCTGATCAATGGCGATGTAAAATAATTGACCACCATAGGGTGCCTGACATGCTAATTTCGTCCAAAAAAACCCATCAAACGAGATCACTATATAAACACAATAGACTGATTATAAGTTTTTTACGGCAACATATTGAAAAATTTACCTTGTTTTTCCAGTATATCCGACGATACGCTAAAAGCTTATAAAGCCATACTATCTTTGTATAAATATTCGTTTCAAGATTGTTTTGAAGGAAGGGCAGCCTTTTCACCCTTTTTTGAATCTCTATTTATACTCCCCTCTTCCATAAAATAAATGAATACCCGTAGTGCAAACCCAATATGAAAAGCTATTTTTGCGCTTCATATTACAGAAAATCTTCATACTATTGTATTGAATGAAAAATCAGCATGCTAAACACATAAGGAATTGGGTTTGTCTATTAGCCTTTTTCTCCGGATTTTTGCCCTCCTTCAGTTATGCTGCTGACCTTCTAAGTGCCAGAAATACTGCCGATTTGTCCATGCAGGGTGCCGACCCCGTCATCTTTAGCTTTGGTTGTATCAATGGCACACCAGGTGATACTGTTTGTATCCCGGTGACCGTAGAAAATTTTAATAATATCGTCATCTTCCAGTATGAAATATTCTGGAATAGCAGTGTCCTTGACTTTATCGATATTCAGAATATTGGTACGCCAAATATTAATGTTCTTGCGGACTTTAATCTTTCAGGTCCTAACGCTCTTAAGGTCATTCCCCTTGGTTTTCCGTTAGCCGGTGAAACGCTTCCGGATGGATCTGTTCTCTTTGAAATTTGTTTTCGTATCGTGGGATTTCCTGACTCCACCAGCTGTATTGGTATTAGTCCTTATTTTGATTTTGAAGTAGCTGATGTCAATGGAATAGTACAGGGAGACTCCATGAACTGTTGCATGCAAGTGGAAGATGCTGTAGATCTGGTTGGCTTTGTCTCCAGCTGTGGCCCTTCGATGATAGGAGGTGATGGAACGATTACGGTCACCACTTATGGAGGTACTGCGCCCTACACCATCACTGGTGTGCCTTCCGGCCCTGCTGTCATTCCAATAGAGGGTGGTTCAATTATGTTGAATGAACCTTCCGGTAATTATACCATCACGATCACCGACAACTCTGGCACTCAAGTGATGTATGCTGTCGAGGTTTCAACATTAGGTTTGGATATTACCACCCACCTTAAGCAACCGACCTGCTATAAATTTAAAAATGGTACCATTTGGATAAAACCTGAAGGTGGATCTGAACCATACAGTTACATATGGCACAGTTTATCCGAAGCTAATCTGGCAGGATCAGGATTTATCAGAAACCTTGGTGACTCTTCGCTGGTAACCAGTTTGCCGGATGGTTTCTATTCTATTTTAGTGGAAGATAATAATGGATGTAAAACTGAAATTGTCGTCGAATTAATAGACAATCCGTTTGTATTTGATATTGAAGATCTCATCAATGCTTCCTGTAATGGCTCTGAAGATGGCTTAATAGATCTTTCCATATCAGGTGCTACGCCTGATATGAATGGCGATTACAAGATATCCGGAAATCTCACCGGCAACCCGTTTACAATTTTTAGTAGTAGCATCAGTATTGGACTTCTTAATCCGGGTGATTATCAGATAACGGTTTCAGATAATGTGTCACAATGTGATACGATTTTCACCTTTTCGATTGGGTATTCAGATACGATTACTGCTTCCATCACGACCACCGATCCGCCATGTGCAGGGGGTGTCAATGGAAGCCTTTCTATCCGAGGTCGAACAAATAATATATTTGGACCCGTCTATTCCTATACGGTCTACAAACAAGGAGCCGTCATAACTTCTGTTAGTGGAATTGGAGGGGTCTACAATTATGGACCGTTAGCACCAGGTGATTATGCGGCAGTGGTAAAGGATGGCTTGTGTCAATCTGACTCCATCTTCTTTACCATCGGAGAGCCAGATCCCATGGTGGTGGTAATGGATGGAACTAAACCTGACAATTGTATTCCACTGCCGAGGGGAGCTGCGTGGTTTGACATCAGCAATGGCATTGGTCCCTATATCCTTGATGCAGGAAGTGGATTTCAAGATGGTGATACCTTATTTAATTTGAATTCGGGAAATTACGTTCTGACCGTTACAGATGCTGTCGGATGCACCGCTACGCTACCATTTATGGTGCCCTCATGGGATGACACCGAAGAAGCAGATATTACTTTTCAATTTAATGGAACACCATGCGATGGTGGGACTGTTACAGTGCTATACTTAGGTCAGCCAATTGCTAATGGCGTTGGCGTACTATGGAGTACCGGTGAAGTGACCCCAACCATTAACATCTCAGCCACGGACACATTGAGCGTAGACGTTATACTCCCTGCTCCTATATTTTGTATTCTCAACGATACCGTGCATGTCAAGTGTGAGGAAATTCTTGATCTTGATATTACTGTTGAACAACCACTTTGTGGAGTAGGAGCTAATGGTGGACCTTATACCGGAACAGTCATCGTAGATACCGCCAATGCAGTTGCGCCGGTCACCTGGTTCTGGTCATTTCCTGATACTACCACCACCGGTATTTATTCCGGACTGGCTCCCGGAAAATATTATGTCACGGTCGTCGATGGCCTCGACTCTATGTCGATGGATAGCTTTGAAGTAATAGCTCCTCCTACCCTGACGTTAAATTTTAGTAATATCGATAGTACCTCATGCCCTGAGACATGTGATGGCAGGGTTCGTATCATCGCAGCACAAGGAGATCCTGCAGCAGACTATCAGCTATATTGGACAAATGGTACGGCAATGGCAGATACGGGGGTCATATTTGATATCTCTGACCTTTGTGCCGGAGAAAATATATTTACTGTTTCTCAGGATGGACTTTGTTTTTATAATGATACGCTTGAAATCCTTGCTCCTGATTCGGTAGAAATAAATCTATTGCAAAATATTGATGTCACCTGCTTCGGAAATAGCGATGGCCTGCTCGAAGTCGGTGCTTCCGGAGGTACACCCGGATATATGTTTCAATGGCAGGGAGGACCATCAACCGCCATGAATGGCAATATCCCGGAAGGAGAATATTTTATTACCGTCACAGATAGTAAAAACTGTATACAAACCGATAGTTTCCAAATCACACAGCCTGACTCTCTGATCGCAGTGATTGATTTATCGGCGACTCTGGATCTATCGTGTGGGGATAGTAATGATGGAATCATCACCTTAAATGTTGCAGGAGGTAATACAGGAGGCTACACTTTTATTTGGGATCCAAATGTATCCACAGTTTATCAGGCTGCTAATCTAGGCGTTGGTGATTATCACATTACTGTAACAGATTCAAAAGGCTGTATGGATACCACCTCGTATGCTTTAGTTGCGCCTACCCCTGTTTCTGTAGTATGGCCGGTACTGGGGACGCCCGCATGTTTTGGTGACGAAGTAGTACTGCTGATTGAAGATGTAACGGGTGGAAATGGCAATTACACGTATACGATCAATAGTGGTGAGTTGATCGATATTAATGAACCGACACTTCTTCCGTCCGGCATATACATCGTCAGTGTATTTGATGATCGTGGATGTTCCGCAGATACTAATTATGTCATCATGGAACCGGATCCAATTTTACTGTCCATAGGACCTGATGATCCTGTCATCGATTTGGGAGATAGCATTTTCATTGTAGGAAGTATCGATCAAAGTGATAATCCTGTCGCCATGACTTTATGGACCTCCACTGAACCCGTCAGTTGTGCTACTTGTGAAGGAACATGGGTTTTTAATGCGATTCCGTCGTTGTATACATGGACGGTTACAGATATAAACGGTTGTCAGGGATCAGCCTCCATTTTTGTTGATGTGGATTATAACCGGGATGTTTATATCCCCAATGTGTTTAGTCCAAATTATGATGGAAGAAATGATGACTTTAAAATCTTCACCGGCTTAGGCGTAGTGGCTATCAACTACTTGCACATCTATGATCGATGGGGAAATCTGGTACATTCTGAAACGGATCTTATACCAAGTTCAAATGGGGCCGGTAATTGGGATGGCACCTACAACGAAAAAGAACTGAATCCCGGAGTCTATGTCTATGTAGCAGAAATTACATTCGCAGACAATATGACCCTCATCTACCGGGGTGATATTACGCTATTGAAATAAAGCTCTGCTTCATTGATTCGAGTGTAGCGAGAAGATTCCATTTGCAGAAAGTTTCATTGCTTTAGCGAATCAATACCACGCTCCCCGACTTCCGATGTTCCTTTCCGTCGCATTTAAAGGTCAGCATATAAGCATATTGCCCGGGCATCATAAGCTCCCCATTCCTTGATCCATCCCATTCTGAAGACATATCTGTAGTGGTGAATATTTGACCACCCCATCGGTCGTACACATCAAGTGCTATAAAATCTCCAAGGAATACCACATTACTCATTCCCCAGGTATCATTGATATTATCGCCATTGGGCGTAAAGCCTGACGGGAAGAAAATATTTTCACAGGATAAATCCGAAGTATCAGCCACCGTGACTTTAATGGAATCATATGCTTCACAAAAACCATATCCTAAGCGCACATCATAAAGCGTGGAAACAGAAGGGGTCAGCTGAGGTTCTGCGATGGCCGTATTACTGACACCGGACGAAGGTGACCATTGGATATTGGTGGCACATGTATTTGGAAGTCGCACCTGCATCGAAGTGCCCGTAAATAAAACTGTATCAGGAGAAGTAATCTTGTCGACAGGCAAATAAAGTTGTCTAACCTCCTGTGTATTTAAAGCCCGGTTATAAAATCGCAATTCATCCAAAGTACCCCGAAAATGCACTTCGCCATTCGCTAAACAAGGTCCGGCACCTAGCGTCAGAATGCCATTGTTGATGATGCGGACAATCGTTGAACTGGCAGCCAAATCAACCTGCACGCCATCATAATACATAATCAATTCCCGACCACTTCGCACATAAGCAATATGATGATAGCATCGGTTGACCGGCAGATTATGTGTTGCTTTGGCAGAGAGATTAGCTTGCTGCGACAACGACAGACTCATGGCTCTTGTGACAGGATTATATTTTAGCTCCAGCGTACTATCAATCCCGCACAATTCACTCTTTGATAAAATATCCATAATCGCATTGCCTTGTGGATTGGGCAGGATAAAGAAACTAATGGTAAAATCATTCGCAAAAATGAGGTCGATATTACTCAATATCTGAACTGAGGTATTTCCGTCAAATTGAAGACCGCTGCCCGAAACACCGCAGCCGCAGGTTGCATTTCCAACGATGATCCCATCCGTGCCCTGCCCTGACTCTTCTGTAGCATCGCATGCATCAAAAGAGTAATACCCTACTAAACCATCCGTGGGTTGGGCGAAAAGGGCCAGACCATTCAAAATAATCGTCAACGTTAATATCTGTGTGCGCATTTGTTTAAAACTGTCCATATAGGCCTTATAGTATGTGTAGGTTGAGCAGGTTTACAGCTAAGATTCAAATAACCGATGTCAGGCTGCTCATACCCATTCGTCGAATTCTCGGCAAATATATGCATATCGGGGCCTTTCACCCTTTATCTGCAACTTAACTTTGCAATCCGATAAAGAATCCTATATACTTCACGATATTCGCACCATCATTATTCAAACAGGCATCAGGTACTATGGCAAATCCAAATTCCGGAAAAAATGCTAATGAAATGACGTTTTTCGAGCACATCGAAGAATTGAGATGGCATATTTTACGATCCTTCGTAGCTATTCTGGTGGTTTCGGTGGTGGTCTTTCTCATGAAGACCTTTGTTTTTGATTACGTCATTCTGGGTCCGACCCAGCAAAATTTCATTACGTATAAGATTTTTTGCACTTACCTGCCTGACTTTTGCTTCTATCCTCAAAATCTCCAGATTATCACCAGAGATATTCAGGAGCAATTCATCAGTCATTTAAAGGTTTCCGTTTGGCTTGGGTTTATTGTTGCCTTCCCATATGTCTTTTATGAGTTTTGGCGATTTATCAAGCCCGGACTATACAAAACCGAGATAAAAGCGGCCCGAGGAATGGTCTTTGTCTGCAGTACACTCTTTTTGTTAGGCGTAGCTTTTGGATATTTTGTTATCTCCCCAATGGCCATTACTTTTTTATCCAGTTATACCGTCAGCCCTCAAATAGCAAATACCACTACCTTGTCCGCTTTGGTAAGTTCTATGACGATGTTTACGTTGCCCATTGGGCTGGTTTTTGAAATGCCGGTCATTATGTATTTTCTCGCAAAAATAGGACTGGTCTCTTCATCCCTGCTCACCCAATACAGACGACATGCGATTGTGATTATTGTTGTTGTTGCTGCTGTCATTACGCCTCCGGATGCGATCACGCAATTGATCATTGCTTTTCCACTTTACTTTCTGTATGAGGTAAGTATCATTGTCACCAAACGAATTGATAAGGAGCGGAAGCAAAAAGAAAAGGACGAGGAAAAAGCATTAAATGCATAGCCTATGAACCGAGTTTCATCACAACTGACCATTGTTCTCAGAATAGCATTGCCGACGATTTGGTTTACGGCTGTCTTGTCAATTTTGGGTATGTTGACCTGGGCTGTTCGTGGCAAGGCCGGTCTTTTTAGCAATCCCTACATTTGGATAGGCGTCCTCTTTATCATTGGTACCGGCTTTGCGTTTGTCCGATTTATTTTATGGCGTTTATATCGCATTGACATGGACAACGAACATCTATATGTCAGTAATTATTTCAAAACGTACAAGTATCCCTATACGGAAGTTGATTCCATTGCGGATGCAAATATTTTAAAAGGAAGGATATATCGGATTACCCTTAAAGCTAAAGGTACTTTTGGACAAAAACTGTATTTCCTTGCAAGTAAAGTTTTGTGGCTTGACTTCAAAACGGAACACCCGGAATTATCAGATCTTTGGGTGAATGAAGAGTCCGAATGACGGGTGGATTATAATCGCACGCCTGTTTTGGGTACTAGCCGAATGATAGGACAGATCATTTCTTCCAGTGATATCCCTCCGTGCTGAAAAGTATTCCTGTAGTACGAATTGTAATGATTATAATTATTAGGATATAGAAAATATTTATCCTCTTTCGCAAAAATATAACTTGAACTCAGGTTAGGCCTTGGCAGTCCTGCTTCCTCCGGTTTTTTGATCTCCAATACATCTTTAGCATCATACTGAAGATTCTTTCCCATTTTATAGCGAAGATTGGTAGTCGTGTTTCGATCCCCGACCACTTTGGAAGGTTGCTTCACGCGAGTCGTACCATGATCGGTACCTACAATTAGTGTAATGCCCTGATCCGCCATTTTCTTCAATGCTGTTCTTACATGGGAATTGACAAACCAACTATACGTCAGTGATCGATATGCTTTTTCATCGCCTGCCAGTTCCTTCAGCACTTCCATTTCGGTTCGGGCATGCGACAACATATCAATGAAATTATACACGATCACGATAAGGTCATTATGCATCAGATCAAGTGCTTTTTCTCCAAGCTCACGCGCCTGATCGACATTCGTAATTTTTTGATAATTCCATTTAATATCTTTTCGCAAACGACGTTTCAGCTGATAGCCAAGCAGCTCCTCTTCGTGCATATTCTTACCCCCCTCTTCATAATCCTCCAACCATAACTTAGGATAATTCTGCTTTATTTCTGAAGGCATCATACCGGCAAAAATGGCATTTCGGCTATACTGTGTGGATGTGGGAAGAATACTATAAAAATGCGATTCTTCTTCTACTTCAAACATCTCTGCAAAGACCGGCTCCAATACCTTCCATTGATCCCAACGAAGATTGTCCAATAATAAAAACACCACCGGCCTTTTTTCACTCAGGTGCGGTAGCACTTTCTTTGCCAGCAAATCCTGAGACATCAGCGGCCCCTTTTCTCTGTCGGCAAGCCAGGACAAATAATTTCTGGAAACGAATTTTGAAAACTCCGCATTGGCCTCCGCTTTCTGCATCATCAGGATATCTCCCATTTCTTCACTGCGCGAGGTATCTATTTTCAACTCCCAATTGACAATTTTCTTATAGGCCTGCACCCAGGAAGACAAATCAAGTCCACTATTGATTTCCATCAGGATATTTCTAAACTCCATCTGATAATCGGAGGAAGTTTTCTCGCGCACCAATCGCTTATTATCAACGATCTTCTTAAGGGTTAGCAGGATTTGATTAGGATTGACAGGCTTGATCAGGTAATCATCAATCTGTGATCCGAGCGCCTCTTCCATGATATTCTCGGCCTCATTCTTAGTAATCATGACGATCGGGAGTGTTGGCTTGATCGCCTTCAACTTTTGCATGGTCTCGAGACCGGTAATACCGGGCATGCTTTCATCCAAAAAGACGATATCGATATCCCCAGCGCTCTGAAACTCATCGATCGCATCGTGCCCATTGGACACGGTCACCACATTATAGCCTTTCTTCTCCAGAAAGAACAATTGAGGCTTTAACAACTCAATTTCGTCGTCCGCCCAGAGTATCTTAATTTTATCCATATGCAATAGTACAACACCTTATAGAAAAAGTTCATATCAGATGAATGTATCAAACGATACCGATACAGCTGATATTTTCCCAATCTTTGCCTAATGAACAAAATGAAGCTTATAAATGATCCGGTGTATGGGTTAATTCCCATTCGGACGCCGCTTTTGTTTGATCTGATCGAACATCCTTTGTTTCAACGTCTCCGCAGAATCAAGCAAACCGGACTAACGCATCTGGTCTATCCGGGATCCCAGCATACCCGATTTCACCATGCGCTGGGGGCGATGCACCTCATGGGTATGGCCATTGATGAGCTCAGAGCCAAGCAAACAGTCATTTCAAGTGAGGAGGAGGAGGCGGCTCTCATTGCCGTCCTGCTGCACGATATTGGTCACAGCCCTTATAGTCATGCTTTGGAAGGCCTGATCATTGAAACGGATCATGAATCGATCGGCAAACTCATCATTCGCCATCTCGTCAAGTCCATGGGCCCTCAACTGGCATTTGCTTACAAGATTTTTAATGGCGACTACCACCGCCCCTTTTTACATCAATTGATCAGCGGGCAGCTGGATCTTGATCGACTGGACTATCTGTCGAGAGATAGCTTTTATACTGGCGTTGCAGAGGGGGTTGTGGGACATGATCGAATTCTGAGGATGTTGCGCGTAGTGGACAATCATCTGGTGGTCGAAGAAAAAGGACTTTACAGTATTGAAAAATTTCTTGTGGCGAGGCGCATCATGTATTGGCAGGTCTATTTGCATAAAACGTCACTTTCTGCAGAGTTGATGGCCAGACATCTCATCTTAAATTTAAAACAAGAAAATGCAGGGAACAGAGCACCCTATCTGTCCGATGAACTTGAATATTTTTTGAGCAGGAAAACAAGCATTCAGGCCCTTGAAGAAAACACGGAGGAAGTTTTATTTGAATTTAATGATTTGGATGATACCTCGATTGACTACAGCATCAAGCGACTTCGCGCCTATCCTACCCCTGAAATAAGTTTTCTGGCATCAAATTTATTCAAACGAAAAATCCATAAAGTGCGCTGGTCTGAAGCGCCTTTTGAGGAAACAGTGATTTCGGAAATAAAAAATAAATGCAAAATAAAATATCAGTGGTCTGATGACACGGTTGACAAAATGGTTTGGCTGGGGAGTGAGGCAAAACCCGATTATGTAAGTGATGATGATGAAATAAATATTTTGTTGAAAAGCGGAGAGATCAAACCCTTCTCATCTTTTCTGGAAGCACCTGTAAAAATTGCAACCAACAGGAAGTTTTAT
>JAHEAR010000017.1:39862-80334 GCA_024642665.1 Bacteroidota bacterium
ACCAAATCACCTATCACTTATCACTCAATCACCCTATAAAAGTCCCAGGTCTATTGGTCTCAGGTCTACTGGTCTGAACAAAAATCTCCCTCCTCCCTAAAAAGTGCCAAAACATTTCTCATCTTTAGCATCCCTAAACAATACATACAAAATGAACACACAGGATATCTTTGATTTAATTCAAAAAGAAGAAACCCGTCAGCGGAAAGGTATTGAGTTAATCGCTTCTGAGAACTTTACCTCGAAAGCCGTCATCAACGCGATGGGCTCCTGCCTGACCAATAAATATGCGGAAGGCTATCCCGGCAAACGATACTACGGCGGATGTGAAGTGGTTGATGAAGTGGAAACCATGGCGATTGAAAGTTTGAAATCACTTTTTGGCGCAGCCTATGCTAACGTACAACCGCATTCCGGGGCTCAGGCAAATGCAGCTGTTTTTCTTGCCGTATTAAAACCCGGCGATACGATCCTTGGATTTAATCTTGCACATGGGGGCCATCTGACACACGGTTCACCTGTTAATTTTAGCGGACTGACTTATCATGCCACCCACTACAATGTCAATAAAGAAACAGGGCAGGTAGATATGAATGAAGTGTATGAGCAGGCCATCAAACACAAACCAAAACTGATCATCTGTGGTGCTTCCGCTTATTCAAGAGAATGGGATTATAAACGCTTTAGAGAAATTGCTGATGAAGTCGGAGCATTACTCATGGCAGACATCGCGCATCCGGCAGGATTGATTGCAAGTGGCTTATTGGCTGATCCACTACCTCACTGCCACATCGTCACTTCTACCACGCACAAAACATTGCGAGGACCACGTGGTGGCGTCATCATGATGGGCAAAGATTTTGAAAACCCTTGGGGACGAACCACTAAAAAGGGAACACCAATACAGATGTCAACGATTCTAAACAGTGGAGTATTCCCCGGCATGCAGGGAGGGCCATTGGAGCATGTCATTGCTGCAAAAGCAGTTTCATTTATTGAAGCTGCCACACCTGAGTTTAAAACCTATGCCAGACAAGTTATTTCAAATGCAAGCACAATGGCCGATGCATTAATTAGTAAAGGCTATCAGATCATTTCCGGCGGAACAGACAATCACCTGATGTTGATCGATCTTTCGAATAAAGGACTTACCGGAAAAGTTGCTGAAGAAGCATTGATCAAAGCCGATATCACCGTTAATAAAAACATGGTCCCGTTTGATACCAACAGTCCATTTGTTACCTCAGGTATTCGAATTGGTTCAGCGGCTGTTACTTCACGAGGCATGAATGAAAAAGACTGTGAGCGGATCGTCGAATGGATCGACCGCGCATTAATGAGTGCTGAAAATGATAGTGCACTTCAAGAAATTCACAAGGAAGTAAATTCGTTTGCAACCGGGTTTAAACTCTATCCATATGAATAGGATTTCACTTTAAAAAAAGTATTATTTCATTTGTATTGCACCAGGTAATTTAAGGATACATAATCTCCTCAAGGTATAACCCCTCCGCAGGTACACTCCAGGCATGCTCTAACGACGTTTGATTTTCCAGACTTTCCTGTAATTCTGCTAAAGTGATTTTCCCAAGCCCCACATTCAAACAAGCTCCAACAGTAAGCCTTACCATCCCCCGCAGGAAACGATTAGCCTTTATTGAATAGATCGCCGTGCCCCCTTCAAATGTCCATACAGATTCATTTAAAGTGCACCTGAAATGATCCGCATCAGACCCGGTTTTACAAAAAGGTAGAAACTCATCAAATCGCAAGAGTAGTTCAGCGGCAGCCATCACCTTTTCGTGATCAAGTACTGCATGCTGATGAAAATAATAAGAGAGCCCATTTAAAAACGGGTCCTTATGGAAATGCATATAGTATTTGTATTGACGCTCCACCGCATCAAATCGCGCATGAAATGACTCATTCGTCTCTTTGATGCTTTTGATCGATATATCAAGCGGCAATACTGCATTGATCTGATAAACGACCTTGTCGGTCAAAGGAAAATCAACAACATCCACATGCGCTACATAGGCTCGTGCATGTACGCCGGTATCTGTTCTTCCACAACCCACAATTTCAACTGACTGCCGCAATATTAATCCAAGGGCCTCCTCCAGTGTCTGCTGCACGGAAGGCGAAGAGGGCTGACGCTGCCAGCCGCAGTAATGCGTTCCTAAATAACTTAAATGAATTTGCCAGCGCATAAAAGGAGCTTAAGCTGCCTTCAGTTTCTTAAGCTGTACTTTATCAAGTTTTGCTTTTGCATACGCAAGATCGACATTCAATTCCTTGACGCTTTTTGATGATGGTATGTCAAACATATCATCCATCATAATCACTTCACAGATAGATCTGAGCCCCCTGGCCCCCAGGCTAAGCTCGATGGCCTTCCCTGCAATATAATCTATGGCGTCTTCCGTGATGGAAAACTTTACGCCCTCCAATTCAAAAAGCTTCTTGTACTGCTTGACAATGGCATTTTTAGGCTCGGTCATAATTCTAACCAACGTTTCCTGATCTAGCGGATCAAGGTATCCCAGCACAGGTAATCGTCCTACCAATTCAGGTATAAGTCCAAACGTTTTAAGATCCTTTGGTGAAACGTATTGAAACAAATTCTCCTTGTCAATCACTTTGTCATCCTGATTGCTGTACCCTATCACGTTTGTATTGAGACGTCTTGAAATGATTTTATCCAACCCATCAAACGCACCACCAGCAATAAATAAAATGTTCTGGGTATTGACTTTCAGCATCTTTTGCTCCGGATGCTTTCGCCCTCCCTGCGGTGGTACCAACACATCTGTTCCCTCCAGTATTTTCAACATCGCTTGCTGAACACCTTCACCGGAAACATCCCGCGTGATACTAGGGTTATCACTTTTACGCGCCACTTTATCAATCTCATCGATATACACGATTCCACGCTGTGCTGCCTCAACATTATAATCGCAGACCTGAAGAAGTCTGGCCAACATACTTTCAACATCCTCGCCGACATACCCTGCCTCAGTAAATACCGTAGCGTCCACAATAGCAAAAGGAACATCCAGCATCCTGGCAATCGTCTTGGCAATTAATGTCTTACCGGTACCGGTTTGACCCACCAACATAATGTTAGATTTTTCTAACTCTACATCGTCCGTTCCTGTACTTCTGATGCGCTTGTAATGATTATAGACGGCAACACTTATAAAACGCTTTGCTTCCTGCTGACCAATCACATATTGATCTAAATATTTTTTAATCTGCTGCGGTGTGATATGTTCAGGCATATCAAAGCCATCATCCGTTGACTTGACTTTCCCTACCTGTTCATTTAACTCCTGCTTGACAATATCATACGCTTGCTCCACACAGAGTTCGCATATATGACCCTCAATACCAGCAATCAGAATTAATGCTTCCTTCTTGTCCCTTCCACAGAAAGAACAACCAAATTGATCATCACTCGTCTTCATAGCTGCTGCATTTAGTCATGAATAATTTAATCACTATTTACTTCTGGAGAGGACCTCATCCACCAAACCGTAATCTTTTGCTTCAACGGCTGTCATCCAGTTGTCACGATCTGAATCTTTCTCTATATCCTGAAAAGTCTTGCCGGTATGGGTCGCCATAATCTCATATAATTCATTACGCATGCTCTTAATGAGGTTGTATGAAATCTCCATATCTGAAAACTGTCCCTGCATCCCGCCACTTGGCTGGTGAATCATCACACGGCTGTGTGGGAGACAAGTTCTTTTTCCCTTGGTTCCTGCGGTGAGTAATACAGCACCCATGGAAGCCGCCAATCCGGTACAAATGGTACCAATCTCCGGAGAAACATATTGCATGGTATCATAGATCCCAAGGCCGGATATGACCGAACCCCCCGGACTATTGATAAACATCTGAATATCCCGCTTATTGTCAGTGGATTCCAGAAACAGTAATTGTGCCTGAATTACATTGGCAACGTAATCATTGACCGGTACACCCAGAAATATGATTCGATCCATCATCAATCTTGAAAAAACATCCATCCCGACGACATTCATTTGCCTTTCCTCAATAACCTGAGGAGTAAACCCGTGAATATCAGGTACTGATGTCCTCATATATCGCTCCAGGTCAGCACTGGAAATGCCCGCATGTTTGGTAGCGAACTTGTAAAACTCGTTTGGATTACTCATCTGAAGGGATTTGATTTTAAATTATTTCTCTAAATTAATGGTATTAGGCATGAGAATGTTCACTTTCCTTACCAGTATTTTCATGGTGATGATCTCCATGATCAAATATTTGATGGTGTATGTCATGAAAAGCTTTTTCAAATTCCTTTGGTGAAACTTCCTTCTCATTAAATTCGTACTTCTCCAAAATGTGCTTGAAGACTACATCTTCAAGCGCATTCTCCTTCATAGAACTCATAAAATACTCGTTGGCGTATAATTCATCCATGAGTTTTTTAATGTCCGTCTGCATATAATTGACATTCTGCACAATCCAGTTGGTCACCTGGCGTTGTACATCCTTATCCGTGACTTCGAGGTTATCCTGATCGAGGATTCTGTTTAACAATAAAGACCATTTTGCATCCCGGAAGAGTTGGGCGGCTTCGCGGGATCCTTTTGCTACTTTCTTCTCGCGCTGATGATTGACCCATCTGAATAAAAAATCTTCGGGCATGTCAAATGGATTAGCTTCATTCAGATTGAGTCTGATAGCCATTTTCTTCATGTCAACCGCTTGATTTTTCAGCTCCTCACCGGCGCGACTGATCAGAAAATCTTTAAAGTCCTCTTCTCCTTCCATTGCCTTTCCAACCACCTTTGTCAACTGTTCACCAGTCAACGGGGTCATTTGAGGACGGCTAATGGATGAAACAACCAATGAATATTGAAGCGATTCACCCGGCGATGGATCTGCTTCCAAATGAAGTGTATTTTTTACTATTCCTTCACGCTCATACCCGAGGAATTTCTCCAAATCAACATCCAATGCTGCCCCAATGGTCAGATTCAGAAGGGCTTGTTTGCCTTCCCCTTGTATGCCATCCATATTGACAACGGTCTCGACACCCTCCCCTTCAGTCGCTGAAGATGGTTTGAGCGTAAGTCCCACTTTATCAAATTCCTCAATTTTACCATCGGTCACGGGCGTATCTGCACCAAAAGCACGACGGTATTTGATAATATCTTCTTCAATTGCTTTTTGATCTACCACGGGAACAACTACCTCAAGCGGCTTGTCGTGATTGAGTTGAAGATCAAAGTCCGGCTTCAGGCCTAGATCGAATTCAAAATGATAATCCGTAGTAGATTTGGGATCAAAGTCCACAGGTTCGGCATCTTCCGCCATGATGGGGGACCCGAAGATTCCGATTTTCTGCTCATCCAGATAGTTAAAAAGGGTATCATTCAGAAGTTTGTTCACGGTTTCTTCGAGTAACCCGCGCCCATACATCTTAATCAAAACACTTTTAGGTGTTTTTCCGGCTCTAAAGCCCTTAATGGCCACCTTTTTACTGTAATTTCTGATGCTCTCCTCCCATTTGGGGCCATAATCAGCATGCTCGATGACAAGCGAAACCTTTGCGTTGAGGTCATCTAAACGGTTAAAATCAATTTTCATCCTGTTATTCCTGTTAAATTATTTGACTACCTGATGGGTACTGCCCGGTAAAACGCGCTGCTTAATTATATTTTATTACCTGACAATCAGCACGTTAGAAAATACGCACCGACGATGATAGAAGTTTTGCAATCCTGTTCAAAAAGTGTGCGGGTGGAGGGACTCGAACCCCCAAGCCTTGCAGCACTAGATCCTAAGTCTAGCGTGTCTACCAATTTCACCACACCCGCGCAATTCAAAACGGCTGCAAATGTATGGAATTTTGGAAAGATTATTAAGCCATTTTGAGTAATCTTCAATTGATCGCAATGATTCATCGCGGAACTCTAACTTGGTATGGTTTTGTTAGTAACTTGTGTACCTATGCCTCATATAGCTACTGGCCTGACCGATACAGAACAAGCGGCCCTGCAGCGTGACTTCCGCAGGCTGATGAAGGCATTGCCTGCTCCACTAGACGAGACGGATAAAAAAAATCTGAAAAAGGCTTTTGAAATGGGACTGGAGGCTCACTCCAGACAGCGTCGAAAAAGTGGCGAACCGTATTTCTTTCATCCGATTGAAGTGGCGCGCATTTGCGTTCAGGAAATTGGTCTCGGCCCCACCGCAGCGATATGCGCTATTCTGCATGATGTCGTCGAAGACACGGATGTGACTATCGAAGATATTCGGGAAGGTTTTGGTGAAAAGATTGCAAAAATTGTAGACGGTCTGACCAAATTGGATGGCCTCTATAATTCGCCTTCAAAACAGGCTGAAAATTTTAAGAAAGTTTTATCTACACTGGTGCATGATGTCCGAGTTGTTTTAATCAAAATTGCCGATCGTCTGCATAATATGCGTACGATAGGACCAATGCCTAAGCACAAGCAATTAAGCATTGCTGCTGAAACAGATTATATCTACTCGCCACTCGCCCACCGGCTGGGTCTGTATAATATCAAATCGGAATTTCAGGATATCATATTGAAAATTCAAGAGCCCGAGACATACGAAGAAATAGAACAAAAACTTTCGCTGGGAGACCAACAAAGAAAAAGGTATATCCGTGAATTTATCAAACCACTAAAAGCGCAACTCTCTGAACTTGGATTTGACTACCAAATTGTTGGCCGATCAAAGTCTATTGCTTCGATCAATAACAAACTCAAGAAAAAGCAGATTCCTTTTGAAGAGGTTTATGATTTATTCGCGATCCGGATAATTCTGAATGTACCACCGGCAAAAGAAAAATCAAGTTGCTGGCTTGTGTATAGTATCCTGACAGAAATTCATAAACCAATTCCCGAGCGTCTGAAAGATTGGATTACTACTCCCAAATCCAATGGGTATGAATCGCTACATACGACCGTCATTGGTCCCAAAGGACGCTTTGTAGAAATTCAGATTCGTACGCAACGGATGGATGAAATAGCTGAGCGTGGATTTGCTGCGCATTGGAAATACAAAAATGTCAATACCCAGCAATATATCTATGAAACCTGGCTGGACAATATTCGCGAGATGCTGGACGAGACGCATAAAGATGCGTTGGAATTTATCAGTGATTTCAGAACGAATTTATATGCTGAAGAACTATACGTATTTACGCCAAAGGGCGATCTGAAAGTAATGCCCAAAGGCGCCACTGCGCTTGATTTTGCTTTTGCCATTCACTCGGATATCGGTTACCACTCCAGTGCCATTAAAATCAACAACAAGCTGGTCCCGATGGGATACAAGCTTCAAAATGGTGATCAGGTAGAGATCATCACCAATAAAAACCAAAAGCCAAATGAGGAATGGTTGCGGATGACCGTGACCGGAAAAGCCAGGGCAAAAATCAGAACAGCCCTGAAGGAATCTAAAAAGAATCAATCCGAGGATGGCATGGCTAAATTGGACCGCAAGCTCCGCGGCATGAAAGCAGACCTCGAAGAAAATGTTGACCAGCTTGCACGTCATTTTGGCTACAACTCAAGACTTGATTTGTATTATGATATTGCCATTGAACATTTTGATTTAAGCAAGGTAAAAGAATTAAAAGTTGAAGGTGGGAAGATTATATTTCCCGTCAAGCACCCCCAGCGTGCTAGTATTACAGACAATGAAGCGATCACGTTTGCCTCCAGTGCACCGGAAGATGACCAGCCAAGAATCAGTATTGACGGAGTCGATGCATCACAATATAAGTATGCTCTCGCCTCCTGCTGTAAGCCGGTGATCGGTGATGATATCTTTGCGTATGTGACGGCCGGTGCCGGAATAAAAATTCACCGAAGTAATTGTCCTAATGCCACTCACCTTATGGCAAGTTATGGGTATCGAGTACAAAAAGCCGAATGGGTCACTACGGGCAATGTAAAATCTATCGTAAACCTCAAAATAACTGGCGTGGACAGCGGACCTGGTGTGATTGAATTGGTGACTAACAAAATCAGCTCCGGTTTGGGTATTAATATACGATCGCTGAGTATTGAAGGGAAAGAGGGTTACTTTGAAGGAAAACTAAGCCTTGTCGTGAGCAACAAAAACCAGTTAAATATGGTTATGCGTTCATTGAAAACCCTCGAAGGGATTTCATCCGTATACCGGGAAAATTAAACTAATGAGCCTTACACCTCCTACATTACCGCTTGCCGGAAAGGTTTCTTTCGAAGATGTCAAAGATATCTTTTCCATTCATCTGGGTGAAAACAACCTACGCCGTACACCGGAGCGATATGCTATCCTCGAGGAAATCTATCGCCGTTCGGACCATTTCGATGCAGAAGCGCTTTATATCCACATGAAAAATTCCAATTACCGTGTCAGTCGAGCCACGGTCTACAACACCCTGGAATTGTTGGTTAATTGTGATCTGATCACCAAACATCAGTTTGGTAAAAATCTCACACAATACGAGAAATCCTATGGTTTTAAGCAACACGACCACCTGATCTGTGTGGATTGTGGAAAAGTCATTGAGTTTTGCGACCCAAGAATCCAGCAGATTAAGTCCACCATGGGCGAAATATTGAATTTTAAGGTGCTCTATCACGATTTGAACCTCTATGGCCGTTGTAAAGATGGCTGTAAATCGCAATCCAAATAAATAAGCTTAAGCTTCTTCCTTATATTTGCCGTTTAGGGTCGTGTACCCTATATTATTTTAATGTTCACTGATGGCTGTAGACGTATTGTTGGGTCTCCAATGGGGAGATGAAGGCAAGGGTAAAATTGTTGATTACCTGGCAGATAAATATCAAATCGTAGGAAGATTTCAAGGAGGACCAAATGCGGGTCATACACTCTGGATTGACGGCAAGAAAACCGTTCTGCATACAATTCCTTCCGGTATATTTCACGAGCACCTGGTGAATGTGATCGGCAATGGGGTCGTCATCGATCCCATCACCCTGATGAAAGAAATCGATGGTCTGGAAGCTGGCGGCAATGAAGTCCGTAGCCGACTCAGTATCAGTAGAAAAGCCCATCTCATCCTCCCTACGCACAAGCTGCTGGACATGGCGTCAGAAGCTTCCAAGGGAGAAATGAAAATTGGTTCTACCCTAAGAGGTATAGGTCCATGTTATATGGATAAAACCGGTCGAAATGGATTGCGCATTGGCGATATACTTAGTGGAAGCTTTGACGAAAAATATCAATCCCTCAAAGAGAAACACCTTCATCTCCTGAAGTTGTATCCAGCCATTGAATATGACCTGCAACCGGAAGAGGAGAATTGGTTTGCTGCCATCGAGCGTGTCAGGAAACTAAATCTTATCGACGCGGAATATTTCGTTAACGAACGTCTGAAGGCCGGTGAGTCTATATTGGCCGAAGGGGCTCAGGGTATGATGCTGGATATAGATTTTGGTACCTATCCCTATGTCACTTCCTCCAACACGATCACATCAGGGGTTTGCAATGGCCTGGGAATACCTCCAAGTGCTATTCGAAATGTGCTCGGTGTCACTAAAGCTTATTGCACCAGAGTGGGATCAGGTCCTTTCCCTTCAGAACTTGATAATGCAGATGGAGAGCGCATACGCGTCGCAGGAAATGAATTTGGCAGCACGACAGGACGACCAAGAAGATGCGGCTGGCTGGACATACCTCAATTAAAATATGCGACGATGATTTCCGGAACGACGCATTTGGCCATCACTAAACTCGATGTTTTAAATGCATTCGAAACTTTGTCAGTGGCAGAAAGATATAAAGTAGGAGGCTCGGTCACGGATCAGTTGCCATTTGATATCAATGAAGGTATTCTTGATGTGGTACACAGTGTGCATGATGGCTGGATGGAAGAAATTAATGTGACTTCCTATGATCGTTTGCCACAAGCAGTGAAGAATTTTCTAACCTATATCGAAGACCAACTTGGATTGCCAATTTCTTTTGTTTCCACAGGACCCGGAAGAGAGGAATTGATAGCACGGTAGTCTTAGGGGAATACTTAATCCCGTTGCGCTTTGATGATGTATTGATATTCCAAAGAGGATTCATCGAGCGATAAAATGCGGTATCCTGCTTCATTTAATTCTTTCTCAATATCTGACTGATCAATCCTTTCTTCCAGCGCCGGACCAAAAGGTGTGCTTTTCTTTTTGAAATCAATGATAACTATTTTGCCGCCCGGTCGAAGCGCATTTTGAAGTCTCGAGAAGTAGTCTACTCTATTTGGAATGTAGGCGTAAGTATTGACCAATAGAACGACATCGACTTCATTGTCTTTAAGTTTTGGGTCATCCGGTTCAGCCTGACGAATGATAAGTCTGTCACGTAATTCAACAGGAAATCTTGACTTTTGCTCCTCCATCCACCGGATGGCTTTTGGATCAATATCAATGGCAATGACCCGTGCCCCTTTATACGCAATTCGACGACTAAAATAGCCTGTGCCCGCGCCAAGATCTGCAACCACTTTTCCTTCTACATCCCCCAATTGATGGACCACGAAATCCGGCTTCTGCCATATCACCCGATCTGCGCTCTCATATTGCATTGCTTTCTCATCATAATCATTCTCAACTACTTCCTGATTTAAATTCGGTTGGCCGTTACCCTCTTCCGAACCAGAAGGATTGCCTTCCTTACAACCTGCAGCAAACAGTAAAAGGATCAATGAAAGTAATAGAATTGTTTTTTGCTTGTTCATGTCGAATAGTAAAGATACATGTGTTGCTCAGCAGAACTATAACGTATTTGAAAAAAGAAGCAGGAAGATAGCCATTCAAAAAAAATGTCAGCTTCCAAGATGGAACAAAGCATCGCCCTGATTGACCAGGGGCGAATTTGTATGACCCAGGATGTATCCATCCATGGAGGCATGCACAATCACCTGTGCGATTCCATAAGGATCGTAAATGGTGCCCAATATATCCCCTTTTTTCACTCTGGCGCCTGAGCATTCAGACCAGACAAACAAGCCTGCCTTTGAGGCGCGAACCCAAGAGGTATGGTGGATTTCAATAGACGCTTTAGTTTCTTCTGGTTTTCCATCCAGCATGCTTAAAAATTGCAACGTCTTTTTTATTCCTGAAACCCCTTTTGCGATAGGATAGCTATCCAATCGCAATGCTTCACCTCCCTCATATACAAGACAGGGCTTATGATTTATTTTGGCAACTTTTCTAAGAGATCCTCTCAAGACACCTTTCTTGATGATAAACGGAGGGTTAAAGGCACTCGCCAGACGGGTACTCTCCTCATCCCCTTTGGATACTCTTATTTGCGGATAGTTAAACCTTCCTTGTCCTCCCGAATGGCAATCTATTAAGAGATCAATTTGCGGAATGATGTTTTTTGTTATAATCCTTGCCACTCTTGAGGCAAGGCTTCCAGACATAGAACCGGGAAAGCTTCGGTTAATATCTTTACCATCCGGAACTTCTCTGCTGAAATTGATAAAACCATATACATTGAGAAGAGGCACTACAATCACCGATCCGCAAATCAGTTGATCAAACATTTGTCCTGCCAGCGTTCGGCGCACGATTTCAACACCATTGATTTCATCGCCATGGACACCCCCAATCAACAAAACATGTGGGCCCGGTTGAACACTTCGAAAAACTTCCATCTGAATTGACACCCGTGTGCCGGTAGGCAGATTCCCTACATTGAAATTTACATGAGACGATTCACCGGGAAGTATTTCATTGCCACTAAATTCAATCTTTCTGTAATCACTATAATATTGTTGATCCAACATGAGCTTCTATTAATTTAATAATATGGCCCGAAATGTCCACTTTCGTCGTCTTTTCAATTCCCTCCAAACCAGGTGATGCATTGACTTCAAGCACCATTGGTCCGACTTCTGAGCGCAATATATCCACACCTGCCACTTTTAAGCCCATCAGCGCAGCAGCCCGAATGGAAATATCTGCTTCCTCCTCCGTAATTTTCATTTTCCGGGCGGTGCCTCCTCGATGAAGATTTGATCTGAACTCTCCTTGTTGCGCACTGCGCTCCATGGTCGCCACTACTTCACCACCTACCACAAAAACGCGAATGTCCTTTCCATCAGACTCTTTAATAAAACGCTGAAGAAGGATCTCTTCTTTCAATCGAATAAAGGAAGCAATCAATGATTTTGCAGCTCCTTTATTCTCACCAAGAAAAACGCCATCGCCCTGAGCACTTTGCAACATTTTTATAATCACCGGATATTGGTCCCCCAACACATTTAAGGCAGAATCCATATTATCGGGCATCGCCATAAAAACACTGTCGGGCACAGGAATTTGGTGAGCCGCCAGATACTGCAATGCAGAACGCTTATCCCTGGAGCGCAATAAAGCCTCTGTACTGACCACAGAAAAAACGCCCATCAATTCGAATTGTCTCACCACCGAGGCACCATAACTGGTTACGCTGGAGCCAATTCTTGGAATTACTGCATCCGGTTTGCCTAGAAACTCTCCCTGATACCTTACGCCCAGTCGACCGCCTAATATTGATAAATTGCATTGCAGGTGATCCACCACCCGGACAGCATGATGCCTCCTTCGTGAAGCGGTGACCAGACTTTGTGTTGAGTAGAGTACAGGACTCCTGCTTAATATCAGTACTTTCATTAGATGGAAGATAGGAAAACATAACCATTCATTTTTTTACATCTAATTGAATTTTTGACCAGAGGCAAAACGAAAGGCAGGCGTAAAGATATATATCGGTAACTTCACTCCATGCAACTCAACGACAAAAAAACAATTCAGGGATGGGCCTTTTTTGACTGGGCCAATTCTGCATATTATCTGGTAATTTCCACCGCTATATTTCCAATTTATTTTTCAAATGTAAGCGACGCAGAGGTGCCTCTTTTTGGAGGGACCATTTCCAATACGGCACTTTATTCTTTCTCCGTGTCCGCCGTATATATTCTCATCGCTTTTATTTCCCCATTACTATCCGGCATCGCAGATTTCAGTGGCAGAAGGATGTATTTTCTAAAATCATTCACCCTGGCAGGAGTCATCGGATGTATTTCACTATTCTTTTTCAATAGTCCGGAAACCATGTGGATTGGCACAGTGGCATTTATGTTGGGTACGATAGGTGCCGCAGGAGGACTTGTATTTTATGATTCTTATTTGCCCCTCATTGCTACAGAAGATAAATTTGACAGTGTGAGTGCTAAAGGATATGCCTATGGATATGTAGGTAGTGTGCTACTATTAGTTTTTTGTCTTCTGTTGATCCAAAAACCTGAATGGTTTTATATCTCCAGTCCTACACTACCCTCTCGAATATCATTTGTTCTGGTCGGGGTCTGGTGGTTTAGTTTCGCACAAATCACATTTAAAAGATTACCGGCTGACGAACCGGTAAAAAGTACCGAGAATCTGCTGATGAAGGGATGGAAAGAATTAATGGGCGTTTGGGAAATCATTAAGATTGACAAAAACATTAAAAGATTTCTAGCTTCTTATTTCTTTTATATTGCCGGTGTCCATACAGTGATTTACCTCGCTTCTATTTTCGCTGCCAAAGAATTAGGTTTTGAAGATTTCGAATTGATTGTAACCATTCTGCTACTCCAATTAGTCGCTATTCCCGGTGCTATTTCATTTGCCCGTTTGTCTAAAGCAAAAGGAAATAAATTTAGTTTGTTGATTCAACTGTCTATTTGGGTAATCATCTGCTTCGGTGCCTATCTGACCACACAAAAGTGGGAGTTCTTTTTGATCGCCGCTTTAGTAGGAATGGTTCTTGGCGGGATACAATCACTTTCCCGATCTACCTATGCAAAGCTCCTGGAAGGTGAAGTAAAAGATACGACATCATTTTTTAGCTTTATGGATGTGCTGTCAAAAGTGGCTATCGTCTCCGGCACGTTTATATTCGGCCTTGTCAATTCACTGACCGGCAGCATGCGGTATAGCGTGCTCGCTTTGGCCTTGTTTTTCATCACAGGGATTGTAATACTTTCCTCGGTAGACAAATACAGAATCAATACGGCATCCCCCGCTAAGACAATTCCATAAATCTATTGCTGGAACTCATAGCAACCCAGATCAGGCAACAACAAGTCCCTGCTTTGGCCATCAAAATCATCAGGATAGGCGGGTAATGGGATACCCTTTTGTTCGGCTACTGACATCGTATCCAGATGGTAATCATCATGCAACATGTCCACAAATAAAGTGTCCCCGTAACGATATTCAAAACAATTGGTACATATGGTCTCAAAAAAGTCCGGATATTTATCCTGATCGAGTAACTCATCAACGACAACCATATTATTGTACATCTGTATATCCAGCAAGGCTTGTTCAGGAGTCCCTGCATCTACCAACCATACTTCATCCCGTGAAGAACCAATCAATAAGCTATTGAAAATTCTGCCGGTAAACTGATTTAAAAACAACCCTTCCTGACACAACGGATCACTGCAATAATAGTTGTTCATCAATAATGCTTCGCGATCATTTCCAAAGCTCACCATCGTGGTATACGCAATTTCATAATCACCACCATACGTCAATGCCACTGCCTGACTTCCATTTTCATAGAAAAGACAATTCGAAATTTTCGCAGTGGCATGTCTTGCAAAAAATCCGGGCCCGCTGGTATAAGCTATACTACTGTGATCCATTTCTACTACTGTCGCACTATCACTCGTAATGCCGGCAAGTGCGCTACTGAGTTGCATATGACTAAACTTATGGGGACCACTTTCAGGACCGAGTCGAATGCCGGCCCATTCCCCTGCATGATCAGGTTCGATCCGATCATCACGAATGATGACGGGTTGGCTTACCGTGCCTCTGACTTCTATTCTTCCTTTTGGGTAGGTGTAAATCAAACCTTCATTATAAATACCTATTTGATTATTGGCAATACCTCCATGTACATATAATTCCGCACCGGGTGGCAAAACCAGTGTGCATGAATCAATCAGTAAGGTACCGTAGAGTACATAGGGTTTTGGATCATCCCAGGTCTCCTCCGCCAGGTCACAGGAAAGCAACGAAATGCGATTTGGTGTATTCGGTCCAGGTATATAATTAGCATTTTGCCCCCAGGCGACGAGCTTTGTTTTTTGCACATTACCATTATATTGAAATTGAGCATCAGCCTCAAGAATAAAAGGACTTACGGAAACCGGATTGTCCGGGTCGATGGTAGCTTCAGCAAAAACATATATACTGTCTTCCGGGAGTATTTCAACATTGCGGATGATATCACCCGTATAGCCATCAACATTTAACGTAAAAAAATCGGCATTGGGACCTGTGAGGGTCACTTCGTCTATCCGGACGGACAACTTGTTTGGATTATACACTTTAAAATAGCGGGTGACGGTACTAATCTGTGTAAACACGGTGTCAAACATTAACGTATCGAGCGAATAGGTCAATACATCTCCACTATTCGTGGTAAATTTCTCCTTGTAACAAGAGGATAGAAACAACAGCACGATACTACAAAGTACCATAACCGCAAGTCCAGCCTGCTTGCATGCTATGGCCCTGTTTTCTTTAGTCACTTGATCCCCAAGATTTTTCACAAATGGTCTGTTTGACAGCAGCTTTAAATGAATAAAGTGCCTTTATCATTAAACTGCGAATTTACTTCAATGCTTTTAAACGACGTGCAGAACCGGTATCTTATTTCTTTGTGATGCTACAGAGCAAAAACCAACTTTCATCTGCATAAAAGTCTTTAAGCTTACTTTTGTTAACTCAAAGTGACTCTATGCCTTCAAATCTAAGGATTGACCTGATCATCCCTGCCTTTAATGAGGAGGCCGCCATTGGCAAGGTCATTCGCCATATCCCCCGAGAGGTCATTCGGGAAATTATTGTTTGCAATAATGGCTCTACCGATAACACAAGGGAAGTGGCGATCGCAGCCGGTGCTACCGTTGTAGATGCACCTCAGCGTGGCTATGGCAGTGCGTGCCTGACGGGCATAGAATATATAAAGCAAAAGACCATTGATCTGCAGCCGGATATAATTGTTTTTATGGATGGTGATTTTGCAGACTATCCTGAAGAAATACCATTGCTGATAGCACCTATGGAGCAAGGCGCGGAGTTGGTGATCGGATCTCGTGTATCAGGGAAGGCAGACAATGGTTCACTGACTATTGTGCAACGATTTGGCAACTGGCTGGCCACCCGTTTAATTAAAATAATCTGGGGCCATACTTTTACTGATTTAGGACCCTTTAGGGCCATTTCCTGGAAGAAACTGCTCCAATTGGACATGAAGGATACAAGTTACGGATGGACTGTGGAAATGCAAATAAAGGCCCTTCAACACAAACTCGTATGTGATGAAGTACCGGTTTCATACAGGCAACGTATTGGTGTGTCAAAAGTAAGTGGCACCATTAAAGGCTCGGTCATGGCAGGCTATATGATTATTTGGACGATTATTAAATCGATGTAAATGATTTTTCTTAAGATTCTGGCTTACATCGTCATTTGTCTTTATCTCGTGGCTATGCTTCTGATTCTGTTTTACAGTATGTTGCACTTCCACCTACTAATTAAATACCTGAAGAATAAAAATAAAAGATCACAAACTACCCCATCGCCAATACCTGATCAGGCATTACCCACAGTGACCGTCCAGCTACCTGTCTATAATGAACCAATGGTGATAAATCGTCTGATAGACAATATCGTCAGGCTGGACTACCCTCCCGGCAAATTACAAATACAGATACTGGATGATTCAACAGATGAAACAAAAATCATTTGTGCGCAGAAGGTAGCATGGTATAAGGCCCGGGGTATACCTATTGCCTTAATCCATCGCCAGGACAGAGCCGGGTATAAAGCGGGTGCACTACAAAACGGCCTTACCACTGCCACGGGAGAATATATTGCGATATTCGATGCAGATTTTTTACCCCAACGTGATTTTCTTCGACTTACCATACCTTTTTTTTCAAACGAAAACATTGGCGTCGTTCAAACCAGATGGGGACATATCAATGAAGGCTTCTCCATCATCACCAGACTTCAGGCATTTCAACTCAATGTTCATTTTAGTATCGAACAAACCGGGCGACAACTGGGCAGTTATTTTCTTCAGTTTAATGGTACCGCAGGGATCTGGCGGAAAGCTGCCATTGCAGATGCCGGTGGATGGAAGGATGATACGCTAACAGAAGATCTTGATCTTTCTTACCGTGCACAACTAAAGGGATGGAAAATCTATTACCGTCAGGAAATCGTAACCCCTGCTGAACTCCCTGTAGAGATGACCGGGCTTCGGTCGCAGCAATTTCGATGGATGAAAGGAGGTGCAGAAAATGCACGAAGATTATTATCTGATATTCTATCAACCAAACTTCCGCTTTCCCAAAAAATACATGCATGTGCACACCTGTTATCCAGCTCTATTTTTCTGATTGTTTTTTTACTCGCGGTATTGAGTGTCCCGGTCTTATTACTCTATCCAATCACTGATTTAAATCTAAAATGGTTATCCCTGTTTTTTATTCCCTTGCTTCTATTGGCTTGGGTATACTTTGTTGGCAATAGTGATACATCATGGAAAAACGAATCAAACCTCAAACGCATACTTCGGTTTCTTTGGATGTTTCCCGTGTTTCTATCACTCTCCATGGGCCTTTCCTTTCATGCCACAAGAGCACTTATAGAAGGATTCAGCGGAAAAAAAAGTGCGTTTATTCGAACCCCTAAATTCAATATCCAACCGCAACAAAATCAATTGACAAACATCACCCCTCGAAGCCCTTTGAGGCTATCTATGCTTTGGGCTGAAGGCCTCATCGCCATTTACTTCGTTGGTGGTGTGGCGTCCGCTGTTTTTTTCAGGGATTATTCTTTTCTCACCTATCACCTGATGCTTGTCATCGGTTTTGGAAGTATATTCATACTTACGCTCTTACATCAATTTCGTGCGTGAAAAATTATAAATTAATTCCGAGTGTACTTTGGCTAGTGACCATGGTATGGTTGATGCAGATAAACAGAACAGAATTTATCTTGCTTTGGTCATTGTACTCTATCGCTTTTGGCGCCTACATCTGGTTAGTTATTCACCAAGGGCCTATAGCCATCAGGAACGGATTAATACTCGCGTTACTCGCGCGTCTGGCTTCTTTCTTTTTTGATCCATTACTCTCCGATGATTTCTACAGATTTATCTGGGATGGCATGCTGGTCAATAATGGCATTCACCCAATGGCCTATACGCCGACTTATCTGATTACGCACCCGGAGATACTCCATGTCAATCAAACTTTGTATGAGGCATTGAATAGTCCTGACTATTTCAGCGTGTATCCCCCTTTGTCGCAATGGATTTTTAGTTTGTCTTACCTGATCAGTGGTCCTAATCTGTTGGCTAATGTGCTGTGTTATAAAACCGTTTTGCTTGTCACCGATAGTACTATCATCATATTACTTTATAAGCTTCTCCTGAAGCGAAATCTTCCATCGGATCGCGTATTGTTTTATGCGCTGAATCCATTGATCGTTATAGAATTTGTTGGTAATCTTCATATGGATGGAATAATGATTGTCGGCCTGTTAGCTGCCGTACTTATGGTGGAGAAAAATAATTTGTCCGTAAGTATTTTAGCAATGGCCTTATCCATTCTTTCGAAAATGTTAACCCTGGTGCTTTTGCCGTTTATGCCCAAGTCAATATATCCCAGAAAAATATTATGGTACGCACTTATCACCACCGGCTTTAGTGTACTTATATTCTGGCTTTCTTTTGGGGCACACACAAGTTGGCTACAAAGTATCAGGTTATGGTTTCAAACATTTGAGTTTAATGCTGGTCTGTATTACCTGGTGCGTTATGCCGGTATGTTGATAAAGGGTTATAATCTGATCAGTATTACCGGACCTGCATTAGCAGCTTGCTTTTTACTGGGAACATGTTTGTTATGGGTAAAATACCGGGGAGATGTTTCTTTTGATTGGGCGCATGCAATGTTATTTGTGTTGACCCTGTACTTTTTTTGTGCGACTACGATTCATCCCTGGTATCTGGGGATTCTACTCGTTCTGAGTATCTTGAGTCAACATGTTTACCCCATCGTATGGACGTATCTGGTCTTTTTGAGTTACAGTCATTATCAGGACGGAGGATATGCTGAAAACTATTGGCTGATTGCGACGGAGTACCTTTTACTTGCAGCGTTTATACTTTGGGAATGGCTACAAAAAAGGCCCCTGAAACACCTTACGGCATAAAAAAACCCTTGTCAGAAAATCCGACAAGGGCTATAATATTTTTACAAAAAAGTCTTGCTTAATACGTCCAAAGGTCATGTTCCCAGTTGAACAATTCCATCTTAATACGCTCTGATTCCATGAGGCGATCAACCCCGTCATCAAAACCATTGTAGATATCCTCAAGTCTCAAATCAAGCACATTTGATTGCTTATAGATGTAGCTTGAAAATCTTCTTTGTTCAAAAAGGTCATACCATGTTCCGGGAGCTGCATCATTTCCATCAGTATACACCGTATATCGGGAAAGGGCTTCTCTTGCTTCAGGGTAGTACACCCAAAACATTGGTATGGCATATTTGAATTCACCTGTGTTTTCATCTACGTAATCCTTGATCGGTGCAATCCCCAGGATGCGTACACCCATTCTTGAGGCTTCTTCGTCAAAGAACCACATTTCCTTTACCCTGTACTTCTGAATTTCTTCAGGATTGACCGGTGAATTTACGATGACTACTTCGTCTTCATAGGTATCCGGATTGAACACCAAACTGGTATCGGTAATCACCAATTTACCCATCACTTCATCCGGAGAAAGCATTTCTTTAAATTCTTCATCTTTAAAGACTTTGATTTCTCCTGACTTTGCACCTTCGGAAATGATGGTGAAGAAAGGTTGCGGTGGATAGATAAAAGGAAGATTGATTTTCTCCCTGACATCTATTATACGCCACAGTCTGCGTTCCCAGGGAATATCCGCTTCACGGAGTGGTTCGTATGGAAGTACTCTGTTTTCGAATATCATCGTGCGTCGAACGACATCATCGATGTATACATCTTCTACAGGGTCGCTGGATTCAGTGATAATGCTTTCAGCCTGTTGCCCCATGATAAATCCTGGTGCAAGGTAAAAAAGCAAACCTGCCATGTAAGCAAATAATGACTTCATGTTGATTATTAATTAATTTTAAAAACAAGCTGGTTGATGTCACGACCGGCGCGGTCACCAGGACATTTCGCTTTAACATTTTCAAAGTAAAATGTATCACCGGCCTTTGCCTGATCAACCAATCCTTTCGGGCCACCATTATATGGTCCTCCTTTGTTTGGTTCCATTTGAGGATCCTGACGTCTTGGTACACGTACTAATGTATATCCAAGGATCTCACATTTAGCATCAAAGTCAAAATTTTCCAAAACAGCAAATAGACCACGTTGCGCTTTGAATTCTCCTGAACTCATCACACCGCCCATAGAAGAGCTAAGTTTAGCCACGGGATTTGGAATATTCTTTACTCTGAAATCTCTTTTCTCTGAAAGTCCTGGAGCACTCACATTCACATAGGCATATTCATCTTTTCTGGTAGGTGTTTCTACCACTACGTTGAACGTACCATTGCTGTTACGGGTAATCTTTCCACCTCCTGCACCGGACATACTTACATTCACCTGATTACTCGGTACACCTGCAGCTGAAACAGTTACAGGATTGTCAACACCGATATAAAAAACGTTCATCTTATCTGCAGAAACAGAAACGGAACGCTCACCTACTTCATATTCAAACTCATTTTTGAATGTTTGAACAGAATCAGTTACAGGATTCAACATGCTAATCGATGCACTATACTTACGTACACCAACAGCACCGGCAGTGGCTGAATATTTAGCTCTACCTTCTGCATCCACCGGTAATTGTCTTCCATCAACGGAAATGGTAATACCTGTTTTACTATCAGCACCCGCAAAAGCAGTTAGAAAAATATCTGCTTCATAGGTCTCTCCTTTAATCACATAAGATTTCTTGGCTGCAGAGACAACCGTAAATTTGTCCAAGACCACATCCGGATTCGTACCTACCTTATTGGCCAGGTAGTTCAGGATAGTGGCTTCTGAGTTTTTTACGTCATTCTGGAATTTACGAAGAATGGGAAGGGCTGCCTGCACAGGCATATGGCCAAAATTCATCGTTGACCAGTCCTTCTTTTTCTTCTTTTTCCAGGTTTCGTCATCTACTCCCAGCGCGATATCACTGGCATATTGTGCAACATCAGCTGAGTCCAGCAAGCTCACAAATTTGTCATGATACTCGATCAATTTGCCTTTCAGTTCTTCACCTTTTCCACTAAGAACCAAAAGTCTGGTGGTCACTGATTTATCCTTCTCTCCTTTCAATTTTTCAGTGACTTGGCCCGTTTCCGAGTCCACTAAATAACCTCCTGAAGTGATAATCATTGTATCAATGATATTTTGAATGTAGCTATACATTTCATTGGAATATCTTGTCGCAGGGTCAACACGTTCAGCGTAAACAGCGAAAGAATTCTTCTTTTTAGCACCGGCTTTAATGGCTTCTGGGAGTCTCTTATTCGAATCGTCAAGTGCCTGGTTACTCTTTACCATACTCTTGTCGACTGTCTTAAAAGCGTTAAATATCTCTGCAGAAACGTTGAGGGCCAGCAGGGCAGTCAAGACCAAATACATAATATTGATCATTATCTGCCTGGGTTCCTTTGGAATTGCCATATCGGAATAAAAATTTTTCTTTGATTAATAGATCAGTTCAAATCATTGGAAAGGATTACCCTTTTCCACCAGTCATTGCGTTCAATACGTTTCCGTATACGCCATTCAACGAACGTAAGTTCTTGTTCAATGAAGCCATCTGATCTGTATAACCTTTAGCATCAGCTTCTGAACTTCCGAGTTGCGCAATTGCATTGTTCATTGCATCCAATTTATCTTTAGAAGCAATGACGCCCTGATACATGTTGCTAACACCTTGAATATTCTCATTCAAAGCTGTAATGTGACTACGATATGCTTTAGTTTCTTCAACACTGTGGCTGAGTTCTACCATTGCCTGGTTCATTCTGTCATAGAAGTTACCCATTGACTTAATCTGATCTGAAGTCTGTGAGAAATCAACTTCCTGAAGCGCTTTCAGCGAACTCATACTCTTTGCCATGATCTGAAGTTCAGATAACATACCACCGAGTTGATTTTCAACCTTAACACCATTTAGTGGACGTGCATCATTATCCAATTCGCCAGCGGCTAATGGAGAAATATTGCTGTTGTATTTATCCAGACCTGGGTATAATTTTTCCCAGTAGTAATCCTTTTCTGGTGGAATAACTCCTAACATAAAGAAAAGGAAAGCTTCGGTGGATAATCCAACGGTAATCATCGCGTCACCCCAATCAGTACTAAGAATCTTACCTAGGGCGCCGATCATAACGACGGACGCTCCAACACCAATGATGAAGTTTTTGAAATACTTGAATGCTGAAGATTTGATAATCTTGTTCATGCTGGTTGAGATGTTTTTGTAGTTAAGAAATGAATTAAGATAATCTCAGTAAAAATCCAGAAAGCAGGTAAACTAAACTCTGGTGTTCCGACTGATTTTAAGTTTTGTTTTTGAGTAAATGTTTTTTCAATCGACCAGTCCTCCAACCCATCGCCAGGATAGGACCAAAAGACTACTCCAATAATAATTTGTATTAGTTCGTGTCATCAATCGCTCTACCCAGGAAAGTCAATGCACAACGGAATCCGATATAGGATTTGGTTGTATCCTGATATTCCCAATGGCGAGTACTTGTCTGTAGATAATAGGCAACATCTTTCCAAGATCCACCACGAATCACTTTACGCTTATATACGGCCGGATCATCTTCCTTGGCATCGTACTTAATGTCCGGGTTATTATCATGGACAATATAGTGTGCGTTTTCAAAGAAAGCCGTTTCTGTCCATTCAGCTGCGTTTCCAGACATATTATATAACCCATAATCATTAGGGAAATAAGCATCTGCTTTTACGGTATAATGACCACCATCTTCCGGATAGTTTCCTCTGCCCGGCTTGAAGTTGGCTAACAAGCAACCTTTGGCATTACGCAGGCCATAACCACCCCATGGATAAGGAGCGAGGTCATGCCCTCCGCGAGCAGCATACTCCCACTCATGTTCGGTTGGTAATCTGAATTCTTCTGTATTTGGTTCATCCGATTTGAAGGTATTCCAAAGATTGGTTCGCCAGGCGCAGAAAGCCTTTGACATTTTCCAATCCACACCTACTACAGGATAATCGTCAAAAGCCGGGTGCCAGAAATAATTTCTGGTAAACGGCTCATTATAGGAATAAGCAAAGTCTCTGATCCATACTAAGGTATCAGGATAGATGCTCACTTCCTCTCTGTTGATAATTTCTGTTCGCTTTCCTTTGAAAGAAGGACTAGCAGCTTTCTTCCAGTCTTTCCACTCATAATTGTATACGAATTCGCGGGTATCCAACTCGCGTTGTCCGGCAAATACATCATCCCCCTGGAAGTACATGTCTTCCAACATCTCATCTTCCCAGTCGATTTCATATTCCCAGTCGATGGTCTGATTGCCATAATCATCTTCTTTGAAATGATCTAGCGTTACATGCGCGATGGAATCCCGAACGTAGGTCACGAACTGACGGTATTCATTATTGGTGATTTCTGTATCATCCATAAAGAATCCGACAATCGATACCGCGAGTGGACGCTGCATATAACTATTGTAGATGTCCTGGTCGGATTGGCCGATATGAAATGTACCACTTCGGATATATTCCATACCATAAGGATTGATGCCTGAATAACTCGGGCGATCCATCACACCAACTAACTGACCTGTTTCTCCAGCACCGCAGGCACTGAATAGAAAGGCCACTGAAATAATGGCCAATACTGAGATTGAAATGTTCCTCATCCTTTTAAAAAAAGTTTCGCTGTTCTAGGTAGCTTAAAAAAGAGGTGTAAAGATAGTTTTTTGAAAATGATATCCAACACATATCTTTTTAAAATCCTCCCAACAAACAACATAATTTATGCCAACAAGGGTTGTAACGATATATTATTTGACATTATTATGCTTTTGGGGAAATTTAAATTTGCTTCCCATTAAAAACACATAACACAATAAATATATATGTAAATATCCTTTAATAAAATAGTTACATTGAGTTTACCGTAAACTATCTAAAACATGGTTTAACAATGGTTAAGTTATCACCCGCTGTCGGGTCCACAACTTCTATAAGTTTCTTGGATTGTAAATAATTCTTGGGGGTAATCCGGCCCCTATTCTTTTTCCTAAATTATATGAAATTAGTAACTCATGGGTCCCTTCGTTCGTGGTTTGAAGACTACTCAACCCAATATCATAGGCGTAATGTAGAAAGAACTTTGGAGACAACCGCACCCCTACCGATAATATCAATGCATCAATACTATTATTTCCAAACCCCCGATAGCCTACACTGGCCGTGGCAGTGTTTAACCAATCAGCTCTAAGAGAAACTTCTGCCTGCAGCTGCGTCAAATCCGATTTAACATAAACCGTTGGATATAATGATATCTGATTGAGTGATTCGATAAAATATTCGCCAAAAAAATGAAACCCCGGTTTGGGTTGATATTTAATATCATTTCCCAGCGTCACCCCTGCCGGGAAGAAACCTGTCATAGATACGCCTGCTTCAAAAAAATCACCTGCAAAATAAACTCCTGCTTCAATGACCGGGGATATGCCTGAAACCACCCCATTCGGAAGATTAATGTCATGATGATCCAATATAGAGCCTGAATATTCCCCATCCGGTGATCTTAGTTTGGTTCCATCTAATGACTTCTGATAAATACCCGTCCTGATCCCTGTAGAAATCAATCCGGCCGTGGACTCATATATATAATTATAGGAGAGCATGAATGATGTTGCCTTTTCGGCCCCAAGTGACTCTGTCATCAATTGAAATCCAATAGCTCCCTGCCACAGATAAAAAGGCATATGGACATTGATCATCCTGGTTTCAGGATTACCTTCCAGCCCCTGCCATTGAGAACGATAGAGAAGACTGGCTGCGAGGCTGCGCTCCATACCTCCAAAAGCCGGGTTGAAGCCATACCGCTCATGCATATATAAGCTATACTGCGTGGTATACTGAGAAAACAGGGATCCGCTTGTAAACAAACCCATCATCAGTATTAAATATTTCCAAACAGATTTACTCATGTATGTTAAAAAGATATCGAACAATAGTTTAGTATGTTGAATGTAAAGGTTTAAGTAGATACCCCCTTTACCAAAAGTGGAAATTAGGATAAATATAACATAGCCCAGCTATTCCCCATCAGCCATTAATGTACGAAATGTCTGCTATCAGACATCAGGCAATGATAAGGCTCAATCCATCATAACCTAAACGAATATTCGGAGGTAAAAATTTATTCACATCAGCATGCAAACCCATATCATGGCTAATATGGGTGATGACACAATGATTTGGCTTTAATTTTTCACAAAGGGCAATAGCCCCTTTCATATTTAAATGACTTTCGTGTGTTTCAAAGCGCAAGGCATTCAGCACTAGTATTTCCAGCCCTAGCAATTGCTTCATACTGCTTGCAGGGATTGTTTTGGCATCTGTGATATAGCCAAGATTCCCAATTCTAAAGCCAAAAATGTCAAGCCCTCCATGGTCAATCCGGATGGGTGTGATGGGCACATCCTTCACCATAAACGTATCCAATTGGTCGATTGAAATGCCATGTACTTTAGGTTTTCCTGGGTATTGGTATGCCGGATCAAAAGCATAATAAAACCGTCTTTCCAATTCTGCTAATGTTCTCGAGCCGGTATACACTGGTATATCCCGTTGGTGTAAAAAATTGATGGGGCGTATATCGTCCAGTCCTGAGACATGATCATTATGTTCGTGGGTGACTAAGATGGCATGGACATCATCAAAATGATTGGTCAGCATCTGGCTTCTGAAATCAGGACCAATATCAATCACAATCCCAACCTGACCAATTTGAATAAATGCAGAAGTACGAAGTCGTTTATCTCTTTTATCTGTGGACGTGCAAACCGGACATTTGCAGCCGATCACCGGGATACCCTGAGAGGTACCTGTTCCCAGCAACGTGATCTGGAGAGGAATGCTCACGTAGGCAGTAACAAGGATTTCCTCAGTTTGTCGTACCATTCCCTAGCCTCCTCGGAAAGATGGGTCATTTCTATCTTTCCATTCTCCAAAATCTCAAGTAAAATGTTGATCCTGGCTTCAACTTCAAAGAATTTGTTGACAATTACTATATTTTTGCCTGTCACAATACAATATCCGGACTGAAAATTACCTTTCTCATACCGGACGGTAATCTTAAGTTCCCGATAGACATCTTCAAGCTTTTTGAGATTATGCTTGGTATATTTGATCATAATTGACATTCAATTGAATAAGGACCATCCTTTAAAACACAAAATCTATTGATTTCGCTAGTAAATTTAAGCCATGAAAGTAGATAAAACTTTGATATATATCAGGTTCATGCTTGGCACGCTTTTGATCCTTCTGGGACAAACACAACTTCAGGCCCAGCGATTTGGGGCAGCCATGGTAGCCGGCATGAATGCCTGTCAGATTGACGGGGACCAACTCGCCGGATACGATAAAATAGGATTAACCGCCGGTTTTAAAACCATGATACAATTTGAATCTGCCTTGCGAATGAATGTAGAATTTTTGTATTCTCAACGTGGTAGTCGACCTAACATTTTCAATGACAGCTATGATCCGGATATCAATATTACGCTTCAATACATGGAAATCCCCGTTTATGTTTCCATTGGGGACTGGTGGCAGGAGGAAGGCAAATATTATAAAATGTCTGCCCACGGTGGACTGAGTTATGGACGTTTAATAAACGCCCGGACAGTTGATTACTATAATCCTTCAGAGGATTCTTATGACAAACTCGTACCTTACTTTAGTGAAAATGACCTGTCGTGGTTTTTGGGTGTGTCTTATCGTTTCAGTCCGCGATTCGGTATTATGGGAAGGTATACAAGGGGGATAACGCCTTTACTCAATCCGGAAAAGCACAACTTAAATACAGATCGGCTCTTGTCCTACTTTTTAACCTTGCGTTTAGAATACTACTTCAAATAACCATGAACTTAACTTCTCAACTTATATTCCTGACATGTATTTCCTGTTTGATTTTTGTATCCTGTAAATCAGAAGCAAAACAAACGGAGGCTATTGCTCAGGAACCGATTGCTATGTCGCTGCCCTATCCGCCACTTGGTAATCAGGAAATTTCAAAACTTTATGCACAGGCTGAAAAGGTGGATATTATTTTCTTTCATCTACCAATCAGTGTGAACCAGGAAGATCCTCAAAGTGTAAAGAGCACTGTCCTGTATGTCTCTCCGGCATCTCCAAAAGTAACCGCAGATTGCAAGCCCATTGCCAGATTGAGTTGGATCGCGGATGGTAAGATCATTCGGGAAGCTGATGTATATCTAAGTGCTGGTTGCGAGTACCTGATGTTTATGGAAAATAATGAAGGTGTTGCCATTAATGCGATGACACCATCCGGTGTGGATTTTTTCAAAAATATCATTACGCAGGTAGAGCAAAAAACAAAATGACAAAAGATCGTTTGGCGGTCATTGACCTTGGATCAAATACGTTCCACTTGCTGATATGTGACCTTAATGAAGAAGGCGATCTGGAGCAAGTGTATAAAAGCAGAGTGTATGTCAAATTAGCTTCCGGAGGTTTGGGATATATTAATCCGGAGAGTGAAGCCAGAGGGTTAAAAGCGATGTTGGGCTTTGCTGAAAAAATAAAATTGTATCAAGTCAAGACCATTAAAGCTGTAGGAACTTCTGCGTTGCGTGAGGCTTCAAACGGATCGGCCATAGCGGAAAAGTATTTCGAGGCAACAGGAATTTCGATTGACATCCTGGACGGAAATCAGGAAGCTGATTACATCCTTGGTGGCACTCGGGCTGCCTTGCCCAAACTTGATCAATACGGACTCATCATGGATATCGGTGGTGGAAGTGTGGAGTTCATACTTTTTCAGGAGAGTACTATTGCATTTAAAGCAAGCTATAAAATCGGGGTGTCCGTATTGCATAAGTTATTTCATCTGTCCGATCCGATTTCAGATGAGAATCTACAGGCCATGAAATTATTTCTCAATGATGAACTTGCTGCATTAAAGGTTGCATTGAAAGCTATAGGGTCTTACCACCTGATTGGGTCCAGTGGTTCTTTTGAAGTCATTCAGGGTATGCTGTCACATATATCTACCGCACCTAATTGGTCAGAACTTGATATCCGGCAACTTCCGGGCTGTCTGGAAAAGATTATTTCATTAAATCTGGAGGAACGGATTGAAATCAAGGAAATTCCTTCCGAACGACTGGATTATATCGTGGTGGCTTTTGCCCTAATCCAATATATCATTCTTTCTTTTCCGCCAAAACAGCTGTTTTACTGTGATTTTGCCTTAAAAGAGGGCGTTTTGTTTGAATTAGCCACTCAAAAATAAATTTAGATAAGTCTAAATTTATTTTTTGGCGAATTAAAATCATATCTTTGAGGTATGGATTTATTACAAGTCTTACAGGAACCCTGGGCCTTAAGAGCCTTAATCGCGTCCACCATGGTGGGAATCACCTGCGGTATGCTGGGAGCTTTTATCGTTTTAAGAAATATGTCACTCATCGGGGATGCCCTTTCGCACGCTATACTTCCGGGAGTCGTAGTGGCCTTTGTCATCTTCGGTTACAATACGATGGGCTTTTTCTTCGGCTCAGTCATCGCGGGCTTGTTGTCCGCAGTGGCCATTACCTGGATACAGCATAATATCAAAACCAAGAATGACGCGGTCATCGGTATTGTTTTTACAGCTTTCTTCTCTATCGGCGTAATTGGTATTTCTGCCATTTCCAGAACCGGTGTGCATCTTGACCTGAAGGATTTTCTTTTTGGAAATGTACTTGGTGTATCCAATGAAGACTTGGTGATGACAGGCTCTGTGATGGTCATGGTGATCCTGAGTATCGGTATATTCTACAGGTATTTATTTGCTTCGACTTTCCAACCGACAATTGCCTCCACCATGGGTATTCCGGTTAAAATCATGCACTACTATTTAATGTTGCTGCTTTCTTTTTCCGTAGTAGCAGCCATGCAAACTGTTGGTGTAATTCTGGTGGTAGCTATGCTGATCACGCCTGCCTCCACGGCCCTGCTATTGGCGAAAAGACTTCCTAAAGTATTGGTATTATCAGGCATCATAGGTTTTATGAGTAGTATTTCAGGTCTTGCCTTTTCTGTTTTCTATGAATTACCTCCCGGACCTTCGATCGCCGTCACTGCCACTGCCATTTACCTGCTGACCGCATTCTTCGCTCCCGAAAATGGCCTTCTCGCTAAATGGTTTCGCCGCCGACAACAGGAACAAAAAATCAAAGCAGAGGATTTACTTAAAACGATCTTTAAAATATCGCTGGGGAATGTTGTGGATCAAACCATATTGCTTGAAAAGCTATCCCTTTCTGCTTCCAAATTGAAACAATTGATCCAGCCGCTTAAACAAAAACAGCTGATCATCAATACTGGTCCTACGACCTATCAGCTGACTGATTCAGGCAGGAAACAAGCAAATGATTTAGTGCGTGCTCACCGACTTTGGGAAAGTTATCTGGTGAGTGAAATGGGTATGCATGCAGACGATATACATGATGAAGCTGAGCAGTATGAACACCTGCTGACATCATCGCAAGTGGACGCGGTAGACAAGCAACTTGGCTACCCTGCGCTTGATCCCCACGGATCACCCATCCCCAGCAGAGGATCATCGATCAAGCTATCGCTGAACCAATTGACTGTTGCTGACGCCGGAGCAATTTCACAAAGGCAACCGGGTGCTGAAATCACCTACAAATTATGGGCTTTAGGCCTGGGACCGGGAGATGCATTTCAAATCACGGAGACGGGTGATCATTTCATGCTGAAGGTAAAAGATCAGGAAATCCAAATCCCTGCCTTACTGGCACAGCAAATAAGTGTTGAAAAAATAAATTAAACCTGCCCTATTCTTCTTCCTTGCCCATCTGGTTATTCGCCCGGAGGTCCGCCAGAATTTTTTCCATGCGGAAGTATTCATCGAGCGATTCATCCAGATAAAACGCTATTTCCGGTATTCTTCTTAGTTGCTTCCCTACCCGCTTGGCTAATGAATGCCTTAACTGATGCAGATGCGCATCCAACAAGGTCATCACCTCGGACTTATTCTCTGTATTAAAAACGGAAACATAGATTTTGGCATTCTGTAAATCAGGCGAAACGACCGTCCGAGTGACGGTAACCATTGCTTTTTCAAATATATAGGATCCTTCGTCCATCAACACCATGCTAAACTGGCGGCGCAATAACTCATTGATCTGCTTCTGTCGCTTTGTTTCCATTGAATTCCATTTTCCTTTTACGGATGCCTCAAAAGTAAGATTAAAATCGATCTCTTCCCGAGGCATCTATTGACAAGATAAGAACGGAGTACTTATCTTTCGAGTTCTGTAAATTCAATATTAAATCGATTGGGACACTTTTTACAACGAGCGGTAGAAGATATTACAGGGGTCAGCCCTGCCAAAGGCGAATTGCTGCGCAAAGAACTGGGTATTCACAATTTTGGCGATTTGTTATGGGATCTCCCCTTCCGCTATATTGACAAATCAGCTATTTCGACGATCAGAGAAGCAAAGTCCGCTACGGAAGCCGTTCAGCTCAAGGGAATTTTTACAGATAAACATATTGAAGGCAACGGCCACAAAAAGCGACTGGTAGCCACCTTCGAAGATGGCTCAGGCACTTTAGAAATTTTATGGTTTCAACGTGCCAGGGATATAGACAAATGGATTGTCCCCGGTAAGCCCTACCTCATTTATGGAAAACTTCAGGACTACAGAGGGAAATTCAATATCGTTCATCCGGAGATTGAAGAACTCACTCTAAACAAAACAGTGACGACCGGACTTGAACCTGTCTATCATAGTACTGAAAAACTTGTGTTGCGAGGACTTGACAGCAAGGGAAGAAGAAAAATTATCAAACAACTTTTTTCGCAACTACGACCGGAAGAATTACCTGAAAATCTTCCGGAATCGATCATCTCTAAATTGCGATTTTTTAGTCGCTATGAAGCCATTAAAAGGGTCCATTTTCCAACATCACCGGAGCAACTAACCGCGGCGAAAAACAGACTGAAGTTTGAAGAATTGTTTTTTTTGCAACTGCTTTTACTTCGTTCAAAAATCAAACGAGAAACGACTATCAAAGGCTTCATTTTTGGCGAGGTAGGAGAACTGTTTAATACATTCTACGCCAAGCATCTTCCGTTTACGCTGACCAATGCACAAAAACGGGTTATCAAAGAAATTCGACAGGACATGGGATCCGGGCATCAGATGAATCGGTTGCTTCAGGGAGACGTTGGAAGCGGTAAAACTATTGTGGCCCTTATGTGCATGTTGCTCGCTGCGGACAATGGTTTTCAATCTGTACTCATGGCCCCGACCGAAGTTTTAGCGCAGCAACATTTCATTTCCATTAGTGAACTGCTTGATGGGTTAGATATCAAGGTGGCATTTTTATCCGGTAGTATTACGGGTGCTCCACGAACAGAAATTCTTGAATCGCTTAAATCCGGTGAGACCACTATTTTACTAGGCACACATGCGGTGATTCAGGAATGGGTTGAATTTAAAAATTTAGGATTGGCGATAACGGATGAGCAACATCGTTTTGGAGTAGCACAACGAGCACAGATGTGGACAAAATCGCCGGTTCATCCACCGCATGTTTTAGTCATGACGGCTACACCAATACCGCGTACGTTGGCGCTGACTATCTATGGCGATCTGGAGGTTTCCATTTTGGATGAATTACCTCCGGGAAGAAAACCTGTCGTGACCACTCAACGCTCCGAGGCGCATCGATCTAAAGTGAATTCGTTTGTGCAGGAACAGATCAGGCTTGGTCGTCAGGTGTATGTCATTTTTCCCTTGATTGAAGAGTCTGCAAAACTCGATCTTGAAAATCTACAGGATGGTTATGAACGTTTACTGGCTGTTTTTCCAAGACCTGATTATCAAATCTCTGTGGTCCATGGCCGAATGAAAGCGGGTATAAAAAACGAGGAGATGGAAAGGTTCAAAGATCACAAAACGCAGATCATGGTTTCGACGACAGTGATTGAGGTGGGTGTCAATGTTCCAAATGCAACGGTGATGATTATTGAAAATGCAGAACGATTTGGGCTGGCACAGTTACATCAATTGCGGGGACGTGTCGGGCGAGGTGCGGATCAATCTTATTGCATCTTAATGACGAGCTACAAACTTTCAAAAACCGCCCGGGAAAGACTGGATGTCATCTGTCGAACCAATGATGGATTTGAAATTGCAGAAGCAGATTTAAAATTGCGCGGCCCGGGGGATATTGCCGGAACGAAACAAAGTGGTGCTTTTGAATTTAAAGCGGCAAATCTTGTGGAAGACCAGGCTATATTAAAAACCGCGCGATTGATGGCGGAAGATATTTTGCAAAGAGACGCTGAACTGATGATGAAGGAACATTACACGCTCAGGCAATTTTTACAAACGGAGTATAAATACAAGCAGGATTGGTCCAGGATTTCTTAATCTCAAAAATCAATAAAGTGCAAAATAAATTTTGTTCTTTACTTCTTTCACTAATTAATATGATAATTTACTACACTCCTGATTTGGTTTGTGGTCTTATTAATTAACTGAATACCAAAACTTCTCTATGAAACACTTTCATTAACTAAATGGACAATATTCTAACCATTTCTTATGATAGTTACTTTTTTCATCGCCAAAAAAGTAACCAAAAAGCTTATCCGCCTGAGGCGGAAAAAAACTCACTTTCAGGTCTGCTCGCTTTTCTGGCAGCAGGTTTGCTGGCACGCTTTTCAGTTTTTCAAAACCCACCTTTTTTCTCTTACGGACAAAAAAAGGTGGCCGCCATAGTGTTCGAACAGTTTTGAATCACGGATTTTTTTCACTTTCTCAAAGATCAACAGCCTTTTAGACTTTCAGGCAATAAATATGTAAATATTTTCAATCTAAGAAATTGATTATTTATGCCAACCAGAAAAGAATTATAACCTTCTGGACAAATCTGACAACTCAAACTTTGCAATTAATATTGGTTTTTATCGATAAAACAGAAGCTACAATCTAATAATCACTGTAATGGTGAACAATAAGATCGTATTTTACTTATCAGAAGCAAACCATAACCTATGCGACCAAGACATAAAATGACCGGCTGTGCCCGATTTTTCATATTCCTGATTTTTTTTGTTCCTGCTGTATATTTTGGTGCAGCCTACTTTCGTGGGGATGATGGTGTCGGGATTTTAAAAAATTTCTGGCATAATACTTTTGGCACCACAAAGTCGACTTCGACTACCACGCCCGGTACTTCTGATGACACCTACAAGATTGATAATCTTGAAAAAGAACTTCAGCAGGCAAAAGAAGAAATCAGAGATCTGAAAGCAACGATTTATGAAAAGGAACAGGAGATCAAAAAACTAAAATCAGGAGGTGAATAACCCTGATCATGCCACCTGCCTTCCTGAGATTACATGAAACATGGTGATTTTAAGGTATTAATCAATGTTTTACTCTATTTAGAATTTATTTAAGGTCTCTTCATTTTCATGGTCTAATGGAAATTCCCTTACTTTGCCGCCTTATTCTTTAAGTCAATACTTAACCCTTTGTTACGATGAGTCAGATTAGAATATTAGCCAACGATGGTATAGATGATATTGGAAAATCATTACTTGAAGCTGCCGGGTATGAAGTGGTGACTACGCATTATTCCGCTGAAGAACTTGAGAATACACTTCAATCATTTGATGCCATTACCGTGCGGAGTGCCACCCAAGTGAGAAAAGCATTGATTGATGCTTGTCCAAGGCTTAAAGTGATTGGACGCGGGGGTGTAGGTATGGATAACATTGATGTCACCTATGCCAGAGAAAAAGGACTTGGTGTGTATAATACACCGTCTGCTTCTTCCAGATCCGTCGCCGAACTTGTCATCAGTCATATATTTACCCTGATTCGCCATTTTCAGGTAGCCAATCGTGAAATGCCCCAAAATGGTCAAACAGATTTTAAGGCGTTAAAAGCACATTGTGGCAGTGGACATGAAGTACTTGGAAAGACCATTGGAATCATAGGATTAGGGCGCATAGGTCAGGAGGTGGCACGACTGAGTGTTTGCCTGGGCATGAATGTCATTGCAGTTGACCCAATGGTAAAAGAAGCCATCCTAGACATTAGTCTCCCCGGCCTTGAAAAACCGGTTTCTGTAACGATACACACTTCGCCTATGGCTGAGTTGCTGGAGAAATCTGACATCATCACAGTACACATTCCAAAAGCTGACAAACCGCTGATCGGAAAAGAAGAATTAAGTGCACTCAAAAAAGGGGTGCTGTTGGTCAACACGGCACGTGGTGGTGTCTTTGAGGAAGATGCCATATTGGAAGGGCTTGCCTCCGGTCAGATCGGTGGTGCCGGTCTCGATGTTTTTGTAGGTGAACCAACGCCAAGGCAAGACCTGTTAAGTCATCCGAATATTTCGCTGACACCGCATGTAGGGGGTTCTACCGTTGAAGCACAAGCGAATGTTGGAAAAGAATTGGCCGGATTGATCATTGATCATTTCAGCAAATAGAAAGATTGTCCGGAGACTTTATGTTGTCCAGAAAAATGAAACTCATTCCTCTATTCGACAATTGATATACCGTTGATTTTCACGAAGGATGGAAAGAAAAGTTTCTTCTTCATAGAGTTCGCCCCCCATCGTGCGCATATGCGGTGTATCCTGCTGACAATCGATCCATTCAAAACCAAGATCATACAGGTATTTTGCGAGATGTACAAACGCAACTTTTGACGCATTGCTCTTTTTTGAAAACATGCTTTCGCCAAAAAATATTTTTCCCAATGCAATCCCATATACCCCACCTGCGAGCTCATCTTCATCATACACTTCTACAGAATAAGCCGCACCCATTCGATGTAATCGTTCATAGGCATCTACCATCTCCGGCATGATCCAGGTACTGTCCTGCCCTATCCGTTTGGTCGTTCGGCAATGATTGATCACGCTACTAAAATTCTGATTGATTGTCACCTGAAATCGTTGTTGGTTTAGCACCCGCCTCAGCGAACGTGAAACATGGACGGCATGTGTTTTAACCATCAACCTGGGGGAAAGAAACCACCAAAGAATTGGTTGGTCATCAGCATACCAGGGAAAGATACCCCAGCTATAGGCCAGCAGCAAACGTTCCGGTGACAAATCACCACCAACGGCCATGAGTCCGTCAGGTTCTCGTAAAACAGGATGTGGAAATACTAAATTTTCGTCAAGGGAGAAAACAGGCATTACTGGTCGATCACCTGTTCACTTTTTCATGTTCGATAATAGCATTCAGCCCTCTGTCGACCAGCCCATCTTTTAAAGGCTTCAATTGCTGAAGCGTCCCCATTTTAACGCTGGCTCTGCCTTTGGTATGGATGATCCATGCCGATTGTTCTGCCTGCTCACTGGTGTGCTGGAGCAAGTCCATCAAACATTCAATGACCCAATCAAAGGTATTGTAGTCATCATTAAGGACGATCAGTTCAGAGCGCTCACCATTGGAGGTGAGTTCTTCTACTAAAACATCTTCTTCTATTTGGCCGTGGCTTTCGTATAACATGAGCGACGAATTTTATGAATCAGGTGATCGATTATATTCAAGCTGGTGGCAAGGTACGAATTGCATTTTTAATGGCCTCATAATCCGGAATTTTTCCTGCATCTTCCAGGACTTCTGCATAGCGAATGACTCCTTCCCCGTCCAGTACAAAAGCAGCTCTCTTGCCTACGCCTCTCATATGGTAACCAAACCGTTCGTACAACACATCATAGGCCTGAACGGTCTCTTTGTTAAAATCTGAAAGCAGGGTAAAATTTAGTCCATACGTCTCCTTATACTTTGCCAGCGAATGAAGTGAGTCGACGGAAATACCATAAACCTCTGCCTTCAGTTCATTGAATACTTCAAGATCATCCCTTGTAGAGCATAATTGCTTTGTGCAGGTGCTTGTAAAAGCTAAGGGAAAGAACAGCAGCAGGACATTTTTTCCTTTCCAATCTGCCGCGTGAACTAATTCTTTTTCAGAAGAATATAATGAAAATAAAGGAGCCGTATCACCGATTTGCAAAGCCATGGATAATTGAACTTTGATTTATAAAATTATGATCAAGGGTATTTGTGTATAATTGCGCCACTAATAACAACAAGAATAAGGTTTGAGTTTAAAACGTGCCTACATTGATTTACATCTGGCGGTTGTATTGCTTGCCGGCACTGCTATTTTGGGGGACCTGATCACTCAATCCGCAAGTGTTTTGGTCTGGTGGCGCACGATTATTGCCAGTTTGGGTATGCTGTTGTTCTTCTATCTCAGCGGTAAAATGAACATCAACTGGATTAAGACCAAAAAGAAGGTGTACTGGTTAGGCGGGTTGATTGCCATTCATTGGCTATGCTTTTTTGGTTCTGTCAAATTGGCTAATGCCTCGACAGCGCTCATTTGCTTTAGTACCATTTCCTTTTTCACTGCGATTATCGAACCGATGATCACAGGGCGTAAAAGAAAAAATCACGAACTCATATTTGGACTGATGGTCATTCCCGGTATTGGCATGATCGCGGGAAAGGCGGAAGGTGAATTGCTCTATGGTATTATTCTGGGTCTGATTGCTGCCTTTCTGACCGCTATATTTGCCAGTCTCGAAAAAAAATGGATTACAGAACTTGATCCACCCCATTTGACATTTATGCTCATGGCGGGTGCATTCTGCACCATCAGTGGATGGTTAGTGATTGAAAATATTTTTTTTCCGATTGAATCCTTCTGGCCGACGACGCAAGACCTTATGTATCTACTCATTCTTGGCCTCGTTTGCACTTGTGTAGCTTGGGTACTGGCTGCCCGGGCGATTCGATCCATCACTGCCTTTGATTCTAATATGGTGATTAATCTTGAGCCTGTTTATGGGATTTTGATGGCATTGTTTTTACTCGGCGATAGCAAAGAATTGACCACCAGGTTTTATATTGGCGCTTGTATTATCTTCTCCTCTGTCATTGCTCACTCAATCTGGCAATACCGTTATGCTCGCAACAGAACTCCAAAATTACATTGATCAGTACAGTAATGTACAAGACGAAATCCTTTTTGAAGTAGAACGATCCACCCACTTGCACACCATCGCTCCGCAAATGTTGAGTGGTCAGGTTCAGGGTACTTTTCTGACCCTACTGACATCCTTAATTCAAGCCAAATATGTGTTGGAGATTGGCACGTTTACCGCCTACGGATCTATTTGTCTGGCACGCGGACTTCACAGTTCCCCTGAGAGTAAAGTTGTTACGGTGGAAGCAAATCCTGAACTTACCTTTCTCATAAATAAACATCTGCATATAGCAGGCGTTACGGACAAAGTGGAATCCCTGACCGGTGATGCCCTTAAAATCATCCCCCAGCGACCTGAGACTTGGGATCTGGTATTTATCGATGCCCATAAACAGGAATACACCGCTTATTATAATGCAGTGATCGATCAGGTGCGGCCAGGCGGCTTGATTCTTTCGGACAATGTGCTATGGAGTGGGAAAGTAGTCTTTGAGCGAAACGATGTTGATGCAAAAGTCCTGCATCAATACAATGAAATGCTTCACAGGGACCCGCGTGTGGAGGTGCTTATACTTCCCCTGCGCGATGGCCTGAGCATTGCAAGAAAGGTTTAAGCACTTGTCGTTTGCACCTGACTTATTCTAAATCGCTATGATAAGTCCTTCCAATTTAAAGAATTATCTTATTTTGACTCCGTGACACCTGTAATACTGCTGGCATTTGCCAATGACAAACGGAATACCGGAGAAGGTTACCTCAGAGGATTAACGGCTGAGCGCAATGCGATTCGGGATGCGCTGATGAAGGCTGAAGAAAACGGCCTGTGTCAGGTACTGGTAGAACCGGATGCTACCATCGAGCGTCTTTTTGATATTTTCCAAAACAGTGCCTATCGGGACCGGATTTCTATCTTTCATTATGGTGGACATGCTGAAAGTTATTCATTGCTCCTGGAAACCGCCACCGGGGAACAATCCACCGCCCATAGTGAAGGACTTGTATCTTTTCTGGCAAAGCAAAAAAGTCTTAAACTCGTCTTCCTCAATGGCTGTAGTTCGCAAAAGCAATCGGAAGATCTGGTAGAAGCCGGTCTTCCGGCGGTGATCGGGACTTCACAAGTGATCAATGATGGTATCGCCACTAATCTGGCTTCGCGATTTTACAAAGGATTATCACAGGGACTTGCCATAGAACCTTCCTGGACGGATGCTGTAGATCAGATAAAAACAGAAACCGGTACAGAAAATACGGCCAAGCTATTCAGTGGCTCCCTATTAAAAAAACCGGGTAAAGATCAGTTTCCCTGGAATCTCTATTTTGGTGAAGGGGCTGCCATTTCCAAAGCATGGAATCTTCCTGAGGCCGCAAACCAGCCACTATTTGGTCTTGAATTGCCAAAATCCTATTATAGAAAATTACCGCAAAATCCTTATGTCGGTTTGCGCAGTTTCAAATCAGAGGAAGCTGCGATCTTTCATGGTCGCGGAACTGATATCAGAAAGCTCTATACGCAGTTGCAACGGGAGCAACCGGTTATTCTGCTATCCGGTAAAAAAGGGATTGGAAAAACTTCAATCCTGGCAGCCGGTCTGGCTCCCCGATTAGAAGCTGAAAATATAGTTTGTCTCTGTACCATCGAAAATCAACCCGTTAAAGATGCCTTTACAGAAGCGCTGGACAGAACACGTGAAGCTCACGGACTTGACAAACTTGCCCCAAAAGACAAGACCGGTCTCAAAGCCAAAATCAGTGAAATTGAAAATCAAATTCCTGCTGTCTCCGGATTCGCAAAAGATATTCTAACCTATGAATTAGATCGGCTGGTCAAGCAGGCTGCCATGGAGCAACTGAGTTATTATGAGCAGTGGATTGATATTGAAACGCAAACAAAAAAAGAATTAGTGGTGCTTTTAGATGAGCTTCCACAAGATCCAAAAGCATGGGATGCTTTATTCGAAATCATGACCAGCCTTTTTGACGTAGCGCATCCGCCGAAAGGGAAATTGGTGATTAGTCTTGACGAACAATCCCATGCTTTATTCAGTGAACGCTTACTGATAGAAAATTTCTCTGTGGCTGAGGTATTTCTTTCGCCGATTACGAAAGAAGAGCTCTCCAATTGCATTTTGGGCGTAACCACTTCCCCACTGACCAAAGAATATTATCGACTGGAGATTGAGGACAACAACATCAATAGTCTGCCGACCATCCTGACCACTGATCTAGGTCAAGGAGATACTACTTTGATAGCCCCATATCTCCAGGTGATTCTCACTTCGCTTTGGAATGATGCTAAACATCAGGATGCGCAGCGACCTTCCATATCCGTGAGTGCATATCAACAAGGCATTATATCCGGGCAGCTCATGGATGAATTTCTTTCCGGCCAACTGGATGAAATAGAAAAATGGGAAGCAGACATTGTGCAATCCGGACTGGCGCTTGATCTGCTCAAACTACATACTTCCGCATTGAGTAAATCAAACATTCTGGAGGTTCCAAAACGTCATGCAATTTATGGCAACCGATCTGACATTGCCGATGCATTGGCCAACAAATGTTGTGAGCTTTTTCTCTTAACAAAGGTGCATGCGGACGCCACTAATCTGGGGCATAATATGCTGGCCCCTTCCCTTATCAAACACTATAGTGACTCTCTGTACCCCGGTCAGCAAGCGTCCAGAATACTGAATGGAAAAATGGGTGAAGCGCTTGAGACCGGATCAAACGTATGGCTTAATGAAGCTGAACTTGCGGTCGTGGAAGCGGGAATACAAGGGATGCGTCAATTGACGGAAGAGGAAGAAGAACTTTTAGCCTTCAGTCGGGAAAAGAAAATCCAGGCCGAAAAAGAAAGAAAAAGAAATAAAATCATTCGTACCGTACTGGGAAGTATCGTCGTCATATTTGCTGCGCTTGCGGCCATGGCAGCCTACCGTTCCAATCAGAACTATATGAAATCAAGAGCGGGTGAACTTGCTTCTGCTGCCAGAGAAGTTATGCCGGATGATAATACGCTTGCGCTTCGTCTGGCCATGACCGCTTATCAAATACTAGGAAAAAA
>JAHEAR010000039.1 GCA_024642665.1 Bacteroidota bacterium
CGATTATACCAAGAACTAGTAGATAGTGTTGTTTGGTATAAAACGAACCAAGGTATTGTAAGACATAATCTAAGAACCAAAGAGCTTCTCAGGCAACCTACGCCAAACACTGTTATAGCCAATATTACTTGGAACGCTGATTCAATACTCTATGGAGGACACAAGTCTCTGTTATCTCGAAAACTACCTTTTTCAAACAGTCCGTTACGTTTCTATTATGCCAGCCCATTTTTTTATGAAGAAGCACAAAATCAATATCAAGTCAAACTAGATGGTTTTGATAAGAAATGGTCATCGTGGTCTTTAGAGACACAAAAAGATTACACAAATATTCCTGAAGGCAAGTATACATTTAAGGTTCGCTCTAAAAACATCTACGGTCAAATCGGTTTGGAAGCGGGCTACTCGTTTACAGTTTTGCCTCCCTGGTACAGATGTTGGTATATGTATCTGCTCTATGCTATAGGTACAATTGGTTTCGTGACTGTTGCTTCAAGGTGGAGATCGCAAAGTTTGAAAAAAAGAAATTTGTTGTTAGAAGAGATCATTACGGCAAGAACGGCAGAAATACATCATAAAAACGAGTTGCTCATGCACCAAACAGAAAAACTCGTAGAAACGAATGACGCCAAAACAGAACTTTACTCAAACATCACGCATGAATTTCGAACTCCACTGACAGTGATTTTGGGTATGTCAGATATCCTTAAGGAGAATATTATTGAAAAAAAATTCGACAACGCCGATGAATCATTAGAACTAATCCGTCGGAACGGAAAAAATCTGTTGCATTTGGTTAATGAGATGCTTGATCTTGCGAAATCCGAAAGTGGCAATATGGAACTTAGAAAATTGCAAGGGGATGTAATTCCATTTGTAAAATACTTGAGCGAAAGCTTTAGTTCATTGGCTGAAGAACACAACATTCAGCTCACGATCTATTCAGAAATTGATTCTTTGATGATGGACTTTGATGCCAGTAAAATGACATCCATCATCACTAATTTATTATCTAATGCAATTAAGTTCACCCCTGAATTTGGTAAAATCATAGTCCACATAAAGCAAGTCATTGAAGAAAACGATGAACACCTATTCATCAAGGTAAAAGATGACGGCAGAGGAATCCCTGCTGAGGATATTCCGAATATCTTCAATCGATTTTATCAGTCTAATGAAACTTTTTCCAGAAAAAACGAAGGTTCAGGCATTGGATTGGCGCTAACCAAAGAACTGGTTGACTTAATGAACGGAAGGATTGAAGTAAAGAGTGCATTGAACAAAGGGAGCGAATTTAATTTATTAATACCGGTTACTCGTCAAGCACCTGTGTCAAATTCCCTTCCAATGGAATCTGAATCACGCCCTACTCCATTGACAAAAAAAATAGCAACAACTGAACATGATGATGAATCATCTTCAGGGTTGCCTTTGGTGCTTATTATTGAAGATAACATGGATGTGGCGCACTACTTGAAAACAAGTCTTATCCACAAATATGAAACATTACATGCCGTCAATGGCCTGGACGGAATTGAAATAGCTTTAGAGAAAATACCGGATATCATCATTTGTGATGTCATGATGCCCGGCAAAAACGGATTTGAAGTATGCGCCACATTAAAAGCAGACGAACGAACAGATCACATACCGATTATCATTTTAACTGCAAAAGTGACGATTGAGGATAAGATTACCGGATTATCTCAAGGCGCAGATGCTTACCTGGCCAAACCCTTTAACAAAGAGGAATTATTTATCCGACTGGATCAACTGGTCTTATTGCGCAAAAAGCTAATAGGCAAGATTCAAAAAGATGGGTACAATGCTTTTTTAGACAAGAAAGAAAAAGACCCAAAAATCCAATTTCTTCAGAAAGTGGTCAAATTGATCCATGATGAAATAGGCAATGCTGACTTTGGTTCCACAGAACTGTCTAAAAAACTACTGGCGAGTGACTCTCAGGTCTATAGAAAAATTAAGGCCATCACCGGAAAATCTACCTCTGTCTTTATTCGTTCCATTCGCCTGCAATACGCTAAGGACTTACTTCAAAACACCCACAAAACCGTGGCTGAGGTCGCCTATGAGGTGGGATTCAATGACCCATCCTGGTTTAGCAGAGCATTCAAAGATGAGTTTGGCGTGGCTCCCAGCTCAATCGCCAAATAACATCTTACCTAACCATAAGCGCTTGTTTATAAGACTTTTGCGACTAGCCTTTCACTCATAGTGCTCACTTTTATCTCCTTTTCATAAATACTGCTAGGCTTTGACTAGATAGTACATGGCATATTATGATCGGTGATGTAATGTTGTATGGCAAAATGTATAACACAATCTATCATCAAAAATTTGAAAAAATATCCATGAAAAATTCCCTTTGTTATATCATCATACTACTGTGTCCTTTTCTTGTTTCTGGACAGCACGTTGAAGTCATTGGCAAATTAAAGGTATCTGAAATGGATACATTTAACACAGAGGAGAATCTTGTTGTCAAGCGTCCTGATGGCACATTAGCCTTACGAATGTTGGCCACATTACCACCTCCACCGCAGGACACTAGCAGGACTTTACAAAGTGACTTGGTCTTAACTTCTGCCTTATGTAATTGTGAAAATTTGCCACCTGCCATGATTCAATCACTATTGGACAATGGTTATTCTGTACCAGATTTAGTTGGTTTTAGGGTCCCAACGCCTGATCTATTAGAAGGAGGGATCTCCTTTCAGGTTTTATTGGATGCCGGCGTATCCCCAATTGATTTGTATACGAATGGCATCCCAGCAGATTCATTATTTGGAAATATGTTTCAAGGAGGTCTGATATTCTATTTAGATACGATGAATCTTTATCCTTCTTTTGAAGGTCTTGTGTCTGCCCCTTTTGATCAAAGTACAGGAGCCACCTGGGGCTGCTTTACCCAATTTATTGGTGGAACAAGTACTGCGGTTGGCACAGGGCAATCCAATACAACATTGATTGTCACTGGATGTGGGGACTCTGGGATAGCTGCCCGGATTTGTGATGACTTAGTATATGAAGGACAAGAAGATTGGTTTTTACCATCCGAGGATGAACTAAACTTAATGTGGGAAATATTAGCTGATTCGGATGGTGACGGCTCTAACTCAGGCCCGGACGATCCTAATAATCTTGGTGATTTTGAAAACAACTTTTATTGGAGTTCTTCGGAAAATGATGAATTCTTTTCATCCAGCCAATATTTCGGGAATGGGGCCCAAACCCCTGACACTAAAGTCAACACCTTCTATGTGCGTGCTGTCAGGGCTTTTTAAAAGCTTATCGTTTCTATTAATGCCGCACTCTTGTTCGAAAAAATATTTTGGCTATATCAATAAATGATAAAATTGAATCCAAGACAAGGTGAGCAAACTCAAACAAATTGAATGTCAATAATCAATATAAGGCAGTTTTCAATAGAATTCTCAAATACTGCTAGGCTTTGAAAATATACTACAAGCTACTTTTTGATACGTGCCGTATTGTTGCCATGTGAAACTTTTAAAACAATCTATAATGAAAATTTTGAGCTTACTATTCATACTCGTCCTATTCACTTCTTGTTCAAAAGACGATGATAATAATATGGAAGATGAGGGAGTTTTCTCGACGACCGTCCAATTTAAGGACTACTTTGATTTTGAAACGGAAACGATCTGCCAGGAACCTGATTGTGAAGAAAATCCGGATCCTTCCTTTGACGTCACATTTGTCTTCAACAATTCTGGTTCGTTTATGTACTGGAATGAAGGATTCGCGACCATGGCTTTTGTATACAACAAGTCCTTTTCTGATTTATCGTTTCAAAATATACAAGACTATCATTTCTGTCAACAATATGATGATCCGCATGGATCATGTGTTGATGTCTCCAGTTTACCCATCAGTTTTGTGGCCTTATTTAAAACAAATGAAGGCAATTACTACGCTGTGCAGCACATAAGCGAGGATCGAGATAAAGGGGTGACTTTCAGATATAAGTTACTTGAGTAAGCGTATGGCTGTCAATTAATTTAACCAACAAATAAAACAATCATGAAATACCTGGGCAAATTTTTCATATTAATGATCTCCATAGCAGCTTTGTATAGTTGCGAGAGTGATAATGCCTCACCTAATCACCCACCGGAAGCATTCACTCTAATTGCTGTGGGTGATGGCGCTGTTGGTGTAGATGTAAAACCAACGCTTAGCTGGAATGCAGCCGTCGATCCTGATGGAGATGCCATTAGCTATGAAATATTTATCGATCAAAACAACAATCCAACCACTAGCATCGCCAAAAATATAACCGATACCATCTTTACGGTACAAACCCGGTTGCCATTAACAGCGCAACTATTTTGGAAAGTAGTTGCCACTGATAAAAACGGGAATACAAGTAAAAGCAACACCTTTAGTTTTACTACTCGGAATCTAAACATACCTGCTTCACCGGTATCAAGCCAGGCCGGATTCTCTGTCAGGATAGGTCATACCTCTTTGGTGTTTAACAATAAAATGTGGGTCATTGCAGGATCAGGTGATGACATAGAAAAAAATGATGTGTGGAGCAGTACGGATGGTTTATCCTGGACCTCGGTCACGACAGCTGCCCAATTTTCTGATAGATATACCCATACCTCCGTAGTTTTTAACAATAAAATGTGGGTGATCGGTGGGTACGATGATGGCACACCTAAAAATGATGTCTGGAGTAGTGCTGATGGAATCACATGGATTCAGGTCACAGCGGCAGCCGCTTTTTCACCCAGATTTGGTCACACCGCTGTGGTCTTCGACAACAAAATATGGGTGATTGGCGGATTTGGGGGAGAATTAAATAATGAGGTTTGGAGTAGTCCGGATGGCTTGACCTGGACTCAGGCTACCGCTGCAGCTCCCTTCTCTCCCAGATACAGACACAGTGCTGTGGTTTTTGACGGCAAACTTTGGGTGATCGGTGGAAATGATCTCAATAATTATAATGATGTATGGAATAGTTCCGATGGAATAACATGGACTTCCGTCATAACAGCAGCAGGTTTTTCTAAAAGAAGTCAACATAGTGCTGTCGTGTTTGATGATAAAATCTGGGTCATTGGCGGGCATTCTATAAATGACATTTGGAATAGTTCCGATGGCGTGAATTGGCTACAAACTACCGCATCTGCACCATTTACCGGGAGATGGGGACATAGCTGTTTTGTGTTTGAGGATCAAATGTGGATGATTGGTGGAGCAATCAAAATTGGCAGTGCCGGAAATGATGTATGGGCATTTGATTAGAATCAATAATGCTTAAATAATTATTCATGTGCTACCTCGCTTGAAAAGGATAGCACATACGGAGCTTAAATTGATGTAATAGCCCCGGATATGATTCGATTTGTGAAATATAGCAGGTGAGCTAAATGAAAAGTACTTAAATAACTATTACGAAAGAAATCATTAAGTGGAAAATAAAAGTTTAATAACATACACCGTATTTCTATTGACTTTAATCAGTTTTTCTTCCTGCAATTCCGATGAGGACTCAAACCCACTCTCAGGAGATACGGCATATAAAAAGGAAATGAGAAAATTTGTACAACACCTAAGTTTTTATGCGAAAGAGATCAATCCGAACTTTGTAATTATTCCACAAAATGGCGTTGAGCTGGTCAGCACAAATGGTGACGACACCGGTTTACCGGAAATGAATTATTTAAATGCTATAGACGGATTAGGACAAGAGGATTTATTCTATGGTTACAAAAAGGATGACAAGGCAACTCCGAATAATGAAAAAGAATGGCTCATCAGTTTTTTGGATATGGCCAAAAACAATAATGCCGTAAAAATAATGGTTACCGATTACTGTTCAACACATTCTAAAATGAATGATTCATATGAGAAAAACAACTCCAAAGGTTATCTATCTTTTGCTGCAGACCATCGAGACCTAAACAATATACCTACCTTTCCAACGCAAATATATAAAGAGAATCCTGATGTAATTTCAAACTTACAGGATGCAAAGAATTTCCTCTATTTAATATCACCGGATGATGAATATGCGACAAAGCAAGCTTTTGTCAATGCTGTTGTAAATACAAACTATGATTGCATCATCATGGACTTCTTTTATGATGGAGAAGAATTTAATGCAGCCCAAATAGTAGAATTAAAGCAAAAAGCCAACGGAGGAAAAAGGTTATTGATTTCCTATTTGAGTATTGGTGAAGCTGAAGATTACAGATACTACTGGCAATCCAATTGGAGCATTGGAAATCCAGCTTTTATTGAAAAGGAAAATCCAGATTGGCAAGGAAATTTCAAAGTAAGATATTGGGAATCAGAATGGCAAGATATCATTTATGGTAATGATAGTTCTTATTTGAAAAAAGTACTTGATGCTGGTTTTGATGGTGTATATCTTGACATCATTGATGCCTTTGAATATTTCGAAAATTAGACAAAGAAGTAAACGAAGTATGCAGACAGACAAGTCTCAACCATATAAGAAAAAGCAGATGTACAAACAAAAAATAGAGGTCAAAAAAACAATAGATCACAGAAGGGGAATATCTACTTCGAAAATCACCCTCACTAATAAACTCAATCGTCTCGCATCAATTAAACTTCAGTTAGAAATATCAAATGTCATGAAAAAAATAACAAAAGCTTCTTTGATCTTTCTATTAGGTATTTTGATGCAAACAAGCACTATTATATCTGCCCAAGACGGTGCGTTGGATGCCGACTTCGATGGTGATGGAATGGTTCCTGTGACAGCCACTTCTGAAAGTTCACGTGACAATGCCCAGGATATCATTGTTCAAGCCGATTCAAAAATCGTTGTAGTAGGCTATTCTGACAAGGGGACAGACATAGATGTTGCCATAGTACGCTTACATCCGGATGGCAGTCTGGATAACAGTTTTAGCGTGGATGGAAGGACAACGCTTGATCTTGGCTCAAATGAACATGGATACTCAGTAGCTCTTCAAACAGATCAAAAAATTCTAATTGGGGGTACAGCTCTTGGTATGGATGGTGTGCAATTTTTAATCATCAGATATAATGCAGATGGCACTTTAGACAATTCCTTTGGAATTAATGGTCATATCACAACTGACTTTACAGGTGGCAATAATCAGGCTCGTAAAATACACTACTTAGCAGAAGGAAAAATTTTGATAACGGGTTACTCCTTCAATGGTGTCGATTCAGATTTTGCTGCTGCACAGTACAATGCAGATGGTACTCCTGATCTTACCTATGGCGTTGATGGAAAAATCCGGATAGACATTCATAATGGAGATCAAAGTGAATCCTCACTCATTCAGGAAGATGGAAAACTTATACTCTGGGGACACACTTCGCCAGGCCCTAAAACAGATTTTGCTGTTATCAGATTAAACATCGATGGCACCCTGGACGATAGTTTCGGCGATAAGGGTATTGTGATCACACCTTTTAGTGATGGCAATGAGTACGCTTATTCTGTTGTGCTTCAACCGGACGGAAAAATCGTAGGCGTTGGATATTCAGAATCTGATGTAGACCAACTGTTAGCTGTAGTCCGATATCATCCGGATGGCTCATTGGACAATTCCTTTGGAACCAATGGACAGGCTTCCCACTTTGTGGGAGACAGTTATGATAACCCCAATGCGGCAACCATTCAGTCAGATGGTAAAATAGTAGTGACGGGAACCACTTCAGGAGATTCAGGTGATGATGCAACCTTAGTGAGGCTGCTTTCCAATGGAAGCCTTGACAACACCTTTGGTGACAATGGAATTGTTATTACGGATTTCTTTGGATTCAGTAATCAGTCGACAGGGATCACAATACAGCCGGACTTAAGAATACTTGTTTGCGGATTTGTCAGTTCAACGTTCAACAGAGACTTTCTCATTGCAAGGTACCTATCAGGGTTAAACGTAGGTATTCTTGATTTCTCTGTTACCAATCGAGATATGAATGTATATCCTAACCCCATTCAAGAACAGACAGTGCTGGAATATACGCTGATAAAAGATGAGGTATTGACTATTGTCCTTTATGATTTATCCGGGCGAATAGTACAAACCGTGATCTCCAAAGAAAAAAGAAGAAAAGGAATAAATAAAGAACCTATTGTCTTCCAAAATACAATTCCTTCCGGACCCTATGTGTTGACCATCAGCAATGGTGCAGAACGGCGGAGCATTCATGTCATCAAATAGAACACAAAAATAACCAGGACAAATTATATATTATGAACCTGCTTTCAAAAACACTTATTGCCCTATTCCTATTGTCAGGCAGCGGTATTTTTGCTCAGGACGGGGTGCTCGATGGTGACTTCGATGCGGATGGCATTGTAATAACCTCCATCGGGAATCACAATGATTATTGTTACGACATTGACGTTCAAAGTGACTCAAAGGTTTTGACGGTTGGTACCAACAACAATGGAACAAAAGATCTCATTGCGGTACTCCGCTATAACATTGATGGCACATTAGATCATTCTTTTGGGGATGAGGGGATTGCCTTTTTAAACTTTGGTCCGAGTAACAGAGGAGCTTCTTTGGTCATTCAACCAGACGGAAAGATTCTAATCGGAGCGACTATTACCAATAGTTTTCAATTTGACTTTTCTGTTTCACGGCTGAATAGTGACGGAACCCTCGATAAAACCTTTGGCAATAGTGGTCAGCAATCAGTGGATTTCTCGGGAAATGCTGATTTCTGTCGCAGTATTCATCTTTTGTCCAACAGTAAAATCCTATTGACAGGGACCGCATCCAATGGAACAGATAATGACTTTGCAATTGCTCGATTTAATGCTGATGGCATTTTAGATACCACCTTTGCCGGTATTGGAAAGGGCAAAAACTTTTTTAATATTGGAGGCGATGATTATTGTGAATCTTCGGCGGTACTCCCAGATGATAAAATTATACTGTTTGGCTACAGCAATGTCGACGGAAATAATGATTTCGTACTGGTAAAACTAAATCCTGATGGCACGGTTGATGAGACCTTTGGAGTAAATGGAAAAGTAGTGACTGAAATTGGTACCAAAGATGATTATGGCCGATCGGTTGCGATGCAACCCGATGGCAAAATCCTTACCGGGGGCTATGCCTCAGATGGACAAACATTCAACTTCGCAGCAGCCAGGTTTAACCCTGATGGATCACCGGACAATAATTTTAGCTTCGATGGAAAACTAACTACATCAATAGGTACCAGTGATGATATCGCTAATGACATCCTGATTCAGCCGGATGGAAAGTTTATCCTTGGTGGTCATTCTTTTAATGGCGCGGATAATGACATCGCCCTAATCCGGTACAACAATGATGGCACGCTGGATCATTCTTTTGGAAGCAACGGAAAAGTCACTAGCGACATCAATGGTACGTTTGATTTTGGCCTTACCATGACCTTACAACCAGATTTGAGGCTATTGGTAGGCGGTCATTCTTATAGTGACCCTTCAAATAATGATATTGCAATCCTTAGATACTTATCAGGACTTAATGTTGGGTTGCTCGACTTTTCATTACTCACTGATGCGGTGTCCATCTATCCAAACCCGATACAGGGTGAAGCCATCCTTGAATATTCGCTGAAGGAAAAGGAGGCTGTCGATATCTGCCTTTATGACCTGTCAGGCAAGCTGATTAAAACCTTCTTAACCAAAGAGACAAAACAAAAAGGATCTCACACCCAAATGATCCGACTTGACTCTTCGGTTTCAGCAGGTCCTTATATCATCACATTAAGTAATGGAGTCAGAAATTTCAGTATTAGAATAATCAAAAATTAAATTTATGAAAACTAATAACGTGACGAATTATTATTCTATCTCAAGGCTAGTCATATCCTTCCTTCTCTTTACCACTATATTTACTTCCTGTTCGAAGGATGACGTCGTGAAGTCAAATAAAAAGCAAATCACAAGCTTTGTATTTTTGCTAACCAACAATCCAATTGATGAGAATATTGTTGGCCTAATCAATGAAAGCACAAAAACGATTACTGCAACTATGGCTGCCGGAACAAGCCTTACAGGATTACTCCCTGAAATAATTGTTTCCGACGGAGCCACCGTCAGCCCTAATAGCGCTCAGGATTTCACCAATCCCCTTTCGTATACGGTCACGGCGGAAGATGGAAGCTCAACTGTGTATACTGCAACCATTAGTATCGCACTTAGTCAGCGAGATATCTTGCAAATCATTTTAGATGTAAATCCCGGGAATACGATTGGATGGGATTTAGAAGTTACACCTATTCTGGACTCCCTTAAAGGAGTCACCACAAATACCTCCAATGAAATAATAGAATTGGATCTAGCAAACACAAATTTAACCCAAATACCTCCTGAAATTGGTCAATTATCTCAGTTGAGAAAATTGTTGATTAACTTCAATGATATCACTGCGATACCTCCTGAAATTGGTCAATTGAAAAACCTGAAAGTCCTATACGCTTTCCATAATGAGCTAACCGCTCTCCCAACAGAAATCGGGCAACTAGTCAATTTGGATGAATTGGTTTTATACAATAACTATATAATCGAGCTACCGCCAGCAATCGAAGGTTTGAAAAATCTAATATTCTTAAACCTGAATGCTAATAATCTCACTTCTTTTCCTCCTGAAATAGGCAGCCTGACTAATTTGACTTCTTTGTTAGCAGAGATTAATACACTTACGACCCTACCGCCCGAAATTGGAAACCTCACCAATTTAACCACTTTACGATTAGAAAAAAACGATATCAAGACACTTCCTCCGGAAATAGGAATGTTATCAAATCTCATAAGTTTAGATTTGAACGTCAATAATCTAATATCTCTACCCCAGCAAATTGGAAGGTTAACAAAGTTGACAAATCTAGTTCTAAGAAACAACAACCTAACATCCCTGCCTGAAGAATTCGGATTTCTTACTGAATTAGGATATTTGGGTATTAAAAGCAACAACCTTTCTTCGATCCCACGATCTATCTGCTATTTAGAGGCCTTTAATGGGTTAACTATATCAAAAGATGCTGAAGTTGTTTGCTCCACTTCATCTACCGAAAAGGATGCATTGATTAGCCTGTATGCCGCTAACCCTGGAAACACTTTAGGTTGGGGGGTAGACAATTATCCAGGCGTGTCATTCTCCCCCGACGGCAGCCCGGTTATTATCACCGCAAACAATATGAAATTACTCAGGTTTCCTGATAATTTTAGCGCCCTCGCGTCTTTAGAGATAATGCATATTAGTCAAAATGCATTTGCCTTTATCCCTGGCTTCCTTGGAGAAATGAATTCATTTACCGTATTAACATTCCATGATACGAACATATCAACTGTTCCAGCTTCATTTGGGCAGTTAACCAACCTGGCCCTATTAACCTTAACCGGTAATCCTATCACTAGTATTCCACAAAGTGTCTGTAATCTGCAACAATCGAATGGTGGAATTCTTACCATTCTTACAGATCCTGGAGAAGGATGTCAATAGCAAATCAGGACTAAGGAACTATAAACTTATACCTATAAAAATACTGACATGAAGACCTTAAATAACGCCAGCAAATTAACGACCGGATTATATGTCGTTGCGATGTTGCTTTTAGCTGTAAATTTTTTGAGTTGCTCAAAAAATGAAAACAGTGCTAAGGAGATAAAGAGTTTCATTTTTCTCCTGACAAATAATCCAATTAATGCCAATGTGATCGGTCAGATTAATGAGCAGGCAAAAACAATTACCGCGATGATGCCACAGGGTACAAATGTTAATGGCTTAATCCCCACTATTGGCGTTTCTGATGGCGCTACGGTGAGCCCAAACATTGCACAGGATTTTACTAATCCTGTGATGTATACCGTAACGGCTGAAGATGGTAGTCAGGTAGATTATTTCGCTACAGTCGCTGTTGCTTTAAGTCAACGAGAAATATTGCAAGTCATCTTAGATGCCAATCCGGGACTCTCAGTAACCTGGGATATAGAAAACACAGTGGACCTTGGAACACTGAATGGTGTCACGACTAATGCTTTGGGAGATATCACACAATTGGTATTACCGGAAACCTTCCTAACTGTACTCCCCCCAGAGATCGGGCAGTTAACGCAATTAACTTATCTGGATGTTCAGTCGAATAGCTTGAGTTCTTTGCCTCCAACAATTGGGCTTTTAACTAATTTGACACAATTAAACGCCGGTGCGAATAAGATTACTTCCTTGCCGATTGAGATAGGTCAAATGGCAAACCTGGAATTTTTGAATTTAGAGCAAAATCAAATTAGTTCCATACCTACTGAAATTGGACAATTGACAAACCTGAAATCACTCTACTTTGGCTTTAATCCACTGACTTCCATACCTACCCAAATTGTCGGGCTGAATAATTTAACTGAACTGGCAGTATATTCAACAGAGATCACTTCTCTGCCACCTGGTATTGGTCAGCTATCTAATCTGACTTCTCTGGTTTTGAGCAGCAACAAACTGACTGATCTTCCTTCAGAAATTGGACAATTGAAGAATCTGACATATCTAAACCTTGCCGCCAATGAAATCAGTTCCATACCAAAGGATATTGGCCGTTTGACTAAATTAGAAGAGCTGTATTTACAAAACAACAAATTATTCGAGATACCTCCTGAAATTGGGTTCCTGACCGAGTTGAAGGCTTTACATCTTAAGGAAAATGATATTCAGGAAATACCGATGGCCATTTGTTTTCTATCCCTTTTCCAAAACTTGACGTTAATGCTCGATAGCAATGTCCCTTGCACGGAAAACCCATCAGAAAACGATGCTTTAATAAGTATTTATGCAAGTAATCCGGGAAATACTTTAGGATGGAGTGTTGATCTGTATCCGGAGGTCTCATACCATCCAGATAGTAGCGTAAGTGTTATTACGGCCAATAATAAAAGTCTCGTAAGACTGCCCGGCATTATCGGCAAATTACCCTCTTTGGAAGTTTTACATATGAGCCAGAATCCTTTTGGCACGCTTCCTGCTGCTCTTGGGGATTTGACCACACTCACTGTACTCACCCTCCATAATACAAATATCACCACGGTTCCTGCTTCTCTTGGACAGCTTACAAATCTTGCCTTACTGACCTTAACCGGCAATCCTTTAACGAGCATTCCACAGAGTGTTTGTGACTTGCAACAATCAAATGGTGGAATTCTTACGATTCTGACCGATCCCGGTGAAGGCTGTCAGTAAGAAGGCTAAAAAAACTGTATACTCATTTTCAACTATCACTGTTCTGTCAAACTTGATTCTTTGAATTAACTGGAGGTAATTACATAAGGGTCAGGCTAACCTACGGATGCTAAGAATTTCAAATTCCATAAGTGAGAAAAATCGTATTTTTATAGCTGTAAAGAATGCCCTTTGCAGTAAAAGTGGCTTCATACATCCCCAAACATTGGGAGTCTTTATCAAAAAAAAATACATGAATCAATCAATACTTCTAATTACCATTGGATTGTTGCTTTTTAGCTGTAAGGGAAATGATTCCGATTCCTCCAATAACCCTGCTTTAGAAACTGCCGAACCAAAAGGAGCAGACAATATTGCTTACAAATGGGGACAATTGGCCCTCACAGCAACTGCGCATGACACGGAAAGATTTAAGCCACGTCCCACGGTTACTTCAAGATACTTAGGCCTGATATTTGTCGCTGTTTTTGATGCCTGGTCAAGATATGATGCTAATGCCATCCCGGTTTATCTGGAAGGCATCGATCGAAGACCTACAGAAGAACAAACCCTGAAGAACAAAGAAATCGCTATCAGCTATGCGGCGTTTCGCGCGATGAACGAATACTATTTCTCAGATACTACCCTATTCTCCGCATATATGCGCGAATTGGGGTATGATCCAACAAATGAGTCACTCGATCCAACAACACCGGAAGGCATAGGTAATGTGGCTGCAAAGGCAGTGATCAACGCCAGAAAGGGTGATGGTGCCAATCAGTATGGTGAAGAAGCCGGTTCCAATGGAGAGCCCTATTTTAATTATACAGGCTATCAACCTGTTAATTCTGCCGATAAAAATGTTGATCCAAATCGATGGCAACCCAAGTACTTTTCTGATGGCAAAGGCGGGCAATTTGCTCCGGGTTGTCTGACACCGTTTTGGGATAAAGTAAAACCGGTGGCTTTAAAATCTGCAGACCAGTTTCGGCCGGGACCACCACCGATGATCGGTTCTGAACAATTGGCCAGGGAAGTCAAAGAGGTCATGGAAATGCAAATAAACTTAACCGACGCTCAAAAAGCACTTGTGGAGTTTATGCGCGATGGTCCACAGTCTGTTCAGCAGGGAGGACACTGGCTAACGTTTGCACAGAATGTATCCGTCAGAGATCAGCACACGTTGGACGAAGATGTCAAAATGTATTTCTATAATCAGGTCGTGGCGATGGATGCCTTTATTGCTTCCTGGGATTCAAAGATGTATTATGACTATGCCCGTCCTTATGCTTTGGTACACCAGTATTATGAAGATCAAAAAATCAAAGCCTGGGGTGGTGAAGGGAAAGGCATGATTGTCATGGATGGAAGCGAATGGCGACCCTACTCCCCGGAAACATTTTTATGCCCGCCATTTCCTAGTTATGTATCAGGACATAGTACGATCAGTGGTGGATGCGCAGAAGCTTTAAAAATGTGGACAGGGAACGACACCTTTGGTGTAGAAGTAAAATTAGTTGCCGGTGCCATGACGGAACCGGATCAATTAGGCGATACCGTTACCCTTGTTTTTCCAACATTTACCAAAACGGCTGAAATGGCAGGAATCTCCAGAGTCCTGGGAGGATATCATATACAAACTGACAATGTGGAAGGTCTGGCGTTAGGCAGAAATGTGGCTAAAGAAGTCTGGAAGTTTTATCAACTACATATTGGTAGTCAACAATAATAAAGAGCTGAATTAGCCTGGGCAGACTGCTGACATCTTTGATCGCTCCCTGGTCTTTGCGTCACATAAAAGTATAAATCAAATGAGTATCAAAACTAATTTTGAGCATATACTTTTATTTATTAGCCTTTCATGTTTTCTTATTTTTTTGGGTTGTAAACGAATTCCGGCAACCCAATCAGAAACACTGCACTACCCACCATTTCATATTGAAAAAACAAACGTCACTGCTAAGCAGTACAAACCCAATGAAGGCACCATGTCCGAAATAACACGGACGAAATACAAAATAATGTATAAGGATCAGCTGATCACTTTTCCGGATGCATTAGATGCCAATGCCGATGTATCCGGTATTTGGAAAACCTATTTTCTTGCAGATGCGCCCGTACCCGCTCTACTCGTCGCCAGTAAATATGTCTATATCGTCACGGAAGAAAACCAATCCCCACTCATTACTCCCATCGCCAATAACTTTTCAAATTATGCCAGTATTCAATGGTTGGATGCTGATAACGGACAACCGGGCCCAAAAACACAGATACTTATTGGCGAGGATAGCACGGACTGTGTCCTGAAAGGAGGAAATTTCCTGCTGATCAACGAGACCACGGTGGTTCGTATGAAAGATCTGGAATTGTTTCATTTTATACACAACACAGATTTGTCCGAAGGGTACACAGCCTACCAGGTCGTTGGATTTTCTCCTGATCATAGTCAGATTGTTTTTATGGGAAGCAAAAGCGATGAACTTACCCCGACACAGTTTATTCATGCTTTGATTGTCTATGATTTTCAAACGAATGAAGCGTATACCCTCCCATTTGATAAAACGCAAATGCGATTACACCTTCCTTATAAAGCAGATGTCCATTGGATGAATACTTATTTCAACTGGCAGCCCATTGACTCCGGCCAGTACAGGCTAACGGAAAAAGAAATCAGTCAGTCTCCTGGGTGGGAAGGCTATTATACTGAAAATTCAAGTTATGAACTGGCACCGGTCAGTAAAGAGATGCATGCTACCCTGGCGCGTTTTATTATTGAACATCTGCAACTTGAGCAGGACGCCGTGGAGGCAAAGGCCTTTGGTAATCTCGAGAAATTCACCATCACCTATCAGAATATTGTGCTGGATATCAGCTATGTAAATGAGCTTAACACCGTGTCTGTGTCTTCTTCCTTTATGAATAAAGGAAATGAAGAATCAGCACAGGCGCTGATCCATGAACTAGGTGATGCGTTCAATGAAATTTTGCGGAAAGGTGACTATCAATCACTCTTTACAAGTTATTAGTTGAATGCCAGGGATCCTGATATCCTAAATGCCATTCATGTGATAGTAATTTGCCTTAAAAATCTCAAAGTTTTTACAGCCAATATTACTTTCATTGCATTTCTACTGCCCGGATAATTCTTTCCTGTAATGTTAGGCATTTTATCTACTTTTATGCCTCGAATTTATTGGGAAAGGTTATCACCAAAGATCACCCTGAATTTGCCAGGATGCAACAATTAAAATGCTCGGATCCAATTGATTGCATAGCCTTTTCTACAAAAACACTTGATGCATTATCAAGTTGACAACGAACGAGCCAAATTAAATTGATCCTTTTATGAAGATCATCATTGCAGGAGCGGGGGCTGTTGGATTTCATTTGGCGGAACTACTTTCCATTGAAAGCCAGAATATCATGGTCATTGATTCGGACGAACGTGCTATCCGAAAGGTTGACCACCATCTTGACGTCGCCACCATTGTTGGGGATGCCAGTTTGCCCACTGTGCTAAAAATGGCAGGCGTGAGTTCCGCGGATCTGATGATTGCTGTCACCACCTCCGAAAAGGCCAATATCCTGATATCTATTCTGGCTAAGAAATTCGGTGCTAAAACGACCATTGCCCGGATCAAGAATATTGAGTTACTCGAAGAGGCGGTGGTTGAACAATTTCGCGAACTCGGAGTGGACACATTAATTTCTCCCCAGCAATTGGCGGCGCAGGAGATAGCCCGATTGCTGTCGAATGCAAGTCTGACTGATCTTATCGATTTTGAGGATGGTTCGATATCTATTTCGGGTTTTACCGTAAGTGAAAACAGCCCTTTTGTTGGGGTCACCATCTCCGAATTACAAAACCGTTATGGTGAGGATAAATGCAAAATCATTGCTTTGCTGCGCTCCAGAAAAACGATTATTCCCGACAAGGATATCGTATTGCGTGCAGACGATCACTTTTACCTTTCTGCCAATCGCGAAACTCTGGATAAGATTACGGCTTTTGCCGAACTCCGGAAAAAGATGCGAAAGATCATGGTGATTGGGGATACCGATCTGGCGCTCATCACCTGTAAGATGCTGGAGGATACATATGATCTGACAGCCGTTATGGATAATGAAGACCGTGGCAAGGTATTTTTGACTGAACTTAATAATACATTGGTGGTCATTGGTGATCCGGGGGATATCGATGAGTTGAAAACCGAAGGCTTAAATCGAATGGATGCGCTTATCTCCGTGACCTCCAACTCGGAGACCAATATCGTCTCCAGTCTGATGGCCAAAGAAGAAGGGGTCTCCAAGACGATTGCTCTTGTGGACAATGTGGATTACACGCATATATCTCAAAATATAGGGGTTGATACGATTATCAATAAAAAATTGATTGCAGCCAATGCGATCTTCCGATTTGTCAGAAGAGGAAAGATAGAAGCTGTTGCGAGTCTGCATGGGGTGGATGCCGAAGTGATCGAATTTGAAGTACCCAAGAAAAAAAGGCTGGTGGCAAAATGCATTGGAGATCTGCATCTGCCTGCCGGTGCCTGCGTGGCAGGTATCGTGCGAAATGGAGAAGGGTATGTTCCCGGACCAACCAACAAATTCAGACCGGGTGATAAAGCGATCATTCTGATCTTGCCTCATGCGATTGGTAAAATTGAAAAGCTCTTTGCCGAATGATCAAATGGCGTCCGGTCATCCATGTATTAGGAATCCTTCTGGTGATGTTGGGAGGCATTTTTGGCCTTTGTTCATTGTGTTCATTATATTATGGAGAGGCAGAATTTATCCGATTCATTGGAACTGCTATAGGTGTTTTTACATTAGGGTTAATTGTCTGGCGATCCTTTGCCAAAGAAGATGAGCGAATCGGCCGCAGGGAAGGATTTTTAATCGTCGCACTTGCATGGATCACCATGGCGGTGGTAGGTGCTATACCCTATCTGACCTGTGGCGTATTCAGTCAGCCGATTGATGCATTATTTGAAAGTGCCTCGGGCTTTTCGACTACCGGTGCATCAGTCATGACGGATATTGAATCCATGCCTAAAGGGTTATTACTTTGGCGCAGTGTCAGTCAGTGGATTGGTGGCATGGGAATCATTGTACTTACGGTGGCTATATTGCCAATCCTCGGCGTAGGTGGTATAGAGCTTTTTGTGGCGGAATCACCGGGACCTTCCGCTGAAAAAATTCATCCAAGGATAAAGGAAACCGCCAAACGTCTGTGGTATATGTATACCGGTATTACGCTTATCCTTGCGGTCATTCTTGGCTTCCTTGGCATGAGCATATTTGATGCTTTCAATCACGCGCTGACGACTATGGCGACCGGAGGTTTTTCGACAAAAAATGCGAGTATCGCTGCTTTCCATTCGCCTGCTATTGAGTATGTGATCTCTTTCTTTATGTTTCTGGCCGGGACTAATTATGTAGTTATTTATTTCAGTCTCAAAGGCACGCCTTTAACGGCTATGAAAAGTGAAGAGTTCAGGACTTACTTTTATTTTCTGTTGGGCGTAATCGCTTTGGTGACTGCGGTTGCTTTTTGGAAACACGGGGTTGATTTCGAACAGGCCTTCAGGGATTCTTTATTTCAGGTGTTGTCCATCGTCACTACCACCGGTTTTGTTACGGCCGATTATACGGCCTGGCATCCTGCACTCACCTTGATCTTCTTTTTTCTTCTCTTTGTGGGGGCTTCAGCAGGATCTACTGCCGGAGGTATAAAAATCATCCGGCATTTAACGTTTGCCAAAAACTCTATCATGGAGTTAAAGCGCTTACTTCATCCAAGTGCCATCATTCGTATTAAAATAGATGGAAAGCTAGTTGCACCTCGTATCATTACACATATTCAGGTGTTCCTGCTTTGGTATCTGATCATCTTCGTCGTCAGCTCAGTGCTGCTGTCGGTGATTATGTCTGATTCCTCACAGCCTTTGCTGGATAGCGCCGGTGCTGTAGCTACTGCACTTTCTAATGTTGGTCCGGCGATTGGTGATCTGGGGCCAATGAATAATTTTGCGGGTGTTCCGGCATTGGGAAAATTTCTTCTCGTCGTATTAATGATTATGGGAAGACTGGAGCTCTTTACGGTCCTCATGCTCTTTACGACCTATTTCTGGAAGAGAAATTAATCGCAAGCTTCTCAGGCTTAAGCCAGCTATTTCTTCAGGAGTTTATCCACAAAATAATTTAACATCGCTTCCACATCTTTCAGATCATTTTCTTTTACAGAAATGTCGGTTAGTTTAGGCAGATGTTTAGCGAAATAAATCTGATCCTTTGACATCTCAAACAGGCTTGTCGCCAAAGTATATGGATATTTAAAATCAGGATCGATTTCGGAAATGACTTTCGATACAGCATTCGCCAGATTTTTGTAACTCATAAAAAAGCCTTTGGAGTTATCATCATCTACCTCTTTGGTGTGATAGGTTTTCCAGCCTTCTGCAATCACGATATTGTGAAGATTGCTTTCATTGACATATTCGACGCCCGGATTGTCTTCTGACGCGGAAACCAGCGATTGAATGATAATCCTTAGTTTCTTCTGAGGATCCTCCACATTCATCGTATTGATGATGATCAGGGCATTGACCCATTCCCAATACCAGTTGACCAGGTAAAGTAAGAGCAGGTGTTTATTCTCAAAATAACGGTAGACAGATGCTTCTGTGGAATTGATTTCCGCTGCCAGTTTCCGAAACGTAAAAGACTCAAAACCATATTCATCAATCAGTAAAATACTATGCTGAATGATTTTTCGGCCCAGATTAGAATCCTGGGGCTCCTTTAAATACAACCCTTCATTCGGGGAAACTCTGATTTCAATGCTCATGATTCGAAGGCAAATATTTTAAGGTTCCGGGTGAACAATCTGTGGTTCATTTTTATTTAGGATTCAAAGATATGGAAGTTTTACATCTTATTATGATAGTTTTACTATCTTTTTAAGAAGTATTATATATATTTGCATTCGAATTATTAATCATTTTAAAACAACAAGTATGAAAAACGGGCTTTTTTCGACGCTAAAAAATGATATTCCTTCCAGTATAGTTGTATTTTTTGTGGCCTTACCCCTATGTCTGGGAATCGCCCTGGCGAGTGGCGCACCACTGTTTGCCGGATTAATCGCTGGTATTGTCGGAGGTATAGTTGTCGGAAGCCTCAGTGGCTCCAAAATCGGCGTTAGTGGCCCGGCAGCGGGATTAGCGGCCATCGTACTGACCGCCATCGGGACTTTAGGGGCATATGAAAACTTCCTAGTAGCCGTAGTTCTTGGTGGTATTATTCAAATAGTGTTTGGCATTCTGCGAGCTGGTATTATTGGGTATTACTTTCCTTCCTCTGTGATAAAAGGTATGCTCACCGGTATTGGTATCATCATCATCCTCAAACAAATCCCTCACTTTTTTGGGTACGATGCCGATCCGGAAGGAGACTTTTCCTTTCTGCAGACAGATGGTGAAACGACCTTTTCAGAAATATTTAAAATGCTTGATTTCATCCAGCCGGGGTCCGCTATCATTGGCATCGTTGGGTTACTGATCCTGCTGCTTTGGGATAAAGTACTTTCGAAAAAAGGCAAAATTTTTCAGATCATCCAGGGACCTTTAGTGGCTGTTGCTGCAGGTATTATCTTTTATGTTCTCACCCGAACAAACGAAAACCTCGCTATCGCTTCAACCCACTTGGTCAGTGTCCCGGTTCCGGAAGATGCTGCATCTTTTCTTGGCCAATTCAGTTTTCCTAACTTCAGTGTCCTGATGAATCCACAGGTTTGGGTGGTTGCTTTCACGATAGCCTTAGTAGCCAGTTTGGAAACATTGCTTTGTGTGGAAGCAACAGACAAACTCGATCCGAATAAAAATGTAACCCCCACCAACCGAGAGCTCCTGGCGCAGGGAACAGGAAATATTATTTCAGGATTAATCGGTGGTCTGCCTATCACGCAGGTCATCGTCCGAAGTTCTGCCAACATTCAATCGGGTGGACGCAGTAAACTTTCTGCGATCATCCATGGATTTCTGCTTTTGATATCCATCATCATCATTCCGAAGCTATTAAACATGATTCCTTTATCCGTCCTGGCCGCTGTATTGCTTATCGTCGGGTATAAACTTGCCAAACCTGCCTTGTTCAAACAAATGTATGACCTCGGATGGAAACAATTTATTCCCTTTACAGTGACCGTGCTGGGTATCATCTTTATCGACTTGCTTTATGGTATTGGCTTAGGACTGGGAGTTGGCATAGTAGTCATCCTTATTAAAAGTTTTCAAAACTCACACTTCCTCCACAAAGAAGGAGAGGATGTCGATGATAATAGAATTAAGATGACGCTGGCAGAAGAAGTAACATTCTTTAATAAGGGTGCTATCCTAAAGGAATTGGATGCGCTGCCTGAAAACTCCTATCTGGATTTGGATATTACTAAAACCCGATTTTTGGACCATGACGTCGTTGAGATTCTGGAGGACTTTGCCTATAAAGCAAAAGAAAGAAACATTACCATCAAACTCATTTCGGAAAGAGGTATCGTGGAAAATCCACCGAGCTATATTGAATTCTTTAAACTACGTCCGGCGAAAGGTTAGAGGTGAGGAGTGAGGAGTGAGGAGTAAGGAGTAAGGAGTGAAGAGTGAGGAGTGAGGAGTGAGGAGTGAGGAGTGATTTATAAATTGTAATATAAAAATTTAAACTATACACCTTACACCTTAAACCTTTTAACCTATTAAACTTTTAACCCTGTAACCTTCTAACCTTCTAACATTTTAACCCTTTAACCTTTTAACCCTTCAACCTTCTAACCTTTTAACCCTTTAACCTTTTAACCCTTTAACCTTTTAACCCTTTAACCTTTTAACCCTTTAACCTTCTAACCTTCTAACCTTTTAACCTTTTAGCCCACTAACCTTTTAATCTTAAACATTCATCCTTCAACTATAAATACTTAAACAATGAAAGCACATACCAGAGAAACGCAAGCTACCATGACACCGGAGAAAGCACTTGCCTTTTTAAAGG
>JAHEAR010000018.1:0-1141 GCA_024642665.1 Bacteroidota bacterium
TATAGTACAGTCCTGAAATCATTTGGGTATCAAGGTGGATAGCATCATTCAAAACGCCTGACCGGATCAGATTTCCTTTGACATCCATGATACGAAAGCGCAGGTTTTCTCTCTCAGTGATCTTGTCGTTGAGGGTGATATAAAGTGTGTTTGCTGATACCGGATTTGGGTATATATCAAAGGTTAGATTTTTGTCTAAAACTGCGAGACCTGTTGGAGTAAGATCAATGCTGTCTATGCTGATCGAATCAATGATTTCATGAAAGTTTTCATACCCCTGATACATGGATTTGAACTGCCCGACAGTAGGTAATGAATCCCCCAGAAATAAGTCCTTCATCCATCTTGAAGGAAGTGTTTGATACCGCAGCGAAACGTTTAAATTGGCCAATCCTTTAGCGCCATTTAATGGAATTCTGTATTCAATATGGTCCTGTCCATTGGCGCTATCATCAGAAAAATCAGGATCATTGACAGCATTCCCAAAAATCGCCACCGTATCAATCGCATGATGCGTTGTTTTAAATCCGATCGGTAACAAACGGTTATCCTTTAGAGGTTTGAAAGCAGCATTTAGTCTGGTCGTCAGGTGACCGGTGAGATCAGACATGACCAACTCATAGATCTGCACATCGTCAGTCGAATACGAAACCTCATGGTGCGGTTCAAATGGTTGATCACGTCCGGCGATCACGCCTTCTTCACTTAGATCACCGTTGCGATAAATTACATCCTGAGAGGAAACATCTGAAAGCCTGAGCTGCAACCAGGCGAGGCGACTAGGATACCCTGAAGGTAACTTGTGGCCGGCTTTGTTCTGAACAGAAAGGGATAGGTAGAGTGTATCACCAAAAACCGAATAAGAAGAAATAGTCAATGCACCTGCCATCGACAAACTCTTGCGATTCGTTTCAATGGATTCTTCCCATGCATGATCACTTTCGCCTTTGGGCAAACTTAAATTTTTCTGATTGGCACGCATGAGATCAAGCATGGCAGTATTGGCACCAAATATCTGATGCAGTCCATAAGGTTGTCTTGGCTCCAGTGCGGCAAAATCAGTAGCTATAATGACACCCTCCTGCAAAAACGGAACATGACAGGTTTGACATTCTTTGCCTTGCGCCGGATAGATGGAGTT
>JAHEAR010000018.1:1241-77704 GCA_024642665.1 Bacteroidota bacterium
GCAGTCCATAAGGTTGTCTTGGCTCCAGTGCGGCAAAATCAGTAGCTATAATGACACCCTCCTGCAAAAACGGAACATGACAGGTTTGACATTCTTTGCCTTGCGCCGGATAGATGGAGTTCAGCCATTCGTGATAGGTAGCCTGCTCAACAAAATAATCTCCGGAGGGCGTTCCATCAGGCATTAATGTTTCGGTGATCAGGGTATGACATCCTGCACACACCTCACTTTCGTAAATATGTTCTGAATACACCGGATCAAAATCCACATATATCTGCATGGGTCCCTGAAATGGATTTGGCAGATGTCCAAAGATCAGTCTGTTGGTATCAAGCGTATAGTCACCGGAGAAGAATTTCCCGGGATTTAATGGAGATTGCTGATGACAGGCACTACAAGATACACCATCCAGGCCCAGACTATCGGAAAGCATGTTTTCAAAGGTATAGGGAAGACTGTTCCGATGAGCTTCAAAGTTGCCCAACGGAGCATGGCATTTCAAACAAGTGGATTCAATGGCCTCCTTAGCCGCAGGGAAGTGATTGACTTCATCGACTACGGTTGCTCGCCAGAAGGGGTCTCTGGCGGCAAATCCCATCATACTGATCTGCCAGTCGTCATAAATGCTCACATCCATGCCATTTTTATCCACCATGGCCAGGCCTTTTTCGTCTACGCCATGGCATCCACTGCAATGAGAGGAGTGAGCTACCTTTTGCTCCGAAGGCACAGGATCACGGTAGGATCGGAAGAATTCGAATGGGTCGGTTAAACTTAACAGGAGTATGGCGGTAAATAAACCGGACACAAGCACGTACTTCTTCATGGGGCAAAATTACCTTTTTCCCGGATCAAGGGTGCTTCTGCCAACGGTAAATAAGCGACATCGAATTGTTTTATTTGGTTAATCCTACCATTGTATTATTTTAGCAATTGATAATAGGCCTCATCGAAGGACTTTATTTTCAAAATGATAAACCAATAATGAAAAAAATTCTCTATCCGACGGACTTTTCAGAGACGGCGGAAAATGCATTCATCTTTGCCTTGCAGATAGCTGATCACCTTGGGGCTTCCATTACCACGCTACATGCTTTTAACAAACCGGATGTGAGTCAAATCAATCTTCCCGGGATTTTAAGTGAAGTTTATAACTCCATTGATCTGGATGAATTTGAGAGTTACGAGGATGAGGTTCCTATCCTGAGGGATATTGCCACTGACAATGGCTTTTATCATGTGCCTATGGTTCATGTATTGGAAGAGGGTGCCCCTGTATCTGCTATTTTACGTACGGCCAACAAGGATAAAGTGGATCTGATCGTCATGGGTGCTACGGGTGCAGGTGCCATGGAGGCATTCTTTTTTGGAACGGTATCAGGAAAGGTGCTTGAGAAAGCGCATTGCCCTGTCATCGTAGTTCCTGGTAGTGCAGAATTCGATGGGGTCATCAACCATATAGGGATTGCCACTAATTTTTCAGACCATGATGCCATGCTGATAGAATCAGTCAGACATTTCCAGAAATTTATCGGTGGACATTTACACGTAATCCATATCAATACATCGGATGACCAGGATTCGGAAGAGCGCATGAAAGCTTTTTTTGCACCCTGGAGCAATCAGAAAAACATGTCCTGCGAATGTATTAAACATGATAATGTGAATGATGGTCTGGAGGAAGCCATGGAAAAACTGAATATTGATTTGATGGCCATTCTCTCTCATCGCCGCACCTGGTTTGATGAATTGTTTGAGGTGAACAGAGCGAAAGAATTATCCTATAGCTCATCCATTCCCTTGCTGGTATATCAACAGGAGAATCTGAGGAGGTAGATTCCAGGCCTAAGAATTTTTATGGGTGATGAGTGATGGGGTGATTTAGTGAAGCGTAATGTGGTGATGGTTCATTATTTTATTTAGTGATTTTCATTTCTGCGTGTTCTGCTTTCCGCCCTTCCTTCAAGAAACAAACCCGCGCTGCAAGTGTGGCATACTCCCTTCCTTCAAGCTATGCGGCAAGTTTGCCACACTATCCCTTCGCCCTATGCTCCATGCCTATCCGCCCTTCCGCCCCATTCAGCTCCTATTTCATACTCGCGTCGCGTGCAGCCTTAAACTCCGATCCATCTCGCCATTTAGGCCAGTCCTGATTGTTGGCTAATTCTTCGGCAATATGCATGTAGAGATTGCAGTCCTGAACGATACCCCCTAAATCGAAAGTCTCTGAATTGTATTCATCAGATGGGAGGTGATATCGGTTAGTTCGGTAATCAGCAGATTTTTCTTTGGCATATTCAATGCCTTTTTCACGATGATCGTAACTACCTTCTGCATACAAAGCAGGAATACCAATCTTAGCAAAATTGAAATGATCTGATCGGAAGAAATAGCCTTTTTCTGCTTCCTGATCAGGAAGAATATATCTATCCTGCTTTTCCGCATACTTCGCCGCATAATCTTCTAAAGCGTTTTGTCCATAGCCCACAACGCTCAAATCTTTCATTTGTCCGTAAGTGGCCATACCATCGATATTAAGGTTGGCGACGGTTTTTGCAGGAGAGTAAACAGGATTTGCAGCATAATAAGCTGATCCAAGTAATCCTTGTTCTTCAGCCGTCACCCAAAGGAAAACTACTGTGCGCTTATAAGGACCTGACTTCATCATACTTTCGGCAATCGCCATCAATGAGGCCGATCCTGTTGCATTATCCACCGCACCATTATAAATAGAGTCACCATCCACGACGGCGCCAACACCCAGATGATCCCAGTGTGCAGAGAAAATGATGTATTCATCTTTCTGATCTGTGCCTGGAATGACCGCAATGACATTTTTAGAGACATTCTCTTTAACGGTGTTATGGATACTCACATCAACGGTATAGGGTAATGAAATGGATTTAAATCCGGGCTTGCGGGCAGCATGCATGGTCGTTTTAAGATCGAGTCCGGCTCCTTCAAAAATGGCTTTTGTCGCATCAAGGGAAACCCATCCCACCATCTCGCAATGATCTTCTGCTTTTGATTTCAAGTTGAGCTTGGCACCTTTTCCGGCACCGCCGATGACAGCCCATGGATATCCTGCCATATTGGTTTCATGCATGACTAATACACCGGTAGCGCCTTGTCGGGCAGCTTCTTCGTATTTGTAGGTCCAACGACCATAATAGGTCATCGTACTTCCTTTGAAAAAGGTGGAGTCCTCATTGCCCAAACCTGGATCATTGACGAGGACGATGACAGTTTTTCCTTTTACATCCAGTCCCTCGTAATCATTCCAATTGTATTCCGGAGCGACGATGCCATAACCGCAGAAGACCAGTTCAGAACCGGCGATATTGATTTCCTCGACAGGCCTTTCAGTGTAAGCAGAAAAATCTTTGCCAAGCTGCAGGGTCAGATTTTTATCCCCTTTCAGTTCCATTGTTTCTGATGTATGCCCATTGATTTCAATCAAAGGGACATCCTGTGTATAGGAATCTCCATTGCCCGGTGCGAGACCGATTTTTTTGACCTCCTGCTGCAGGTACTCCAGTGTTTTTGTTTCGCCTTCGGTGAAAGGTTTTCGTCCCATAAACGCATCGGAGGATAGCATGATTATGTTCTGTTTGATAGTTTCCTCTGAAACGAAGCTTTCAACTGTCTTATTAGTGTTTTCTTTGCAGGCGAAAAATAAAAGGCAAAGGAATAGTGGAATCAATGTCAATTTCATACGTTCAATATTTCAAACGAAGGTAGTAAAAGCAAATAGTTGAACCGTAACGACTCTACAGAAGTATGCAAATGACCTACAAAAAGACGCTTGATTATCTGTTTTCGGCACTTCCCATGTACCAGCGGGTAGGGGATGTGGCGATTAAAAAAGATCTGAACAACATCAAGGCACTTTGTGAAATGCTTGGTGAGCCCCACCTTGACTTTCCTGCCATTCATGTTGCCGGGACGAATGGGAAGGGTAGTACGTCGCATATGCTGGCAGCGGTATTTCAATCAGCCGGAAAAAAAGTGGGGCTGTACACATCTCCGCATTATGTAGATTTTCGTGAACGCATCAAAGTGAATGGGCAGGAAATTCCCGAACAGGACGTTGTTCGTTTTGTGAAAAAATATAAAGAACATTTTGAGCGCATTAAGCCATCATTCTTTGAAATCACAGTGGCGCTTGCTTTTGATTATTTCAGGCAGGAAAAGGTGGACATTGCGATCATTGAAACAGGACTTGGCGGAAGGCTGGACTCTACCAATATCATCTCTCCACTCCTGTCGGTGATCACCAATATTGGTTTTGATCATATGCAGATGTTAGGCCATACCCTACAGGAAATAGCATTTGAAAAAGCCGGCATCATTAAGCACGAAACGCCGGTAGTCATTGGGGAGTGGAAGAGGGAAACGGCACCTGTCTTTAAAGCAAAAGCGTTAAAAGAAAATTCACCGATATATTTTGCCTCCAGGCATTTAGTGCTCGAACAAAAAAAATCTGCAGACGTCAGTCAGAAATTCAGTGTTCGCACAAGATCTTCTGTTTGGTTTGAAGATCTGACATTGGGCCTGTTGGCTCGATATCAGAAATTAAATCTGACTACCGTGCTCGAAGCACTGTATCAGTGGAACAGGTATTATCCTGATGATCGAATAAGTGATCTATCGATTAAAAAGGGATTGGGAAATGTTAAATCCTTAACCAATATGAAAGGGCGATGGATGATCATGAATCAACGTCCGCTTGTGATTACGGATAGTGCGCATAATGCGGAGGGGCTGAGAGGGATACTTCCTGAGCTTCTGAAGCAAGTTGTCAAAAGACGTCATTTTGTCCTTGGTTTTGTGTCTGATAAGGATGTTTCTAAAATTCTGGCGATGTTTCCCAAAAATGGAATTTACTATTGGTGCAGAGCGGATATCCCGCGGAGCAGGGATGTAGCAGCCCTGCAGGAGGAGGGTATGGCACATGGTTTGAGGGGAAACAGGTTTGAAAATGTCCGGCAGGCATACAGCGCGGCATTCGCTTCAGCGGGATCCGATGACTTGATTTTTGTGGGGGGAAGCAGCTATGTTGTAGGGGATTTTTTGAAGGATATCGCTGAACATAAATGATTAATGTTGCGTTAATGTATGCGAAAAAGTCATTATATCACCGCTTAAGGGGTAACTTTGGACTTAAATAATCAATAAATCAACATATGAAAGGATTAAAATTAGCATTGGCATTCGTATTATTTGCAGGAGTGGCAATGGCCCAGACAGAAGAATATAAGCCTGCCAATGAGGGTTGGATGGTTGATATGGATCTGGCGTATGAAGCCTCCGCAAAGTCTGGAAAGCCTATTATGGCCAATTTTACCGGCAGTGATTGGTGTGGTTGGTGTAAGCGACTCACCGCATCCGTATTTTCAAAGCCTGAGTTTAAAGCATGGGCCAAAGAGAATGTCGTTTTGCTCGAACTTGATTTTCCAAGAACATTCAAAATTCCTGAGAAATACCGCAACCAGAATGCCAGTTTGCAACAGGCGTTTAAAATCACCGGCTATCCGACCGTATGGGTATTCAATTTGAATAAAGACAGCAAGACCGGACAGTATCAGGTGGATGCGTTAGGTAAAACAGGCTATGCCCCTTCCGTTGCGGAATTCACCGGTGCGGTTGATCAGTTTTTGAAATAGAAACAGTTTAAATATATTTTGAGCCGGTTGACCGGTTTGGAATTAAGATAGAAAAGCGCCTCGTGTAGGCGCTTTTTTTTTGGGGGTTGGGGATTTTTTGGTTACAACGTATAAAATTTATCACCTGCCCATTTGATCGGATTGTCAAGAATATATTTCAAAATATTCTGATAAGATTTTTCATTCCATATGATGCGTTCATAATAATTGCGTTGCCACAGTTTTCCCATTGTTTCTTTATGCGATTTAGGAATATATAGACATTCAATGGGCGCCAGCGATTTATATACCCCCCACAATGCGGTTGCCCTGTATGGACACTGGTTGATCTGTGATTGGTATTTGATTTTTTGGAAATTGAATTTGGGTGTTCGATATCGATATGCGGTTGCCCTGTATGGACGTTGGTTGATCCGTGAATGTTATTTGATTTTTTGATAATAAATTTTCGTTGTCCATCATTTTGGGCAGATTCATCGGTATTGATAAGGGCAGGGGCAAGCCCTGCCCCTGCATGATCCCCCGCACCGACGGATTTTTCGCGCAACGATATAATACCGTGCATATGATTCGGCATTATTTGGAAAACATCCATTTCAAAATTTGGAAATCGGTCGGGTAAATTCAACCATTCCTTGTGGGCAATTTGTCCGTATGCATTCAATACCATTTCACCGTTTTAAACAGAAATGCTGGTCAAAACGGCTCAGGCCGTCTTTAAATAAACGAAGGGGAAGGCGATTGAATTAATGCTTCACGAGTTTCATGATCTGTTGAAAATGATCATGGCTGAATCTTAAAACATACAAGCCGTCGATCAGATTAGTGTTGTCGATTTCGTGCAAAAAAAATCCGGCATTGGTTTCGATCATATCCACATACACTAATGCTCCTTGCATATTGAAGAGTTCAATATTTAGTTTCGGATAGAGGGAGTGTCCTTCTACGGTCCAGGCTTCTGCAGAAGGGTTGGGATAGGCTGTTAAATCATTTATGATGAAATGATCCTGCAGTGCGGAAGGCTTGGCATAGGTACCTGATTTGAATTTTATCGTTCCGGCTAGATCATCCTGCCAGAACACATAAATCTTTTCCGGGGTAAGAGCTATGTCGGAATTGGTGACATTGCCTAAAGTAATGGTATCGTAGGTTGAAGGAAATCCTGTGTGTATATTTTTAGTAAATAACATGGGGAGTGACACCATATTACCATTGACAATTTGTTTCCAGGCGATCGCCACAGCATCACCGGAGTTGGCTATGCGTGGAAAATTTTGGAGCCCTACGTTAGGGTTGTTTTCAGTCAGTAGGTTGCCTGCTGATCCTGTCATATCAGCGAGTGAAGATTTATTGAAGTACACTTTTGTCGAACCACTTGCCCCATTCATGTAGGTGGAGTAGAGTGTGTCTCCGATGATGACGCCATCCGGCCCGGAAGCAGGGCAGGCTGCCAGCATCCAATTTTGCTGATCTATGTTCATACCCCCGTTAAAAGTATTTCCCTGATCAGTTGAAACGCCTGCCCAGGCGTCGCGTATATTACTGTTATTATCTCTGTAGAGCATGGCGACCGTATTGCCCGTACTAGTGATAGTCCCAGGGCAGCAATCGCAAACTTCTGAAGTCGAACTACTCCAACCGCTCGCTAATACATCAGGTGAAAACGAACTTCCGGCATCATCGGATCTTGTCACTACCCATCTGGCATCGCCAAAGGAAGGATTGAATTTCATAAAGCCGACAATTGGATTTCCTAAAAGATCTGTCGTGACAGTTGGAAAGCGAGAAATGCTGTCGTTAATATAATCTACCTGAACAGGAGGGGAAAACGAGATCCCTCCGTCGTCTGAACGAATGCACCAGATATGGCTGGAACTTACATTTTCGGGTGTTTGTTTGAAGACCACAAATATCGTGTCGCCATGTGCTGCTATGTCCGGGCCCATCCAGCTGGCTTCCGCGATGGAAATGGTATCAGGATTTAACCTCACGGGGGTTGTAAAATTGGTTCCGTTCCAACGGGTAAACATGACGTTATTGGATTTGCCCCAGATCACTAAGGGATTGTCGTTGGCATCGGTTACCACTCTTGGGTGATGATTGCCGAAAGAAGAGGGAGCAATTTCTGATGTTTCCTCCCAGGCAATTTGACTCTCTGCCTGCGTTGTGATAAATAAGCATGCTATTATTATGGCTAAGACTTTTTTCATTTGTATACTTTTTAAGTGCAGCTGATGGAGTGGCATAAGGTCCTAAATTACACAGTATTCATGGAGTATTAAAGCAAATGATAATTAATAAAATAATTCAAATTATTCCTTACCCTTGGGTAAGCTGATTCAAATTCATTTTGGATTGAACATTTGGATTAGGGAGTAATTTATCAGGAACAGGTACCTATTCAGGTATTGTCAATCTGCAATCCGTCTTTTAGATCCAAAACCCATAAGAAAATTTAATGCACTGATGACGTTGCCTTCTTTTGTGATCATTCCGGTAAAGTCTTTTCCAAAGGTCATCGAGAGTTTCATGTTGGGTGCCACCCTATACTCGGTATTAATAAGAAATTTTACACCTGATTCAATAGTGTCATTATTCGTAACATTTTGTGAAAGAAACTCACTGCTAATAGCGAATTTGTTTTTTTCATATTGGATCTTCAGGCCACCATTGATCATATTTAAATTTTTGACTTCTACAATATCGAGATCGTTTAAGAATCTTGCATCAGGGTTGTGCAGGTACCGTACAATTCCCAGAAGGGATAGGCCTGAATTCCATTCGTACCCTCCGGTCAGCCATGCTGCTATTTTATCAGCTTTGCCATTCGAAAATATTTGATTTTCGAAATTATAACTAATGGCCGCATTGAAATCCAGTTTAAACTTTGTTCGTGTCAAATCAATTCTGTTAGAAATTTGCTTGAATTCCTCATTCCAGTGTTCTAGCTTATCAGCGGCAATTCCATTTATTCGTTCTAACTCCAGTTCTCCTCTTAATTGTAAAATCTTGATTTCAGTTTCGTTCAGGTCGTCTCTTTGGAGTTCATTTAGGATGTCTTGAAACTCCTGGCTATTTAATTGTAGTTCCTGAGCAATATCTGAAAATTCTCTTCCTCTTTGCTTGGCTAGGTCAATGGAGGATGCGATGGCTCTATTCGTTTCCTCACTGATGGCTCCTCTGAAAATTGAAAACTTGATTCCTAAACCCAAAGCAATATTTTCGGACACTTGATTCGGGGCAGTCATGATGTGATCGTTATTGACGGCCGTGCTGATAACAAATGTTTGAGGGATGCTGTATTTAGGCTTTGCGCTTAAGAAATTTTCTGCTTTAATATTTTTAGCATTAAAAAGCCAGGCGGGTGCAATGTCAATCGCGTAATTGGAGGGTAGCTCAGAAAAATTATTGGTGGCCTGCCTGATTGAAGCCATAAATGCTGTAGGGTCGGATGGTTTCGATATTTCTGTATTTGAAATACCAATTAAATTGGAAGCGGGCGATTGTATTTCTTTTAAAATATCAATATTGACAACAAGTGAATCCTGGGCGCTGATGGTCCTTGCCAGGAGAATAAATCCTGATATGAAAATAAGTTTTGCTTGTTTCATGATGGGTCGGATTAAATAAAGACAATAGTTACTAATGCACTTGCTATTTGGCCATGATCGGAAACCGTGCTGTCAATAATCGTTTGGATATGATCTTTTTTTCCGCCGGCAATTTTTAATCCCAGAAATATTTTATTGGTTTCAGGTTGAATGTCCTGAATAGTGCAATAGATATTTAGAATTTTTTTGGCAAGCTGCTTATTCCTGCCGAGGATGGTGGAAAATGAGTTTTGATATTCACCAATGATTTGAGAATCCAGATTTAATATGCTGGCTCCAATTTGGCCGTATCCAATCGTAAGATCTATTGAGACGTCCTCGTCTCCCTGGTTGTAAATGTCGTAGATGATAAATGCTGTTTGCTGAATCATGATATTGTTTTTTCGATGAATAAATAGCGATTTAAATTCAGTACATTTTTAGTTCATGGTAAGTTTGAATAGATATTTAGTTATGCATTGTGGTGCACGCACAATAAGCAATTACATGTTTGACACTAAGCGATGTGCTAAAAGGTTATGCACACGGGCATCAAACAATTGAGTATGAAGTTCTGATTTGGGTCTTTGAAAGCAGCCATCTTTGGAGTCACTGCGCTTGGGTCACAATGCGGCTGTTGGGTCTGGAGGTCATCGGCGATGCCTGCTTTCATGGACTAAAATAACTAATTGATCCGAAGGAGGGTAGGTTTGAGATCCCAAAAATCAGGAAGTTGGAGTATTGATGACCAGGTTATGTATGGGACGGAGTGCTGAATAAGGTGGAATTGGGTTGATTCGGGGCATAAAAAAAGGACCGATCATATCCATGATCAGCCCTTTTCGGGTGGAAGATCGGTTTCGAACCGACGACCTCTAGAACCACAATCTAGCGCTCTAACCAGCTGAGCTACATCCACCATCTACCCGTTTGTACAGCCGGAAACCGGCAAAACGGGATGCAAATATATATTTTCTTTAATTCGTTACAGGAGTTTTTTCGATTTTAAAGGTGCGGGAGACCGGATTGAGCGGTGCTTCGACCAGCTTGCCATCCTTGTCCAGCAGGCTTAGTTTAATGGTATTGTCGCCTTCAGGAAGGCCCTCAATATAGTAGGGCTGCCACTTGTCCAGCAGATGCTTCTCCCCATTGATGTCCGCTTCGACTTTGTTTTCTCCCAAATCCGTATTGACAAGATAAAAGTCCAGCATGACCTTCTTTGTGTCATCACCGGCATATAGCCCTTTCGGACGACTGTAGAAAAGCATCGGCTGCTCGATATCAACAGAGGCAGTGATACTCTTGTCTGCTACAGTAGCCTTTACTGCTTTATGCGCCTCCGGCGTCTTGATACTCTCGTGATAAGACCTTGACAAAAAGCAAAGGAGATAATGATCCCCATCCGGGATATCATAGGTAAAGGAAGACTCATACTTCGCCGCATACGGCTCATCATCCACGATCAGGTGGAGATGCTGCCCCTGACCACTATTGGCACAACTCTTAGCCCCCGCATCCGGTGTCTGTTCCCCAAGCTTATAGCTCGTACCACTGATCACCGTAGCAAATGTACCGTTGGTATAGGACATAGCCCGCAGACTTGCATCATCAAAGGATGCCGATGGTTCGAATGGCGTGACGGTATATTTGTTTATCGGGGCTTCTTCCTGCTCCGCAGTGGCTTCCGTTTGATCTGTAGCCGCCTGGTTTTTACAACTGATGATGAGGGTGCCGACCAGGAGGAGATATAATAATGATTTCATAATGAATAGTTTTATTTATAAATGTATTGGTGAAATTAATGTTTATCCATTTAACAAATGGGTTATCCTTTTTTTTCAGTGATACTGCTAAATCACGTGTTTGTTACTTTTTTCACTTGTCGTGTAGTTGCAAATGCTACATGATCGCCAAAAAAGTAACCAAAAAGTCTAGTCACGCAAAAAACTCGCCTTCGCTTCCAATCTTGTTTTAGCAGCCTAGCTTCTTTTACTGTCAATTTCATTCTTCCTTCTATTTCCGCTTTCGAACCCTGTAGCATTATCAGCTTCAGGGCGAACGGAAATAGAAGCGGATCAGGGTGCTCAAACAATTTTGCGCGACGGGACTATCTTATCGAAATGACTTTTCTATGATTCTTGTCCTATTCTTTCTGTCTTCAAATTTCCAATTTAGCATGAATGAATTGTGCTGCTGAAATTGATTTTCTCTTGTTGGTTATATTTGAAACAGGTACCCCCTTTAGGGGGCAAAGTGGGACACAGTGCCGCGCTGCAAGTATGGCATACTCGCATCTCTCAACCCAATCGGCAAGTTTGCCACACTATCCCTTCGCTCCATGCTCCATGCCCTATGCTCCATGCCCTATGCTCCATGCCCTGCGCTCTTCGCTCCATGCCCCTAATCGTGCTATTGTCTGATATTTTACTTCCCCACACATGAATATCGGAATATAAATTGCGACTTTTACCTATCGGCAACACTGAAGACCCTCTATAGCCAATGGATTCAATTGAACAACTGTTCAAACAATACTATCCCTTTGTCTGCAATGTCATACGCTCGTATGTCAAAGACAAAGCCATCACAGAGGATATCGCCCAGGAATTATTTACCGAACTGTGGGTCAAAAGAGAACAACTGACCATCCACACCTCTGTGCCGGCCTACCTCCGACGCATGGCTGTCAGCAGATCCCTTAATTATATCAGAGATTCCAAAAAGCATGACTGGGATGAGCTGGATGCCACCACAGAGATCGCTCCGAGCCTGTCAGGACCCTCAGCTAATGTGATACAACAAATGGAGGAGGAAGAACTCAGAAAACGAATTGATGCAGCGATACTGGACCTGCCGGAGAAGTGCAGAATCGTTTTCCTTCTGAGCCGTCAGGAAGAGATGTCGTACGCCGAGATCGCACAACACATGAATATATCTATCAAAACTGTCGAAAACCAAATAGGAAAAGCCCTGAAACTTCTGCGAATTGCTGTAGCAGACCATAGGGGATGAAGTAAAAAATCGTGTCTAAAGGAACAGAACATGGAGATAACAAATGATATTCGAATTGGCCTTTATCTCTCGGGTGAGATGAAAGGTTCTGATCGTGAGCAATTTGAGCAGGATTTAGCTGCGAATACTGAGCTGAATGCTGCTTTTGCCGCTGCCAGACGTATCTGGGATACCACCCCCACGGAAGCCAATGAATCCTGGGATGTTGAAGCCGCCTGGTCGCGATTTGCCACGAATGCCCCCACCTTACAAAAGAAAGCCCGCAATATCCGAAGAACCCTTTATTGGGCTGTAGCCGCCAGTTTCGCACTGACCGCCGGGATATATTCCATTTTCTTCGCCGGCCAAAGTCCGGTAACCTATGCCTATGAGGCAGGTATGACCTCTCCCATTGAACTAAAAGATGGATCTAAAGTGTTTTTAAATAAGGATTCAGAGGTTAAAGTGTATCCATTTACTGCCAAAAAAAGACATATAGCCCTTTCCGGAGAGGCATTTGTAGAGGTGGAACCGGATGCCAATCGCCCATTTACCGTAGCCTCCTCAGGTACCCTGACAGAAGTCGTCGGTACCTCTTTTAATATCACCCAGGTAGGGGAAAAGACCCGAATTTTTGTCAATAGCGGAAAAGTGATCTTCTCCGCCATAGAAGATACTGACAATGCCGTAGCCCTCGGTAAGGGAGAAGCCGCCATTTTCGGTGACCAGAAGATGGAACTGATTCCAAATCCATCCCCCAATATTATCTCCTGGAAGACCCAAAAGCTTCATTTTGCAAAGCAAATGTCCGTGACTGATATCGTCGCTGATATCTCCGAATACTTTGATGCCAAGGTAGTAGTGGAAAATGAAGCATCCAAAAACTGCAAAATTACCGCGCCACTTTCCTTCGAGAATCCGGAGATTAAGACCCTGCTCAAAATCGTAGCCAAGACCATCAGTGCTGAACTGGTGGAAGAGGGCGATACGTATATCATCCGGGGCGGTAAAACCTGCTTGTAATTATTTATAAGCAAAACCCTGTAAGTCATATAATATTAGTTTGTTATGCCAAATAATTTGGCACTCATCCTGCTTGTTTTGAGAAAGGTTCCCTTTCTGCATCACATTTAGCCCTGTCTCCTTTACCTTTGTCCGCTCAAATCGAGTTATGTCAACGATAAAAACGGATATCTTAATCATTGGTGCCGGTCCGGTAGGATTGTTTACCGTCTTCGAAGCAGGCCTTCTGAAGATGAAATGCCATCTGATGGACGTGCTCCCTCAGATCGGCGGACAACTGACCGAGATTTATCCCAAGAAACCCATTTACGATATCCCCGGCTACCCAATGGTGCTAGCGTCAGATTTAGTTAAAAGTTTGGAAGAGCAGATCGCCCCATTCAGGCCAACTTTTACTTTAGGTGAGCGTGTGGATACCGTTGAAAAACAGGTAGATGGATTGTTTAAAGTAACGACACAGGACGGCACGGTTTGTGAAACGAAAGTGATCGCCATAGCCGCAGGCCTTGGATGCTTCGAGCCCCGTAAACCACCTATAGATCATCTCGACCAATACGAAGGAAAGGGCGTAGATTATTTTGTAAAATCACCGGCCAGATATGTGGATAAGAAGGTTATTATCTCCGGAGGAGGCGATTCAGCCCTGGACTGGACGATTGAGCTGGCCGCTATGGGTGCCCATATTACATTAGTACATCGGAGATCAAGTTTCAGAGGCGCGCCGGATTCCGTGGATAAGGTCATGGAGCTCGTTGAAAAAGGCAAGGTGAGATTATACACAGATGCCAGCGTGGAAGCAATTGAAGGAGAGAATCATCTGACGGCAGCCACCCTCAAAACACCAGGAGGTGATGTGAAACTGGACACCGATTTCTTCCTGCCCTTATTTGGGCTGACACCGAAACTCGGACCAATCGCAGAATGGGGGCTTGGGCTGGATAAAAACGCGATTACCGTTGATCCAATCGACTGCAGTACGAATGTCGAAGGTATCTATGCGATAGGGGATATCAATACCTATCCCGGTAAGTTGAAATTGATTCTGTGTGGATTCCACGAGGCAACGATGATGTGCCAAGGCGCGTTTAGATATGTCTATCCGGATCAGAAGTTGTCCTTCAAATACACAACGGTGACGGGGATTGATGGCTTTTCAGAATAGGCTGATTATCCGCCTGTTTCCTGCCGGAGATTTTTGATCTGGCTATCCCACAATCTTCGGAGATCATCGACTTCTCTTTCTTCCGTAAAGTCAGTGATTTCCAGCACAGTTTCTTCCGTTACCGGAGATTTGTACATTCTGAATTCAAGGTATTCGCCTTCATCGGCATTCTCCCATACGAAGCGAATTTTTTCTTCCTCAATATCATCGACGACTTCTGCATCTTCATCACTGCCGTTCCAGGTGAAGGTATAGATGTCTCCATTGATATCTACGCCATCACAAAACCAACGGACCAGGCAGGCCGGTGTCGTAAGAAAGGTATAGAGTATAGCCGGAGAGGCTTTAAAGATATATTCTAAATCTACGGGTATTCGCTTCATAATTTTTAACTGATGATAAGCCCCAACAGGAGGACGATTTCATCCAGCAGGGCGTAAATAAAACAGAATTCCTGAATATTACAAACTATTGAACTTATTTTCCTGTTCTGACATTATGTTTTTATGTGCTGAACGTTGCTTTTCAGGGTCTGATTTCTTTTGAAATCGGGCTGCAAGTAAAGTAAAATGAGGCATTTAAAAAGAAAATAAATGGCGAGGACGTTATAAATTCCTTACTTTTGCGCCTCTTATAGGGGTAGGAAAAGATTTAGGAACGTTTTTTGCCTATCGAATTGTCCATCATAATCTAATGCATTTATTGCCATGAGGCAGCTGAAAATTACCAAATCCATTACCAACAGGGAGAGTCAGTCCCTTGAGAAATACCTACAGGAAATAGGAAAAGTGGACCTGTTGACTCCTGAAAAGGAAGTGGATCTTGCCAAGCGAATTAAACAAGGGGATCAAATCGCCCTGGAGACGTTGACCAAGGCCAACCTTAGATTCGTTGTTTCTGTGGCGAAGCAATACCAGAATCAGGGGCTTTCCCTGAGTGACCTTATCAATGAAGGTAATCTGGGATTGATTAAAGCCGCTCAGCGTTTTGATGAGACCAGAGGATTTAAGTTTATCTCGTATGCCGTATGGTGGATTCGTCAATCAATCCTGCAGGCATTAGCAGAGCAATCAAGAATAGTTCGTCTGCCATTGAATAAGGTAGGCTCTCTAAATAAAATCAATCGTGCTTTTTCTCAGTTAGAGCAGGAATTCGAGCGTGAACCTTCTTCTGAGGAGTTGGCGACGATTCTCGAGATTTCTTCTGACGAAGTAGAAACAACATTAGGTGTTGCCGCGCGACATGTATCTATGGATGCGCCTTTTGTCGATGGTGAGGACAATTCATTGTTAGATGTTTTGGAAAATCCAAATACACCAGGCACCGATGCCGGACTGGAGTATCTTGAATCACTTAGAAGAGAGATCGACCGTTCATTGGGTACGTTGACTGATCGTCAGGCTGATGTGATTAAACTGTATTTTGGTATTGGGGTAGAGCATCCGCTTTCGCTCGAAGATATCGGCGATCGTTTTGGATTAACACGTGAGCGTGTACGTCAGATCAAGGACAAAGCGATCAATAAGTTACGTTCTGCCAGCCGAAGTAAGTTGTTGAAAAACTACCTCGGCTCTTAAACAGATTTTCCAGGGGTTTACTTTTAAACTTCTTTCAAATAAAAAAAAAGCCATTCCGGTGTTGCATCGGAATGGCTTTTTTCTTTGTCATAATATTAAAGAAAGGAGCAGGGGTTGGCGATCAAAGGAAGGGATAGTGTGGCAAACTTTCCGTATAGATTGAGTGGCGCGAGTCTGCCACACTTGCAGTGCGGTTCGCTTCATAGTGAAAAGTAAATGGCGAAGATCGAAGTAAGATGGAATTAGTCAATAATCCTCCTTTGCTTAGGGGTAAACCCCAACGCTACCAGAGCGCCCTTTTAGGGCTTTTAACAACTACGTTAAGTGATTTTTTCAGAGGAAAGGCAGAAAGCATGGAGAAAGGAGCAAAGGGCATGTAGTGAAGTGCATCAGGAAAGAGGAAGTCAATACATGAGATGACCCTGTCGCGCAAAATTGTTTGAGCACCCGGACCTGCTTCTATTTCCGTTCGCCCTGAAGCTGATAATGCTACAGGGTTCGAAAGGGGAAATAGAAGGAAGCGTGAAATGCTATTGTATAGTAAACAATGAAGGTAAAAAAATGAACTGATGCAAACGCGAGTTTTTAGCGTGACTAGACTTTTTGGTTACTTTTTTGGCGATCATGTAGCATTTGCAGCTACACGACAAGTGAAAAAAGTGACAAATCATTTCGGAAAGCATGATCATTTTCTCTTTTAAAACAGGAAGGAAAAAAGAACAAATCAAAACCAGTCTTTTTGGTTATCGTGTTGCATTAGCAGCAACACGATAGGTGAAATAAGTAACAAAAAAGCCATTCCAGCGTTACACCGGAATGGCTTTTACTTCAAGGCTTCAGGCATCATGAAAGGAACTTTAGCCTGAAGGGATCCACCCTAAATATGATTATTTCGTGCCGGAACCTTCTTTCTTCCCTTTGTCCAGGTTTTCGAGATATTGCATGTTATCAATATCGAGGGCTTTGGCCAGTTTGCCGATCTTTTTGAGATCGATATTTCCGATAAAGCTCATCATGGCAAAGTTGTCACCACCACCGACGATCATCAGGAGTTCTTCAACGATGTTCCCATTGTCTTTCACCATGAAGCGGATATTTTCACCATCTCCACGGGCGGTCATGAGCAACTCATATTCGCTGGTATTGATTTTTTTCAGGGCTTCGTTATAGTACTTGACGGCATCGACGTCTGTATGAAGGATACGCAGTCCTTTCATGCTGGCGATGACTTCCTGCACTTCCGGTTCCATGTCATCGATCTCGATTTTGGAAACCATGTTAAACATTTTAGGACTGATGTAGACAACATCAAAATTGACATCGTCCTGGTACTGATTAAAGTACTTGGTGATCGCATCTTGCTGCGCAAATGCTGAGACAGCTGTAAAGAGTAAAGCTAAAATTGAAAGGCTTAAATTTTTCATGATCGTATGAATTGTATGAAAGTGATAAAATATTATTTAAACATATCGGCATAGACGCTGGCCTTTTTGATATTACCAAAGGCTTCGTCCTGTGTCTTATTAAACTTGGTAGACATAAAGGCCAGTGCTTCGCGCAACTCCTGATAGGCTTCCTGCGGATCTTCAAAAGTTTCGGCCATTTGTGTTTGCTGAGTGGTTTGTTGACTATAATTCCATAAACCAACAGCGGATACTACAAAAACAAGTATCGCAGCGGCACTGGCGACCCACCGATAGAGTGGTAACACTAAGGTGCCTGTGCTGGCAGTTTCATGCTTTTTATTGTACGCTTTGATATCTGCTATGGTCAACTTACTGCGTTGTTGGCGCGTAGTGTGGATCGTCTTAAAGTATTCTGCTTCGGAACTATCCTTACCCATCCATTCATTCATCAGTTGCTGTTCTTCTTGCAGTGATGTTTCAGCTTCCCAGTATTTATTTAAAGAATTGTCATTCATGATGATTGTTATATTTGATAGAGGCCAAAAGTGTTCATTTTACTTAGCATGCGTTGCATATGTTTTCGTGCTCTGAAGAGACTTACTTTAACATCATCGAGGTTAAAGCCGGTCTGTTGAGCGATTTCTTCATAAGACATCTGTTCGATTTCGCGCAGATGAAATACGCTTCGTTGTTTTTCCTGTAACTGTCCCAGGCAGGTTTGTACCATGTCCATGATGTCCGCGGATTCCATCACCTTGTCGGGAATGGGTTCGCTGTCACTGATGGAATAGGCTTCATCTACATTCACCTGGTTCAGTGAGTTTTTCGCTTTCCGGAGAACGTCCAGTGATCGGTTTCTTGTCAAAACCATCAGCCACGCTTCCAGATTTTCAATGTCATCGGCGTCTTTTCGCTTTTGCCATAATTTAAACATGACATCCTGAACTACATCCTCGGCAGCATCCGAATCCTTCACAAACCGCAGTGCATAACGAAAGAGTTTATCTTTCATCTTGTAGAATATTGCCTCGTATTGTTCGGTATCCATTTCGCTATTGTTGACGCTATTCTGCCCGATTTGTTACAGATTTCAGGCATTTTCCTCGTTGTTTGATAATAATAGTGTGAAAATGAGGATTTTAGATCTTCGACAAAAGGCATGGGGCATGGGGCATGGAGCATGGTTCAGGGAGCGAAGTGCGCAGGGTAAAGTACGGAGGGCGTGGAGCAAAGAGCGCAGAGCTTACAATTTTTTCAACCTTAAACACTAAACATTATAACAAATAAGCTGCGGCTTTCATACCCCAATAACCTTATTACTAAATCACCCCATCACTCCATACTTCCTGCCCCATGCTTCCTGCCCCATGCTTCCTGCTTCCTGCTCCCTGCCCCATGCTTCCTGCTTCCTGCTTCCTGCCCCATGCTCCATCAAATGGCCTTCTCCACAGATTTTCTGATCTTCTCCAGATCATTCTTCATCGCGGTCAGATCCTGCTGCAAGGTGGTTAATTCACCGGTTTCTAATTGGATGAGGCTGTCGAAGTTCAGAAACTGATTATTCATTTTTGTTTTGATAGAATCGATATACGCATAGAGCTCATCCGTGAGTTCTTTCTCCAGACGAACACGTCCTTTTTCCATTTCCGAGCGATACTGACGCATCACTTTACCTCTTTGCAATCCCAAGGTAATACCGGCCACCAAAAATCCTAACGCTGTCAGAACACCTCCTGTGATATCGAAAACCATACCTTGCGTTACGGCTGCCAGAATGATACCAACCACCGCGACACCACTACCGGCAGCGACATTCGTACCCACTTGTGTATCTGTATTTACCAGATCTTTTGTAGTAAAATTTTCTGTGCGCCTCAAAAACTGATCAAAGGCCTCTCTGAGATCTTTCAATACATTCTGTCTTCGTTGAGCAATTTCTGAAAATATTTCATGATCATTGGCAAGGATAGTTTTGCTATTCCTGATCTGAAGATCTATGGTATGCGCCATTTGCTGAATACTTTCTGCGAGATCAAGCACACGATCATTGATTTTCTCCTGCATACCGGTTCCGAAATCAGCCTGCAGACGGAGTGTGAATGTTTCAAACCACGATTTCAGAGATTGTGATTTTGAAAAGATGGAACCGATGGAGCGCTTTAGCACGGTGAAAAAAGAAAGAGCACCGCTGAGCTCCTGATCATATTTATTGGCGACCCGATCATAAGCCGCCATGAGATTTTCAATCAGCACATCACATTGTTGTTTTGATTTTTTACTGTGATCTGCCAGTGATTTTTTTATTTCTTCTCTAAAGGTGATATCGGCCTCCAATTGAAGACGACGGTCATCAAGGCCTGTTTGAAGCCTCGACCCTATTTGCAAGAGGGTATCGGAGGTGCTGATTAATTTGTGTTGCTGTGCCTTGCCTCCGGTGATTTGATCGAGGATAAATTGTTTTAATGGACCAAACCCACTTTGATCGAATCTTCCTTCCAATTCATCTTTTGCGGATACAGCAAAAACCACCGGTTTTTTGATTCCCTTTTTCTTCGCATTATCCATGACACCCTGCATGTTGATTTCAAGGTCAGCAGATTCCATGAGATCTTTCTGCTGAAGGACGAATACAATTTTTTTATGCCATTCCTCATGCATGAAATCAAAGAAATCCCATGCGGACTGACGGTACGGGTTTTTTGATTCAAAGACAAAAACGATGAGATCAGCACCAGGTATGAATCGCTCCGTTATTTCCTGATGATGGGCAATGATCGTATTGGTACCGGGTGTGTCGACGATTGCAATTTCCTTTAGAATTTCATTCGGCTGGTAGACTCGTTTTAAATAAGGACTTAGCTCTTCCACTTTTGCTTCCTCTCCATAGATGATCTGCTGTATGGTATCCGTCATCGGAGAAGGAGCTACAGCGCATAAGCCTGGTTCTCCAAGCAGCGCATTGATAAAGGAACTTTTTCCGGCTTTCACTTCGCCCACGATGACAAACATATAAGGGTCATCAATGCGGTCCTTCAGATCATGAATGACACGTATGGAATCATCATGACCGATTCTGTCTGTAAATACCCGAAGCTGGTTTAAAACTTCCTTTAAAGCGTCTTTATATTCTTTTAGTTTCTGATCGATGACCTGCATCATGATTTGTCGTAGAGTTTAATAGCATAGCGGGCAAGATAATCATAAGTGCCCGGCCCGAGATGGCATAATGGATCCAAGATACTGAGGTTTGGCTGATGAGACTTATGGATACGAAGGACCTGCCCATATTCAGGAAATGGTCCGAGTGCCGATGTTTTACCACATGGAATGCCTGGTCTCAAATCAATAATGTTCGTTTCAGGTTTTGCATAGTACACCTCAGAAAGTGTATAAAGCCATGGACCTTTGATCAACATAGTAACATATTCGAGGCAAGCGAAGTTCAGGGCCCATAGGGTATCATGCGGTTTGGTTACTATCGGTTCGAGTCCGGAAAGGACTTCTTCGGCAAAACCAGTTTTTCCATACGCTGTTTTTATACTTCGCAGATGCTGGGAAGGCCAGTCTTCATCATAGGCAATGGAAACATCTTGAATATTCATCTGCTGGTGCTTTCCTTTTTGCAGTGGAACCGTCAGGGAATGGGGCTTTTCGGTGCCGAGGATACATGTTTTATTTCGCCAGCTTCGCTTCTGAAAGTGTTCGTGCGCTTCGAGGATGATATGATCATGATATAACCAATGGGCAAAATATTCAATAGAAGGTATATATTGGCTACCAAGGATGCAGGCCATTGATTTATTTGTTTTGAAACCTAAAGTTACACTTGATGCATGAAGATATCTACTGGCAGAAATATGCCGGCCGATATAAGTCGTTTCCGGCGCTCTTAAAAGGGGACCATCCAAAGGCGGATATAGCTGTTTGCATACCGGTGTATGCCGAGCCGGATTTGCTTTTAACCCTTGAATCTCTATGGCATTGTGATGCTCCGGAAGGTCTGGTGGAGGTATTGGTTTGTTTTAATAAAAATGGAGACATGACGCCTAATGAGTTTTCTGTACACCAGAACATGTGGCAAGCGTGTCTGACCTGGGTGGATGCACACAAGAGAGATAGCTTTCGATTCCATCCGACTTATATAGAAAACCTGCCTGACCCGAAAGGAGGCGTAGGTTGGGCGCGCAAGATGGTGATGGATGAAGCCGCCAGGCGACTGGATCAGGATGGTGTCATTATTTGTCTTGATGGTGATTGCACGGTGGAAAGCAATTATCTGAATGAAATTTTTAAGCACTTTGTATCCCATCCGTCATGTGAGGCAGCCTCTATTTATTACGAGCATCGTTTCGACGCATTGGATGGTAAAGTCAAAGCATCTATTATTGACTATGAACTTCATCTCAGATATTTGGTCCATGCGCTTCGATGGACGGGGCACCCTTTTGCCTATCAAACAGTTGGATCATCGATGGCAGTTCGACGGAGAGGGTACCTGGCGCATGGTGGAATGAATACCAGAAAAGCAGGGGAGGACTTCTATTTTCTGCAAAAATTTATCGAGGTAGGGACTTTACAGGAAATCAAAACAACGGTAGTATATCCTTCAGCCCGTATTTCCTATCGCGTGCCTTTTGGTACCGGTCGTGCAATGAATTACTTATTGTCAAGTCAGGAGAGTTGGGAGACGACATCCTTTGAAGTTTACAGGCAACTTCGGACCCTGCTGAGTAAAATAAATCGTATAGGTCAAATATGCCTCGGCGATAAGGTTGACAAAGAAGATTTGATTAGTAAGGAATTTTTGACCCATCCGGTTTTGTCTGCTTATCTCGAGCAAATTAATTTTTCAGAAGAATGTATCAGAATAGGCAAGCAGACTGCGTCACCTTCTTCCTTTAGAAAAAGATTTTTCAGATACTTCAATGCCTTCAGAGTGATACGATTCTCACATGATCTTAGGGACGCATATTTTCCTGATGTGCCGGTCAGCAAGGCTGTCCATGCGTACCTCGAGGAGACAGAGGATAACGCCCATGACATGCATTCTGTGGAAGACTACCTGCATTATTTCAGATCCATCGACCGAGGCAACGTGGCAGCCATCGACGATCCGATGCGGAGATAATCCTTCGGTTCTGCAAAATCAGTTGTATCGAAATGTGAAATCGTGCCTATCGGAACATTTCCACTCCTGAAAAGTGGAAAGCTGCCTCGATCAGGGCATTTTCATCGGAATCTGAGCCATGTACAGCGTTCTCTCCGATATTCTTTGCATATAAGGCACGAATAGTTCCAGCTTCAGCTTCAGCCGGATTTGTAGCACCAATTAAGGTACGGAAATCAGCTACGGCATTATCCTTTTCGAGTACAGCAGCTACGATAGGGCCGGAAGACATGAACTCCACCAACTCTCCAAAAAATGGTCTTGCGCGGTGGATATCATAGAATTCGCCTGCTTTTTCCTCAGACAGTTTGGTGTATTTCATGGCTACAATTTTGAAACCGGCCTTGTTGATTTGAGCCAGAATTGCGCCAATATGTCCTGCTGCCACTGCGTCAGGCTTTATCATTGTAAAAGTCAGATTGCTTGCCATTTGTATTTCTTAAAGTTTGTTTAGAATAGTCAGATAAGGGCGCAAATGTCAGGATGGTGCTCAGAGTGTAACCATCCGATCGATTAGCGGGGCGCAAATCTAATAAAAATGCATTCAAAAACAGAAATACCCGGAAATTGAGCGGCAGGGCTGCATTTTAAGTATTTTGGAAATTCAATCTGCGGAGAAAAAAACTTTCTCCCGGTGTAGCGTTTTTATCCTGATTGGGATTATACCCCTGAAACATCTTTATAATGAACTATCAATTCTTATTTATTCTCACGGTCACCTTGTTTATTTCCTGTCATAAGGATTCCGACACGATGATCAGCGTCACAGATACCAAAGATCCCCCTGAGACACTCATCACGACACAGCTTGCCAGTGTCACAGATACGATCTCACCGGATGCCGGGAATACCTTGCAATTTTTTGCAGGAAAAGACAATGCCTTTGCCCTTAGTCCTTATGCCATTACAGAAGGGCATCTGATCCGAAGGGATAGAGAGCTTGTCCAGCTGAATACTTCGGACCATGTATTCTACAAGGTCATATCCCTGATCGAAAACACAGTGAATTACACCGATTGGGCTGTACCCACTTTAAATATTTTTTCAGGACAGGGGGCAGTAGATGCAAATTATGATTTATCAGGCGATGGAAAATTATTTATACCTGCGAATTCCCTTATCACATCGGATGGAAATCCTTATGTAGGATCATATACCTTGCACTGGGCTCTTTTCAATCCTTCAAATGAAGAATCACGTTTTATTCCTTCCTATTCCGCTATTAGCAAAGAAAATCAAATTGTGCAGGTGCTCCCACAATTTTGTTTGTATGTAACTGTCAAGGCAGATGATGGCAGTACACTTAAATTTTCCTCAGGTGCTTACATTGCATCTAACATATCAAATGAAGCATCATGGTTTTTCGATGATGAAGCAGCTGCCTGGTTACCACAAGGCACAGAGAGTAGAATTGATTTAGTGGATAACGGCTATTATATGGTAGGTCAAAGTGTGAACCAAACGCGCGTGACAGGTACCCTCCAGATAAATGGATTGCCGGCACCGCATTATGCCATCCGTATCAATTATGAAGGATTTCAGCGCAATCTGTTCACTACGAATAATGGTACTTGGTCAATAGTATTACCTTCCGGTGAATCATGCGTTGCCTCGGTGTCGCTGCCTTGTGGTAGTGATCAGCAAATCCCGTTTGATGTTTCCGATGGGCCTTCTTCAACACTCCCAATTGCTATTCAGGAATCGGGTGTCATCAATGCCTTTATTAAAGGAACAGTGCGAGGATGTGAAGCAGAGGTCATAGCAGATCCCATGTTGATCGTGCGTGGAGCTGCTGCTCAGTTTTATTATCCTTCCAATGATGGAATCTCATTGTATTATCCGTCATGTGTTGGAAGTGTTTTGGAGGTGCAGGCGATTCATCAGGATAGTCAGGAATCAGGTCCTGTGATTTCCTGGAAATCTGCAGATACGGTTGATATCCGTTCAGCTTTTGCTTGTAATGCTGCAAGAAATGAGTATCTGTTTTTAAATGTTGCCGGAGATCAAAAGATGTACTGGGATATGAACAGTGCTTATACCACTCAGGATAGAGTATTGATAGAAACCGGAGGGAATGAACCTGATGTTGAATTTAAAATTTACATCAGCGGGGATATGGAGGGGGATTATGAAGATACGGACTTGAATATTCTGTTTGAAGACATGCAGCTGGGGACACGGGGATTTTCCTTAAACTGTCCCAGTGCGACATCCGGTTGTGGCTTCACGGATTTTTCGATTACTCATTTTCCCAATCAATCCGGGCAATGGATCCGCGGTTATTTTCAAGGGAAATTTTGGATAAAAACGTTTTATCCACTGACCGCCGGATACAGAGATGTCTCCGGAGAATTTCAGGTATACCGCGAATTTTAAACAAGGTCCCTCCCTTGACACAAAACGAAATCATACAAGGTTGTAAAGCCGGGCAGGAAAGCGCTTACCGGCAGCTGATGGATACCTATGCCGGTAAATTGATGGGTCTCTGTGTGCGGTATCTGCGTGATCGTCAAAAAGCTGAAGATGCAGTACAGGAGACGTTTATTCAAGTGTTCAGGTCCGTTCACCAATTCGACGCATCCGGAAACCTGATCGCATGGATGTCACGGATCGCCATTAATAATTGTCTAAAGGAAATAAAGAAAAGTAAACGAATGGTTTTTACAGAACAAACGCTTCATATGGAAAACTTACCGGTCATGCCGGAGATCGACCGAAAAATGAGAACAGAAGAGCTGCTGGCTGTATTGGACCAATTGCCTCCGGCTTATCGAATTGTTTTTAACCTTCATCTTATAGAAGGGTACAGTCATAAAGAGATCAGTACCATGCTGGATATTCAGGAATCCACTTCCAGAACGAAATTAACGAGAGCACGAAAGATGTTGCAGGATTATCTATTTATTCCCACTAAAAAATCTATCGTATGAAAATCTACGATCCATTTAAAAAACAATTACAGCAATATGAAGCTGCTCTGGATAAGGAAAAGCTCTGGGCTAATACAGCGCATGCTATTCCGCGAAAGCGTAGGCGAATCGGAATTGTCTGGCTATGGATGGCCGGTGGCCTTCTGGTTGGCGCAGGACTATTTATGTTGCCATCGGATCGAAAAGGTACTAGCTCCGGATCCATAGTTGAATCAATTAGTACACCGAAAACAAATAAACCAGAACCTTCAAATGAAATAAATCTTTCGCAAGACCTGCAGCAAAATGAAAATAAAACAGCTTTGACGGATGAGTCGTCATTGGCAACAAGCAATATCAAAAATTCGCCATCAACTTTAAATACTGAATTGCACCAAGCTAACATGAAGGTAAGTGCCCGAATCAAAACTGCTGAATCTGAAAACAGTAATACCTCTGACGATAGTGGGATTATACCTCAGGCGATGTCTACGGGAATAACAACAGCTGCATTGCATACGACCATAGTGGAGGCGATTCAGGATGAAGATATAGTCATGAGCTTCCTTAATGGGGAAGCAATGGATGTCACAGGATTCGGAACAGCTGAACAACAACGCGTTTATATACCGGGTATCGGGGTAATACCTCTAGGACAGATTGAAGTAAATCAATCAAACCCACGTGCGAATTCATTGCAGAATAATCAGATAGTTTCAGCAAAACACAGCATGCCGATTGAATTGTTTATGACACAATCATACGGTATTTCATCCTTGATGGTTCATGCAGCCAGTGAAGAGTTGCAGCATAGAGAGCAGCTATTAAACAACCAAATAGAAAGTCTTGAAAACTTAAGTACCAGCGTTGGTGCTCGATTTTATTTGTCAGACCGATGGATCGTCGGAAGTGGCCTGCAATGGAATCAACTCACAACAAAAACTAATTTTTCCTGGATAGAGGAGGAACGTTTGACAGGAGAGGGTATTGCAGAGGTCGTGATTGATCCTGACGGAACGCAAAATTTTCAGACAGGAGAGGTAGGAATTACCAGGCAAACACAGTGGCAAGCTCAACGATATTCAACACATACCACGTTTAATGTGGAAGCGCAGATAGCCTATCAGCTAGTGCGACATGTGCGATTAGGTATCATGGCGGGTGTCCATGGTACATATAATCTGTTTTACGAAGCACAGGGTAGTGCATTTGATGCCCATGATCAACCGATCAGATTTGTACCGGAAGATCTACGATATAAGTTAACATCCCCATTGAATTTTGGATTATTCATAACAGGAACGTATCAGTTTAATCGTCATTGGGGTATGCTGCTTGAACTACAGGCAGACCGTCTTCATTATCGTGAATATTTAAATCAAACACCAATCACTTACAAGCATAATGTTTTTGCGTTGGGGATTGGCTTGCGATATGTATTATAATTTCTAATAAAATCATCATTGAAAATCGATGCGCGCAGATCTGAGATGATGGTTCATTAACCCTTTAACCATTTTTATTAAATAAAAAACGCATGAAAAAAATTAATACAATTCAATTATTTGCCCTGCTGGTATTGTCTCTGATGACATCAGTGATTTCTGCGCAATTCACTTGTTACGTTGATCTAAACGTTTCACTGGATCCTGCCGGAGAATACATTTTGTTTCCTGAAGATATCCTTGCGGATGGAGATTTGAGCGGGCTTGACGCTACGGTTTCTCCTTCGTTTTTCACCTGTCAGGACCTTGGTGTCAACGAGGTTGTGCTGGATATTTATGATGGAGCAGAGCTGATATTTTCCTGCACCACTAATATCCTCGTAGACGATCAAATAGCTCCAACAGCCATTTGCCAAAGCAGTCCTGAATTCACTCTGGATGCCAGTGGTATGCATCTATTCAGTTTTGAAGATTTAGACAATGGCTCATGGGATGAATGTGGTATCGCACAGTTCCAGATTATTCCTGCGATGATCCAATGTGGAGATGCAAATCCACTGCCTGTTACATTTATTGTGATGGATGAGGCCGGGAATGCTTCTTCCTGTATCACAAACGTTACCTGGTCTGATTATCCTGATCCTACACCAAATTTAGCTTGCAATGCGGATGTTTCAGTTTTTCTTGTAGATGCGGAAGAACTTGAAATTACAGCTGATATGATCCTTGAAGGAGGACCTTATGCATGCCCTGATCATTATCTGGTCGAGATTTCAGAGAATATGGTTCCACGGGCAGAACCTAAGGTGACATTGGCGGATACGAACAAAATGCTCGTAACAAAAATCACTGATCTGTCCGGTGGAGGCATGTGCTGGGGTGAATTGCATGTCTACCCGGATGGAAATTGCGGAGAGCCATTTGTCGCTTGTGATACAGCGTGCAGAAACAGTCCTTTTGGTGATTGTGCCTCAGGTCATACTGCGGATGATAATGTCGAGTGGCCATGCGATCTTGTGTTTAATGATAATTGCGATCTGTTTATGGAACAACCAACGCCGGAATTTTTACTGGAAAATAATCTTGCAGATTCATTGGAGGTTTTTCCTGAAATCATTAATCAGGAATGCTTTATTACGAATATGGCCTTTGAGGACATGGTATTTTTGCTTGGAAACGAAAAGCGCATAGAAAGGAAATGGAGTATCATTGACTGGCAAACTGCAATGGTCTATACCTACATCCAGACTATTTATATTTACTTTCCGGGTATAACTATTTGTGATACGCTTCCATGGAATGCACCTGTAGGAGATTGTGATTCGGGACATACGTTGGATGATGCCATCGAATGGCCGGCAGATATCACAGTCCATACCATATTCGTTTCACCGCAGGATCTCGCGCAGAACCCTGAAGTAGCTTCTGAGGACGTAGAACCACAACTCACAGTTGCATGCAGTGGTACCTTGGTTAACTATACCGATGTTTATTTTACGATGGATGACACCACTGTAGTGATTGAACGTACCTGGGGTGTCTTCGAAGTTAATTCCGGTACTATCTGGTCTTATGCACAGCACATTACGATTGAGAATATCAGTGGTGCAAGTGTTGTATGCGTCACCCGTGAAAATGGTGAACCAATTCCCGGTGTTACTTTATCTCCCGGGGTTGTAACAGATGAATCAGGATGTTATTCGTTTGATGAACCAATGGGTGTGATCGTGACTCCTGTCAAGGATAGTCCGTTACAGGAAGGGGTAAATCTTCTGGATAAGATATTAGCCCATGAAGGCGTATTGGGTCTTCAGACTCTTTCCTTTTACCAGAATAAAGCTGCGGATTTAAGCCAAACGAATGGTGTCACCACGTTAGATCTTGTCTATTTTGACAAAATAATCGATGGCACTTTCACACCGACCTTTGATCATAACTGGATGTTCTATGATCAATCCAGTCACCTGCAAAGTGTGGATATCTCAAACCCACTGCTCCCGTATCATTTTATCGGGGTCAAAATGGGTGATATTGACAATAGCTTTGTGTTACCCTTAACGTCAGAAATGGATCCCATCGGATTGCAGGCCAACGATGAGATTCTGAACAAGAAAGAACAATATGAGATTCCATTTATTCTTAATGAAAATGTTCGTGTACTAGGCTTTTCAATCACCTTAGAAAACCCGGGTAATAATCTCAATTTCACAAACCTACTCGCACCTGAGTTGCCGGGTTTCAATCTGGCAGATCATGTTGTTTTTGAACCGGGGGCTGTACTTATAAACTATATTGTTCCGGAAGAATACCTAGAAAGTGGAATCGCACTCACGGTCGGAACACCATTGTTTTCGATAGCGTTTTCGCCTTCTGAAAATACCTTTCTAAGTCAGGAATTACAGCTGGGATCAAACCAGGATAATGTACTCCGATCTTCACGAAATACATCAGGACTTGAATTTACCCTGGACTGGGAAAATGTGATCGTGAGTTCCGTGATTGGCGCCGGAGCCGGATTAAGCATGGAGTTTTTCCCAAATCCGGTAACGAATGAGATTCATTTGAAAGGAATTCCATCGAATCAGCAAGGTCTGATCTCCGTGATAGACCCGTTAGGAAGATTGCAATTTCAAAGTGTGCTGACAGAAAATGCAGACCTCAGTATCCTGGCACCTGGAATGTATTATCTCCAGGTCAGATTGCAGAATGGACAAACCTATAGTGCCCCATTGTCCAAAATGTAACCTTTTATTACCCGGAAAAACCCCAAAAAAACAGGTCGGATATCACATCCGGCCTGCTTTTTTTCAAAAAGGGCATAATATCATGATCGTCAAAGAGTAATGGCTATGGGGTAGAAGTGCAAATGGATGAAATGATCCAATAAGCATATTTGTTAGTATCACAATAAAATAAGACCTTTGCGCCCTGAAAAATCAAAGAATACACTTTGGATTCATTATATCAGTTAGTACGGCAGCCCTCAAACGTGGTCATTGTGACGCACAAGAACCCCGACGGGGATGCGCTGGGGTCTTCTCTGGCCTTGGCAGCTGTACTTTCTAAGCTAAGGCACACCGTCAAAGTAGTGCTTCCAAATGATTTTCCACCGCTGTTTAATTTCCTCCCGGGCATTGACAATGCCATCATTGGAGAGATGAATCCGGCGGAAGCCGTCGAAGCCTTCGAAAAAGCCGATATTATTTTCTGCCTGGATTTTAATTCACTGGACAGAATAGACCGATTTGGGCTTGATGTCGCCTCAGCCGATAGAGCTACTAAAATCCTGATTGATCACCATATCGATCCGGAACCGTTCGCCGACCATATTATCTCAAATACCTCCGCCAGCTCCACCGCAGAACTAGTTTATGACTTTCTCGTGGATATGAAACTGGAGACGTATATCGATATACCCATTGCAGAAGCGATTTATACCGGCATCCTGATGGACACAGGCTCCTTCAGGTATGGAACCAATGAGCGTGTATTTGAGGTTGCTGCCGCCCTGAAGCGACTGGGTATGGACGATTACTTGTTGCAAATACGATTGTTCAACAGTATGACGGAAAAGCAACTTAAATTGCTTGGTCATTGTTTGGCTAACCGTATGGAACTTATATCGGAATATCAGACAGGGATTATTTGGCTGGATCGCGTGGATTATAAGAACTGGGCTATTGGCCGCGGAGATACTGAAGGGATCGTCAATTACGTTCTGATGGTTCGCAATATGAAAATGGCAGTTTTTATTTCGGAACAGCAGAATGTGACGAAGCTGTCTTTCAGATCAAAAGGAAATATCAATGTGCAGGAAATCTGCAGTCAATATTTTAATGGTGGTGGTCACCGCAATGCTTCCGGAGGAATGATGAAAGCCTCTGTAAAGGATACCCTCGCCAAAGTCAAAGAGATTATACCGTTAACAATGAACTCATATCAATTACAACATGATCAATAAAATTTTCTTTTTGCTGCTGAGCATTAGCTTCATGGCAGCATGCAATTCAGGCAATGGCCGTGTAATGGCCGATTCCGGTTACGAATACGAGGTTATTCGAAAAGGCAACAAGGAGCCTATCCCAATGGATAGCTATGTGTTCTTTCACATGTCATTAACACAAAAAGACTCCGTCATCCAGACGACAACTGCGACGGGACAGCCTTCTGTATTAAAACTGACCGCTGATAACTCAGGCTATGGCCAACTGGCAGCTCTGGTGGATATCATGGCTACACTTTCTGTAGGAGACAGTCTGTTGTTTTATTTTCCGGTGGACTCTTTTGAGCAGGTACCTCCGGGATTTGATGCCTTTACGGAAGACATGGTCTATCGCGTAGGGATTGTCGAAGTTAAAAACGAAGAACAATTCTCAGCTTTCAGAGATTCCGTGAAAATGGAACAGGAAAAAGAAATGCAGGTTGTGTCAGCCCGCCTTCCCGAAGTAGAAGCTATGGCTAAAGCGAATTGGGATAAATACAAAAGCGGTGGTTTCGATGGACAGATTCAACGCACTGAATCAGGTTTGGGATATATCATCCACGAAGAAGGAGATGGACCGAAACCTCTCAGAGAAGAGCCGGTCTCTGTACATTATTATGGTATGCTTGATGCAGATGCCAAAATGTTTGATACCTCGTTTAAAAGAGGACAGGCGTACAAATTCCCACTCGGTGTAGGACAGGTAATTCAAGGATGGGATGAAGGTTTGTTGTTGTTGCCAAAAGGTACCAAGGCAACGCTGCTTATTCCGGCGGCCCTGGGATATGGTGCTGCGGGATCACCTCCGATGATTCCGGAGAATGCAGATTTGATATTTTACGTTGAGTTAGAAAAATAAAAAAATACAGAGGGGCTTCGGCCCCTTTCTGTTTCAATTACATCATTATGACACCAGATCAGTTTGCAGAACTGAAAACCCGCATGGGTGTTTTAGGGAGGTATCTTTGACGTCGATCGACGAAGATTACAATTAGAAGAAAGTGAACAACTCACCCTGGATCCTGATTTTTGGAATGACGGTTCCAAATCAGGCGTTGTGCTGAAAGAGATTAAGGCGCATAAACACTGGATTTCCAACTTTGAATCTATTCAGGCAGTGGTTGACGACCTCGGTGTTCTCCTCGAATTTTATGACGCTGGTGAAGCTTCCGAGGAAGAACTTGATATTGCTTATGAGAAAGCAGTAAAAGTACTTGACGATGTAGAGTTTCGAAGTACGCTCGATCATGCGGAGGATGTACTGTCCTGTGTATTGGAAATCAATGCCGGTGCCGGTGGAACTGAAAGTTGTGACTGGTCAGAAATGCTCTTACGGATGTATGTCATGTGGGCTGAGAAAAATGGATACAAAGTATCTGAGTTAAATCGCCAGCAAGGCGATGTAGCCGGTATTAAGAGTGCAGAAATTGAGATTAGCGGTGATTATGCTTATGGCCTTTTGAAAGGAGAGAATGGCGTGCATCGATTGGTGCGCGTGAGTCCGTTTAATGCGCAAGGAAAGCGAATGACTTCATTCTCTTCCGTTTTTGTCCATCCCATGATTGATGACAGCATAGAGATTGAAATTAAACCGGATGATATAGAATGGGATACGTTTCGATCGAGCGGTGCAGGAGGACAGCATGTAAATAAAACTGAATCTGCCGTGCGTGTTCGACACCTTCCTTCAGGGATTGTCGTCGAATGTCAGCAAGAAAGATCTCAGCACAAAAACCGCGACAAAGCGCTCAAGATGCTAAAGTCACGCTTGTACGAACGCGAGATCGAAAGACAGAATGCGGAACGCGATAAAGTCGAAGCCGGGAAAACAAAGAATGAGTGGGGGAGTCAGATCAGAAGTTATGTGCTTGATGATCGAAGAGTAAAAGATCATCGTAGTCAACACACGGTGTACAATCCCGATTTGGTCCTCGATGGCGATCTCAATGATTTTATCAAAGCTTATCTCATGTGGAGTAAGCAGGGCAGCCTCAATTAATGCAGTAAAGGCGACAGACTTTTCTCTGTTTTTCGCAGAGATGATGTTTCAAATGGTTGATTCAATCACCCACTGACCATACGTCTCATTGACCTCAACCTCCCAACTTAAAATAGCAGGTGTACCATAGCTATGCTTTTCTTCAAGAAATGTTCGCAACAAAACTGTTTTTGTTTCGGTAGTTTTTAGCAGTAGGACAACTTCTCCCTCTTGTTGTAATTCACCTTGCCATAAATAAGTCGATTGAATTGGAAAGGTATTGGCACATGCAGCCAGTCTAAGCGCCACGACTTGCTTACCTAAACTTTCTGCCTCTGTCGCATCACGAACCGGCGTATAGAATAGCGTAATTTTCATAGTGATTACAATGAAAGGATACCGGCCATTTTCAACTGAAGCATATCTATTTCTTTGCTTTTGTTGATGGCGTCATCAAAGGAGACAAGATTGATTTGATTATTCTGTATACCGACCATCTTGCTGGAATGTCCTTGCAGGATAGATTCCACAGCTGCATAACCCATGCGGCTGGCGATCAGTCGATCCATTGCTGATGGAGATCCCCCTCGCTGAAGGTGTCCAATGATCGTCACTTTTGTATCATAGTCCGGAAAACGTTTTTTGATTTCATTGGCGAGTTGTTGCGCATTACCATTTTCATTTCCTTCTGCAACGACAATCAAGGAAAAAAGCTTTTTATGCTTTCCTGATTTTTCCAAATGCTGCATCAGTACATCCAAATCAATAGTGGATTCAGGGATGAGAATGGCACCTGCTCCACTAGCTATCCCCGTGTTTAAAGCAATATATCCAGTATCTCTGCCCATGACTTCGACCAGAAAAAGCCTATTGTGCGATTCAGCTGTGTCGCGGATTCTATCCAGAGCTTCAACCGCTGTATTAACCGCAGTATCAAATCCTATCGTATAGTCAGTGCCATACAAATCATTGTCTATAGTGCCCGGAACCCCGATAATTGGCATCCCATATTCTTCATGAAATATTTTTCCACCGGTAAATGATCCGTCGCCACCAATGACCACCAATCCATCAATTTTATGTCTTTGTAAAGCTTCGTATGCAGTTTTTCGTCCTTCCGACGTTTTAAACCGTTCGCTTCTTGCAGTCTTCAGCACGGTTCCTCCGCGATGAATAATATTGCCGACATCCCGCTTACTCATGGGCACGATGTCTCCTTCGATCATGCCCTCATATCCCCGGTAGATACCGAATACGTCAAGGCCATGGTAAACACCGGTTCTGACTACCGCTCTGATCGCTGCATTCATTCCGGGTGCATCTCCTCCGGAGGAGAAAACACCAATTCTGCGGATTTCTTTGTTCTTATCCATTTGATATATGTGATTCAAAAAGTTGACGGGAAGGGTTTTGAATAAAAGTACCGGCGGTTAATCCGGTCTGTTTGAGTTCTTCGGTCAATAGATCTTCAAAGATAAAGCCTATCGTACCAATCACATGCACGGCACCTTCCGGATTAAGCGATAAAAGGTGTCTTTTAACAAAAAGTTTAAATCGATTGGAAATCAGTCCTTTAATCCACGGATCTTCTTTAAAACGACCGGCTATACTTGCAAAGGAAGCAAGATATTGATTCGGTGAACCGGCTGAATTCAGGTGCTCAAAAAAACCAACTCTTCCCTCGGGTAAACGATTGTTCATTTCAATCCGGATAGGCTCGGGAAGTTCGTTATAGAAATAAGCCTGAATAATGGATTTGCCAATATCGCATCCGCTACCTTCATCTCCCAGGATATAGCCTAAAGAAGTCGCTTGCCGGGTGATTTTGGATCCATCCCATACCGCGGCATGGCTTCCGGTGCCAAGAATTGCAATAGTGCCGGCAGATCGTCCATTGGCAGCAATCGCCGCACCTATGAGATCAGAATGTATATGGAGTTGACTATCCGGAAATACTTTTGACAATTCTCGGCTGATCTCAAGTTCAATTTTTTCACTGATGACACCTGTTCCATAATACCAAATGGCGGAGACTGAAATGCTCTTGGTTTGCTCTCTAAGTGATGAAAAGAGCTCTTGTCCATTCAACTTGCTATGGGCTGTGGGATTATACCCCTGGAGATGAATTTCATGGTCATCCGTGGTCCGATACCACCAGGTGGACTTTGTGGATCCGATATCCCCTACAAGTATTGTTGACTGCATGTAAGGGTAAAATTACTTAATAATGAAGCCAAAGGAATCATATTTGCTCAAAATGTGTTTGAGATACCGAAGATTAGTAAACAAATAGAATTTCACAGGGGAATCATCGAAAATTTAACTAGATTGGTCGTGTCTTCTGTCGGATTCTTGCAAAGTTACCCGAGTCAGCAGTACATTTGAATTGAACCTGAATACCAAAATACTATGTCCAGATTAATTATCATTTTATTGATTGTTGTGGTCGTTGGCTTATACCTTATGAGCACCTACAACAAGTTAGTTCGCCTTCGCAATGGCGCAGAAGAAGCCTTTAAATCCATTAATGTCTTCCTGAAGCAGCGCTATGACCTGATTCCTAACCTGATCAATACGATTAAAGGGTACACGCAATATGAAAGCAGTACACTTGAGAAAATCGTGGCGCTCAGAAGTAAGGCCATGTCTGCAGGAGGAGCAGATGGTGGGGCTGCAGAACTTCAACTTTCCAGCGCATTGAAAAGTGTCTTTGCCTTATCAGAAAATTATCCTGACCTCAAAGCCAATCAGGAGTTTCTACAATTGCAGCAGACATTATCAGCACTTGAAGAAAGTATCCAGCGTTCCCGCCGATACTACAATGCTTCAGCGCGCGATATGAATAATGCTGTTGAAATGTTCCCAAGCAATCTGATTGCCGGACCATTTGGTTTCCATCGCATGGAATACTTTGAAGTGGAAGAAGCAGAGACTAAGAATGTAAAAGTGGAGTTCTAATTCTATGATGAAGCATCTCCTGCTGAGTATATTGTTTTTGTTGGGCTTCGCGGTTCAATCTAAAGCAGAGTATTTCACCATCACCAATTATGATATTGTTGTCAACTTTAATGACGATGGCTCTGCTGATTTTGAAGAAGTCATTGAAGTTAAATTTTCAGAACCTCGACACGGGATCTTTCGGTTTATCCCGATGCGCAGTATCGTTAATGGGAAAAAGATGGATCGACTGCTCGAAAACAAAAACGTCGATGGTTATAAGTTTACAACATCTCGGGAGGGGGATAATATTGTCTTTAAAATTGGGGATGCGAACAGCTATGTCGATGGTCTTCAAATTTACAGGATAAGTTACCATGTGGTCAACCCGCTCAATTTTTTTGATGATCAGCACAGTGAATTTTATTGGGACCTGCTGGGCATTTCATGGCCGGTGGACATTGAAAATGCCTCTTTTCAAATTAATTTTCCCGAAAAGGTAAATCTGCGTAAGGAGGATGTTCTAAGCTATTCAGGTGCTTCAGGGTCTACATCCAACGATGTTGAAATGCAAGTCCGGGCCAGATCAATTAGTGGAAAAACCACACGTAAGTTAGGCATGGGGGAAGGACTGACCGTAGCGGTTAACTTCCCGGAGAATACATTTACCGAGATAAGTTCATGGACGCTTTTTTTAAAACAACACTGGTTATTGTTTGCACCGATTATACTTTTGTTTGGAGGTATTTGGGTAAAGATTAAAGCACGGAATAAGAAGCAAACCATCATGACCGAATACTTTCCACCGGAAGGCGTTTCTCCGGCGGTGGCAGGAGGATTTGTGGATCATAGTGTGGACAACAATGATGTCTTGTGTCTGATACCCCATTTAGCGAATATGGGATATTTAAGACTGGAAGTAAAAGAGGGTGGATTCCTAAGAAAAGATGATATCACATTCTTTAAGTTAAAGGAAGCCGGTTCAGAGTTATTTGTTTTTGAATCATCTTTTTTTAATTCTTTGTTTGCCAGTGGTGATGTCGTCCAGTTGAAATATTTAAAAGATAAGTTTCATACACAATTAGCCAGTGTGAAAGGATCTGTGAAAGCCTGGATCAATGACCAGGGCTGGTATGAGGCTGATCAGAAAAAATTGGGTTGTGGTATTGGAATTGCAGGCTTTGTATCCATTGCATGTGGTATTTTGGCCATTGCAATTTTTCAGAATACGGATGGCATTGCACTTATAATTGCCGGCGTTTTATTATTCATACTGGCCACACAGTTCAACAAACGATCGCCGGAAGGAAACGAAACCTATCGCAAACTTGAAGGTTTCCGCCAATTTGTCAAAAAAGCGGAGCGTCCGGTCATCGAGCGCTTGATGAAGGATGATCCAACTTATTATGATAAGACAATGCCCTTTGCGCTTGCTTTCGGTTATTTAAAACAATGGAATAATCAATTCAGTGGTCTGCTCACACAACCGCCATCATGGTACGGAGCACCCGGCATGCACGGGGCAAATCTGGGGCAGTCATGGGATAATTTCTCAACCAGTTTCCCTTCGGAAATCAATAGTATAGGATCAGTATTTAACAGTGCTCCCAGCAGTAGTGGCTCCGGTGGAGGAGGAGGGGGAGGATTCAGTGGCGGCGGCAGTGGCGGCGGCGGCGGTGGAAGCTGGTAATAAATTTCCCGTAATATTACATCCTTAATCATTTTCTTTTGAACTATTAAAGGCTGGTAGGTTACCGGTTTTTATGTAATTAAAATAGTATGTCAGTTTCCATTCAAGAACAAAACATTGCAGTTATCGGTGCAGGCACGATGGGCAATGGTATCGCCCATGTGTTTGCTCAATTCGGTTATTCGGTGACGATGATCGATATCTCTCCTGATGCATTAAACAAAGGCCTTTCCACGATTACCAAAAATTTGGATCGAATGGTGTCAAAGGAGAGAATCACGATCACTGAAAAAGAAGATACATTGAGTAGAATTCAAATATCTTCCGATTTACCTTCAGCTGTAAAAAATGCCACTATTGTTATTGAAGCTGCTACTGAAAATGTCGACCTGAAGTTGAAGATTTTTAAAGCATTAAATGAGTCTTGTAGTGCGGATGCAATTCTCGCCACTAATACAAGTTCAATTTCCATAACAAAAATTGCCTCGGTAGTAGATAATCCCGAACGCGTCATTGGGATGCATTTTATGAATCCGGTTCCGGTGATGAAACTTGTTGAAATTATTCGTGGATATAGTACTTCTGATGCTGTTACAGAAACAGTTACAACGTTATCCCAAAGCCTAAGTAAAATTCCGGTGACCGTCAATGATTATCCCGGATTTGTCGCTAACAGAATACTCATTCCGATGATTAATGAAGCCATTATTGCTTTATGGGAAGGAGTTGCCGGGGTTGAAGAAATAGACAGCGTGATGAAGCTTGGTATGGCGCATCCAATGGGTCCGCTGCAGTTGGCTGATTTTATTGGACTGGATGTAGTCCTCGCTATTACAAGGGTATTACAGGATGGCTACGGGCAGCCAAAATATGCTCCGTGTCCATTGTTAGTAAATATGGTGCAGGCGGGCAAGCTAGGTGTGAAATCAGGAGAGGGATTTTATTTATACACGCCGGGTGTGAAGGAACTGGTGGTTAGTCCCGGCTTAACATAATCATATATTACATCGAGAAAAGAAAGAAGCCTTTGCTACGTGCAGCAAAGGCTTCTTTCTTTTTAGATAACAATTCAAAAGTAGTTTATGAAAAGTTACATTTTGATGATTTTTTTGGTAGCGGATTGTCCATCTTTTCGAACCACAATAAAGTAAAGTCCGGGTGGATAAGCATTCAATTGTTCGAAGTTCACTTCCAACGTTGAATGTGTATCAGCATATACCACCTTTTGTTGTAAAGCCTGTCCCTGGATGGAGTAGATCGTTAAGGTATGGTCACCGGAAGTGCCGGGTCGTAATCTAACGGAAACTTTATCGGTCACCGGATTTGGAAAGACATCAAAAGAAGCCAGGAAAGGATCCAGTTCTTTTACGGCAACATCACAATCTGTTTTCAGCAAGTAATTTGGTCCATAGCTGGTCGTGTCAGAAACACATACCGTTCGCACTTGTACTTCATATGTTTTGCACTTGTTTAAATCGTTTAATAGAGCAGTGGTATCAACAGTAGCCAGTTCAGTATAATCCTGTGTTCCTACCTCTCGGTATCGATAAGTATACGCAATAGCACCGAAGGCTTTTGGCCAATACATGAAGGCACTGGTGAAATTAATTCCGTCAAACAAAACAGTATCCACCGGAGGGCAACCATCCGGCATGCTGGTGATGGAGATACAATAATCTTCAATTTCGCCGAATGCGATGGAGCCACAGGAAGCCTGATCCACCGGATTGAAAGGACTCGAGAATGCCATGCTGACACGCATTCGGGTTGAACCGTTAAGCGCTGTTTCGGGGATCATGATTTGGGAGCTGACAGCTACATCCTGGGCGGATAGAAGTGAATCCAGCAGGAGTTCATCCTCATCAAATAATCCATCCTGATTCATGTCTATCCAAACTTTAAAGCGTTCTTCGAAATTACCACTAAAACCAAAACCGGGGCGGATCCAAAGGTTATAGCTTTCACCGGTTCGGTAGAGCGGATTGAAATCCTCAAATAAAGCATAACCGTTATCATTACCGGAATGATTAACCAATGGACCAATCTTCAGCGAATCAATGTATTCATCCGACGAATCATCTGAAACGTTTTCGCAATAAGTCAGATCAATACAGTTACCGCATCCTTTTGTTCTGACAATGATCGATTCGGAAAATCCGGAAGAGGACGTATCGCAATCCGTTTGAAGTCTTACCTCGTAATAGGTACAAGGTTCTAAATTGTCTAATATAATTGTAGCCTCGGGCGTGACCACCTCTTCCCATATTGAAGTATTTTCAGGTCGCCATTCAACAATATAAAATTCAGCAGCCAATACTTCATTCCAGAAGACACTTAAAGAGCTTTCATTGCCAAATGCAAAAATGTTACCAGGGATCTCACAGCATCCGAGTGTTTCAAATGACACGCTGGAAATAAAACCATCTGAAGTATCTGCACAGATAGATTCAAACTCAATATCATAGGTACTGCAACCCAGAAGATCAGTCAGGGACAATGGTTGGGAAACATTAAAAAGTGTATCCCAGTCAGCTGAGGTATTACGCTTATATCTGACATTGATGGAATCAGGTTCTTCAAGTGTGTTCCATGTGATAGAGGCCTCTGTATCAGATAAAACATCGACACCAATATTGAATGCGATTGGACAGTCAGAACATATGGTCATCATCAGTTCCATGCTGTTGCCTGCATTGAGGTTTCCGGCATACACCATTTGTCCATCAAGGGTTGGAACAGGTTCAACACCCTGAAACATCAGATCACGGATATACAAAGCCGCAGCGGATGGATTGGTGTGAATCAATTCAGCAAACCCGGCACATGGAGCAGAGTAGAGTAGTCCAACTACTCCTGCCGCGATAGGGGATGCAAAAGAAGTGCCGCTGGTGGTACCGTAGCCATTATTTCTTCGGGTAGTCAACACATCTTCACCGGGAGCACCAAAATCCACTTGCGTCTGACCATAGGCCGAAAAAGTCCTGTCGTTATTATGATTAAGTGCTGTAACACTTAACAAGTACTCACTTGGACACGCCGTAGGAAGATCCCCTACAGCATCAATATCAATATTAAGGTTGGCAGTTGCCCCGGCACTTAAGATGCCATGCATGCCGAGTGAATCATAGAATGAACACCAGAGTGGGGCATCAGCCGGTTGACCGAAATCAATTCCCCATGAACTATTGGTAGCAACTACGAAAGCACCCTTTTCGCCATTTGATTCTTCATATAGTATTCGTTGATCCAGCGCATAGGCATAGGATGCAATGGCTGATGATTCAGGGCTGCCCCCACGGATGATCATAATTTTAACATTCCAGTTGATACCCGTCACACCAACCCCATTGTTGCCAACGGCACCGATCATTCCTGCGACTTGTAATCCATGACTCTGTCCCCATACATCAGGGGTGTTATTATAGGCGTTCCAGCCATAAATGTCATCTATATACCCATTATTATCATCGTCAATTCCGTTACCGTCAATTTCATTATAGTTCCGCCATGCATTGGCGGCAATGTCTTCATGATTGTAATCCATGCCATCATCTACAACGGCCACAACGATGGTGTCTCCCAGCGCGGTTACACCACCTGTTGAGATATCCCATGCGCGGGTAGCCCCTATATCTGCATTTATGATACCACCGGTTTGTCCAAGGTTCAACCACTGCCATTGGTTCATAAAGTTTGGATCATCAGGTTCGGCACGCAGAGTAGGGATGTGGTCGTTTTGAGCGACGCTTACACCATCCGCATAGCGCAATTGATTAAGCAATTCATTCTGATTGATTCTGGCATGGTCAAATTGAATCGTATAAATTTCTAACCGTTTCGAGATCACTCTTTCAAGCTTTAGGCTCCCGTTTATTCTTGAAGAATTTTGTTCCAGCACCTGGTCAATTTTTGCGGTCTTATCAAGCTGGATAATTAAATAGCCCAGTCGATGATCCAGTTTTTGAGCATTGACCAAGGTTAAACCAGTCAGGAAGCAAAGTACTAGAGGAAGAATGATTCGCATAAGTGTAGTTCTGATGTTGTAGTGAATGATAGTCGATAAGGAGTAAAAATAGAAACTATCGGATACTATAAAGCAGTTTTCTTTCCGATTGTCCTATTCTTCTCAAAACTAGTTTTTTTCATAAAACCATGATTTTGGGGTTGATGAGAGGGGAAAAATGGCCTAAAAATGCACGATTTATATATTATTTATTATTTTAATGTATAATTAACTGTAAAGTATCTATATTTACATGGTAAAATATCGTAATATAATTGATGATGAAGAAAATTTCCTTATTGTTGACACTATTCCTTGTTTCAGGATATTATACCATCGGACACAATCAGCCGGGTACCAAGAAGACCGAAACGGAAACTTTTCGTGAAGCCAGATTTGTAATCATGAACCAGGCTACGAAAAAGCCATTACCCAATACAAGTATTTATGACGCGAAAGGCACTGAACTCGGCAAAAGTGATATCGCAGGCAACGCGGTCATCGCTGTACCTTCTTCAGCTAAAGAACCCTATACCATTATAGTCAATGGATTTGACCCGGTGGATCTTAATCTCCGGTATGCTACAAAAAAATCGTCCCGTTATGAAGTAATGTTTTCAGCGAGTACTGTGGTCGAAAAAAGTATGGTCGAGGAGGAAAAAATGCCCAAAGAAGAAATGATAAAGGTTTATGTCAAACAGGATCCCGCGACTTATGTCAAACAAACAAAACCGATAGGAGAAGATCTTGAACTGGTTTTTGCCGTTCAGCTATCTGCATCCTCCAGACCCATAGCAGATATGAAGTCCCTCAGCGCATGGGAGCAACTTGGACCTATCTATGTCTACACTGAAAATAATCTGTACAAAGTCAGGATAGGGCCATATGATACACAGGATAAAGCCAAGCAGGTTTTATTGCAAGCCAAAGAGAAAGGTAAGAAGGACGCCTTTATTGTCATTCAGAAGGGCCTTGAGGGATATGAGCCGGAAGGTTATGTTAAGTATGAAGAACCGATGGTCATCGATGAAAAGTTTATCGTGTCAGGCAAAGTACCGCAGACCACTAAACCACAAGTTGAAAAATCAGTGGAAGTGGTGAAAGTCGTTACCCCTGAACCGATCATAGAGGACAGTGATATAATAGAATATAAAGTCAGGTTGGCCTCTTATCTAAAGCCCGGAGGATTTAATACAAAAGAAATCGATCAATACGGCCCATTAGAATCTTACAGAAAAGGGGAATGGACCATTATGCTGATTGGTGGATTTAAGACGCTGGCTGACGCAAAGCGCGTACGCGAAGAGGTCATCGCTAAAGGGTATAAAGACGCTATGGTGGTTGCGGATAAAGGAGGCATACTGGAAGACGTAAAATAAAAATTAACCGATTTGAGTAAGAATCGGATTCTGGTTTTTTAAGCATTTTTTATAATGCCATGAAATGGATTTGCCGGTACGCTCCGGCAAATCTATTTTTACATAATGGCAAAGCCTGTTTTACATATTGATCATTTGACCCTGGCGACTGATACAGGGACCATTGTTTCTAATCTGTCATTCCATATTGATCAGGGAGAGATAGTAGCCCTGACCGGTAAATCCGGAAGTGGGAAAACAAGTATTGCTGCTGCGATCCTGGATTTATTACCCCCTGAAATAAAGCTTGTCTCCGGTCAAATCAAATGGGACGGAAGGACTCCCATGCTGTTACCCGATGATCATCAGCAATGGTCTATCTTAAGAGGAAGGGAAATCGGTTTTACCCAACAAGATGTCTTTGGGGCCTTTAATCCTGTATTGAAAATGGGTCACCAAATGATCGCTATCATTCAGGAAAGAATTTTAAGAGAGCAACCGAATATTGCACTTGAGCTTCATGTAAAAATGGAGGAGGTTGGGCTTCATGATATCGACAGGCTATTAGATTCTTATCCGCATGAATTATCCGGTGGCCAACTTCAACGCTGCCAGTTGGCCATGGTGATTGTTATCAGGCCGGAACTGCTGATCGTGGACGAGCCTACTTCTGCTGTCGATAAGATCAACCAGGCAGAACTCCTTTATGTTTTTAGGATGATCAGGGAGAAATATAACTTGTCCATCTTATGCATTACCCATGAAGAAGATGTAGTCAGGCAGATAGCCTCCAGAGAGATCCAACTCACTCCGTTAAATGTGGAAACCATTAAAGAGCTGATTGAACCTGCAGTAAAAATTGAGAATGTCACTGACCATCCGGTAGTCTTGGAAATAAAAGGGGTCAAGTATTCCCATGCTTTTGGCGGGATCATGTATAAAAAGGGAGCAACGATAGGAGAGATTTTTTTAAATATCCATCGCGGGAGTAGTGTTGGTGTCGTTGGAGAGTCCGGTAGTGGAAAATCAACCCTGGCCTATTTGTTGGTTGGGCTCTATCCTCCTCTGTCAGGGCAGGTCGTGCTGGATGGGCATGCCATTGATTTTCAAAAATCCAAAGACATCCAATTACTCAGATCGAAAGTTCAATTAGTTATGCAGGATGGGCGCGGCTCGCTGCACCCTCATCTGACTATAAAAGAGATTTTGTTAGAAGTTGGTCCATGGCGGCGGAATCCAAAAGCAGCTATTCATGCAAGGTTAAAGGAAAGCATGACAGAAGTTGGATTGTCAGAAGACTTGCTTGAACGCACCCCTGGTCAGCTTTCCGGTGGCGAATGTCTCCGGGTAAGTATCGCAAGAGCGCTTTTGGTCAACCCTATAGTATTAATTTGTGATGAGTCAACGGCTTCCTTAGATTCCGTCACTACTGCGGGTATCTTGAAGCTTTTAAGTCAATTAAAGACAAACAAGCAATTGGCATTAATATTTATCTCTCATGATCAAAAGGTTATTCGTCAAATGGCGGAATATATTGTCGTGTTAGCCGAAGGGAAGGTGATCGAAAAAGGAATGGCTGTGGATATCCTGAAAAGACCTACGCATCAGGTCACCAAAAGAATATTTGCACCTGATGCAACCCTTTATGAGTAATCAGGGTCTTTTGATCAAGGTTTACGCTTCAAAACACCATTATCAGTGGTAAGGACTTGAAAGCGAATACGTTAAAGTATTATTAATATTATATATAATTCAGTGAAAAGGATATATTTGTTAAGAGGTTAAAAGTTTTAAGGCATGCTGTAACTTTTTAAGCCTCCTAAACGTTTTATTAACATTATGGCAAAAATCAAGGGAAATACGGTCAGGATATCAGCGTTTGTAGCGCTTTTCTGCCTTAGTTTGGCTTGTTTTACCTATATTAATTCCATTGAATTTCCAAGTGACAGTGCGCTTCCTCCGAGTTCTTATGTGGAAGAAATTGAACCTCAGAATCCTGAAATTTTGCCTGATGTGGAGTTAGTCAGACGCCTCGTGCGTAAGGCATTTGAGTTTATGTCAAAGTCCACGTTTTTATAGTATAGCCATTTAAAAACGCAGCAATATTCATTCTTCTTTTTCCCGCCATTTGTAATTCAAGAATTTCTATTTCACCATCCTTTGCCTGCACCATAAGCGACTTATCTTTTTGAAATAAGATGCCGGCTTTTTGGCTCGTATTATGGGAGAAGATTCTAGCTTTTAAAATTTTACATTCCTTTCCATCCAGCATAGTCCAGGCACCGGGAAAAGGTGACAGGCCACGAATCAAATTATACACCTCCTTGACGGAAACATCCCATGTAATACGACCATCCTGATGGTGTATTTTAGGCGCATGACTAATACTCGATTCGTCCTGTTTTTGGAAAACAACCGTTTCCCCAGCCAGCATGTCTACGGACGCAACAACTATTCCTGCACCAATGTACATCATGCGATCATGCAGAGAGCCTGCATCATCCTCATCAAGAATAGGGATTTCTCGCTGCAAAAGCACATCTCCTGTGTCGATCGCATGCTGTAATTTGAACGTAGTAATACCTGTTTTCTTTTCGCCACGAATAATGGCCCATTGTATTGGCGCCGCACCGCGATAAGCTGGAAGCAATGAGCCATGAAGATTCATGGTGCCAAGTGCAGGCATCTGCCATACAACTTCCGGAAGCATCCGAAAAGCCACGACAATTTGTAAATCAGCGTGAAGTTTTTTCAACTCATCAAGAAATGAAGCAGATTTCAAATTTACCGGTTGTAAGATGGGGAGTTGTTTTTGTAAAGCAAATTGTTTGACCGGTGAGGTGATAATTTGATTCATACCTCGACCTCCTATCCTGTCAGGGGCTGTGATCACGCCCACAATAGCATATCCTGCCTCAAGCAGATATTGCAGAGAAGGCACTGCAAAATCCGGGGTGCCCATAAATACAATCCGTAAATTTCGATTTATCACAGATCAAAAGTAATCACCTATTTACTCTTTATTGCAGGAAATACATTTTAGCTTTGAGCGAGACAAACAATTCATGACTTAATTCTGTATTGTTAGCACATATTCAATACAATGAACACATAAACCACTGAATACGATGACATCAAAAGAATTTATTTACGGTTTGCCTGCAAAGGTACCGGCAAAAGCAATAGAAGGATTGGAAACAACCTTTCATTTTGATCTGGATGGGGAGAATGGCGGGCAATATACCATTGCCATTGCAGATCAGAAAATAGAAGTGACGGATGGATTAAATGGTGCGCCCAGTTGCGTAGTCAAAACCTCCGCTGAGAATTTTGTTAATCTGGCGAAAGGAGATCTCAATCCGATGATGGCAATGCTAACCGGCAAATTAAAAATTTCCAATCAGGGAGAAATGCTGAAATACGCCAAACTCTTTGGATTGATGTAAGCATGAATATCGAATCTTTCAGAGACAATTGCCTGCAACGACCGGGTGTTGAAGAAACGCTTCCCTTTGGACCGGAGACCCTCGTGTATAAAGTGATGGGCAAAGCATTTGCTTTGACTAGTCTGGATGAAGATATCTTCAGGGTCAACCTGAAATGTGATCCTGAAAAAGCGATAGAGCTTCGTGATGCGTATCCCGGTCTTATTATACCCGGATGGCACATGAATAAAAAGCATTGGAATACGGTTTACTTTGAAGAGGGGTTGCCTGAAAAAATACTGCATGAATTAATGGATCATTCCTACCGGTTAGTAGTGGATGGTTTGCCTAAGAAATTAAAGCAAGCGTTAGAACAACTGAATGGATAAAGAAATTTTAATTGTGGGGCATGGATTGGCCGGGTGTACCATAGCGCTTACCTGTTTCAGACGAAATATACCATTTAAATTAGTCGGATATGCTTTTTCGGGAGAAGCTTCAATGGCTTCCTCTGGGCTGATTGCTCCAATCACCGGAAGACGATATGTCAAAGCGTGGCGAATAGATGAGTATATTCCAAAAGCGCTTGATTTTTACAGGTGGACAGAAGAGTTGTTTGGCATGCAGTATTTTGAATCGATTGAAATTGTACGTTTCTTATCTCATCCTGAATCATTGAAAGCGTGGCATAAACGCCTGGATGATCCGGAATATGACGCATACATCTCGGATAAGCAATATCCGGAGTTGCAACAATTAAATAAGCCATACGGAATATTGACCGGTGGGTACAGGTTGGATACGCCAAATTGGATTAAAGCGGCTCGAAAATTTCTTTTGGAAAAGGGCAAGTTGGAGATATTAAACCAACCATTTGTTTCCCTGGAAAATTCAAACCAAATGATCATTTATGCCACAGGCGCGATTGATCGTACAGCGACTGAAAAGATCATTCCTAATAAAGGGGAGTCATTGATGGTGTACATGCCTGAATGGCCCTTCCGGCAAGTCGTTAAGGAAGAAGTTTTTATTGTGCCGCAAGCAGAAGAAGGTTTGTTTTGGATCGGTAGTTATTATAGTCCATGGCCGGAAAATCCAAACCCTTCCAGGGAAGGAATGGACAAATTGATTAATTCGTTAGAAAAAATTTCCAAAGGACCTATAGAGGTCAGACAACACATGGCAGGCATTCGCCCCACAGTAAATGACCGTCGGCCATTAATTGGTAAAATACCGGGCAAAACGAATGCGTTTATTTTTAATGGTATGGGAACAAAAGGAACAAGTCTTGCTCCTTTTTGGGCGGATGAATTGATCTCTCAGCTAGTGGACCGGAAGGATCTACCTGAAGACGTTTCTCCTGACCGTTATATTCCAAGACCGGATTTTGGAAAGCCGGAACAGGAGTAGCCTTTTGGTTAATATTTCGTTAAGTAAGGCCGGGCTTTCTGTATTTTTAGGCTTCATCCCATCTTATAGTTGAATTTTCACATGAATCGTTATGAAACACTTCCCGATATTATTATGCACAGCAGTAGTGCTGGCAATTGCATGCAAGACAAAATCCAATCAGCCAACGGTGACAGCACCAATTGATCCCTTAGTGATAGTGGATATGTGGAAAAAAATAGACTCTCTCGAAAATAAAGGATTGTTCTCCTCTGCCTTGGAACAGGTAAGAGAGATCAAGCGGTCTGCGTTGGCAAATCATTTCTCAGAGGATATAATAAAAGCTGTACTCTATGAAAACAGATTTTTAATTCAACTGGAAGAAGATTCAGCTATAAAAGCTTTAGCAAGGGCTGAATCCGAAATGGAATCTTTTCCGGAACCTGCCAAATCAGTCATGCACTCTTTGGCAGCCCAATGGTATACTAATTATTTGCAATTACATCTTTGGGAATTAAGAAACCGAACTGAATTTGCAGGTGAACCTGGTCAGGACATCCATACCTGGGGAATTCGACATTTCATTGATAAAATTGAGATGCATTACAGTGCATCCGTGATATGGGAGGGCTTAAAGACTTCGGCGGTGCAGGACTATTTGATTTTGCTTACTTCAGGAAATGAAACAGATCAACTTCGACCCACTTTATATGATATTCTGATGCATCGGGCATTGGATTATTTTTCAGGAGCAGAATCATTTCTGGTAAAATCACCTTATGATTTTATATTGACAGATCCGGTAGCCTTAGGGCCTGTCAAAACATTTGTAGACTATTCCTTTGCTACAGAAGATAGTACCTCCACGACATGGCACGCCATACAATGGTTTCAACAACTACTGGATACCCGATTAAAGGATGAAACACATGACGCGGCACTCCTCGATGCTGATTTAAAACGACTGCGCTTTGTGTATGACCATATCACAGCAGAGCATAAGGATTCTCTGTATGAGAAGGCTTTGGATCATCTTTCTGAAAAATTTCTTCAGAATGATGAATCAACCATTGTAGATTTTTATAAAGCTCAATTATACTTCACGCAGGCAGGTCAATGGCAACCGGGTACTGATACACCGGACCGATTTGGGTATAAAAAAGCAAAAGAAATATGTCAACGCGCCATTGAAATGTTTCCTGGTGCCTATGGGACCCAGTTATGTAAATCCCTTATTCTTCAGATTGATCATAAGTCAGTATCTGCGTCCATGGAGTCTATAAGTCTTCCTGACGAAGAGCTCCTGCTTAATCTGGAATACAGAAATATTTCTGACATCCATTTGAAGCTGGTCAAATTGCCTGAGGCACCACGGAGTTGGCGTACCGCAGCGCAGGATGTTGATCAGATGATTCGAAAGCTTAATCAAATGCCATCCGTTAAAAAGTGGAAAGCAAGTTTTGATGCCGGAGGAGACTACCAGGTGCACCATACGGAACTTCCAATACCTGCATTGCCTTTGGGTCACTATGCGTTAGTGATTTCGGATAGTGAGGATTTCAGTAGTGGTAAATCGACTTCAGGAGTGGTGATGTTGACGATCTCAAAATTGGCGTATTGGTATTTCGCGGATCGAAAAGATGAAAACAAAATTGCGGTTATTCATCGCCAGACGGGGCAACCAGTTTCCGACGTGAAAGTAGAACTCATCTCCTATGAGTATAATTCCGGCATGCGCCAGCAGGAAGAAATAAAATTGAGTGAGGGGATATCTGATCATAACGGTTGGGTGCCTGTTCCGAATTATACAAATAAAAATATTTTGTTGCGTTTGACAAAAGGGGAAGATGAGCTTTTTGTAGATGAATCATATTACACTTACAGAGGCAATATGCCCACGAACACAAGACCCACTACTTTATTTTTTGCCGACAGAGCGATCTATCGACCCGGGCAGAAATTATTTTTCAAGGGGTATGCCTTGAATTTTGATACTGAACAGATGCCATCTATCGCCCCTAATCAGCCGGTGACGGTAACCTGCTATGATGCCAATGGACAGGAAGTAAGTAAGTCATCTTTTACATCGAATGCCTATGGAACATTCTTTGGTCATTTTGATATTCCGACAGGCGGTTTGACCGGGCGCATGTCTTTGTCTTCAAGTCATGGCGGCAACAGGCTTTTTTTCCAGGTAGAAGAATACAAGCGTCCTAAGTTTGAAGTGACTTTTGACACTTTGAAACAAATAGTTCGATTAGGAGAAGAAGTAAAGATTACCGGTAGAGCCGAAAATTATTCCGGCAATCCTGTCTCCGGCGCAGCAGTAGGGTATCGAGTTGAACGCGTTGAATATAGACCATGGTGGTTTAGTTATGCGCGAAGATATTGGGGAGGACAAAGTGACCGACAGGTATTAGTGACCGGTAAGACCATTTCAATGGAGGATGGCCGTATTGAGATCACCTTTCCCGCAAATCCAAAATCAGGTGGTGATCCGGATATGATGTATCGATTTGAAATCACCTTATCGGTGACAGATATTACCGGTGAAAGTCATGAAGCATCCAAATCAATTGCAATAAATCGTCAGGGGTATGAAGTTCAGATTGATCTTGGAGATCGAATATCTATTGAGGCTTTAGCTACAGTTGGAATCCAGGCAAGTAATGCGGATGAAGCTGAGGTCAACGTAAGCGGCGATGTCACCGTTTCCACCCTAAAAGGCCCGGGTGAAAATAAACGGGATCGTATTTGGTCATCGCCGGATATTATTTCCATCGATCAAAGTACCTATGAGAAGTCGTTTTCTAATTATATGCTGCCGGATAGAGAAAATATGTCTACCTGGCCGGTGGAGGAAGTTATTGGCAAATTACAAACATCTGTTATTGGCAATGCTTCTGTTGATCTTTCTGCATTAATTAAAACGGCTGGTTATTATAAAGTGGAATGGAACTGGAAAGATGAAACCGGGAAATCAATGATCATCACACAATATATAATGGTCTATGCTAAAAATCAATTGTTGCCCGGTCATGAAGTAGTGCAAGTGCAAGTTGATGGCAAAAGTTATCAACCACAGGAGGAAGTTAGATTTAATATAAATACTGGCCTAATCGCTCCTCCAAAAACCATCCGCCTGGTCGAAAAAAGATTGGATAAAACAGAAACAAATTTGCTCAGCTTACCTGTTTTTCAAAATCATGCGATCAAACTAACTGAACGTGATCGAGGAGGTCTTTACGTGCATCATCTGACGATTTACAATAATCGATTCTTTGAGAATAGAACACAGGTGAATGTTCCCTGGTCAAATAAGGAGCTTGATATCCATTTGAAAACCTGGCGCGATAAAATTGAACCAGGTGATTATGAGACATGGACCATCACTGTAGAGGGACAGAAAAAAGAGAAAGTAGAGGCAGAGATGGTGTTGAGTATGTATGATGCTTCGCTCGATGCATTTGTGCCGCATCAATGGCGAATGAGCTTATATCCTGTGACCATTTCATCCACACAAATCTACAGCGCTTCGCCAAAGATTTCTGCTTATCGCGGTTTGTCCTATAATTGGCGACAGCATTATCAGGATGTCAAAGCAAGACAATACCGCGACATCAACACCTATGGCTATTATCCTGAAGGAGGATATTATCCACAAGTTCGTGGTACCAGAGCGGGCGCTGCTGATCTGAGTCTGGATGGAGAGGCGGTGATGGAGTCCAGGCCATCGTCTGCCCCCACAGCAGAGGCCAATGAATTAGGTAGTGAAAAAAAGTTGGCTAACGAATCTGCATTGGATCAACAGGCCGATATAACACCATCCACGCCGGTGCTAAGGTCCTCACTGGATGAAACCGTTTTCTTTTATCCACAGGTCAATACTGATAGCAGCGGTAGTCTGACTTTTAATTTTAAAATGAAGGAAGGGCTGACGAAATGGAAATTTCAGGCACTGGGCCATACAAAGGATCTTGCCTTTGGACTGACTGAAGCAGAGGTCGTCACTCAAAAGCAATTGATGGTTTTTCCAAATCCACCAAGGTTTTTTAGAGAAGGGGATACGATTGCTTTTCAAATCAAAGTGGTAAATATGATAAGTCAGCCACTGACAGGAATTACACAATTAAAAATCATCGATGCGTTTTCGAATGAAGATGTTTCAAAAAAGTGGGGCATAAAAAATGGCGAACAATCACTGAGTATAGCTGCTTCCGGTACCTCACCGGTGAATTGGGAATTGTTTGTACCCAAAGGATGGGTGCGACCCGTGAAGTATCAGGTGTTTGCTTCTGCCGGTGAATTTACGGATGGGGAAGAAGCGTTTCTGCCTGTCGTCACCAATCGCATTTTAGTGACTGAGACTTTACCATTGCCCATGAAGGCTAATGAAAACCGTACGTTTATTTTTAAGTCAATGTTGGACAATACATCTGCCACTTCGGTGGATCACCTCTTCTCTGTAGAGATGACGACGTCTCCTGCGTGGTATGCTGTTCAGGCACTGCCCTATCTGATGGAGTATCCACATGAGTGTGCAGAACAAACCTTCAGTCGTTTGTATGCAAATGCACTGGCAGCGCATATTGTAGAAGAAAAACCTTCTATCCGACAAGTGTATGATGCCTGGCGAGCCTCTGAATCTGATGCCCTGATGAGTAATCTGGCAAAAAACACAGATTTGAAATCAGCTATGCTGGAGGAAACACCATGGGTCAGAGATGCCATGGGGGAAACACAACAGAAGAAAGATATTGCCTTGCTTTTTGATGAGAACAGAATGAAAAATGAAGGTAACCTGGCAGTCGATAAGTTGCGCCAAATGCAAATGTCTTCAGGTGGATTTCCCTGGTTTCCGGGCGGCAGAGATAGCTGGTATATTACGCAGTACATCGTGGAGGGTTTTGGGCATCTGAAAAAACTGGGCGTAACTATACCTTCCGGAAATCGAAATGATATTGTCCAAAATGCAATCCCTTACCTGGATGCCAGAATGATGGAATGGTACAATGAATTGAAGGATCTGGAAACCAAAGGCAAAATAAAAATGGAAGATCATCAGATCGGTGTTATGCAAATTCACTATCTGTATGTGTGCTCATTTTTCCCCGAAATCAAACATCGCCAGGAACTGGAAGAGATCAAAAGTTATTGTAAATCACAAATCGAAAAATACTGGTTGAAACATGGTCTCTATGATCAGGGATTAATGGCGTTAACCGGTTTCAGACTTTGGCCACAAAGTCAAACGGCTAATGAAATTTTGGCCTCCTTGCGCGAGCGTACGATCCTTCAGGAAGAGTTAGGTCGGTATTGGAAAACAAATGCAGGATATCGCTGGAATGAAGCTCCTGTTGAATTGCAATCACTCATGATAGAGGTCTATCAGGAAATGAAAGTAGGTCAGGCAGAAACAGATGAGTTGCGCGTCTGGTTATTGAAAAACAAACAAACTACGCAATGGAAGACCACAAAAGCGACCGCTTCTGCAATCTATGCTTTGTTAATCCATCCCGATAGCTGGCTCGAATCAGTGGGCGTCGTCAGTGTAAAACTTGGTGATAAACAAGTCATCGGTGATCCGCTGGAAGGTGAGCCGGGTACCGGTTATATCCGGAAATCCTGGGATGGCGATGAGATTGATACAAAATGGTCAACCATTACAGTATCTAATCCCAATCATCATATCGCCTGGGGAAGTGCTTACTGGCAGTATTGGGAAGATTTAGATAAAGTGAAATCAGGTGTTGAGGACAATCCTTTGAAGGTTTCCCGAATACTTCTGAAAGTAAATAATACCGATCGTGGAGAGGAATCCGCCATAGCTATAAACAGAGGGCTGAAAGTTGGGGATAAACTATTGGTACGATTGATCATTGAGACGGACAGGGCGATGGAATTTGTGCATTTGAAAGATTTGCGTGCTGCAGGTTTTGAGCCTACAGATGTTTTGAGTGGTTACCGCTGGGGTGCCGGATTAGGCTATTACCAAAGCACAAAAGATCTGGCGACGCATTTCTTCATAGATTATCTTCCCCGGGGAAAATATGTGATTGAATATCCTGTCACGGTAGCGCAGGCCGGGGCTTACAGTGAGGGGTTGGCCACTTTGCAATGCATGTATGCACCGGAATATGGAAGTCATACAGCAGGGACCAGAGTAGCGGCGACTTGGTAGGATTTGAATGAATTGATCGCTTTCATCAGGGGAATAGTCGAATTTTACTAGCTAGGAATGATCAAAATCCCGGATATTACGGGAACAAACAAAATACTAATCAAGTTAAACTACGAATACTATGTCTGAAAGAACAGAAAGGGATAAACACGCAGATACGATTATTAAAAATCATATCGTATGGTCCATGGGGGCCGGATTGATACCGGTGCCGGTTCTGGATTTTTTTGCAGTCAGTGGTATCCAGCTGGATATGATTCGACAACTCTGTAAGTTGTATGATCAGGATTTTAAAGAATCTCAGGGTAAAGCGATTATTACCAGCCTGACCGGTTCCGGTTTGGCCAGAATGGGTGCTAAAGCCATGATTAAATTTATTCCGGGTATAGGATCCGTCATTGGGGGTGTCACTATGGCTGTTTTATCGGGGGCTTCTTCCTATGCATTAGGAGAGGTGTTCAAAAAGCATTTTGATACCGGTGGGACATTTCTTGATTTTGATCCTGAGCGATTGAAGAAAATGTATGATGAAAAGTTTGAGAAAGGAAAGAAAGTCGCAGAACAGATTAAGAAGGAGAATGATAAAATCCGTGAGACCGCTAAGCAGGCGGAAGAATCCAGGACTTCCGGAGAAGCAGTCGAAAGAATAAAGGAACTTGCCGAATTGATGCGCGAGGGTCTTATTTCAGAGGAAGAGTATAAGGCCATGAAGAAAAAACTAATTGGCTCCTAACCGCTGTATTTCCCAATAATTGCCTCTATCAACACCAGAAGCCGAATGTTTTAACGTTCTGTTGTGATTTGCTTTTCCTTCCGCACAGGAAGGTTTTCATTTGAGTGCCTAACTTTGGGACTTGACTTTTTATGGTATTGAATTTTATTAAGAACAGTTGAAATGCGGTTATTTTTTTGTCTTTTTATTTTTGTTTGTAGTTCGCTGACGCAGACATTTGCACAGAAGGTGGGGTATCATATTGAGGTGGATGTCAAAAACTTTGCAGGGGATACTTTAAAGTTTGGATATTATTTTGGAAAATCCCAGTATCTGAAGGATACGGCCTTTATTAAAGACGGAAAGTTTTTATTTGAAGGAGAGGAGGCACTGTCCCCTGGTTTGTATCTGCTGGTTTTTCCACCGGACAATAATTTTGTTCACATCCTCATTTCCGAAGGGCAGCAAAATTTTTCCCTGAAATTCGATTTAGATGATATTATTGCTTCTGCCCAGTTTAAGGGGAGTACGGAGAATGATATTTACTATAAGTATCTGCGGGAGCTTGATATTCGAAGACCAAAGGCAGATGAGTTGAGAAAATCGATGGCTTCCGATACAGCCCATCAGGAAGTATACAAAGATAAACTTGCAGCGGTTGATCAGGAGGTCAAGCAAGTGCAAAAAGATGTCATTAAAAAGTATCCTAACTCCTATACAGCTTTTATGATCAAGGCAAGTCAGGAAATTGAAACCCCTGATTTTAAAGAGATCGCTGATGATCTTCAACGCAAGCAAAAGCAGTATGAATACTACAGGGCTCATTATTTTGACAACTTTGAATTAAATGATCCTAGAGCCATTCGGTCAGGATTAATGCAACAGAAAATCGATTTTTTCCTGCAAAAGCTTACGTATCAGTTGCCCGATAGTCAAAGTGTAGCGATGGATTACTTATTGAAAAGCATGGATAAAAACCCGGATGCATTTCAATATTACCTGGTTGAATTTCTCAATGAATCTGCCCGCTCCAAGCGTATGGGGATGGATGCTGTGTATGTCTATCTGATCGATAACTATTACAAAAAAGGTCTGGCTACCTGGATGGATGAGGAGCAATTAGATAAGTTGATTAAGCAGGCAGAAACCTTGCGCCCCCTTCTCATTGGCAAGACGGCACCTGATCTTGAATTGTATAAACAATCCGGTGAATCGGTAAAAATTTCTGACATCGATGCTGATTATACCGTGTTATTTTTCTGGGCTCCTGATTGCGGGCATTGCAAAAAAGCCATACCATCGATCATTGATTTTTACAATACCTATAAAAATCGTGGTGTAGAGATACTTGCAATCTGCACGAAGACCGGTTCTGATATGGCTCCTTGTTGGGATGCCATTGAAGAACGTGGCATGGGAATTTGGATGAATGTAGCCGATCAGTATCTACAGAGCAGATACAAAATGATCTATGATGTAAAAACTACGCCGCAAATATATATTCTGGATAAAGACAAAAAGATTATTGTCAAAAAGATTGCAGGTGAAGATCTGGCGCCGGTGATGGAAGATGTATTAAACCTTGGAAAAGAAAAATAGCCGGATGACCGGGATTAAATAAAATCGCGTGCGTCGGTGGATTCAAGATATCGCTGAATAGCAGCCCATGCCGCCGAAAAGGAAAGCAGGAGACCGAGCGCAATAATAAAGACCATTCCTACTGCTGCCATGTCAAGATTCGTGGCAAACAGCGATTCTCCGGCAAGATTTCCAATCCATAGCAAAGTCAGGAGATAAGCGATTCCGGCAACCAGAATTGAAAAGCTGCTCATTTTCAGGACTTCTCCGATAAAAGGCTTACGGATATATTTTCGCGTAGCACCGACCAATGTCATCGTGCGAATATGGTATCGGTGTTGCATGATGTACATTCTGATTTGATGGTGTATCATGATCAGAATGAGTAACACCAGAATACCGGCTACCGCTCCCGTAATCAAAGAAAAGCTCCGCAATCGGCTGCGAATACTGCTGTACAAGTCCTCGGGATAGTAAAAGGCGCTTACGCCATCAAGCTGAACCAATTCATCATTTAATGCTCGGGCATACGAAGTATCCACTTTGGCAGGATCCAGGGTGAATCTAAAGGAAGATTGAAACGGATTGGCCATCCCTTCCGGTAACGCCAAATCACCAAGTTCCTTTTGCATCAGTTCCATGGCTTGTTCAGGAGAGACAAACCTTAGATTTTGAATGCCTTCAATTTGATTGAGTCTTCCTTCAAGTACATTTAACTGATCCTGCTTGACACCCTTATCACACTCCACAAGGAATTCAATATTTTCTTTAAATAAGTCTTCCCAACGATCTGAAAACCAAAAGCTACTGCATAACAATCCGCCCAGAAACAGGAGCGCGGCAAGACTAGTGACGGTCAGCCAATAGTAGGGGGTATAGGCAAATGCAAATGTCCTCATCAAGATGTAAAGTTAATAATATGAATGAAAAATTTAATATGTTTTATTCGGGGATGTAAAGGACCTCGCTTGTCAGGATTTATTAGTTTTGTCGGCTCAACTTGTAAACCTAATTCATGTCCAGACAAATCACCTTAAGAGACGCCATAAATGAAGCGATGGTAGAGGAAATGCGCCTTGATGATTCCATTTTTATCATGGGAGAGGAGGTCGCAGAATATAACGGTGCCTATAAGGTGAGTAAGGGGATGCTCGATGAGTTTGGGCCGAATCGTGTGATTGATACGCCTATTGCTGAATTGGGATTTGCCGGTATTGGGGTAGGGGCTGCGATGAATGGCTTGAGGCCCATCATTGAGTTTATGACCTGGAACTTCGCCGTTCTTGCTTTTGATCAGATCGTAAACAATGCAGCAAAGACCCTTTCCCAATCTTCCGGTGATTTCTCTTGTCCGATTGTTTTTCGCGGGCCAAGTGGTTCTGCAGGACAGTTAGCACAGCAACATAGTCAGACGTTCGAATCGTGGTTAGCCAATTGTCCTGGTTTAAAAGTGATCAGTTGTATTGATCCGGCAGACACCAAAGGTCTGATGAAAGCAGCCATTCGGGACAACGATCCGGTTTGCTTTATGGAAAGCGAGAGCTATTATGGTTTTAAAGGGGAGGTACCGGAAGGAGAGTATCTGGTACCCATAGGCAAAGCCGCGATTCGAAGAGAAGGGACGGATGTCACCATTGTTTCCTTTAATAAAATGATGGAAGTGGTGAAAGCAGCGGCCATTGAATTAGAAAAGGAAGGCATTTCTGCTGAGGTCATCGATTTGCGAACCATTCGACCAATGGATTATGAAACGATTATTAAATCAGTGCGCAAAACCAACAGAATAGTAGTAGTGGATGAATCCTGGCCGTTTGCAGGTATTTCTTCTGAAGTGACCTATGCGGTGCAGAAACATGCCTTTGACTATCTGGATGCTCCGGTGACAAGAGTCAATAGCGCAGATACATCATTGCCTTACGCAGCCGTATTCGTGGAAGAGTTTTTACCCAACCCTGCTAAAGTAATCGCAGCAGTGAAAGCTGTAATGTATCGCTAAACAATAAGGAGGGTTGAACCTTAAACGTTGAATCGGAAATGCATCACATCGCCATCCTGAACAACGTATTCTTTGCCTTCCACCCCTAGTTTTCCGGCTTCTTTAACAGCTGCTTCTGAACCGTACTGGATAAAATCTTTGTATCGGATGACTTCAGCTCGGATAAATCCTTTTTCAAAATCTGTATGAATGACACCTGCAGCCTGCGGTGCTTTACTTCCTTTATGTACGGTCCAGGCTCGTACCTCTTTTTCTCCTGCAGTAAAGTAGGTGATCAGTTCAAGCAAACTGTAAGCCGCAAAAATAACTCGATTGACACCTGGTTCTTCAAGGCCAAGATCAGTGACAAACTCCATTCGCTCTTCCATGGTATCCAGCGCTGCAATATCCGATTCGATGGCTGCGCTGATGCAGAGTAATCCTGCGCCTTCATCGGCTACAGCGGCCTGCAATTTAGCAGAGTAGGCATTCCCGTTGACGGACGAAGCTTCGTCAACATTACAGACATAAAGTACTGGTTTGGCCGTGAGCAGCATCATCTCCCGCATGACCTGAATATGTGCTTCTGGAACCTCAAAACTTCTGGCTGGTTTCCCGGAAAGAAGATGTGCATGAAGATCTTTCAACCAGGTCAGGACTTCGACCTCTTCTTTTTTACCTGTTTTAGCCGCTTTGGCAGCACGATCAATTCTTTTTTCAACAGACTCAAGATCTTTAAGTCCCAATTCAATATCAATAATTTCTTTATCGCGAACGGGATCGATTGCGCCATCCACGTGGACGACATTGTCATCATCAAAACATCTTACGACGTGCAGGATAGCATCTACTTCCCTGATGTTGGCAAGAAACTGATTGCCTAATCCTTCGCCTTTGGAAGCGCCTTTGATCAGACCGGCGATATCAACGATGTCTACCGTAGTGGGAAGCGTCCTTTGCGGATTAACTAATCGGGCCAATTCATCCAATCGGGTATCCGGTACGGTGATCACCCCTATATTAGGTTCTTTCGTGGCAAAAGGATAATTGGCCGCCAGGGCTCCGGCGGAGGTAAGTGCATTAAACAAAGTTGATTTTCCTACGTTAGGTAATCCAACAATTCCACATTTCAATCCCATATAATTGTATGATTCGTTATGAACGGATTAATTTAAGGGCGCAAAGATACTATTATCCGACTCCCTGATCAGCCTATTCTTATGAATTACTTAGCTCATGCACTGCTTTCACCTGAAGATCCAATTGTTTTGATGGGCAATCTTTGGGGAGATCTGTTGAAGCCCAGGGATTATTCGGATTTATCACCAAAGCTGCTGACAGGAATTTCAAGGCATAAGGCCATTGACCTGTTTACCGACCAGCATCCGGCAGTAGATACGATGGTGCGCTTGCTGAGACCATCACAAGGAAAATATACGCCTGTAGTTGCAGATGTGTTGATGGATTTTATTTTGTCCAAACGATGGCATCAATATCGCGATGAGCCCATCGAAAATTTCTGTCTCACAATTTATCATACTGTTTACGAAAATCTTGAATTGATTCCTGAAAGATTGCATCCAAGAATCAATCGTATGCTGAGCCATCATTGGCTGGAATCCTGTAAAAGTAAAGATCGAATGGAACAGACCTTGCTTATGTTAAGTAAGCGGGTTTCGTTTGAAAATAATATTCCAAATGCCATGGAGCCTTATGAGCGTCATGAGGAAGAGATGGACAGATTGTTTGTTGCTTTTTTTGAAGATATACAGAAACACATCACCCTTCAAAATGAAGACTGATTGTAAACGTTCGGGACAATAATTTTTCTACCAGATGGGTGGTCGTTTGTTTCCCGTTATAGATTAGAATATTCCCAAAGCCCTGAGAGTATTTGATCTCAGGAGAAAAAATGAAGAAGGGGAAGAAAAACTGAAATCCCCCACCAACTTCTATTGAAAAGTCATGTGGGGATATGAGGATCAGACGACTGGCTTGTTCTTTTCGAATACGGGCATTTGTGGCCACATCATAAGAATATTTAACGCCACCCATGACATAGACACGCATATCATGGAACGGGTCTGATTTAAATCTTATTTGAAATGGGATCTGGACCAGCACACTTTCAATATCCTTTATTTGTGTGCGCGTGCTGTTGACTTCAAGCGTTTCAAATTTTCGATTTACAAATGAGAAGCCGGGGAGAAACCGAAAATCAAAATTATCCCCAAGTTTCATGTTCGCCAACATTGAAACATTTAAGCCTGATCCTGCGATTCCCTGGAGGATATTAAAGCTATCGTTAAGAATAAAGTCTTTGGATTGAGCAATTTGAAAATTAGAACGATTATAACCAAATGTCAGCCCGAAGTAATAGGCTTTACTTTGGAACGCCCTGTAATTGTTGTTACCCTTACTGTATTGTGCCGAACCTGCCAGAGGCATGAGGAACAACCCAATGAGAATGATTATTTGAATGCTATATAAATGGCGCATATGCCTAATGATAGGGGGGTGAATGTTGGACGCTGGAAACCAGCATTGGTTAGTTCTTGATTAAAGGCTTCAAAATCCGGAAATACCTGGACGGATTCATATAAGTATTTATAGGCTCTTCCATCTCCGGAGGTCCATGCCCCTATTAACGGAAGAATGTGTTTAAAATATATGTCAAAAAGCTGTCTGAATGGAAAAATTCTTGGTTTTGTAAACTCCAGAACGACAATTGGGGCTCCGGGTTGCAAAACGCGGTGCATTTCCTTCAGCCCTTTGTTTAAATCGCCAAAATTGCGCACCCCAAAAGTAACCGTCGCTGCATTGAATGAATTGTCGGGAAACGGCAGGTTTTCTGCATCGCCTTTTAGGAACTCAATCGTAGTATTGGCGGTAGGTTTAAAGGATTGATTGCGCTTTTGCGCTACTTCCAGCATTCCAGCTGACAGATCTATGCCGGTAATGGATTCCGGAGAGAGGATTTCGGAAGCCATAAAGGCCATATCACCGGTGCCTGTAGCAACATCTAAGAGTTTTGCCGGTCTGAAAGGCAGGAGTAATCTTAACGCTCGTTTTCGCCAGCGTCTGTCAATCCCAAGAGATAGTATTTTATTTAATACATCATACTTACCGGAAATCCGGTCAAACATGAGTTCAACCTCCTGTTTTTTATCCTTATCGGCTGTTTTATATGGCTTGATCGTTGACAATGGGCGCAAAAATAAGTATAAACTAAGGTTTGCATTTATTTCATTCGATGATGGAGACCATTCGACCCACTCCTCCAAATATATAGTGTTGATAAACAATTGATTGTGTATAATGAAAAGGTTATATTTATTTTTTTCTCATAAATCTCACTTTTTACTCAAAAAGTAGTGAATTAGAGGGTGTTTTCCTGCCCAAAAAAGGGGATAAATGCGTATCATTGCACCATTCAATTTGAATTCATTTCATAATTATATATGTCTGATAATCTAAGAGTTATACCAATAAATATCGAAGAAGAGTTAAAGTCGGCGTATATCGACTATTCGATGTCGGTGATTGTCTCCAGAGCCCTTCCTGATGTACGTGACGGACTCAAACCCGTACACCGTCGGGTTTTATACGGTATGCATGAATTGGGACTTGGCCACAATAAGACTTATAAGAAGTCTGCCAGAATTGTTGGAGAGGTACTGGGAAAGTATCATCCACATGGTGATACGGCAGTTTATGACTCCATGGTTCGAATGGCACAGGACTGGTCATTGCGATATCCGCTGGTCAATCCTCAGGGGAACTTTGGTAGTATGGACGGTGATAGTCCCGCTGCTATGCGATATACGGAAGCTAAGCTTCAGCGTATTTCAGATGAACTACTTGATGATATTGAAAAGGATACAGTAGATTTTCGATTGAATTTTGATGATTCACTCGAAGAACCTACGGTTTTACCGGCAAAGATTCCAACGCTTTTAATCAATGGAACGAGTGGTATTGCCGTGGGAATGGCTACCAATATGCTTCCTCACAATCTTACAGAAGTAGCGGATGGTATTATTGCTGCTATTGATAATCCGGATATTACGATACCTGAGTTAATGCAATACATTAAGGCTCCTGATTTCCCGACCGGTGGAATTATATATGGAGTGGATGGTATAAAAGAAGCGTACGAAACCGGCAGAGGGCGCGTAGTGCTCAGGGGAGTAGCCGAAATTCAGGAAGGTCCGCATGGCAATGATGTCATTATCATTAAGGAAATTCCCTATCAGGTCAATAAAGCCAATTTGGTCAAAGCCATTGATGACTTAAGATCCGATGAAAAGATCAAAGGCATTTCTCACGTGCAGGATGAATCAAGCAGAGAAGGTATTCGAATTGTGGTGGAATTGAAGCGGGATGCCATCGCCAATGTGGTGTTGAGCCAGCTTTATAAGTATTCACAGTTGCAAACTTCTTTTGGGATCAACAGCATAGCCCTGGTCCATGGCAGACCCCAAATGCTAACCCTTCGACAAATCATCGATGAGTTTATCACTTTCCGTCTGGAGGTGATCGTTCGTCGGACTAATTTCCTGCTTAAAAAAGCGGAAGACAGAGCGCATATCCTCGAAGGATTGCTGATCGCGCTTGACCACCTGGATGAAGTGATCAAATTGATCCGGGATTCTAAAACAGTGGAGGAAGCGCATAGTGAATTGGTTGCCAGATTTCAATTGTCCGATCTGCAAACAAAGGCGATTCTTGAAATGAGACTCTCACGTCTTGTCGGACTTGAGCGTTTAAAAATTCAGGAAGAATATGATGCGCTTTTAATTACGATTGCGGATTTGAAAGATATTTTGGCCAATGAACCCAGAAGACGTGGGATCATTCAAACAGAACTGACTGAGATAAAGGAGAAATACGGTGATGATCGTCGTACAGAAATTACTTATGCGGATGGTGAGATCAGTATCGAGGATCTCATTCCTAATGAGGAAATGGTGGTGACTATTTCACATCTTGGTTATGTCAAGCGCACGAACATCACAGAATACAGAACACAGTCCCGAGGGGGGCGTGGATCACAAAGCAGCAAAACGCGGGATGCGGATTTCATAGAGCATTTGTTTATTGCCAATGCACATAATCACTTATTCCTTTTAAGTGAGCAAGGGATCTTCTATAAAATCAGGGTTTATGAGATTCCGGAAGCTTCGAAAACATCGCAGGGCAGAGTGATTCAAAACCTGATTGAATTACCGAAAGAAGATAAAATTAAAGCCTATATTATCATTAAGGATATTGATGATAAGGATTTTACCAATAGCCACTACATTTTATTCTGCACGAAGAAGGGAACAGTCAAAAAGACGCTGGTCGAAGAATATGCACGATCCAATATCAGTAAGATCAGAGCGATTACGATCAATGAAGGGGATATGCTCATTGATGCCCGCCTGACGGATGGACGTAGTGAAGTCGTGCTGGCCAATAAAAGTGGTTATGCCGTTCGATTCAATGAAGACCAGGTACGTAGTATGGGGAGAACAGCGGCCGGGGTGCGTGGAATGACCTTGCAGGATGAGAAAGATGAAGTGATCGGGATGCTCACTTTTTATGAAGATGATAATAATTCAACACTACTGGTCATCTCTGAAAATGGGTATGGAAAGCGTTCGGAACTTGAAGAATACCGAAAGACAAAAAGAGGTGCAAAGGGCGTTGGTACGTTGAAAGTAACAGACAAAACAGGCCAGTTACTATCCATAAAATCAGTAGAAGATACTGATGATCTGATGATCATCAATATTTCCGGAGTCACTATCCGAATGGCAGTTAATGAAATCCGTGTTATGGGAAGAAAGACACAAGGGGTGAAGCTTATTAATCTGAGCGCCGACGATAGCATAGCAGACGTGGGAGTCGTCAAGAAGGATGAAAATGATCACGATGAGGCGATTGAAACAAATGAGGAAGAGTAGGACAGGGGAATTAAAAAGTAAAGGAAAGGATAATTTTTTCCACACTTTTAGCGATTTTAGTAGTTTATTAAAGAGATATTAACAAATAGAAAACTAACCAGGCGTAAGATTTACGTCAATACTATAGTTTCTACATTGGAAACTGATTCTAATCGATAAATCAAAATTAAATGAAAAAAATTCTTTTTCTCTTTCTTATTGCTTGTACCGGTTTTTCCATGCAGGCTCAGGACGCTGTAAAAGACATTAAGAAAGCGGCACGACTATTAGGAACGTATAATCTCGATCCGGCGGGAAGTGCAGATAAACTGGCGGAAGCCGTTGCCTTGTCCAACTCCTCTATTAAGGATGCTGAAGTAGCAGCAGATCCTTCTTCCTGGCAGACCTATGGTGAAGTTTTTATGACACTTGTCAATTCGGACGTGACCGCTTTGGTATTAAATGCACAGTACAAAGTAAAGGACCCTTTTGCAGCAGGTAAGGCTTATACAGGTTTTAGTAAAGCTGCTGAACTGGCTACCAAAAGTTACCAGACAAAAGATGCGATGAAAGCACTTTCCGCTGGTATCCAGAATATTTATTACATGGGTTCCTCGTTGTATCAGTCAGGTAATTATGAAGCTGCATACGAGGCATTTCATGCTACGCATGAAGGGTATTCGCTTTTAGTAAAAAATGAAGAATCCTCCAATTTCGATCCGGCGGAACATGACAAAACACTTTACTATAGTGCCGTGTGTGCCCAGCAAGCGGGTAAAATGGATATAGCCATTGATATTTACAAACAATTGGTGGAAAAAGGAATTGCGGAACCGGGTGTTTATGAAGCATTAATCAATTATTACCGCGAGTCGGATCCTGAACGCTCAGCACAGTATATGTCTGCTGCCAGAGAAAAGTTTCCAAACGATCAGGCCTTACTGTATGCTGAAATCAATTATCTGTTGGAAAAGGGAGAGTTGACCAGCCTTATAGACAACTTGAATCAGGCTTTGGAAATGGATCCTGATAATGTGTCCATTTATGTTACCATCGGCCAGATATATGACAAAATGTATCAGGAGCGAACCGCTACCGATACAGCAGCGGCCAATGAAAATTTCAAATTGGCCATGTCGTATTACAAACAAGCGCTGGAAAAGGATCCTAAGAGTTTTGATGCCATCTATAGCATCGGTGCTTTGTGGTACAATAAAGCAGCTGCCTATTCTGTCGAACTCAATGCCTTAGCAGATGACTATACACCCGCCGGTACAAAGAAGTATGATGCAAAAAAAGCACAGATGGATGCGGCGTTTGTAGATGCTTTGCCATTTTTCAAACAAGCTGAAATGATTGATGGCAAAGATGTCAACACCCTTATTGCTTTAAAGGAAATTTATGCGCGACGAAATGAGTTAGATCTGGTTAAAGAATATCAGGCTAAATTAGACGCCATAGGAAATTAATAATGAATGAATAATGAAAAAGCCTCTTGTGGATTTTGCGCCGGAGGCTTTTTGCATTTAATGGCGATCCCTTTACATTCAAATAGCTGAAAAAAATTTCAAATGGCTACCAAGAAATTTGCTGAACCTTCTCCACTGTCTGATGTGGCAGAATTCCACGAAACATTTAATCTCCCTGTTCTGAAGTCACCTTCGATACCGGGAAAAGACAGATGTGCATTGAGAATAAATCTGCTACAGGAAGAACTGGATGAGCTTAAAGAGGCGATTGAAGCTAATGATCTCGTAGAAGTAGCAGATGCACTCTGTGATCTGCAGTATGTGCTCTCAGGAGCCATCCATGAGTTTGGTCTCGGAGATAAATTTAAAGCGCTGTTTGAAGAAGTACAGCGATCGAATATGAGTAAGGTCTGTGAAGATTTTGCTACCGCCAATGAAACGCTTGCATACTATCAAAAGAAAGATGGTACAGAAGGATTTGTTAAAGAAACGGATGCAGGCTTTCTAGTGTATCGCGCAACCGATAAAAAAGTATTGAAATCTGTGACCTATTCACCTGCTGATCTGAAACAGATTCTAACGTAAGGGATGCTTTACAGCATTTCATAAATTCCTGCGATACCTTGTCCGCCGCCAACGCAGGCAGTAACCATTCCATATTTTTTATTTCGCCGTCTCATTTCATTAAATAATTGAGTGGATAGCTTTGCGCCGGTGCATCCAAGGGGATGACCCAAAGCAATGGCACCACCATTGACATTAACGATCTTCGGATCAAGTCCGGCCATACGAATGACAGCAAGTGCTTGCGTAGCAAATGCTTCGTTCAATTCAATCAAGTCAATATCGTTCAACGTAAGACCTCCTTGTTTTAATGCTTTGGGTATCGCTGCGCAAGGCCCGATACCCATGTACAGGGGGTCGACACCGGCAACACTACACGATACCATCCTGGCAATAGGTTTTAGATTGAGTTCGTTGACCATGGCTTCACTCATCACAAGCACAAAAGCGGCGCCGTCTGACGTTTGTGAGGAATTTCCGGCAGTAACAATACCTCCGGATTTGAATGCCGGTTTTAAAGTACTTAGCGCAGCAATCGTCGTATCTCTTCGGATGCCTTCATCCGTTTCCATGATGCGGGATGAGGAAACTTTTTTGCCGTCTATAAAATCTACATGATCTACTGCAATAGGAACAATTTCCTCTTTAAAAAAACCATTGTCCTGGGCATGTCCGGCCAGTTCGTGTGATCGGAAAGCAAAGGCATCTGCATCTTCGCGATTGACTTCATATTTTGAAGCAACTGCCTCTGCTGTGGCACCCATGCTTGCAAGATAGTTAGGCGTAGCAGAAGCCACTTTATAACTTGGTGCAAACTTGTATCCCGTCATGGGAATCATGCTCATGGATTCTGTTCCACCGGCAATAAAGCAATCACCCATGCCGGCGTTTATTTTTGCAACAGCGATAGAAATAGTCTCCAGGCCTGAAGCACAATACCGGTTAATGGTCATTCCGGGAACCTCAAAACCTAAAGCGCGCATGGAGATCTGCCTGCCAATCTGTAAGCCTTGTTCTCCTTCTGGATTTGCACATCCGACGATGACATCATTAATTCTTTTTGGATCCAATTCAGGAACCTGTGACATCAGATGGTGGATGACATCCACGGCAAGATCATCTGATCTGTAGTTTTTAAAACTACCCCGACCAGCTTTGCCAACGGCGGAGCGAAATGCTTTGATGATATAAGCCATAGTTTTATTTAATCGATAAAGTATATTTCAATGTTAATTTCTAAGCGGTTTGTTTTTTTCTAACATGTATTGTATTCGTTCCTTCGTTTTTTGTTCGCCACATAATGAAAGGAAAGCTTCTCTTTCAAGATCAAGCAGGTATTGCTCACTAACGCGTTGTGCACCTGTCAAATCACCTCCGCACATAACCCAGGCTAATTTTTTAACGATTTTGATATCATGGTCTGATCCAAATGCGCCAAGTCTGAACTCATTGGCAAAGGCATAGAGTGATGCGAGGCCTTGTTGTCCCAACGCAAGAATATCTTTTCGTTTAATAGGGGATACATAGGTTCTACTCAATTCAAGGGCTTTGTATTTTGCCCGGAGTATATTTTGAGACGTATTGATGACGATCTGATCTCGCCGTTGAAGTAAAAAGTTCATATCAAATGCTTCATATGCCGAAGTTGCTACCGTCGCTGTGGCTACTGTTTTGACACTGTCAATGAGTTGTGGTATTTGAACTCCTCCTTCTACAAAGGAGTCAGACAAGCGCACAGCCATCTCCTTTGAACCACCACCACCCGGGATTAAGCCTACGCCAGCTTCTACAAGTCCTATATAGGATTCGGCAGCCACAGCCGCAGCATCACAATGCATTAAAAACTCACAACCTCCGCCAAAGACATATCCTTGCGTGGCCATGACCACCGGGATAGAAGAATATCGGCAACGCATGGTAGTTTGCTGAAAATAATCTACGGCATTATTAAGTTGGTCCCACTCTTCCTGAAAGGCCATCATCCCGATGATCATTAAATTGGCGCCAACAGTAAAGTTCGTTGCCTGATTGCCAATCACAAGGCCTTTCCATCCTTGTTCTTCCGCAAGGGTGATGGATTCATTTAGTCCTTTAAGGATGTTCTCTCCAAGTACATTGGATTTGCTTCTGAATTCATAACATAAAACGCCGTCACCGATATCATGCAATACGGCATCATCATTTTTATAGACCGGCACTTGCTGTCGAAGTAGTTGAAGGTTGATCGTGGCGTCCTGTCCTTTAACAGGAATATAATTTTTTGCAAAGGGGCTATAGACGAATGACTTTCCATTTTCGATGTTATAGAACGAAGTAAAGCCATCCCCAATCATTTGATCGATCCACGGGTTAATCGTCAATCCGGCTTTCTTTGCATCTGATGTAGCTTGTTCAAGCCCGATGATATCCCAGTATTCAAAAGGCCCATATGACCATGCGAATCCCGCTTTTAATGCATCATCGATACTTGTAATGTCATCCGCAATTTCAGGGATGCGATTACTCACATAGGCGAACAATTCGAGCAAATGTTGTTTGACCAATTGACCTCCTGCATCTGCTGCCTCATAAATGGACTTAATTCTTCTTTTGGGGTTATCTATTTGCTTTGAAAGAGCAAGGGATGGCAAGCTGGTTCGATTTGGTTTTTCATAGGTCAGCGTTTTTAAATTAAGCGATAAGAAATCTGTTTTTCCGTCAGCATTTTTTTCTCCTTTTTTATAAAAACCCTGACCCGTTTTATTGCCATAAAATCCATTATCCACAAGGTATTGCAAAAACTTTGGAATGGCTAATTGTTGCGCTTGCTGATCGTTTGGACAATTTTGCTGAATGCCTTGCATGACACTGATACTGGTATCGAGTCCTACTAAATCAGCAAGTCTGAAGGTACCGGTATTTGGTCGGGCCAACGCCGGTCCTGTTAACTTATCGACTACTTCAATAGGCAGGTCCAATGTCTCTGATAATTCGAAAATTCGAGCCATGCTTAAAACGCCTACTCGGTTGGCGATAAAGGCTGGGGTGTCTTTGCAGTGAACAGTTTTTTTACCAAGAAAATCTCTCCCAAACTGCATGATGAAGTCTACCAATTCCTGATCTGTCTCTTCCGTTGGAATTACTTCAAGTAACGGCAGGTAGCGCACCGGATTAAAAAAATGAGTCCCTAAAAAGTGTTTTCTAAAATCATCCGAACGACCTTCAGCCATCAGATGAATCGGAATGCCTGATGTATTTGAGGTTACAATCGAGCCTGATTTTCGAGCGGCATCTACACGTGCATAAAGGGCTTGTTTGAAATCCAGTCGCTCCGCGATCACTTCAATGATCCAGTCCGCATCCTTCAGCGCCGGTTGGAGGTCATCATCAAAATTGCCGGCGGTAATTCTTGATACAAAGGTCGATTTATACAAGGGAGCAGGCTTTTGCTTCAAGACTTTTTTTAGAGCTTCTTCGGCAATTGAATTCCTAGGCTTGCCCGGATCCTGTGGAGGGAGGTCAAGCATTTTTACTTTAAAACCGGCATTGGCAAAATGACAGGCAATTCCACTACCCATGACCCCTGACCCCAGGACGACTATATTTTTTATAATCCGCATAAAACAAAGAATAGATGACCGATGACTGTAAGATAAACAATGATGAGCATAGCAATTGTTGCGCAGCCAGGCAGATTTTATCCCTTCCATCGGTAGGTTATACCTGGTGTATAAATCCGGATATCCCTAAGGGGAGGAAATTATAACTAAGTATTTATATATTAAATATTTTCGTTATATGAATAATAATTCCTAATTTTGAGGGGAATTGTATAGTTGGGTCGAGGACTTGCGTTTTTATCATACACATGCCATTTAAAGAATTAAGCAATGACTAGTCTTTCCGTAATATTTAGCGAACAGGATCAGAATGCCAATGGCAGGGGATGGATTGTAAGTCTGGTGATGCACATTTTGCTGATTCTCATATTATTTCTTCCCATGATGATGACTACGCCACCGCCTCCTGAGCAGGAAGGTTTACTGGTCAATCTTGGTCTGCTGGATGAAGGACAAGGGAATGAAACACCAAAGGGAACGAATGAGAAAGTTGCTCCGGAACCTGCACCAAAGCCGGCCGAAATTCAGAAAGTGATTCCTCCTGCACCTGCTACCAAGCCTGCAAAAGAAGTTTCTCAATCAATAATAACCAGCAATGAGCAAGATGACATTAAAGTAAGAGAGGCTAAAGCTAAACAACAGGCAGATGCTGATGCGAAACGCAAAGCGGCAGAAGAGGCGAGCAAACAAGCCGCTTTCAATAAAACCAAACAATCTTACGGTGACCTTTTGGGCACGGGCAGTAAAGGTAATACCGGAAAACCCGGAAGTCAGGGAGATCCTAATGGAGATCCAAACTCCAATATATTAGAAGGTATCAGCAACGGAAGCGGAAGAGTGGGAGGCGGATTGGGTAGTCGGGGAGTACTCCACGAACCGAAAATTACTGACAACAGTCAGAAAACAGGCGTAGTGGTGATCAATGTATGTGTTGATAAAACAGGTCGGGTAATGAAGGCAACCTATACCCAAAAGGGGTCTACTACGACTGATTCGGAACTGCAGAAAATAGCCAGGGATGCTGCGCTACAATTCAAATTTACGGCTAGTGATATTGAAGAGCAATGTGGAACAGTGACCGTTGACTTTAAGCTTAAAGGATAAACAGGTTAGTTTTAGTTTTTGCCTTTACATCGTCCGGAATTTGCATTTGGTGCCGGAATTTTGTATATTTCGATATTCTATACCAAAAGATTTGCGCCATGAAAAATCTTTTCCTTTTTTCCTTTTTATTTTTCGTTGGTTTGGCTTCCTGTAGTAAGGAGTCAATTGATCCATCAACACCTTTTGAATCGCTTGTAAAGCAGGCGGAGGTCACGATCAATGTGACCCATCAAAACTGGACGGATAGTCTCTCCAATGTTTCCTGTAACGGTGATGGACTTTCCCCTGTTCACGTCGTTGAGGATGCTGTTGTCACAATCTATCAAGGGGATCCGACCGATGGAAATGATTCAGGATTTAATAGATTGACCGGATTAACAGGTCGATCGGGGTCTGTAACTTTTTCCGGGCTAGAACCGGGAGAATATACCATTATTGCGAATTCGATTTTTGGAGAGCAGACAAAAATCGTTCAGACTTATGCAAATGTCCACTCCCTGATTAAATTCATGTTCTGAATATTTTTACCCTAGTCACCCGCACATTTTAACGGTTCCAGGTGAGCGTTGAGCTGGAACATCCGACCTTATAAAGACAGAAGGTCTTACCTTGTGGTTTTAAGTTTTTTGGTTCTACGATTGTATATGAAAATCAAAGCCACTCAATCATTATTTATAAAATCAGGATTAATCTGTTTGCTCGCATTTCAGATACAGGTAAGTATGGCGCAATTGTATCCCGGATTGTCAGGGGAAACCTTAGCAGACGCCATACGAACGGATTATACACCGACTATCTTATTAAATGATTCAGATGTCAAGGATACCTTGTATGCAAGGATTTTCATTCGGGATGATTCGGTACACTGTATTTATTCTGATTTTTCGCGGTATTTACCTGATGGTGTAGATCCATCGATCTGGTTGTATAATGATGGCTCGGGAGTTGAATCAATGAATTTAGAACATGGCTGGCCTAAATCAAAAGGAGCTGACGATGGAACAGGGGGAAGCACGAATATGTATCATTTGTTTCCTTCCCGATCAGACATTAATTCAGATCGTGCTTCGCATCCATATGGAGAAATCAATGATAACCAGACCGTGCGATGGTATTATAAGGCCTTAGAGATGTCATCACCACCATCCGGGGACAGATCATTATACAGTGAATACATCAATGGCACTTTTGAACCCAGAGAATCTGTGAAAGGGGATATTGCCAGGGCCATGTTTTACTTCTGGACCATTTACAGAGCAGATGCCTTGGCTGCAGACCCGTTCTACTTTGCCAGTCAGTTAGAGGATTTATGTCTTTGGCATGCAATGGATCCCGTGGATGAAGATGAGATGAATCGCAATGGATTGATTGCCCAGTTTCAGGGTGGACTTGATAATCCTTTTATCATCGATTGTTCTCTGGTCATGCGTGCCTATTGCGCTGACCTACCTCTTTGTGAACCATTGTCAGCTGAGCATTTACCAGAGCCTCTTTTTCATATTTATGCAGATTCAGAAAGTCAACAAGTGAGCATCCGGGGAGATGGACCTGAGGAGTGGAGGATTGTCATTTACGATTTAATGGGCCGAAAAATCTTCACTACTCGGTTGCTCACCTCAGCGTTAAGCCCACGGATAGATATACCATCCGGTCGCTATATTGTTTCAGCGGTAAGTGGTGAGGTCTCCCTGGTTAACAGTTTTTACTTTTATTAAGCCATATTTCAGGTTCATTGTGGGCCTTAATGCCTTTTTCATTCCAACTATGATTTTGGTTAGAATTGATCAAAAAGGTGCCTTTGAGACATCATTACAAAGTTCCTATTTGCCGTCCTGATGACAGAATCAATTAAGCCGGGCCACAACAAATCACAAAAAATGTTTTTCGATTTTGAAATTATCTCTCGAAATCATGTAAAAAAAACACATTTTTTAATTCTACATTTGTTCCCTGCTTAACTGGAATGGATAAGCAAAATCAACAAGTACTAAATATATATTTGTAATAATATCAATTAGTAATACATTATATTATATAATAATTTAAGGTTTTCATTAATATTCTGTATTGCCTGAAAGGGTAGTTAGCATTGATTTTTAAGGCAATCCTGATTATTCTTTTTTTGTAATTTGTTGAGATTGACTATTTTGGTACAGATTATGTTGACAATTGATTCAGATTTGAATATTAGAATCTAGATAATCTCGTTAGCAGTGCCCCTTTGGATTTTTTGCATATCCACCTGAAAAATAACTTGATGTAGGTTCATCAAATTATTTAACTCAAAAGTGCACATACTTATGATTTCAACAGTTTATCACCCTAATAACAGCCCATATGTTATTAATTTTAAGTCATTTTGTAGAACATCTGTAAATCTAACAGTTCGGTGTGTTTCCCTTCTGCTTTTATTTACCTCTAATGTCGGAATTGCAAGTAGCATGATGAATGGATCGACTGCTGATCCATACAATCTTATTCCCACTATTGATGATTTAAGTCTGCCTTCCACTTCGGCATTGATGACAGAACCAAATATCACGGTACGATTTGCTAATCCTCAGCATGATTGTGCTGCAGCTGAATACTGTGTCGATGTAGAATTTCAATGTGACGAGCCAAACCGCGAATTATTTGGAATGAATGTTCGCTTTTTTTATGATGATAATTTGCTCGAGTTTATTGATTTTAGAGATTATCAGGGCACATATGGTCCTATTACGCCTAACCCTGCCACTAATATTTATACCACTGCCGGGGTTCCTTGGTTTAATTTTTCAACAGGTGCTGACAATATCCGCGGTGCTATTCAAAAGCTTGGTAACAACAACCCGGTTTATTTGTCCACCAGTGGATGGACAAAGTTGTTTAAAGTATGTTTTACTGTAGATGATCCGGTAGATCCTGAAAATTTTTGTCCTTCGTTGGTATGGGATCTGGAAGCTGATCCGGCCAATGGTGGGTTTATTCCCGGAATTGAAGGAGTTGTCATGAGTGTCGTTGGCACTGATGGAAATGAGAACGTCTTTGAACATGTTGAACAATTTAATTGGGAGTATATAGGAGATGGTGCCCCGCCATATGGTCAACCCATAGAAACCGCATGTCTCTCTGTGGATTGTGGCACTTGCAGTCTGGTGGTCAATAGTACAGCTGATAGCGGACCAGGGACCCTTCGTGAAAAAATCACTTGCGCGACATCAGGAGATACCATTGTATTTGCCTCTAGTATGGGAGGACAAACGATCAACATAAATTCGACAAAACTGCTTATTAATAAGAACTTATATATTCGTTCCAATCTCTCCAACCGGGTAAAAATCACTTCATCCATTGCCGGATTATTTGAAGTCTCAGCGGGCAAAACTGCTGAATTTAAAGATTTGGATATCACCAGCGGATTGACGGTGAGTAGCAATGGTGGAGCAGCATTCAGGAACAGCGGGGTCATCCGACTTCGGGGGGTAAAAGTCTTTAAAAATCCAAGTTTACCCACCGGTCAATACTTAATTAGAAATATACCGGGTAGCCAGCTTCTGTTATTTGGGGACTGTTTTATTGAGATTCCGTAGGGACATCAGGCATCGAAATCTAAACCTGTCTTGGCGGCCACTTCTAAATATTGCACGGTGCGATTGCTCAATATGTTCTGAATCTTAATTTCAGATCATTCTATCGAGTGAATTATAGGGTGAAATCTGTGTCATGTCAGGAATTATCCGAAAATATACATCTGATTTTAGTATACCCAAATGTATTAACGGCTGATTTATTGGGTTGTATACATGTGAAATTTGCTTTTGAACCTATGAATGGCTTTTTACCATTTTACCATCGTTTTTGTCCAATATATAAATAAAGGGCTTATCTTTACAATGCTCATTATCATTGCATTCCCCCCTTAAAAATGGTACGAAAAATGTAGCATTTATCGTGTCTAAAAACTTTATAAGATTTATTGCTGGTTAATTTGCCGTAAACATTGTAATAGATCAATAAGGTTAGTGCGGAATATTACGTTGATTACAAGTCAACAAATTGATTATGGCATCCGAAATTGTGAAAGCAATCAACCCTAAATTGGTTGCTGAACGTGTATTTCCCCTTTTGACCAATGCTCAGTATACTGGCCATAACCTCAGTCGAATATTCGAATTCCAAAATATTTTATTCCTGCTTTTCTTTGTCCTCTATGCAACCCCTCAGGTTTTTGCAGGAAGTTATTATTCCATGGAGGAAAAAACGACGTCAGCCTTTGAGACTGCCTCTCCGTTAATAGCTTCGGCTACTGATGAAATACCAAATATTACGGTTCGATTTGCGAATCCTCAATATGATTGTGATTCCGAACAATATTGCCTTGATATAGAGTTTCAATCTGATATACCTGATCAGGAATTGTTTGGTATGAACGTGCGATTTTTTTATGATGATGCAGAATTAGAGATTATTGATTTTTCTGACTTTCAGGGTGGCTATGGACCATCAGGAGGTAATCCAGGGACAGTGATCACGAGTGGTCCGGGTTTTGGTTCCTCCTACTTTAATTTCCCCGCACCAGGTGCTGTCGATTTTATAAACTTTGCTTTTGAGTTAGCGGATGGAAATGCTCCGCCAATTTATATTGGAACAAGTGGATGGACCAAACTCCTTCAAGTCTGCTTTACAGTCGACGGACCTGTTCCGGATAGTAGTAATTTCTGTCCGCCTGTTGTGTGGGACTTACGAGTTGATCCCACTGAAGGAGGTTACCTGGCAGGAGATAATGGGGTGGTCATCACCGTTGTGGCGCCAGATCCAAATGATCCGAATTTGCCTTCCTTCGAACATGTTGAGCAGTTTAATTGGGAATACATTGGTGATGGAAGTAACCCGCCTTATGGACAACCGGTTGAATTGAATTGTATTTCATTGCTTTGCGGCCCTTACATCACTTGTCCTGCAGATATAGAGATTAATTGCGACGATTCAACTTTGCCGGAAAATACAGGATATGCTACTTCTGTTGGTGGATGTCAGGAATCTCCTGCATTAACATATAGTGATAGCCTTGTTACAGGTACTTGTGGGGCAGGAAGTTTTATTTATCGCCAATGGATGGTTATGGATTCCTGTGGTAGCGGAGACACGTGTCAGCAGGTTATCTCGATTGATGACAGAGGAAAAATATGCGGAGTCACGTTCAATGATCGGGGCGAGCCCATGGGAGGTATTCAATTAAGTTTATTTGCTGATCTCAATGAAAGTGAATCACTGGATGCAGGAGATACCTTAGTGGCGATTACCTTATCAGATTCGATTTCCGGTGGGTATTGCTTTGATTCAATGCTGACCTGTGCCTATATCATAACAGAACTTCAACCGCAGGATTACGGTGACTTGTTTGATTATGATTTCACACCGGATCCGGATGGAAAAGATAGTATTGATGGACCTGACAATGAAATCCCGGTCTTTTTAATGCCTTGTGAAATTGACTCCAATAATAATTTTATTGATATCGTATGCCCATCCCTAATACCCCTTGTGCCGGCAGATACAATATGTGAAAATGATATTACCATTTTTGAAATTGAAGATCTGGATATTGGATTAGTGACATATAATTGGAACTTTGGTAGTGGTTCAGAACCTGCTACAGGAAGTGGGCTAG
>JAHEAR010000040.1:0-10190 GCA_024642665.1 Bacteroidota bacterium
CTCAATTACTTTTCTACACGCCAGACCAAAGATACGTATCACATTTCCTGCGTCCTCCCCACGATTAATAGGGTTAAAACCCTATTCTACTTAGAGCGCCCATCGCCTCCTGCCTCCTGCCTCCTGCTTCCTGCCTCCTGCCTCCTGCTTCCTGCCTCCTGCCTCCTGCTTCCTGCTTCCTGCTTCCTGCTTCCTGCCCTTAGCCCTTACTTGCTTTCTTTATTTTTTTCTCTGCTTTTTTTTCTTTTGGTGTTTTTGTGGCAGCCTTTTTAACATCTTTTTTGGCATCTTTTCCCTTACTCATGATCTTGTTTTTTTAGCATTAATTAGATTATTAAAGTCGACATGCGACCAGCAATAGTCGATCGTATAGTCACTGTTGCGGAAGCATAAATCAAATCTACAATAAGATTTTCATTGGTGATTCAGGCCCTCCCCGATTCCTTCAAAAAATGATAGCGAAACCTGTTTGGATGAATGATCAGCCCGCTAATAGACGAGGGCTGGGATCCTCAGGAATTGGAAGATTATGCGGTCATAAACAAGAAAACTTTTCCCGGTACCTCCTATGGAACCTGATAAGGCCAGATCTAATTTTAAAGAACCCAAGACCTCATAATCCTAAGATATCTTTCCATTCAAGTATCGCCCAGTTCCCATCTTAAAAGACGTTTTCTACAAGACAAACCATTTCAATCGCGGAAAATTTAGCTTTAAACATAGCCTTACTAGCTGCACACCCTTCGTTGAGCTTCTGAACCCCCTGGTGATTAATGGCATTGGGATGATATAGTGCTGCGAGAGATTCTGCATCTCCCAGGTTGAAGCGAACTACCCCCTATTGTAAGACTTACCTTGGTTTCATGAAAGAGTAATATTTGAATACAACCCAAATCAGTGAAAAAAACCATGCAGGCGCTATGACAAGAGGTATACCAGATATAAAAAAAACGCAAGCCGGAAGGCTTGCGTTTTAAAGTTTTATCTGATTGCTGGTTAACGAATGCTTAGAATTCGAAATCAGCCACGAGATCAAATTCATCATAGATCGCTTTGTCTTTTAGCCCATCAAAGAAGCTGGTAGAGCCATAGCGAACATCAAATTCTGATCGGTCAATTTTAACAGATGCATTAGCTTTATTGCCGTACACAGAAATATCAAGGTCTACTGATTTAGTGATTCCTTTGATCGTCAGATCCCCGATCGCAGTGTAAGAATTTTTTCCCGTAGCCTTCACTTTCGTTAGCTTAAGCGATGCCGTTGGAAATTTTTGAACACCGAAGAAATCATCAGATTTCAGGTGCCCTTCGAGTTTTCCTTTGTATTCTCCCTCCAGGTCAGTACTCTCAATAGAGGCCATGTTGATGGTGATGTCTCCACCGGCGAGTACACCCTCTTTAAAGATCAATGACCCGGACTTGATGTCGACCGTGCCTTCGTGGGATCCGGTCACTTTGTACCCTTTCCACACCATTGTGCTGTTTTCTACTTTGATGTCTTTTTTCTCTCCTTCGGTAGTGATTGTTGTAAAGGAGTTGGTCGCAAACGCTATTGCGGAAAGTGCGACCATGTTTGTGATTGTATTTGCCATAACACTATAATTTTTTAGGTTTAAAATGATAGTGCAAAGATGAGGGCAGTGAAGACCCCGTGCAAACAAGGTGGTTTAAGAAAAGAAGTTAATCTACCTTAATATTATTCCGATTTGGCGAGCTGGCTGCGGATATTACTCAGGAATTCCTTAGTGATACCGAGATAGGAAGCAATCATATACTGAGGTACACGATTGGCCGTTTCGGGATGTTCCTCAAGGAAGAGCAAATATCGGTCTTTGGCCGAAAGGGAGTAGTTTCTTACAATGCGCTTCTGTGTACTGACATAAGCCCTTTCGATGAGTAACCTGAAAAAGCGTTCCAGATTGGGGATGTCTTTATAGAGTTGCTCCAAGTCCTCATGGGAAATCTGAACTACCGTGGTATTTTCAAGGCACTGTACATTAAAGTCAGCCGGTTTTTGGGTGATCATACTACCAAGATCTCCGGCCCACCAGTTTTCAATCCCAAAAGAGATGATGTGCTCGTTTCCATTATCGTCCAGATAAAATGTGCGGACGGTGCCGCTGATGATAAATGTTAATAGTCTGTTCACATCGCCTTCCTGACCAATGTACTGCCCCTTAAGGTATTTACGCTTAGCCAGCTTCGAAGCCAGAAGTGTTCTCTCCTCCTCCGATAAAGGGATGGTCTGCTGAATATGGTTAAGAAATATTTCCATGATTAATATCAGTACGTTGATCTGAATACATGCTTTCAGACGGTATCATTTTTTCTTTCAAATCAAATTTTACTAAAGTTAAGGAGACCAGCTTAATTAATCAGGTGTCCAAATATTTTTTCTGCATTCATGTTGCGAGCTATCATGTCATTTCACCTTCATCAAGCATAGTGCTATTCCACCGCAGAATGATGTATCCAATAATCGCTGAAATAACAGATCCTATCAAAATTCCAATTTTTGCGGAGTCTACCAGTGCCGGATTTGTATAAGCCAGATTGGCAATAAATATGGCCATGGTAAATCCAATCCCGGCCAAAAAAGCAACGCCAATAATATGCCGACTGGTAAGATCCGGAGGGAGTGATACCAGCCTGAGTCTTTGAGCGGCAAAAACAACAAGAGGGATACCAATACTGTTTCCAACTACGAGACATAGCACTATATTTCTGATCAACGAAATATCAAGATCTAAATCACTATTGAGTAATACACCGGCATTGGCAAAAGCAAAAACAGGAATAATAAAATAAGCCACCCAATCATGCAGATTGTGTTCCAGATGTTGCAGTGGAGATTGATAACCATCAGTCCATCCTTCCAATTCGTCAATATGAGCAATTTGTTCTTTCGATAAAACGGGACGTTCAGATACCTTAGCCTCTTTTATTTTGTTGGTGATCTGAATCAATTGATTGATAAAGTCAGAGGTGTTGATCCCTTGCCTGACCGGAATTGAAAAGGCCATCAGGATACCGGCAAGGGTAGGATGAACGCCTGACTTTAGAAAGAGTATCCACACAATGATTCCAACAAGCAGATGACCATACTTATTATAGTAGCCTTTAGAGGATAAAAAGTAGATAAATAACAGCAGGCCAAAGGCAATGCCTAGAAGACTCAATTGTATGCTGCCACTATAGAATATAGCAATGACAAGCACGGCACCCACATCATCTACAATGGCAAATGCAGTGAGAAAAACTTTCAAGCTTAAGGGCACTCGCTTTCCAAGCAGATTCAGAATGGCCAGTGAAAAAGCAATATCTGTAGCCATGGGAATGCCCCATCCACTCGTTGTGTCGGGGTTTTGGTTAAGCAGAAGAAAGAGTAAAACAGGTGCGGTCATTCCGCCAATGGCTCCAAAAATCGGAAAGGACAATTTTTTTAATGAATCAAGTTCACCAATGAGCATTTCTCTTTTTATTTCCAGACCAATCAGGAAAAAGAAGATCGCCATTAATCCATCATTGATCCAAAGTATCAGCGGCTTGGTGATGTCAAAATGTTCAGAGGAGAATCCAATCTTATACTGCCAGATTTCACGATACACATCACCCCACGGTGAGTTGGCCCATAGCAATGCTACCACGGTGGTGAGCATTAAAAGAATTCCGCTAAAACTTTCAATTTTAACGAAGCTTTGAAAAGGAGTAATGATGGTGCGTTTGATCATGGAGGTTATTAGTTCGCTTCATTCGTTGCCATGGAGGTTATCAAATCTACGATTTTTCAAAAGGAAATGTTACCTGCTTCCACCATGCTACAAAGTGTATTGTAACTCCACCACGCCATTCGGATAGACCTTTGAGGCCTTTAACACAAGGGGCCAATCATTGGGGAGTCGAGCAAACATGTCTATTCCGTCTGTCAGAATGATCGGCATCACGAACAACTGTATCTCATCAATCAAGTTAGCCTCTAATAACATTGCATTTAATTGCCCGCCCCCGACCAGCCAGATATCCTTTCCTTCGGCTGCCTTGAGTTGTTTGATAAATTCAATATGATTGGAAGAGATAAATTCTACGTAGTAGGTATTCGCCAGTCCTTGTTTTCTGGTGACTACATAGTTTTTCTTGTCTGCATATGGAAAATCGATATCCCAATTGATCACCTGATGATAAGTGCTGTAACCCTGGATAGTGGTATCAATCGATGCATAAAAGGCGGAGTACCCATAATCATCATTCGCCGGCGCCGGAACGGACTCAAGCCATTCTACACTGCCGTCTGATTTAGCTATTTTGCCATCCAGACTGATGGCCATATAGAGTTTAATTTTTCTCATCAACAAGTCATGCGTCTTCATCACAATGTAGTACAATACGTTGAATGTAATATAATGGTGGAAAGTAAATAATAGCTTAAACCGGAACCTCATTTCAGATACATTGTGTCAGATGGGTTCAGTGGGACTATGATTTTGTAATAAAGTCGTCACGAATGGTCTAAATATTATTGCTTAGCTTCATGTACCTCCAAATGAATAAAGCTTTTTATCCTTCATGATCAAAGCACCTCGTCGTCTTTTAATCATCTATGTTCTACTGCGAACGGTCTTCGCTTTTGGACAAGGTCCGATCAATTTTGAATATATCTCAGAAGAAGACGGCCTCTCACATCGGTGGGTTCTTGATATTGAGCAGGATGATGCAGGCATTCTTTGGTTTGCCACCTATGATGGCCTCAACCGGTATGATGGGACAGACATTAAAGTATTCAGACATTCAGATAATGACTCTACTTCCATCAGCACCAATACAATTTTATTACTCACCAAAGACAGTGATGGAGACCTGTGGGCTTATGGGTTAGACCGGGTGTTTAATAAGATTCATCTGGCCACCGGCAAAATAAGCAAGGTCACTACCTTTTATAAGAATGATACCCTCATCGCTGAGCCGGTGACTGGATTGATCCATTTTGGTACACTTCAGAATGGAGATTTTATTTCGGTGAATCGAACATTGGAAACGGATATAAATAATAGTGGTTGTCAGCTATTTAAATTCAGTAAAAAATTAAATGGGTTTGAACAAATCTTAGATATTCCAACCCCGGGGTGCAGAGTGTCCGCTGTCACCGAACGATCAGACGGAAAACTTTGGTTGTGGGGATTTGGTGAGGGTTATTACCTGGTCGATATGGAAAGTAAAATGATGGAATACTTTCCGGTATCTGTCCTTGGTCTGAAAACCGCAATTAGTAAAATTTTACCGGTAGATCAGGAACGCAACTTTTGGTATCCCTCCCCAATAGGTGGAGAAGGAAAAACAGGAAGCTTAAAAAGCTTTTTGCTTCCATCCGAAATAGCGGTTAGTGACATTAACCGAATACGGCTGGATAATTTTGGAAATATTTGGTTTAATCACGGAGATTATGATTTATATCATTTTGACGTTACGACGGAGGTACTGGAAAAATATTCTGATCCTGTGTTTGGAAAAACCCATGGATTACAATCGATAAAACAATTTTTTGTCGATCAGGAAGGGGCGTGCTGGATTGGTCATTTCTTTGGTGCTTTGCGGTTTATTAACCGACCGGCTTTTTTTAACAGGTACCTTCATCAGCCTGCCTCTGAAAACGCATTTGGCACAAACCAAGTCAGTGCACGAGAAATGCTTGAACTCGACGCTGCCACCATATTGGTTAAAACCAACGACCATGAATTGTATATCATCGATAGAAAATCGAATACAAGCAGAATCGTTCCAAGAAAGAGTATGTCACTGACCGGTGAAAAAGTTACTCCCGGCATTTTTTCAATGATCATGCGCCAGGATGGTTTCTTGTGGACAAATCAAACCAATCGGATCAATAGATTAGACCTTACTAATGGCGATGTAACTTCCTATACGATCTTTACGCCCACCAACGATGGCGAGGAATTTTATCCTCGAATTTTTGAGGACAGGGATCAAAATTTATGGTGGACGTGTAAAGAAGGCCTGTACCTTTTTGACGATCGCAAAGGCCAACTTAATTTAGTCGATGGAGGACTTAATCCACACGCCACTGATGTAAATTTTAAATACGCTACATATGACCCTGCTCTCAACCTGATATACGGTACATATGACCGGGGAATATGTGTCGTAGAATGTAAAACCAGATCCTCTTATATTATCGAAATTTTTGGCGAACACGAATCCGACTATTTAGTCATGGCGGTTTTGTATTGGCAAAAGGAGTTCTGGCTCTCCACGAATTTTGGATTAGTAAGATATAATCCGGAAACTAAGAGGCGAATCATCTACTCAAAAAAAGATGGATTGCCTGCAGACATCGTGTATAGTGCACTCGTCAGTCATGATCATCTTTGGTTGGCTACTCATAGTGGATTGTGCCAGTTTTATCCGGATAAAATGAAAGTGGTCACCTATTATAAAGAACAGGGACTCCCTTTTAATGAATTCAATCGCTGGTCTTATCTAAAAACATCTGATGGACAGCTTTTCTTTGGAGGACTTAACGGAATTGTTGGTTTTAATCCGGCTGATTTTTTACTTCAGGAAGATAAAAGAGGACTTCTTAATCTGATGGAAGTATCCCGGTATAATCAAAGCGAGGGGATACAGAAGACTACTCCAAACCTTCCCTACGCGAAAACTGAAAAGATAGTAGTTGGACCTGCCGAAAGTATGGTTTTGTTTAAATACGCCCTCACCTCTTATGGGAATGTGAAAAAAAATCAATACTTCCATTTTATGGATGGTCTTGAACCGGGATGGATTGAGGATGGCAATAAGAATGAAATCAGGTATATGCAAATCCCTCCCGGGGAATATACGTTCAGGGCAAAAGCAACAGGACCCAATAACGTATCTGCAATTAACGAAATAGCGATTGAGGTCATCGTCAAACAATATTGGTACAAACGCTGGTGGGCCATAGCATCCTATGCCTTGATGGGGATACTAGCCATCGTATTTCTTTATCGATATCAACTCAAACGAAAAATAAGTCAACATGAAGTAGACAGAATCCGGGAACTGGATGAAATGAAAACTAAAATGTATACCAATATCACCCATGAGTTTCGCACGCCATTAACGGTCATTCTGGGGATGAATAAGTCGCTTAAGAATTTTGTAAATCAGGGTCAATCAGACAAGGTTTCACTAGCCAGTGAAATGATCGCACGAAATGGCAAGAGTTTGCTCAACCTGGTCAATCAAATGCTTGAGCTATCCAAACTCGAATCAGGTCTGCTGACCGTGGATGACAAACAAGGAGACATAATCATCTACCTCAAATATTGCCTTGAATCGTTTAAATCTTACGCGGCAGAAAAAGCAATCGAAGTTTATTTTCATGCCAATCAGGAGAAAATCATCATGGATTACGATCCGGATAAAATGGCTTATATCATCAGTAATCTGATGACGAATGCAATAAAATTTACACCGGAAAAGGGAATGATACATGTGCAGGCCGATTACAACGTTGATCAGACAAATGCTCCTTATCTTGTATTAACCGTGCGCGATACAGGTATTGGCATTGAAGAAAATAAGATCAAACATGTATTCGATAGGTTCTATCAGGTAGACAGTTCCCATACCAGAGCCGGTGAAGGCACCGGCATCGGTCTTTCACTGGTGCATGAATTGGTTAAGCTATTGAAAGGAAGTATCCACATCAAAAGTAAGGTAAACGAAGGCACTGAGTTTGTCCTTCGAATGCCGATAACAAACCATGCTGACTTTTTTGACGCTCCTGAATCTGCAGAATCCGACACGCATTTTTTAAGGGCAGAAAAAAACGAAACAGAGGAAGAATTATTACCGGATGGGGATCAAAGTATTCCTCTGATTTTGGTCGTCGAAGACAATATTGATGTACGCCATTATATTAGTATCAGTTTGGTAGATCACTACAGAGTCGTTCATGCGAAAGATGGTCTGGAAGGAATCAATATGGCGACAGATCTGATACCGGATATCATCATCAGTGATGTGATGATGCCCGGAAAAGATGGTTTCGAATTGTGTGCGGTCATTAAGCAGGATGAAAGGACCAGTCACATTCCCATCATACTACTGACCGGCAAAGCGGACTTTGATTCGAAAATCAAGGGGCTTGAGCACGGTGCGGATGTCTATCTGACAAAACCATTCAGTGAAAGAGAACTATTAGCCAATATCAAAAATTTAATAGCCTTAAGAGCAGAGATGCAGAAACGGTATGCTGCTTCCGATTTTCCAAACACAGTCATCCAACCATCAAGTGTTGAAGATGTGTTTTTAATCAAAGTGAGAAACATCATCATTGAGCACTTAGAAGATGAAGATTTCAACATTACTCAGCTTTGTGAGTCTATTTATTTGAGTCGGGCTCAGCTTCATCGCAAAATTACAGCACTGACAGGTGAATCAGCCTCCGGATTTATGCGGAAGATCAAAATGGAAAAAGCCAAGGAATTGCTTTTAAATACCTCATGGACCATTAGTGAAGTGGCCTATAAGACAGGGTTTAAAACACAGGCCCATTTTAGCCGGGTGTTTTCTGAAGTATTTGGCATATCGCCCAGTGCCTATCGCGACAACAGGCTCACCGGTCAGTAGGCCTGGCTCGTTTCATGTCCTTATGTTTCAGGTAGCATCCCGGGCCATCCCTTTAGGACTTAGAATTCTTTAATGCTTTCCTGTTTTTACACTAAATCATTGATTTTCAATAAAATGAGACAAACAGACACGAAATTGAAACATAAAGACAAGGCAGAATAAATGGACTCCCTGAAATTTGTCTTACCTGAAATTCTTCAGGCAACTTAAAAATTGAGCAGTTATGAAAACTTTAAAACTTATGTCACTCACCCTATTGTTAGTGGCTGCCTTTGGCTGTGATAAAGATGATTCCAACGATCCGGTGAATACTATCAAAATAGATGATATCGTGGGGAGCTGGATAGCTACTTCAGCGATTCACACCAATAATGCCAATACATCGGAGACCCTAGATATTGTGGCTTACGGGGGAGAAATTCGTACGACTATCCTGGATCAAGGGGGAGCAAGGACATGGGTAGAATTTGGAACATTTCAGGATGAGTGGGATGCACAATTGACCATTGATGGCGATATCCTGACCTCCACCCCCCAGGAATCCAGCCGACCGGTACAGACCTTAAAAATTGAGTTTGATGGGGATACGCTGGTGACCACCAATACAAATGATTCTTTTGATTTTACCCTGTCTTCTATGACACCGGTTTCAAGTACTTCTGAGATCCGATGGATACGTCATTGAGAAAGCGGTGAGGCAACTGAAAAATATCTTTTCAGTCAGACGACCATAAGGGTTTTTAGCACAAGGGGATGCCTCATGTCAATTCCTCGAATCGGCTAATGATTTTGTGAAATGATCAGAAGATCCTCCGGACATTAGAATGAATACCGTTTTAGCGACTATGGTTATTGGAAATAATCAGGATAGGATAAAAGATAAGCTTTCAGTTTTTTGAGATTTTCTTTCCGAACTTTTAAGTCATTCGATTCAAGCCCGTTAAACAAATCTTTCATGGGGAGCAGGTAGTTATGTAATTGATTATGCGCCTCCCCTTTCATCGTGCATTTTTTAAAAATCAGTTGATACTGTTCGGACAGATTGGTCATAAGTATTTTATAAGCCTGCATGTCATCTGTTCCGGCAAATTCATCCAATAGCCGAATCATGCTATTGATGCCTGTGGTAGTTTCCGTATTCGCGGTCCACTTGCTACCATTGTCAAGGGACAAAGGCATTGCTTTTTGATTTGAATGCCCACATGAAAAGCCAAAGACAGTGATGACCGATACGGTAATAATAAGGAATGATAGTTTCATAGATCGAGAGGATAAATTTTTTACTAAAACATAAAAGTAAGTTTTATTACGTAAGCAGAGAGGCTTAATAACCTGAATGCTTAACACCCTGATTTTCGCCATTCATTTGATCTTCAACCTGAGGAACTAGTGTAAAATAATCATGTTGTCCGCTTGATGGGATTTGACAACGGAAGATTGATACCCTGCAGCAGGTTCGTTTTTTATTCAGAAGACATAAAAGACAAAGTGGCAAAAAAAAGTGGCTGGACGATTTCGTCCAGCCACTAAAATGTTCAGGCCACTAAAATGTTCAGGCCACT
>JAHEAR010000040.1:10290-22017 GCA_024642665.1 Bacteroidota bacterium
GCCACTAAAATGTTCAGGCCACTAAAATGTTCAGGCCACTGAAATTTGGCGTGGAGGAAGCGCTTTTGCTTCTTCTTTCTTTGGAATTAAAATCCTCAGAAGACCATTTTCATACTTAGCCTTAATTTTAGATTCTTCCACTACAGTCTTCGGCAGTTGGAAAGAACGACGGAAGGATTGATAGCTGAACTCTTTTCGGGTAAAGTGATCACCTTCCTTGAACTCATTTGTTTCCTCTTTTTCAGAGGATATGGTTAATAATTCATTATCTAATTCAATGACGAAATCGTCTTTCTTCATTCCCGGAGCAGCCATTTCAACGACAAAATCGTCATTGTTTTCGACAATGTTTACCGCAGGAAGTGTAGTGTTTGTAACGGAATTGTTTCGATATCCCCAATCAAATAAATCTCTGGTTAAAAAATCATCAAAGAACAGGGGAGTATTCGGCATCAGCGAATTCTTCTTTAACAGTGTCATCACGATAGATTTTAAAGGTTAAAAATCTGATTATTAAAATCGATATGCACTTAAAAATAAGCTTAAATCGATTCGTGTTGCAACACATTATTATAACGGTGAAAACAATTCCTGATTGTATTAAAAGTGAAACTTTTTCATCTTTTTTTTCGCTTTTATAAAGGACTAAAATTTGTCCTAAAATCTTCCGGTTTATTGGCCTTTTTGGCAGACTTTTGGTGTCCGGGAGTATCCATTGGAGATGATTTTGGAGTAAGGGCGCAGGGCCCTCTCAGAATTTATTCTTCCGGTGCTGTTCCTGCACCCGCTTGTACATTTTTCCTAAACTTTTTTCTTTCTGTTTTCGCTCCAGGGCATCGGATTCGAAGAAGTTTCTTTCCTTTTCCATTTTGATATAATGGTCATACGCACTGATTGGAATCTCGCCATGATCAACCGCTTCCAAAACGGCGCATCCTTTTTCGCCTGTATGTGTGCAATCGCTGAATCTGCATTCTTCAGCCATGGAAGTGATTTCGTCAAAGGTCATGTCAAGTCCATCTCCGGCACCGGTGATGCCTACCTCTCGCATCCCGGGATTGTCTATCATGATTCCATTTTCCATGACGATTAATTCACGGTGCGTGGTGACATGTTTACCACGATCTATGGTCTCACTGATAGATCCTGTTTCCATCATGGTCGTGCCTGTCAGGGTGTTGATCAACGTGGACTTGCCTACCCCGGAAGAACCAAGCAGGCAATATGTTTTTCCCTTCTGCAATTGTTCTCTGATGGATTCAATGCCTGTTCCGGAGAGGTTGCTGATCGGGATAATCGGAATATTTTTTAGTCGGTCATGAATTTGTTGGAGCAAGTCTGCTATTTCCTCCCTCCCCATTAAATCAATTTTGCTTAGCACAATCATTGGTGCTATTCCGGAGGCATGGCAAATGGTCATATAGCGCTCCAGCCGGTTGATGCTAAAATCTCTGTTGATCGACTGGACGATTAATCCGTAATCTATATTGGTAGCAATGATTTGGCCTTGACCGGACTTGCCAACAGCCTTCCTTTCCAGTACAGACGTTCTGGGATAAATAGTATGGATAAGGGCTTTGTATTCATCATATACAGAAAAAGCGACCCAATCACCGACGGCGGGAAGGTCATATCTGCTTTCTGCATTAAATCTCAGACTCCCAATCAGTTCAGCATCAAATTCGGCAACAGGTGTTTTTACGGTATATCGATCCTTGTGTTCTGAAGACACACGACCCACTTCCAATGATTCGAGGTTTTGAGCTTTCCGAAAGTCTTCAAAAGCATCGGTATAGCCTAATTCTTCAAGTGTCATCTTTAAGGAATTACGATTAATAGAAAGAATTTTCGTCCACGACAATGGTTGTCAATTCAACGGTATGGCCATCAGGATCTGTAATAAAAATCGAATGAAAATAATGATAGTCTGCCAATCTATATTCAATTTGAAGTCTGGCAAATCGTTTTCTGGCCAATTCAAAATTTTTGTGATCAACATGAAATGCAAAATGATCGATTTTTACATTTTTAGAATCAGGATTCAATTCGACATCATTTATGTTTGCCGGAAAGAGGGCTATGCCTGATTTTCCGGCCAGCATTAGAATTGGAAATGGTTGCCATTCCTTTGGATGGTACTTTTTGAGGCCTAGGACTTTGTGGTACCAGAGAGCGGATGCTTCAAGGTCTTTCACACGGATGGCTACGTGGTCCAGACCATTAATAACCAGGTGTTCTATTGGGTCCATTGGGTATAAATTTAATTAGCCCTGCGTATGGCGTTATTTTTTTATCAATGTATTAAATGTTGGCATCAGAAAGGGTTTGCAGTTGCACTTTGTCTTTAAGCTTAATGCCTTTGATATGTAATTCAATAAATCCTTCCTTTTCCAATTCAGCTAATTGTCTGCTGGTGGTTTCCGGAGCTGCGCCGATTAAGCTGGCCAGATACTTTTTCTTTAAATCGATGATGGGAAATGCATCCATGGCACTCTTTTTATAAGCATCATTCAGGGCAACTAAAACCATGGCCAATCGCGCGCTGACATTTTTTGTTTTGAATTGCAATGCTTCTTTTTCATGGGACATAATGAGTGCGCAAAGGATTTTTGTGAAGCCCTGGACAAATCGGTTGTCTTCCAGTGCTGCAAGAAATAGTGCCTTGGAAATAAACCTTACACGACAATTATCCTGCAAAGCGATGGCGGTGGAGTTTGATTTTGTTTTTTGAATCACTGACAGAAAACCAATGAAATTATTAGAACTAATCACGCGGATGACGACCTCCGTGCCTGTTTCTTGCGTGGAAGTTAATAGGATAGTTCCGCTTTCGATATAAAACACCCCTTTGGCATGGGTGTCTTCTTTAAATAGTGTGTCACCCCTTTGATAAGTGCGACTCTCCATGGCTGTTCCTGTTAGGGTATCGGCCATTTCATTTAAGCGGAGCAGGGATAATTTATTTATTCGAATCATGGAAATATATTGATAAATGTCAAGACTTGACAAATATCATAGTATTATACAAATAAAACCCTTATTATATCGATATGGACAATAAAAATAGTTATTCAAAGGACATTACAGCGAATTACCCTTCAACACCAAAAGGATTTACAATCACCAAGGATCATTATACAGGATGGTTTTTTAAATCTTTGAAATCTATAACGACGGATAGTTCCGAGTAAGTTATAAGGTATTTGGGGTGACCTGAATAACATCAACCGATTACGGTTTTTAGGAATGTTCAGTCTATTGACTTACCCGGCTGAGCATTTTTTCTATGGCTAATATCATGAATGTTGTGTCATGGATATCGATAGATTTCATAGTTGCCCAAATAATTTAACCTAAAAAGACAAAAATATGAATACGTTAAGTGATTATCAGCAAATAGCCTACCATTCGGTTGATAAACTATTCAGGGATATAGAACATTTAAAACAGAGTGGTCATTATATCGAGCAGGAAAGGAAACAATTGTTCCAGAAAAAATTAAATAATCTGCAGGAAAAGAAAGAAATAGTTCGGCAGCGATATAATCAGCTCTCAACTGCATCAGCGGAAACTTCCGAGGAACTGAAAAATGGATTTGAAAAAGCAAAAAAGTTACTAACCAGCGCCTGGATAGAAGCGAAAGAGGAATTTGTTTCCTGACCTACTGAAGAAGGATCTCATTCGACTTCTTTGGTCCAATGTTTATATAAACTCATGCGAAAGCATCCGTAACCATCGGATGCTTTTTTATTTTAGAAATAAAACATTTTTTAATAAGTACTGTTTGTGCGTATAAATATCTCAGAAATCAGGTCTAACTAAAAAATTAAAATTTATGAGTGAGAAAAAAATCATTACAGTATTTGGTGCCACGGGCGCTCAGGGAGGAGGATTGGTTAAAGCCATATTAGCGGATAAAGGCAGCAATTTCGCTGTACGTGCGGTCACCAGAGATGTGAGTTCTGACAAGGCAAAAGCTCTGGCAGAACAAGGAGCAGAAGTAGTATCGGCTGATCTGGACAATACGGATTCCATCAAGCAGGCGCTCAAGGGATCTTATGGAGCCTATCTGGTGACCAACTTCTGGGAGCATTTTTCCGCAGAAAAGGAACAGCAGCAGGTAGCCAATTTTGCAGATGCTGCAAAGGCTGAAGAAGTGAAGCACGTGGTATGGTCTACCCTGGAGGATACGAGAGATTGGGTTCCATTGCATGACGAACGAATGCCTACCCTCCATGGAAAGTACAAAGTGCCGCACTTTGACGGAAAAGGGTCATCGGATAAAATATTTGATGAAAAAGGTGTCCCTACAACACACTATCGAACTTCATTCTACTGGGACAATTTCCTCCATTTTGGCATGGGCCCTAAGAAAGCAGAAGATGGAAAATATCATATTTACTTTCCGATGAACGATGAGAAGCTAGCCGGTATGGCAGCAGAAGATATAGGTAAATGTGCCTACGGATTATTTAAGAAAGGAGATGAGGTGATTGGAAAAACCATAGCCGTTGCCGGTGATAAAGTAACCGGTCATGAAATGGCGGATAAGTTTTCAAAGGCACTAGGTAAGGAGGTCGTATATACGAATGTAACTCCGGAAGCGTATAGAAATTTTGGATTCCCGGGAGCTGATGATCTTGGAAATATGTTCCAGTTTTATCGTGATTTTAGTGATGATTTTAATGGCCGGCGCAATCTGGAATATGCCAGGGAGTTGAATCCGGAATTGCAATCCTTTGATCAGTGGCTGGGAAATTATGGAGCGAAGATTCCGATGGACTAGTGCTGTAAAAATAATTGAGATGGGTTAAGCGTTCATTTCTATCGGCCAATACAACTGAGTAGTAATGTATTGGTCGATTTTTTTTGCCCCTTAATCCCCTATTACCTCCGCAAGGGAGCTATAGCAGCCAAGAAAAGGGAACTTTGAGAATTATATCTGCGCAAATCTGCGGTATCAGCGGGAGACTTTATTTTTCGTAATTCGTAATTCAGACCTGAGACTTTACGTCGCGCGACACGCAATTCACTACTCACTACTCACCACTCACCACTCACTCTTCTTCCAGCCCATAAGTAATCAGAAACTTCGGGTCAGACCCTGAATTTTCAGGATCTTTTCGATCCGAACGCTTAACAACGATATCTGTCCAACTAGCCTCCGATGCAATAAACGCTCTGGTTAATGCCATTAGTCTTTCTTCGTGTTTGTTGACCAAATTCTCCATTCCGAATTCATTGGCAATTACATATATACTTTCTTCTATACCGAGTGAATCGGTACCTGCCATTTCGAAAACAAATTTTTCGAATCGTTTTGGCTCTTTTTCAGCATCTGCTTTGGTTTCTTGTTTAAACAGATCACGGACAAGGATTTTAGATAAAGCCTGACGCTGTAAAGTTTCATCTACATAGTACGTCAATTCAATTTGTAAACCGGATTTTTTCTCTTCCAGCTGGATCAGTTTTTTGAGTTGGGTATAATGTTTTTCTGAGGGAATTGTATCGGTATAACTAAACGTTATTTCTTCCAGTTCTTTAGGATCTCCGCCGACCAGGCCGACCAGTAAATTGACAGGGGCGGCAACGACTTTGCCGATGACATTTTTAAAGGTCTGCCAGATAATTTTTCCAAGATTGATTTTGGGATCCTTTAAATCGCCGCGAACGGGTACATCAAGATTAACATTTCCGTTTTTATCAGTCAGTAAAAAGAAGGCAAATTTTAAAGGCAGGCTGTACAGGCCGCCCTTGATATTTTCCAAAGATGCATTTTTAATCAGGAGCTTGTTCTCGCTTTCAATGTTACCATCCACAATCTTTGATGTTGAACGATAAAACATATCCCCTTTAACGATGCTGTGTCCCGTATAGTAGTTGGTATAAATATTTAAATCAGACAACAGAAAATCTTCAATGGAAATATCCAGTGTGGAATTTAAATAATTGCCCGGGTCAAGACCAAGTTCAGCTTTTAGTGTGCCCCGATCATTGAGCAGCATAGTGGCATATACATCAATCCAGTCGGAAGTACTTTCAAGGCTATCCGCATCAAATTTTATTTCACTCAGATGATAATTAAATAATTGCCCGGTCAGATTATCAGTATAATCTAAAATACCATTAGTCACATTAAAATGATCTACGCTATAAAAGAGGGAAGTCTTGTCCTTATTAGTTTTAGCAGTATCTGATTCCATTAGAAATATCCTGGAAAAGTTATTCGACATGGAATCAAGCTGAAAGAAGGTATAGGAGCGATCTATCGAAATGGAATCAAACGCATAGGTATGGTTATAGAAGTCAATCTTTTTAAGGCTGGTGTTGATCAATCCCACCGAAAGGAATTTTTTATCCTGTTGATCAGTCATTTCTAAATCCGAAATTCGGATGATTCCGGTTAAGATGGATTTAGTAATATCATTGAAGTTGCCGATGATGTCTATGTTCGCATTAAGTGTTCCATTAAACGTATTGACGGCAGCATATTGAGCAACATATTCATAAAAGGGCTCCAGAAGCAAATCTTTCAAAACGATATTTGCATCGAAGTCACCCTTGATGGGGTGAATATTTAGCGTTGATTCAAAATAGCCTCCGTTTTTAAAATCAAATCGAATGTCGGCATTACTTTTCTCTGTTTGATCCCATGCGATCAGAGGGACGCGAAACGCAATATTTTCTAATTGTGTGACCTTATTAACATTTCGGTTATCAAAGTAGACATTAATGTTTTTAAATGCAATATTGGCGATACTAAATTTCAGAGGCTCCGTGGATTGGGTGTCTGTTTCACGTTTTGCCGTATGGAATTCAATCAGGTCATTGAAATTAAAAACCGTATCCTCCAGAATCGCAGTGGCGGTAAGTCCGCCAACATAGAATTGTTCGACGCTGACTTTATTTTTCAGCATTGGCCACAGATCGAGATTGAGTATCAGTGTATCAAAGCTGATGAATGAACTGACATCATCAGATTCCAGCATAGTAAAGTCATAGGCTTTAACGGTACTCGTAAAGTAATTGTAATTTAATTTCCGCAGCTCTATTTGCCGACCCACCAATGTTTTACTGTGCTTGATAATATAGTTTTTTGCGATCGTGGGCAATACCAACAGTAGTGAAATGATCCCCACAGAACCAATCAGGAGAATGTATTTGGTTCGCTTTTTCATGATTCAGCCGGCAGTGTTATTTAATCCATTGGTAAGGTATTAATATTCTTTTTGAAATATAATTTTTCTGTTTAGATAAAGTTCAACAGGCGCTTATCTAAACACGTTCAGGGCATACCGGTATTATTTTCCGTGCGAAAGTATGCTGATGCGGTTTAATCCTTTTGTGATAAGTAAGCTTCAAGAAGTGTTAGTCTTTTCTCAAGCGCATCGATTTGGGATTGTTTGTCCTCCAGCATCTTTTGTTGTTCCTGAATGGCATGCACTAAGACCGAAGTCAGCAAGCCATAGGCGACTCCTTTCTCTCCTTCTTCACCACTGACCACTTCGGGAATGATGGTTTCGATTTCCTGTGCGATAAAACCTATGGAGGGAGAATCATCCATTTTATACAAGTAATGTTTGGGCTCCATTTGCATCACTTCATTAAGTCCATAAGTCAGAGAGGTGATGTCTTTCTTTTTTGCACGATCTGAAGCATTAGTCCATACTCCGGCGGCGGTCACGTGCGCACCTGAGGCCATATGAATTGGGTGACTTGGATCAGTTCTGTTAAAACCGAAATCTCCCCCACCATTAAAATAACTGTCCTGTCCATTGAGCCCAATCTTAAGTCCTGGCTCTGCGCCAGTGCTGCTGAGGACATCTTTATACACAGCAAATACAGCATCGGTCTGATCATCGTTGGCATCGATCAGGAGATGCATATAATCCCGATCGGAAGTAATAAAATCATAATGATGTCTGAGTCTGACCTTTCCATTGTCGAGTTCAATTGCATCTGTATTGTCTGTCCCGGTGATATCTAAATCGCTTGATGGCGCTGCATTGCCGATCCCAACATTGCCGGTAGCACCATCGACAACAAGCTGATTGGCATTGATGTCGGATTCTACACGAAAGTCATAATCGCCACTACCTTCATTGATAACAACATGACCAGCCTGAAACACTGCTGCATAATTTGTTGCGCCAGGCGCGTTGAAATATCCGGCTGTATGAACACCAGTCCCCGAAGCCGGGATATTATTGTATGTGCCAAATCGATCACCATTTCCGGAACCGGCAAATGTATTATAGGCCCCATACCCATCTCCATCCCCTGTACCATTCATAAGATTGTATAGGCCATAGTGGGTATAGTCTGAAACTCCGTCTATTTCATTATATGTTCCGTATATGATTGTGGTAAACTCACCGGTCACATGGTTATACACCCCAATTTGAGGTTGGTTGCTGGTTCCGTTTATATCATTATACATACCATAATTTGATCCTTCGCCGGAAAGACTGTTGTGCACTCCGTATTTTGGACCGGATCCGGATCCGGTTAGTACATTATACACTCCACGGTGTGTATCAGAACCAGTATTGGATATATGGTTATACTGCCCATACTGTTTGCCTTCCCCTGATCCGGAAAGAAAATGATAAGATCCATAATGGTCTCCAATACCCGAACCGGAAAGACTATAATGACTTCCATAATGCAGGGTATCTCCCGGATTTGTAATAGAGACTTTATGCCCATATTGTACTCCGCCACCCAGAGCATCTAAATAAGTCGCGGATCCGTAACGGTCTCCATCACCACCATCGCTGTTGTTGCTTAAGCCACTGAACATGCCAAACCAATCTCCTGTACCCTCTCCTACATAGGTATTATAGACGCCATAACTAGTACCCGGTCCATCATTCGTTAAATTATTTTGCGTTCCGACAATAATACCGGTTGAGATTCCTGATACCCTATTGTTTGTGCCAATAAGTCCTGAAGCTACCGCTCCCTCGACCTGATTGTAAGTCCCAAATTGCACTTCCGAAGTATCGCTATTCACTTTATTATACACACCATAATTATATCCCTTGCCTTTGACGGAATTATAATTTCCATAATGGAATCCTATTCCGGTTCCTGAGAGTAAAGTGTGGACACCATAATGTACAAAGTCGTTGGTGTTTGAAATTGAGCTGGTTACTCCGGCCTGGATTCCGGTGCCGGAACCTGATAACGCCACTGCACTTCCAACGTGATAACCACTTCCATTGCCGGACAGTGCTGTTTTTGATCCATAGTGGCTTCCATTACCAGAACCTGAAAGAACTATTGAGCTTCCAATTTGATCGCCACTACCTTCGCCTGATAGAGTGGTATGCGAACCGTAATGATTGCCAGTACCCGCACCGGTCAAACTATTGTATTGTCCGTAGTGAAGGTTGTTTCCGGTGTTGGTGATGGAGATATACTCACCAAATTGTTGTCCGGAGCCCGGAGCATCCAAAAGAGATTTAGTGCCGTATCGATCACCATTTCCTTCATCGGCATAATAGATATAATTCAATGTGCCCGTCCATTCGCCGGAGCCAACTCCTTCGTTGGTATTTATTGTCCCGGTGCTGTTTCCACTTCCCTGACTTATCATCTTATTATGTGTCCCATAATTTTCGTTGGTGGAGATCCCTTCAATTTTATTTACGGTACCAAATATTTCATTGGTCATTTCGCCAAGAACGTTGTTATAGGTTCCATACTGAGTGGAGGAATTGTTGCCAAAGACCTCATTGTACATGCCGTAATTAAAACCTGTTCCATGGACTTCATTTCGCATACCATAATGGGGTCCGAAACCATTTCCCGTGAGGACATTGGAGACACCATATTGTTCGCTGATGCTGGTATTGGAAATAAGATTGGACAAGCCGTACTGAATGCCGCTGCCGGTACCGGAAAGGACTGCATAATTTCCATAATGATCACCTGAACCATTTCCGGATAAGGCAACATGCGAACCATAATGCATGCCGTTTCCCGGGGCATCCAGCAGACTTTTCAGACCATATTTAAAACTATTACCGGCACCGCTTACCTTGATATAAGCACCATGGGCAGCATCAGAAATGCTTCTGGTGTTTTCTAACTGCAGCAGGTATTGATCATCGCCTGCTACATCCAGTCGGCTTGTTGGGTCTTCTTTGCCGATGCCTACTCGCCCCATATGATACATGTCATCATCGATATGGGTAGGCGACTGCATGGTGTTTTCTTTATACCAGTCGCTATCTGAAAAAGAGGTCCATCCGGAGGTACCATAAAACCACAACCCCATGGTCGATGTATCAAAAACAATCAGACCGATGGCCGGCGATAAAATATTCTGACGTGCGGTGGAGTCCATGCGGGGGATAAGCATGCCTTTGTCCGGACTTTTAACATCAAGGATGGCGCTTGGATCGGGTGATGATCCATCGATGCTGATGCCCACTGACTGCGCCATCGCCTGGGTGGACAGGCATAAGGTCAGGGCCAGGATTCCCAGGCGAATAGGGTGATAGCTATACGGTGTAAGCATAGGAGCAGGTTTTGGATAAAGGTAGAGGGCAGTGAAAAAGTATACCTCACCCTAAAGGGTGATGCGGGGGGATAGAATTGAAAGCAGAGAAAAAATTATATTGCGATCACAAGCTTAGTAAATAGCTGGAACTTTGAAAAGTTGAATGAATAACAAAGGTTTAGGGTTTTATTGAAGGGTATTTAGTGGATGATGTAATTGTAAATATTATCAGCCACAGGCGAGTTCATTTTGAATTCTATTTTAACAACAGAGACTTCTTTTCCGTTGTCATCTTTCATTTTCGTTTCTATAAAACTTCCATCAATTGGAGTTATTTCACCCATATAGTAATGATCACCACCTTCTCCATTATGTTTTTTGATAAACAATGGAAGGCGTAGGCCTAGTTTGTAGTTCTTTATTGCTTTTATATCAGGACTATTTAAATTCCGTTTTGATTTAGACATCCATTGAAATTTTGAAGGACTAACAAAACCATCCTCATATTTAGTTGTGCTTGATATATCTTCCTCCTTGTGGTAATTGACAAAAATGGGACAATTTGATTTGTCCTTTGAAATAATATAGCCTCCTACATTTTGGGCTACCGGGTTTTGATCCCAATTTAAAATCCTGAACACATCTTTGCGAGAGTACTTTTGATATAGGGAAAAACCTTCTACAAAAAAGCCCGGCTTATACTGGCCATTATATTTTCTTATGGCATATTCAATACTGTCTAACAAAAATTCTTTAAAGGTTGAATTCTCAAGTTGAACTGCAAACTCCTTTTCAAGTTCAATTCTATTTCCTTCCGTTCTTACGAGATTAAGATTATACTTCTCACGAATAGAAATAAGTTTTGTTTCTTTTTTCTCAGTCACAAATTCAAAATTTAAATTAATCAAACAGGAGGATATAGTATTATCTGACACCAGGCGCTGATATTTTTCAAAGATTGACCGTTTAAATTCCTCCGTATTGACCGCTCCATTTTCTAACAACTCTTTTAGAATTAATGATTCTTCAACACGTTTAGCATTATTAATTTCAAGTGAAAACAATTCCAATAACTTCGTTTGTTCTGGGCTGATTCTTTCTTCAAAGGAATCTTCCACTTTATTTACCCAATTGAAATATGATTTGGAATAATTAACATAAAGTTGAGGATCGCGTGAGCCATGCTCAAGAAAATCAACCATCATTGGCACACGACC
>JAHEAR010000041.1 GCA_024642665.1 Bacteroidota bacterium
CATTTACATTCCACCTAGGTCCTTGCGGATCTTCCTCAACAGTACCTCAGAAATCTTTCGCTTCGACTCCACTGTCCATCCGGCAATATGCGGACTGAGGATGACATTGTCTAGTTGACACAAAGCATTGAATACAAGTTGGAATGCTTCCGGTCCGGAAGAAGGGGGCTCCCATGGAAAAACGTCAAGACAAGCACCGCTCAAATGCCCTGATTTTAATCCGTCATAAATGGCAGAAAGATTGACGTTTTTACCTCTTGACGTATTAATAAGGACAAAACCCCTTTTGCATTTTTCAATAAATTTTACATCCACCATTTCCTTTGTCTCAGACGTCAGCGGGATATGCAATGAAATGATATCCGCTTCCTGCTGCAAGGTTTCAAGTGTCACTTCCTCTATCCGGTCATCACCAAAGTGACTTTTATATTTGTCATATACGATCACCCGGACATCCCACCCTTTCCAGAGTCGCCCAAAAGCACTACCGTTATTTCCATAACCAATGATCCCAATCGTTTTACCACTGACCTCCTGCCCGCGATGTTCCGCACGTAACCACTCTCCCTGACGAATACTTGCATCGGCCGAAATCATCTTATTCATCAGACATAGCAACATCGTCATCGCATGCTCTGCTACAGCAATCGCATTCCCTTCCGGAGCACTGATCACCGCTATATTTTGTCTTGCTGCTGCTTCCAGGTCGATGATGTCCAGTCCACTGCCCAATCGCCCAATCCACCGAAGCGTATCAGCGGAAGCCATGGCCGAAGCATCAATGGCACATCGGGTATTGATCACCACGCCCGAATAGTGATGAAGCACCTGCTCCATTTCCCTTCGGCCCATGGCAGGGGCATAGGTGGTACTTAACCCCATCTCATTCAGGCCTTTAAGCAGGATCGGATGGACATAATCCGTAATTAATACATCTTTCTTCATCATATTTTACCTGAATTGGTCTGCTTTTTTGGCAAATAGTATCTTTGTCCGATTTTATTAGAGAATCAATCCATTTTTATACCAAAGCCAACAGGTAGATGCCCAAAGATAATAGTATACGCTCGGTCCTGATCATCGGAAGCGGACCCATCATCATCGGACAAGCTTGTGAATTTGATTATTCAGGAACCCAGGCTTCCCGCTCCCTCCGTGAAGAAGGTATTGAAGTCAGCCTCATCAACAGTAACCCTGCCACGATCATGACAGATCCTATGACGGCAGACCATATTTACCTGCTGCCGTTGACAGTGGACAGTTTGATCAAAATCCTTGAAGAAAGACAGATAGATGCCGTATTGGCTACGATGGGTGGACAGACAGCACTCAATCTCGCCATCGAAGCAGATAAAAGAGGTGTTTGGAAGAAATACAATGTCCGCCTGATAGGAGTAGATATAGCAGCGATTGACCTTGCCGAAAACAGAGAGGCCTTTCGCGATCATGTGGTGAGTATTGGAATGGATGTAGCACCCAGTTTTATTGCCAACTCTTTTCTGGAAGGTATGGAAGCTGCCCAGAAAATTGGTTTTCCATTGGTGATACGCCCCAGTTATACCCTGGGAGGTACCGGAGGTGGGTTCGTGATGAAAGAATCAGAGTTTGAGGAAGCCCTCAGACGGGGGTTAAATGCCTCTCCTACCCATGAAGTACTTGTTGAAAAGGCAGTGTTTGGATGGAAGGAATTTGAGCTTGAACTGCTTCGTGATGTAAATGATAATGTAGTGATCATTTGTACCGTGGAAAACCTGGACCCCATGGGTATTCACACAGGAGATAGCATCACAGTAGCCCCGGCGATGACATTAAGCGATCCTGCTTTTCAGGAAATGCGCGATTCAGCCATCAAAATGATGCGCTCCCTTGGAAATTTTGCCGGTGGATGCAATGTCCAGTTTGCCCAGGATCCAATCACTGAAAAACTCATCGTGGTTGAAATCAATCCAAGAGTCAGTCGATCTTCTGCGCTTGCGAGTAAAGCAACAGGTTACCCCATCGCCAAGATCGCGGCCAAACTGGCACTTGGCTATACCCTTGACGAACTTAAAAATCAGATTACAAAGACCACCAGCGCTTTTTTTGAGCCCACCCTCGATTATGTGATTGTCAAGTTCCCCCGATGGAATTTTGAAAAATTTCATGGTTCAGAAACTACGCTTGGATTACAGATGAAATCGGTGGGCGAAGTGATGGCCATTGGTCGGACCTTTCAGGAAGCTTTGCAAAAAGCTTGTCAATCATTAGAAAATAATCGAACAGGTCTTGGCGCAGACATGAAAGAGTGGATCAGCACTTCCGATATCATGGAGCGTCTCGAAATCGCCGGCGATGATAGAATTTTCAGACTTAAAGATGCCTTAAGACTAGGCGTTTCAGAACGCAGTATCCATAAGCTTACCAAAATCGACCCTTGGTTTATTAAGCAGATTAAGGATCTGGTCAAAACAGAGGAGCAATTGCTGCGCTATAATCTCGCAGAAGATATCCCGGCTGACTTTTTCAGAGAGATCAAACAAAAAGGATATTCAGATGCTCAGATCGCCTGGATTTTGCGCATCAAAGAATCAGAAGTCACGAAACAACGCTATAAACTTGGTATTCGTCGAACCTATAAAATGGTGGATACCTGTGCCGCTGAATTCGAAGCACAAACACCCTATTTCTACAGCACCTTCGAACAGGAAAATGAAAGTATTCCCTCCAATAAAAAGAAGGTCATTGTCCTGGGTTCAGGTCCCAATCGAATCGGGCAGGGAATTGAATTTGATTATTGCTGTGTGCATGGTATCATGGCCATCAAAGAAGCAGGTTTTGAGGCGATCATGATCAATTGTAATCCGGAGACCGTATCCACCGATTTTGATATAGCAGACAAACTTTATTTCGAACCCGTATACTGGGAACATATCAGAGAAATCATTGAGCTTGAAAAACCTGAAGGAATCATTGTTCAGCTTGGAGGACAAACTGCCCTTAAGCTGGCCGAAGAGTTTCATGCCAATGGTATAAATATTATTGGCACCAGCTTTTCAGATATGGATTTGGCGGAAGACAGAGGTAGTTTTTCTGATAAGCTTAAAGAACTGGGCATTCCTTATCCAAAATATGGTGTGGCCAATGATGTAGATGCAGCAATCCGCATCGCCAAGGAGGTCGGTTATCCGGTATTGGTCCGCCCATCATATGTATTAGGAGGACAGCGCATGAAAATTGTTATCAATGACAACGATCTGGAGCGACAGGTACTTAGCATCTTCAAACATATGCCGGACAATAAGGTATTGATTGATCAGTTTCTGGAACGTGCAAAGGAAGCAGAGATCGACGCTATTTGTGATGGCGATGAGGTTCATATCATGGGTATCATGGAACATGTCGAACCCGCTGGAATCCATAGCGGTGACAGCTCTGCCTTGCTGCCTCCCTATAGTCTGAGTCAATCAGCTATTGATCAGATGATTGAGCACGCCCGAAAAATTGCATTTGCCCTGAATATTAAAGGACTGATTAATATTCAGTTTGCTATCAGTATGGATAAAGTCTCCAAAGAGGAAAAAGTCTATGTGATAGAGGCCAATCCACGCGCTTCAAGGACAACCCCTTTTATCGCCAAAGCATATAAAATTCCTTATCTCAATATCGCTACCAAAGTGATGTTGGGCACCCATAAGTTGAAAGATTTCGATATGATCAATCAAATGAACGGCTACGCCATTAAGGTACCCGTCTTTTCATTTGAAAAATTCCCGCATGTGGATAAGCGATTGGGTCCTGAAATGAAGAGTACAGGAGAAGCCATTCAATTTATTGATGATTTGACGGATCCTTTTTTCAGGGAACTGGAGAGAAACAGAAACATGTATCTTTTTGAATAATACCTGACCTTTTAGGCTTTTATCTCGTGGAATAAACCCAACTATTTTTTATTCGAAAACATGTATTGAAAAAGAGACAGAAAGAAGGAAATGCGCTAAAGACCTGATGGCCAATAATAAACATATTTGGAATATTTATGGCTTTTTCGAAATAATGCTGAAAGGCCTAAAAAATTTTATTGTCGAAATGATTTTCGGCAGATGTAAGGAAAGCAAAACCGATAGGTCAGACGTTTTCCACCCAACTATTAATCATTTGTAAACTACAAGCTATTTAAGGCATTCGGATACACGTAAAATAGGGGTATTGACGATGAATTTTGTCTATTCTTAGACGAACAACGTGTAATTGAGTATGTACTCATAATATTTTGTTAACATTGTGGACTTAATTCTACTCAGTATCCATAGCTTTAGTTAGTAAAAAGAAGATTTTATGATCAGACGCTTACTCCTCATCTCTATTTTCACTTCATTTGGTTTGGCCGCATGGGCTCAATCATCCCTCGAAGGAAAAGTTGTAGACAACACCAATGGTGATGCTTTAATTTTTGCCAATGTGGTGTTATTTCAAAACGGAAATCTCATTCAGGGTACCCAAACCGATTTGGACGGTAATTATGTGTTTTCCAATATTGACCCGGGCAACTATGATGTCGAGGCGATTTACACCGGATATCCAACACAACGTCAGACAGGTGTGGTAATTCTGGCGGGAAAGGCGATTCGTCTCGATTTTAAACTGGACAATGGGCTCATGCTTGATATCGTCGAAATTAAGGCGTATAAGGTGCCATTGATCGAACAGGATAATACGACACAGGGAGGAATTAAGACCGCAGAGCAAATCAGAAACCTGCCCGTTAAGAATATCAATGCGATTGCTTCTACAACTGCTGGTTTGTCTTCCATAGATGGAGGATCAGTCAATATTCGCGGTTCCAGAAGTAACGCAACGAACTATTATTTGGACGGCGTACGTGTAAATAGTTCGAGCCCGATCCCGCAATCAGAAATTGAACAACTCCAAGTGATTACTGGAGGTATTGAAGCAAAGTATGGGGATGTGACCGGAGGTCTGATTTCATTGACTTCCAAAGGGCCATCTGCAAAACTTTCAGCGTACGCCGAAGTAGAAACATCAGAATTGACAGATGCATATGGTTATAACCTGATCACAGCTAATGTCAGTGGACCGATTTTGAAAAATAAAAATACCAACAACTCCATCATTGGATTCAGAACGTCTGTGCAGTATAGAAATCGAAAAGACCCAACGCCGCGGGCTTTCGGCGCTTATGCCGCCAGCGCAGAGGCGATCGATAGAATCGGTTCAGTTCCACTCACGACGCAAAATGGCAGTCCCATTCCGTTAATTGAACGCTTGGATGAAACAGACGTTCAACTCCTCAAGGCAAGACCAAATGTTAGGGATAACAGGATCGATTTGACCGGAAAACTTGATTTCAGGATTAACGAAGCGATAGATTTCACCCTCGGAGGAACCTACTTTAACGCAAATAATAATTTTTCCCCCAGCAGAGAGTGGTCATTAGTCAACTGGCAAAACAACCCATACAATAACAATGATGGATTCTTTGTCAATGGAAGATTCAGACATCGTATTGGAGCAGGTACAAATCCGGATCCGGATGCACCACCGGCATTGATTCGAAACATTTCCTATACCCTTCAATATGGGTATGAAAAGAGCAATAATGAAAGAGGAGATGCCCGTTATGAAGACCGCCTTTTTGAATATGGCTATGTCGGACAGTTTGATGTCACCTGGACCCCGGTAGTTGGTATCGCACAGGATACTAACAGTCCTTTTGCAACAGAGCTCGTACCCGGATCAGGTGTATATGGTGAGCATTTCGGATATGGAGAAGATTTTGCGGAAAACGGATATCATCCGTCTGCTAACATCAACCCATTATTGAACAATTATAACAATGGGCAGGAAGTAATTGATTTTAGAAACTACTACGCCTATAACGGATTCTGGTCCGATATCGTCAACAGTGCCTATTCCGGCATACATACCAATACTGGGGCCGTCTACAACAGATTTGAAAAAGGCTATTCAGAAATTCATACACTGAATCTGAATGCTTCTTTTGATATTTTTCCCGGGGGCTCTGATAAAGGAAGACACAATATCCAGTTTGGTTTGCTTTACGAACAGCGACAGTTAGGCAATTATGTAATCCTGCCAAGAGACCTTTGGAATACCATGCGATTTGCTGCCAACGATGCGCACATCGTAGGTCTTGATAGTACAGATGTGATCGGATATGATTCACTAACTGTTCCAATCGATGGGCAGATTGGTACTTTTCCTGTGCGCGTTTTTAATACCCTTGTAGTCGAACAACCTAATTTGCTTTTTTACAAAGCCGTACGCGAACTCACAGGACAGTCAGAACATGAGTACGTCAATATCGATGGACTCAATCCTTCGGATTTGAGCCTCGATATGTTTGCAGCTGAAGAGCTGACCAATAGACGAGCTATCGGATACTATGGCCATGATTATCTTGGCAATAAACTTGGCGGAGATGTGACCTTCGATGACTTTTTTACAGCACAGGATGCTTCCGGGCGCCGTACCCTTCCGGTAGCAGCCAGTAAGCCAATTTATACGGCTGCCTATATTCAGGACAAGTTTACGTTTAAGGATATCATTTTCAGATTAGGACTGCGCGTGGATCGCTATGATGCCAATACAAAAGTGCTTAAAGATCCATATTCACTATATGCGATTATGGAAGCGAAAGACTTTTTTGATCAGTCAGATGTTGAAGATCCACGTCCACCGGCTGTGCAGGATAGTTGGAAAGTGTATGTGGTTTCCGAAGGATCTACAGAAGTTCGTGCCTATCGTGATGGAGACCAGTGGTATACCGCTGAAGGTAGCCCGGTCAACAGTGGATTTGAAATCCTTGGAAATGAAATTCCAAACCCATATTATATAGAAAGAAATTCAGCTAATCGTAATATCAGAAGCCGGGATTTTGACCCAACGCAATCGTTCGAAGATTATACCCCACAGGTCAACTGGATGCCACGTCTGGCTTTCTCATTCCCAATTTCGGATGAAGCTAATTTCTTTGTCAATTACGACATCCTTGTACAGCGTCCACCATCAAACACTATTGCTACCGCATTAGATTATTACTACTGGTCTGATGGACCTCCGCAAAACAATCCAAATCTTAAGCCTGAGAAGACCATCACATTTGAGGTTGGGTTTAAGCAGAAAGTATCAAATTCCAGTGCAATCAACTTAAGTGCTTATTACAAGGAATTCCGTGATATGATTCAATCACAGACCTACCAGTTTGTGCCTGGTATTCCGGGTAATAGCTATGATTCTTATGGAAATCAGGATTTTGCCACGACTAAAGGATTTTCTTTGAGCTATGATTTAAGACGTACACAAAACCTTGAAATGACTATTGCCTATACGATTCAATTTGCTGATGGTACAGGGTCAAGTGCTTCCAGTCAGCAGGATATTGGGTTGAATACCAATGGACGTGGAAACGTAAGATATCTGTCACCGTTGTCCTTTGACGAACGCCACAGACTTTCTGTTAATCTTGATTACCGATACGGAAGTGGCTCACAGTATAACGGACCACGTTGGTTTGGTCTTGATATATTTTCTGATGCAGGGATTAGTTTGCAGGCAAATGCAGCTTCAGGCCGTCCTTACACAAAACAACTCTTAGCACAGCGTTATGGCGCCAGTGGTATAGGAGGAGCGATCAATGGCGCACGTCTCCCATGGAACAATACAGTTGACCTTAGAGTGAATAAGTCATTCCGAATTGGAGGAGGCGAAGACAGCAGACCAATATTTGCGGATGTATATATTCGTGTTGAAAATTTGTTTAATACCAAAAACGTCATAGGAGTATATTCTGCATCCGGTTCCGCATATGATGACGGTTATCTGGTGACGCCTAATGGTCAGTCATCTATACAAACCTTGTCGGATACAGGACGCGAAGGAGATATTCCTAATTATCTGCTTTCTTATCAATGGGGTGAATTGAATCCCGGATTTTTCACACTGCCTCGCAGAGTTTATCTGGGGGCTACACTTCAATTTTAATAGTGTTTAATAGTATGGCTATTTCTTTTTTATCAACAAGTACGCTTATCATGAAAAAACAAATAAAGCTGGCGATCGCAACGATGATGATGTTTTCGTCCGTGGTCTCTTATGCATATATAGATCCTGGTCACGAAAAACCCGGAGCGGCCCCGCAGGATAAGCCCATCAGCTATCGATCTGATTGTGCCCCTGCTACGATGTCCTATGACCTGGCCATTAATAATGTTCGGGCCAGATTGCTCAACGGAGGAGATGTTTGGTGGGATTTGTCAGATGGGTCCTATATCGTACCTGCAGTTGACCCCGCATTAGGTATTCCCGGTGTTTCCTGCCTTTTTGCCGGAGCTGTTTGGTTAGGTGGATTTGATGATGCCGGCAACTTAAAGATCGCCGCGCAAACCTATCGAAACGCTACGTCAAACGACTTCTGGCCGGGCCCACTTTCTTCTATAGGAACGACGGGTGCAGATACATGCGAAAACTGGGACCGTTTTTTCGTGGTGAAAGGAATTGATATTCAAAATCATATCAGAGCTGTCGATGAGTCAATTTCCTCCGGCGTTCCGTTGGATTGTGAATCCATTCCAAAATCACTGAAGCAATATCCCGCACGTGGAAACCCATATTGGAGTGATTATTACGATTTTGATTTGCCAAACGACAATCAGGGATTAGGTGCCTATTTTGACGCGAATGGAGATAACAAATACGATCCTTGCGATGGTGATTATCCTGCGATCGAAGTAAAAGGTTGCCCTACAGAAAGTAATTATCCGGATGAAATAGTTTTCTGGGTATATAATGATGCCGGTAACAGCCACACCAATACCAATGGTAAACCTATTCGTATGGAGGTGCAGGTACAGGCATTTGGGTATGCGACCAATGATCAGATCAACGATATGACTTTCTATCGCTATAAACTGATCAATAGAGCAGTACTTGCGATTGACAGCACCTACTTTGGTATGTGGGTTGACCCTGATTTAGGTTGTTCTGAAGATGACTTTATCGGATCCGATACCGCCAGAAGCTTGATGTATATCTACAATCAGGATGAGCTGGATGGTAATTCAGGTTGTGATTGTACTACCGGTGCTACTACGTATTGCGATGAAGTGCCCATTTTAGGAATTGATTACTTCAGAGGCCCTTTGGCTCCCGTAAGACAAATTGATACATTCAGAATCGCCGAGTTACCTCTCGATATTCAGGATTATCCAAACATTTATGATACGATCGAGATTATCGGTGATACACTCATCGTCTTTGATTTAGATCACCGAATTGAATTGGGGATGTCATCCTTCACTTACCATGTAAGAGGAAATGCAGGTTCTTGGCCAGCTGCCATGCACGATCCCGGTACTGATATCGAATTCTACCGATACCTCTCCGGATCATGGCGGGATGGTACACCATATACATTTGGTGGCACCGGTTATAATCTTGCACCGGGTTCTGTTCCGATCGATTACGCATTTACAGGCGATCCTGGAAACTTTAATGACTGGTCGATGTGCTCTGCCTCACTGGGTACAATGGACCCCAGGACAGTACAGGCAACCGGTCCTTTCCGATTGGATCCTGGAGCTATCAATGAATTGATTATCGGTGCTGTGTGGGTGCCTGATCAGATTTATCCTTGTCCTGATTTGGCCGAACTTCGAGCGGCTGATGATTTAGCACAAGCGTTGTTTAATAATTGCTTTATTCTTCCAAGCGGACCGGATGCTCCGGACCTTGACTGGATTGAATTGGATCGTGAATTGATCATGGTCCTTAGCAATGATCCCGTGACCTCCAACAACAAATATGAACTTTATAGCGAGCGCGGCCTTGAAGTGCCTGAAGGAACAATAGACAGTAACTATGTCTTTGAAGGCTACCGCGTCTATCAATTACTTAATGGTAACGTGACCACCGGCGAACTTGATGATATCACCAAGGCAAGACCGGTATTTCAAGTTGACAAACGTAACGGCATCACCAAATTATTTAATTGGACCACCGTAGAAGGTCCTAACAATGTTGACGTTTGGGTGCCGGTAGAGCAAGTAGCCGGAATTGATAATGGTATTCGACATTCCTTCTTAATCAAAGAAGATCAGTTTGCTTCACAGGATCGTCGATTGGTCAATCATAAGCATTACTATTATACGGCTATTGCCTATGGTTACAATGAGTATGATGCTTTTGATCCGCTGACATTGATTGGTCAGCGCACACCTTATCTTGAAGGAAGAAAAAATATCAGAACGTATGATCCACTGCCTCATCCGCAAACTTTCCAAATGGTCAATGCCATGTATGGGGAAGCACCTCAGATTACACGTCTTGAAGGAGTGGGTGCCGGTGAAAATTTCCTGGACATCGAATATGCCGAGTATGATTCAATACTCAGCAATACAAATACGCCTGGTGAATTAACCTACGCTCGTGGTGCTGCACCAGTCAGAGTTCAGGTCTTTAATCCATTAATAGTAAAAGAAGGAACCTATATTCTTGAAATGGTTGATCCGATTGCCGGTGACACCTTATCAGAAACGGCAGGTTGGAAATTTTACAGAGAGGATGATCCATCCATCGTCTTTGATTCTGAAAAACCATTATCGCAACTGAATGAACAGTTGATAGCAGAATTGGGCATTTCAGTGTTCATAGGACAGTCCTCCGATGCCGGTGATAATGTCGATCAATCAAATGGTACCATTGGGTATAGTTTGGATTATTTTGATGCATCCAAGCCTGATTGGCTCACGTTTATTGGGGATGATTTTGCTGCCTCACCAATATTTAATTACGTACAAACAGAATTGCCGGACTATCCAAATTATTTACTGGATCCATATCAGGCTTTTTCTAAATTTTCACCATTTGTCCCTTATGTTTTAACGGATTGGGATCCAAATGAACCACCGGAAAACCCATTAGGTTGGAATATGACCCCTGCCTGGCTGAACTCATCAGGTGGCCTGGTTCAAAATCCTCAGTTTGGAGGTGTTTTACAGGCATTGCCAAATGTGGATATCGTCTTTACCTCTGATACCTCTCAGTGGAGTCGATGTGTAGTCGTCGAAACGGCCAATCAATATTATACATCAAGTACACCACCGGGCGTAGGGCTTAAATCTGAAGGCGCAAAAACCAGCATCACTTCCAGAGCAAAACCTTCTGTAGGTAAATATGATGCAGATGGCGACGGTTTCCCTGACCCGGACGGTGCAGTAGATGCCAGTGGAAACCCACTCACAGGAATGGGTTGGTTCCCAGGGTATGCTATTGATGTTGAAACAGGAGAGCGACTCAATATTTTCTTCGGAGAGAATTCCTGCTATCGTGATTTTGTTGCCGAAGCATTGTCTCTCGGTACCAATGCTCATGACATGCTTTGGAATCCTACCTCTGAGGTAGTATCACAATTTGCCAATCCTAACAATATCTCACAGGTTGATTTATATTTAGGTGGACAGCATTACATCTATGTGACCAGAGAGAAATATGATGGTTGTGAAGTATTGCGCAAAGATCTGGATAGAACCAGTGCTCCGATCAAATCCAGAGCATTGGCTAAAATCGCCTGGACCGCCATGCCGGTGTTGATTAATGATCCTGAGGTGGCGCTACTGCCACTGAATGAGGGACTGATTCCGAATGATGTGATTGTTAAACTACGTGTTGACAACCCTTATCAGCTTGCTACTGGGAATGGAAACTTTAATGACTTCCCGGCGTATCGCATCAAGTTTGAAGGCGTCGACGCAGAGCCACTGACAGAAGCACAAATTCCGGAAGCATTGGCACAGATCAATGTTGTCCCTAATCCATATCTGGCATATAGTGAGTATGAAAACTCGTCATATGATAATACCGTAAAAATCACTAACCTTCCGGCAAAATGCGTCGTGACAATCTATTCATTGGACGGCCGATTTATTCGACAGTATACAAGGAATGAAGTAGGTAAACCTAATTCACCGCCACGCAACCTTCCGCCGGTAGCGGTCAATCAAATTGTACCGGATTTGAGTTGGAATCTAAAAAATTATGCGGGAATTCCGGTGTCCAGTGGTGTTTACCTGATTCATGTAAGCGCTCCGGGATTAGGAGAAAGAGTGATCAAGTGGTTTGGGGTCGCCAGACAATTTGATCCGAGTGGGTTATAATATTGAACAAAACGAAAAACAATTATTACTTTTTCAAAACCAGGTTTGCTGAAAGAAAGGAAAGTATGAAAAGACTTATATTAAATGTATTGATAGCCGCATTTGCAATTAGCCCGGCCCTCACTTTTGCCGGAAACCCTGATCGCCAGGGGGAAGCCGGAGGATATGAATTGCTATTGAATCCATGGGCCAGAAATGCCGGGCTGCATGCCATGTCTACCTCCATGGCCTATGGGGTCGAAGCCATGCAAATAAATATTGCCGGTCTATCGCGAATCGGAAAAAACGAAATTGTACTGGGTCATACCATCCTTTTTGATGGGACCGGAATCAATCTCAATAGTCTGGGGTATGCCCAGAAGATGGGAGAGAGTGGTGCATTTGGTATTTCACTCACCTCTATGGACTTTGGAGATATTGCCGTCACTACGACCGGTGCACCGGAAGGAACAGGCGCAACCTTTAGCCCAAACTTCTTTAACATCGGATTGTCCTACAGTCACACTTTTGATAAAAAGGTATCTGTAGGAATTCTCTTACGCGGTATTTCAGAAAGCATTGCTGATGTAGGGGCTTTTGGTATTGCGATTGATGCCGGAGTGCAATATGTTTCAGGGGCAGATGACAATTTCAAATTTGGTGTTTCCCTGCGAAATATTGGATCACCAATGAAATTTAGCGGAGAAGGACTTTCTTTTCCAACATCAAATCCTCAGGGGGGTGTTCAGTATCCTATTACAGTCAATCAACGGGCAGAGGGATTTGAACTTCCATCTATGTTGAACATAGGATTGTCATATGATTTCTATGCGACCAAGGATAATCGTATTACGGCACTCGGTAATTTCACAGCCAACAGTTTTTCTGTTGATCAGGTAGGTGTAGGTTTGGAGTATGCCTTCCGCGAGATGTTTATGCTTCGGGGTGGGTATCGCCTCGATCTGGGTGTTCCGTCAAATGATGCACAACATGGTGTATATTCCGGATTATGTGCCGGGGTGACTGTTGAAGTTCCGCTTAAGAAGGATTCTCCAGGCAGATTTGCTGTGGATTATGCCTATTTGGCTACTAACCCATTCAGTGGCACACATAACTTCAGCCTGCGTTACAAGATGTAAATACTTGATTCAGGCAGGATATTTCCATATCTTTGCCGAAGCATATGAAAAGAACGTTCTGGTCAGACCTCTGATGAGAACGTTTTTTTCGTCTAATCAGGACGCGCCAAAAACGTGATCAATGTGATGTTTTCGAGAACGAAGAATACTTTTTTTTTCGGTTGATCTGTTTTTTGGGAAAGTTTGTTTTTTGTTATTAAAGATTTAGGATTATGAGTGAGATTCACTATATGACGCAGGAAGGATTTGATCAGCTAAAGCAAAAGTTAGATGATCTCAAGAGTAATGGACGTCAGGAAGCCGCCAGAGCCATTGCAGAAGCACGTGACAAAGGAGATTTATCGGAGAATGCAGAATACGATGCAGCCAAGGATGCGCAGGGAATGCTTGAACTAAAAATATCCGAAATGGAGAAAGTGATGGCCAACGCGCGCGTCATTAAAGAGTCTCAATTGGATACCTCAAAAGTCACCGTGCTGGCAAAGGTGAAAATTCGTAATACAAAGAACAAAGCCGAAATGGTCTATCATCTTGTCTCTGAATCGGAAGCGGATTTGAAAAACAAAAAAATATCGGTGACGAGTCCTATCGGAAAAGGCCTGCTGGGTAAAAAAATAGGAGATATCGCGACGGTCACGACACCGGGTGGAGCGATCGATTTCGAAATACTGGATATCTTTTTCTAAAAAGCTTATGGCAACGATATTTACAAAAATCATCAATGGCGAAATTCCTTGTTTCAAAGTAGCAGAGAATGATCGGTTTCTGGCCTTTCTGGATATACGACCGGTAGCCTTTGGACACACCCTCGTCATCCCCAAAGCAGAAGTCGATTATTACTTTGATATGCCCGATGATGATCTCGCTGCATTGAATGTGTTTGCCAAAAAAGTAGCGCATGTCCTTGGACAGGAAGTTCCCTGTCTCCGCATTGGGGTCATGGTCGCTGGCCTGGAAGTACCCCATGCACACGTCCATTTGATTCCCATTAAGGCTGTTTCAGATCTGTCCTTCTCCAATCCAAGACCTGAGTTTTCAGTGGAAGACATGAAAGCCCTCGCTGAAAAGCTTTACACGCGCCTTGAAAAGGCGTAGAGCGTAGAGCGCAGAGCGAAGGGCAGAGAGTTCAGAAAGACTGAAATGCAAATACGTCTCAAAATTCGTAATTCGTAATTTTATTTTGCTCCATGCCCCACCCTCCACCCTCCATGCCCCATGCTCCATGCTCCATGCCCCATGCTCCATGCCCCATGCTCCATGCCCACAAACAAAAAAGACCCGATGCATTGCATCAGGTCTTTTTTGTTTGTGGTACCTCCAGGAATCGAACCAGGGACACATGGATTTTCAGTCCATTGCTCTACCAACTGAGCTAAGGTACCCTCACCATTTCATGACTTTAGATCATGAGGGGAGGCAAAAGTAGCATTTTCCGTTCTAATTAGGTATTCTTGAGGATAATTTTGAATAAGGTATGGCCAGAAGAATTATGGTATTTGCTATCGCCGGGGTAGTGTTATGTGCATATTTTATCTTTTTTAAGGAAAGACCTGATCTGATTTACCTGCTTTCGCTTTGCCTGCTGATCCTCGTGATCACCTATGTGTTTCAGTATCAGATCGATCAGCTGATGATCCGGGGCGTACCACAGACGCTCGATAATGATATGCGCCAAATGTTGCTGGCCACCTCAGTGTATTTCAGGGAAATGCCGGTGCCCAATAAGCAAATGGCAGAAGATCGGATGGTGCGATGGGTCATGAAGAAGGATTTTCTGAATAAAAATGAGCAGGATGCCCCGGAAGATGTTAAGTATATGCTGGCCTGGTATGCTGTGTTATTGACGATGCACCAGCAGCTTTTCCTATATAATGGGCTGGACAGAGTGGTTTTCTATCATCATCCATTTCTTTCGCCCGGGTATCCGGAAGATGTGCACATCGCAGAAGTGGAGCAGGAAGATGGCACAATGATTATCTCTGTACCGCATCTGATCAAAGGGCATATGGAAAAAGGAATGTATAATATTGCCCTCCATGTCACTGCTCAGGCCTATGCCTTTTGCTATATAAAAGAAAAGATTTCATGGCCGGAGGATATCTGGGATCAACTGGAGACAATGAGTACCATTCCAAAAGAAAAACTCGAAGCTTATATTGGTCTGCCGGTAGATGACCCCTGGCCCGTGGCCGTCCATCATCAGGTGATGTACACACGTACCAATATTCCCGAAGTGGTGAAGCAATTGCCCCAGCTGATGAAGTGATTGGACGATTGAGGGATGGAGTGATTTCCTCTTCTGCCATTTGTCCCAAAGAATTGCAGGTAGAGGCGCAAGAAAGAATAGTCCTTATCAGGAATTTTGTAATTTTCCTTTCCGCCCTTCCGCCTTTTTTCCTTTCTGCCCCAAATTTTGCACGCAGCGGTGCAGAGAAGATTTTCTTTTTCAGTAATTTGCTCCATGCTCCATGCTCCATGCTCCATGCCCCATGCTCCATGCCCCATGCCTTTTCGCCGCAAATCAATAGCCATGAAATATTATCTCTCTTTATGCCTCCTCATCGCAAATATTTCCTTCACTGCTGCGCAGGAATCCGAAATCAGGGAAGTGATTCATCAGATGTTTGAGGCGATGTATGATGGCGATACCGCCACGATGCGCACGTGCTTCACCCCCGGAGCGAATCTCCTCACCTACACCTTTGATTCCAAAGGGCATCCGAGAGCAACAGGGGAGGATCTTAATGATTTTCTAAGAGGGGTAGGCATCATGGGAGCCGCGGATATGGAAGAGCGGTTGACAGGATGGCAGTGCCTGGTGGATGATGGGATGGCCAGCGTATGGGCACCGTATGAATTTTATTTTGAAAAGCAATTTAACCATTGTGGTGTGAATAGTTTTCAGCTGATTCAGGTGCAAAGCCGGTGGAAAATTACCATGATTACAGATTCGCGCAGAAAGGTGGATTGTGTGTCGTATGACAAGGAGCAAATGGTCATCGATTCACTCATCAATGCATGGCATCATGCGGCTGCGATTGCCGATCAGAATGCTTTTTTCGGATGCATGGCCACCGATGCGATTTACATCGGAACAGATGCGACAGAGCGTTGGACGAAAGACGAACTACAAGAGTGGTCAAAGGATTATTTTGAAACGAAAAGTGCCTGGGATTTTAAACCCCTTTCACGAAATATTACGATCGGGCCGAGCGAACAAATCGCTTGGTTTGATGAACTACTGGACACCTGGATGGGGACCTGTCGAAGTAGTGGCATCCTGTATAAATATGATGGACAATGGAAGCTCATGTACTATCATCTCTCGGTCGCGATTCCGAATGAAAAGATGGAGGGGTATCAAATTTTGATTGGTAAAAATTAAGGAAAAACGCACCCGGTTTTTCAACGATTTTTTCAACGAAAATCTGCCTCTTTTTTTCTCTCCGGAAAGAGGATTTCAACGCAAAAAACAGATCCGTTTTTCATGCCCCAAAACAGGTGCTTTTTGACTTCTTCATCAAATGAGAAGAGAATAGTCATTTCCATCACAAAGAGGCATGTAATTTTTGTATGTTTTTTATGTAAAAATCAGGTCAGAAATTTTTATCTTTTTTTTCAAAATCAACCAAAAAAGAGACTTGTTTTTATCCATTGTTAAGCATGAAAATGACCCACCATTCCACTGGAACATAGCGCCGAAAGGTGATTCCGGAGATAAGAATTATCCGCAGGCTTTGTGTGCAAATTCCGAGCCAATATTTTCATTACGAATAATATTATTCATAATATGCTGACATTTACCCCGTTAGGCATGTCTAATAAAGTAATACGTGATACCTACTTTAAAGTTTTATGTATAACTTTGACAATGGAGTTTACTCCCTAATGAACCAATTAACCCTTTATTGCGAAAGCCCAACCTGAAATGAACCTCACCCGTATCTCCACGCGCCAAATCGGCGACTCATTTTCTGAGCAGAATTCCGCCATCCAAAATGGCAATTCTCCATTCAATAATTTCTCGAAACAACATACACATCATCCTCCTCTTTCAGCGAAGAATGATCACCCTATTTATTGCATAGTAAAACCCAACTTAAGCATTAGATTTATGAAAAATTTATCTACCACAAAAAACCCTTCAATTTCTTCATTGAAGTTATTGTTCTCTACGCTGGTTTTATTTTTGTGTTTCCAAATTGGAACAGCGCAGCCTGTCTGGCAGAGTAGCGTGACCAATACCGGATCTTCAGCCAGTGCAAGCGCCAATGCACCGGCTGCAATTGCTGCTGGTGATCTTTTAGTTGCGGGCGTTACCTATAAGTTAGGTTCCAGCATAACCATTACGGCTCCTGCCGGCTGGATTCTGATCCGTAAAACAGATAATGTTACTTCAGTGGGGGTGGCCACGTATTATAAAGTAGCCACTGGCTCCGAACCGGCAAGCTATGCATTCACATTGAGTCAAAGTACCACCTGGTCCATTGGTATATCAAGAGTAACAGGTGCCAGTCCACTTCCTATTCAAGCCCATGCAGGGGCTACCGGATCAGGTACAACGGTTACTGCTCCTTCCATTTCGACATTGTCGGCAGGTCGGACGCTCGTCATGACATTTGCTACCAATGACCAAAATGCCAGCTATACATTTACCGGAGGAGGAGCACCTACCGAAAGATATGATGTGGCCTACAATCCTGCCGGACCATCCACCGCCATGGGATCATATGATGGACCAAATAATGGAGGTTCTACGGGTGTAAAAACTGCCACCGTCAGCGTTACCGGCCCATGGGCTGCTCAACAAATAGCATTCAATCGTCTGACGACTAACTCCTATACCACCAATTGCGGCGCCTGGCCCATTAATTATACCGTGGATGAACCAAACAATTGTCAGGCATCAAATGGTTATTTATACATTAATAGTATCGGTGGAGGGACGCCTCCTTATACGTATGCCTGGACTACGATTAGTGGACAATCAAATGTTAACAGTGAAACAGGCCCAGGCCTTAATACTGTCAAAGCGGGCGTCTACAGAGTTACAATTACAGATTCAGGAGCAAATTCCTGCACCGCGGATTTTCCTGTCCTCTCGCTTCCTGTGGGGATTCCTATTGTCTCAGATGCCACTATTTGCTATAATACTTCAGCCTCTTTGACGGCAACTGGTTGTATACAAGGATACTATTGGGCCGATAACCCAAATGGAAATAATCCATTAGCCACCACGGCTACGTTTAATACCCCTCTCCTTACCTCCAATACTTCCTACTATGTGATTTGCAAGGATGGTAACAGTCCTTGTCCTTCTACAACGGACTTAGTAAATGTTTTCGTTCAAGCCTTACCAACAGCCGGATCGATCACGGCGCCAAGTCCCAATACAGGATGCAGCCCGGCCGATCCTGGAAATATTGCAAGTGCTACAGCGGGCACGGGATCTGGAACGATTACTTACAAATGGCAAAGTTCAGTAAGCCCATTTTCAGTCTGGACCACCATTGGCGGAGCCACCATGGCCTCTTATGATCCACCCACCGGATTGACAGTCACAACACAATATCGTCGCATTACCGTATCCACTCAAAATGGGATACCCTGCGAGTCAGCTACGGCGACCAATACCGTACAGTATAATATAAATAATGTAGCCGGGGGAACAATCGCTGAAGATCAGTCAGTTTGTATGGGAAGTCCTGATCCGAATCCATTTACAAGTACGACACCTGGAACTGGCTCAGGGGCCATTACCTATCAATGGCAGTCAAATACCACCGGATGTAATATGGCATTTTCAAATATTGGCGGAGCCACCGATATCGGCTATGATCCACCCGTGATTGGGGTGACTACCTATTATAGAAGAGTAACCACATCGACATTTAATGGCGTCGCCTGTTCAGCAGCCAGTAATTGTTTGACGGTGATCTACGGTGATTGTTGTCCGCTATCTTGCTCAATAACTGGTGGTCCGGGTGGAAATGTATGTCCATCAAGTACCCAGAATTTTGGGGTGTCTGCTGCTAATTGTTCGACGCCGACCTATAGTTGGGCGATCATAAATAATAATACCGCTGCGTTCATCGTTGGGTCGACAACTAGTTCGACAGTTGAAGTGGATGCAGGATCAAGTTGCGGCACGTATGAGATACAAAGCACGTTGACATGTTCCGGTTGCTCTTCAGTGATATGCAGTCAGGTGGTAAGTGTTGTTGATGGTACCCCACCGACGATAACCTGTCCGCCGATGGTGACGATAGAAGGTTGCAGTACAGCCGCCATAACCACTCCACCGTACAATGAATCCGGAGCTTTTTACGCCCCGGCTAATTTTGTGAATGATGGGGGTACATTGAGTGATAATTGTGGTCCAATTCTTGGTGGTAGTCTTACCTACCAGGATGTCGCGAGTGGAACTTGCCCGATTACAGTCACCAGGACCTGGACAGTGTATGATGAATGTCTTAATTCAGCTACCTGTAACCAGATTATAGAAATTGATGATACGACACCTCCCGATTTGGCAGGCTGTACGCTATCGAATCTGGATCAAACCTTTGAATGCGATGGACAAGTCAACAATGTTATCGCCGCAGCCAGTTGGAACAATGGCAATATTACATACTTGCAAGGGTGCGCTACAGATATCTGCGGGTCTTTCACCGTCACCAGCAACTATTCCACCGATGCTGAATCAACTCCGGGTTGTGGTAACACGGAAACGCTCCTTGTCACTTATACTATCACAGATGCTTGTGGGAATCCGTCCATGGCGCAGGGAACATTTACGATTGTCGATAATACGGATCCTGTATTTGCAGCATGTCCTGCAGCACCAATAGATTTACTTTGTAACCCAACCCCGCCTGTAGAAGCAGATGCTATTGCAGCAGCAGGTAGTGTTACTGACGTATGTGGAAGTGTAACCGTAAGTGCAACAGCACCGCCAGCGACGCAGAATAATTGTGATTACAGCCAGACCTGGACAGTAACCGCTGTTGATGCTTGTGGAAATGATGTTGACTGTCTGGTGACCTTTATCTGGAGGGTAGATATGACAAACCCCGTATTTGCAAATTGTCCGGAAGATGCCATAAATCTGGGCTGTAATCCCCTTTTACTACCGACGGATGCAGATGCTATACTTGCTGCCGGTAGTGTGAGTGACGGCTGTGGTGGTATTGTTGTTGTGGAAGCTTCGGCACCTGCAGCGACGCAGAATAATTGTGATTATACTCAGACGTGGACGGTGACGGCAACAGATGAATGTAATAACACCTCGATATGCGGGGTGACATATACCTGGAGAATCGATGCAGACGATCCGGTATTTGCGGCATGTCCCATAGATCCGATGGATCTTGGGTGCAATCCTGCACCAATTACATCAGCACAGGCGATTGCGGATGCGGGCAGTGTATCAGATGTGTGTGGACCATTGATGAGTTTAACAGCAGCAGGAGGTACCGTAACCGTAAATAATTGTGATCGTACACAGGTGTGGACGGTGACAGCAGTAGATGAGTGTGATAATGAAGCGGAATGCCAGGTGACGTATACGTGGAGAATTGATTTAACGGATCCAGTACTGACTTGTCCTGGACCATTAGCTGCCCAATGCGATATCAGTGAGCAGCCGGCGTATGCAGATTATG
>JAHEAR010000062.1 GCA_024642665.1 Bacteroidota bacterium
TACAACGGGAAGAAGAAATTCCGCCAATACTATCCGCACCAAAATTCTCTTTATAATCGGTGAGCTTTTCAGCAATGTAATCGTAGGCTTCATCCCAACTCACATTTTCAAAAACGCCATTGCGTTTAATTTGAGGCGAACGCAATCGCTCAGGGTGATCATAAAATTTGAATGCGAATCGTCCTTTCAAACAAGTATGCCCCTGATTCACTTCTGCATCATAAGGGGCCTGGATTGATTTGATGGCGCCGTTCACGACAGATACTTCAAGATTACATCCTACACCGCAATAGGTGCAGACTGTTCTCACTTTCTCATCCGCGACAATACTCTTCGATTCGAATACATCGGATATTGCAGATGTTGGACAAGCCTGGGCACAGGCGCCACAACTGACACACTCTGATTCGAAAAAACTTTGATTAAATCCTTTGACAATATGACTATCAAATCCTCGGCCGGCCATACTCAACACAAACTCTCCCTGCACTTCATCACATGCTCTGACACATCGGAAACAATTGATACACTTCGACATATCTGATGTCATATACGGATGACTGCGATCTTTCTTTCTGTCCAGATGATTAGCACCCGAAGGATATCTTACATCCCGAATACCAACCTTAGCAGCCACGGATTGCAACTCACAGTTATTATTGACCTCACAGGTGAGACAATCCAAAGGATGATCTGTCAACACCAACTCAATGATGTTCTTCCGCAGTCGCGTGATGCGCTCACTATCGGTGTAGATATAAGAATCCTTCATCACCGGTGTATGGCAGGAAGCCTGCACTTTAGATGGACCATTTTTAGATAGTGCAACATCCACACTGCACACACGACAAGATCCAAATGGCTCAAGGTTGGGTGCATCACAAAGTGTAGGGACTAATTCCTTACCAAGATTTCTACGTACAAATCCAAGGATGGTATCTCCTTCGTTGATTGGATATGGTGAGTTGTTGATATAAGCGATGTGTGACATGATTTCTATGAATTAAAATATGGTGCTAATTCAGTTTTAAAATAGTGCATGGCATTTTTGATGGGTAATGGAACGCCGCCGCCTAATGCACACAAGGAACCGGTTTCCAGTGTTTCCAATAAATCAACCATCAGTTTTTCGTCAATTTTATAATCTTCATTCTGGGCTTTCGCAAGCATCTCTGCTCCACGTGTTGATCCCAATCGGCAAGGAAAACATTTCCCGCAACTTTCGTGAGCTGTAAAGGCAAATAAATGTTCTAAATATTTAACGAGTGGATAGTCCTCGGGAATACATACAACGGAGGCGTGGCCTAAAAGAAATCCTTCTTTGGCAAACGAATCAAAATCTACAGTTAGCTTTTCGATCTCTGTAACCGGTACGAGTCCTCCCAGAGGCCCACCAATGTGAATAGCTTTGACCGGCACTCTAAATCCTCCACCCAGATCATCCACTACTTCTTTTAATGGTGTACCCATGTCCACTTCATAGATTCCTGAATGCTTAAAAAAGCCATCCAGAGAAATTAATTTTGTTCCGGTGGATTTGGGTGTTCCAATTGCTGCGAATGCTTTTCCGCCATGCTTCATAATGAACGGAAGGTTGGCAAGTGTTTCTACATTGTTGACAACGGTTGGTTTATTGAAAAGTCCTTTTTGTGTCGGATATGGTGGACGCACTCTGACCTCAGGACGTTGCCCTTCGATACTGGAAAGCAAGGCGGTCTCTTCCCCACAGATGTATGCTCCTAGTGCTTCAATCACTTTAAAATCAAAATCAAAACCGGAGTCGAGAATATTTTTACCAATTAAATTTTCCTTGCGGAGGAAATCAACAGCGTCGTTGATGATGTCCACGGACTCGGGGTATTCACCACGGATATAAACTACTCCGGTGGAAGCACCGGTGATATAGCCGGCGATCATCATGCCCATCAAAAGCGAATGCGGTCGCTGTTCCATAATGTAGCGATCAGAAAAAGCCCCAGGATCTCCTTCGTCCGCATTGCACACAATAAATTTTGTTGCGTCTTTTTGATTCCTGCAGGAATCTAATTTAAAGGCCATCGAAAAGCCTGCGCCACCACGACCCCGAACACCGGAATCTCCTAACTCACTCAACAACTCTTCTGCTGATCTGTGAAGGCATGCCCGAAAAATATCATAATAATTTTCTAACGTCCCATAATCCGCGGTCAGAATGGGTGTGCCGGATGATCCCACATTGTATTTTTCTTTAGTGACTAACCCATCTGAAATTATTTTCTCGACATGATCAATATCGTTTCCGGAAAAGTTAGAACCATTGGCATGAAACGAACTGTTTTCGTGGCATCTGCCCAGGCAGCACATCTCGCCTATTTCATCAGGGCTATAGAATTGACTCAGCTTATCTTTGACATCTTCCTGTGTACCTGCGGTCATGCATGCACTTCCATTGCACACATAAACTTTCTTGCCTTTATTGTCAGGTTTGAGAAAATCATAAAAGGTCACTGAGCCATAAACATTCGCAGTTCCGATCAGGAACTCGGTGCTTAACTTCTCTATGTCCGCCTGATCCGGTGTGCCTGTTGCTCTGGCAGCAATTCCCAGTTCTTCAAACAAATTTTCCTGTAGCCCTTTCCGGCCTGACAACTCACTTAAATTCTTTGACATCTTTTTATTTATTGACCGGATGATGGATTTCAATAAGCTCAGCTTTCCTAACCATTCCGGTGTTTGAATACACTGTTAATTTATTATCTCGGCAAAACGCCATGAGCGTCATGCCTGCCTCCTCTGCCATATCTACTGCGCGTGTGGACGGCGCTGATACGGAAGCAAGAAATGGAATCCCGGCAGAGATCGCTTTGCTGACGATTTCAAACGAAATGCGACCGCTGACGGTAAGGCATTTTGCTTCGTGAAGTTTGCTGTTATAGATCAAATCACCTATCACTTTATCTACAGCATTATGTCTCCCGATATCTTCCCGGATGCTGAGCATCTGACCATCCAGTGAAAATGCCCCTGCGGCGTGCGTTCCTCCTGATAGTTTAAATGACTTTTGTTTCTCATTCATTTGATCAAACATCGCTCCAATTACCTCCGGATCGATCATCTGTTGATTTTGAAGCACGATTGGGGTCTCATCATCAAAGGAAGTCTTGCCACACAGACCGCAGGAAGAAGCTGACATGACATTTCTGGAACCGGCAAATTCCTTCAAAATTTTGTCCTCCGGAATGGTCACATTGATTGCTGTGATATATGCATTATCATCAAATTCGGTCACTTTCAATTCAGGATGTATTTCCAGATCGCGATAGATGCTTTCTGAAAAAAGCAGGCCGCGAACCAGGTCTTTTTCCTGTCCGGGGGTCTGCATGGTCACCGTAAACGGGGTGCCATTGATGGATATACTCAGGCCTATTTCCACGGACAGCACGTCCCTGACCTTGGAAAATTTCCCGCCATTGAAATATAAGCCGTTGTACTTCCTGATGTTCATATTACGATTTATGGTAAAATGTAGGCAGATTACCGCAATCAAATATAAGGAAAGGTCAGTGAATTATGGGGTTAGGAGGTTAAAAGGTTAGGGGTTTAGGGGGAAAAGAAAGGCTGAAAGGCGAAAAGGTGCTTTCCGGTAATAATTCTCCTTTTTTACCCTACGCTCTCCGCCCTTTGCCCTGAGCTCTACACCCAGTAGTCTCGCGTCTCAGGTCTATAAGTCAAAGGTCTCTTTTTTCGCCTTAACCGGCACTTCTGTCTGAATTCTCCCCACCAGATAGTCACACGCCTTAATTGCTTCGTTTCGATCGGTGGATGAAGTAAAAACAAACAAATACAATTCACCCGCCTTTACAAATCCAAGGCTGTGATAGATATGCATGCAGGTCAGGGAAAATTTGGCAAAAGCTTCTTCCCGGATATCGTACAAAATGGCTTCGGATTTTTCAAGATCAGTACTAAAATCCATTCCGGATATTTGGCTTCCATCTGGTTGTTCCTGCTTCACTTGTCCGAGAAAAATACTGTGGCCATCGATATCCAATTTTGTGCTATGCGAAGCAATGGATGTTGCGACCTTCTCCGGAGAAATCGGACCTTCGACAAATACTTTTTTTGGTTTTTTAGTAATCATTGTATCAAAAAGGTTAGAAGATTAAAAGGTTAAAGGGTTATTGGGGTTATGATGGCCATTGAGGTTGTGAAGGTTATTTGGGTTAGAGGAGATTAGGAGGTTATAGAATTTTGTAGTATTCACTATTGGATTTAAGCATACGATTTAATTTTCCCGCTGATCTTGCTGAGCAAAGAGCTCCCGATCTATCGGAATTGCGCAGCATGGAATCAAGACATTCTTCCAGATATTCGCAAGTCACACATTCCTACTCATTCACCGTTCCCAATTCCCCCATTTCAAAAAACCAACACTTCCACTTCCTCTCCAATCGCATACGATTCCCTTCCTTCGTCCAGCGTAATCAGGCAATCGGCAAAGGCAAATGAATTGACTAAATAACTTTGCTGGTGATCGAGAATTTCTACCTGATCGCCAAATGCTTTTCCTTTCAAAAAATACGTTAGCATTGACTTTTTGGTATAGCTATTGGCCAAGGTCAAAGTTTTTGTAGAGAAATACTTTCTGTTTGTAAACGATTCAATCGCAGGAACAATGTATTGATAAAAACAAGTGAGAACTGCAGCAGGATTGCCGGGCAGCCCAAAAACAAGGGTTTTCCCCAGTGTTCCGAAATAAAATGGTTTGCCGGGCCTTTGCTGAACTTTATGAAAAACTTTCCTTGCCCCACAAGCCTCCAGTGCAGCCGGTACAAAATCATACTCGCCTACAGAAGCACCACCGGTCAGAATAATGATATCCGCATCAACCGCCCGTTGAATGGCATGAACGATGTCCAGCTTCTCGTCCCCAACTAATTCAATACCCATAGGTTCGACGCCCAAAGACCGCAATGCTGCCTGCAGTCCCTGTCCATTCGATTCGTATATCATTCCGGGTGTCAAAGGTTGTCCGGCCTGGAGAAGTTCCTTTCCGGTGATGATGACATTTACCTTCGGGATTGAGCATACGTCAATTGATTCAATACCCAAACTGGCCAAAAATGAAATTGACGCCGGATTCATACAGTGTCCTTTTGGCAAGGCTAAAGCCCCTGCTGCAATTTGCGATGCTCTTGGTCTTACGTTTCTGGCTAAAGTAAGTTGCTCATCCATGATGAGCAGCTGATCTCCTTCAACCTCAACCTTCTCCTGCATCACTACCGTATCCGTCGATACCGGAACAGCCGCACCGGTAAAAATCCTGACGGCTTCATGCTTTCCAATAGCCTGTT
>JAHEAR010000042.1 GCA_024642665.1 Bacteroidota bacterium
TGGGTCATCCAGAATCGTGGTAACAGTTTTAGTGATAAGGATGACTTCACCACTTTGTATCAGAACGATCTGCTCAAAGCATTCGAATTGGGAGATATGGCTGAGCAGCCACCGTACGCGCAGTACAGAAATTTCTTCAATTTATATTCCTATTGGTGGCCGGATGCACCGGATGATGGAAATGGCTGGACATTTGGCATTATTCAGGCCATGCGCGACAAGGTATTTCTACCATGGGCTACACAGGATTATGGGTGGGCGACATGGTTCTCTTCAACAAAATACGGCGGTGGCGGAGGAGCAGGATTAACCAGAGAAAAAAGAGTGGGCGATGGGAAAATGTATGGCATGGGTTGGGAAACATTCCTTCATGAGTTTGGGCATACGATGCCTGGACTTTTAGATGAATACTCCGCAAGTGGAAGTTGGTCTAATGGACAGTGCTGGGAAACCGGAAATTCAACCGGTGAGTTGCAACTGGAGAATATTCCCTGGCGATTGTGGATCGAAGAAGGGACTCCTATTCCTACACCCTATACCGATGAATACCTCGATAAGTTTGGGGCCTTTGAAGGCGCGATGACGAATTATTTTGGTTGTCATCGCCCAACGGCCAGAGGATGCATCATGGGGGCAGGTGGCTTTGGTGAAGACTATGGACAAGTCCTCTGTGATGTTTGCAGACAGCGGATCATATGCTATCTGTACAAGTATGTTGATGTGATTGAAAATCCTCAACCTGCTCCCGGGTTTATCGAAATTACCGGTGAGGAAACAATAACATTCTCTGCTGACGTATTAAAACCCGAACCCAACACGCAAAAATCAAGTTGGATACTCAATGGCCGTGTGATTGCAAAAGATGTGGATTCCGTAGCAGTAGCCTTTGGCCTATGTTCAAGTTATGAATTAATTTTTGAGGTGGAAGACCTCAATCCAATGGTGCGTTACGATCCCGATTTTGAGTCTATCTATCCAAGGCCTTTACAAAGAAAAGTCTGGACGATTAATCAAACACTTGTGGAAGATTATTCATTATCCGGAACAGCTTCTGCTTATCCGGCTGATTGCACTGGGAGTGCTTCCGGGGAAATTTTTTTAGAAATCGCCGGTGGACAGCCCCCATACTTTTTTTATATTGATACGGAACCTGCCCCCAATCCCTTTACAAATGTATTCAGTGGACTTTACACTTTTGATATTGTGGATGCTTTGGGTTGCCGAATTACACAGTCAATTGAGGTTGATGCGGAGCCACCTTTAAATCCTAAGATTTGCACTGAGTTTGATAATGGGGCATGGATTATTTCCGTGATGGATGAAAATTATAGTGCCGGCGAACTGTCATTTCAATGGTCTTCTTCTTCCACCACTTCTTCATCCATCACCGTGTTCGAAGAAGGTTTGTATACAGTTTGGGTCTCTACGGCATCAGGTTGCCTTGCACAGCGTTCGATTTTGCTTGAATTTGGTACAGATGATTTGACGGTGGAGGCAACTTCTTTTCCAACGGAGTTGAATTCTTCTACCGGGAAAATTTATCTAGCACTCGAAGGAGGTCGCCCGCCATATCATATTCAATGGGAAGAAAAACTGAATCGTGATCTCACGGATACCACTTCAATGAATATTCTGTCCAGTGGCACTACCTGGGATCATCTCCCGCAATATGCTTTTGATAATAGTCTTTCCACGAAGTGGCTGCATGCGGTATCGAACGATGCATTTATTGGTTATGATTTTTCATCACCGGTAGTAGTGAACTATTATGCAATCACATCGGCGGACGATGTTCCGGAAAGGGATCCAAAGAATTGGATGTTTCAGGGGTCATCCAATGGTATAGATTGGATGACGCTCGATGAACAAGCAGATCATTCATTTACAAGTCGCTATCAGCGAAAAGGGTTTTTGTTTGACAATGATACCCCCTATAGGTTCTATCGTCTTTTGGTCAATGAAAATTATGGGGATATCGCCACCCAGATTCAGGAGCTTGAAATCTTTAGCGTGAGTGATCAGGATCCTTTTGCACCGGCTCCTCTTTTTGAGGATCAGTTCAATCGATTTGCATTGAATGCTGGTTTGTATCGATATAGTATTAAAGACGCTAACGCTACCTTGTTGACTGACAGCGTTTACATAAGTTATGCCCGGTCTTTTGTGGCACAGGATCTCGTCGTTGTTCAGGATGGCCTATGTCAGGTGAAAATTGAGTCTCCGAGTGCCGGCTATGATTATTATTGGTTTCCCGATCAATTGGCCTCTGAAATTCTGAATATCGGAACATCGTATCAACCCAAGGAAAGTGGTAATTTTTATGTGGCTGCTGTTGATTACTCGACTGGTTCGATGAGCAGTAATATTCAAGGCTTTGCCGTGACGGTTGCAGAAACGCCTGGTGTTGAACTTGTCAATGATACCTTGCTGAGTATTATCAATCCAAATCCGGCTTTGGTGTATCATTGGTATGATCAGAATCAATGCGGTGACCCATTGTCCACCGGCATTACATTTGCGCCCTCCACTGCCGGGACATATTTTGTTTCTGCAGAAGTAGCCAGAGAGGAGATAGACCCTATTAATCCGGTTGACCTCTCCGGTATGATCATTAGAATGGATGCGGCTGACTTAAATGGGGACGGATTGATTGATATTCCACCACCTCCAACAAGCTCGCTCTATGGATGGAATTTTACAAATGGTAATGCATGGGCGGACAATAACTGGTTTGCCTTTCGATCAAATTATCAAAATGGTTTGGGCGTCGCTGATTTTGCAACGATTTGGTTGCAAAGAATTACAAGTCCTGAAAATGGATATCAAACGATTCTTATGGCCTATGAAGAGAATCCTATCTCTTTTGCAAACCGAGCGCCATTTGAAGGATTGACACAAAACATACCCAGACACGCAGATGCTTCGCAACTGTATAGTGACGATGCTCCGGCGAGAACGCTTAATGGGACAACATACCTCAATGGAACATTGGTTGATCCGTTGAGCACACCAAATCCTCTGGAGTTTTGTGTGCTGGGTACGGTGATGACGGAAGTTTCAAATAATGAGGTGTATTATACAGATACCCATTGGGAAGGTAAAATAGGGGAGTTGATGTTATATGACCGGGCGTTGTCCGAATTGGAGATGAAAGGAGTTTCGGAATTTCTTCGCAAAAAATGGATCAGTGTAGCGGATCTGGAAAGCCCTAAACGAGCATTGTCCTGGGATGGTATTGTGTTAGATGTCGAACCAGACTATTATTCAACGGCAAAGATTCGGGTGTTTCCGAACCCTACTTCCGGACAGTTTTCTTTAGGTGGGATTCAAGACGATTGGAAAGTTCAGTTGTTTGATGGAGCTGGAAAATTTATTCGTGCTATTGATCCTGAAGATAATGTCCATTCAATTCAGTCATTTCCGGATGGTGTTTATTTTATTAAAATCACCAGTGAAGAACATGCGTCTGTCGTGGTTAAACCTATCATTAAACACTAAAATCAAATTGATTAAGTTGTCTGGTATATTAAGCTGAATAAAATACAAGCTTTTATATTTCATCCCAGATACTTCTTTGTTTTTACGCTTCGCTTGTCGCATTGCTGCGCCTTCCTGTCGATAATATTATTTTGTCTGTGGTAATGGAGATAGATTTAGGAACAAGATACTTATATAGCATTTGCAATCGAAGTGTCTTGTTTTCCGGATTTGATAAATTAATTTTAATTGATCCATTATGACTATCCTTATAAAGTATTGTGTCCTCATCTTTATGTTACCCTTGATGGGTAGCGCTGCGCTCAAAGCTCAAACATCATATGATTATGAACCATCAAAAATTCATCCATTTGGTATGCCAAATCCCGAAATGCCAAAAGCGTTTCTGGATTATGCTCCGATGATTGGCGAATGTGATTGTAAATCACTGGCCAGAATTGATCAGACAACATGGGGAGATACAGTGTCCATGATATGGCGGTTCAAATACATCATGAACGGAATGGCGGTGCAGGATGAAACTTTAAAAGCAGATGGCAATCATTCGGGAAGTATTCGTCAGTTTGTAGCAGATAGTGCGAAATGGTATGTGCACTATTACAAATCAAAACTACCTGGCGGTGCGCTGGGCACCTGGGAAGGTAATATCAATGAGGAAGGCCAAATGGTGCTGTATAATGAACAACCTGCACCAAATGGCTCCGAAGGGTATTATAAAATAATCTTTTCTGATATCTCTGATCATGGTTTTGATTGGTTGGGGCAATGGGTCTCTAAGGATGAATCATTCTCGTATCCTTTGTGGAAGATATTTTGCAAAAAGAAATCATAATCCGAATATTCTTCCAACTTCCTTGACCGTTCAAATAGGATTGAATTTGCGATTGTAAATTCGGGTGTAAATGAGTGATAAGATGATGGTTTGAACCATTCCAGCAGACTTTATGCATGTTTTTAGCCAGTTTCAGGCACTTTGGCATCGTTTTGGCTTTTATTGAAATCAGCTATCTTTCTAATTCTTGCGGGGAATTATTTCCGCTGTTTACCTAACGGTATGAGTACAAAACTAAAAACGGGAAAACCTAATTTCGGTACAGTGCCTGTTTTCTTAACAGCCATTTCGACGATTTTAGGGGCCGTTATGTTCCTGCGATTTGGGTATGCGGTCGGTTCCGTTGGCTTTATGGGTACTTTGCTCATTATTATCATCGGGCATATGGTGACCATTCCTACCGCCATGGCCCTGGCAGAAATTGCAACAAATCAAAAAGTGGAAGGAGGAGGTGAATATTTTATTATTTCACGTTCGTTTGGTGTTAATATTGGAGCCTCCATAGGGATCACACTTTTCCTGTCCAGAGCCATTAGCGTAGCGTTTTATATTATCGCTTTTGCCGAAACATTTGATGCCATAAAACCATGGATAGAAACTACGTTTGGTTATGTAATTTATGACAACAGGCTATTTAGTATTCCTGCTTTATTCCTTTTAATATGGATCATGGTATCCAAAGGAGCTAATTTAGGGATGAAAGCGCTCTATTTTGTAGTCGCTATTCTGGCTGTTTCCTTACTCTTCTTTTTTGTTGGTACTACGGATTATGCGCAGACGTTTGATCAGACGCATTTGTTTTTAACAGGGGATACGGATCGAAGCTTCTTCTATGTATTTGCCATTATTTTTCCCGCCTTTACTGGGATGACGGCCGGCGTAGGATTGTCAGGCGATCTCGAAGACCCTAAAAAATCTATTCCATTAGGAACACTTGCGGCTACGATCACCGGGATGATGATTTACATTTTCATCGCCTATAAATTAGCCATATCCGCAAGCCCGGAAGACTTGCTGAATGATCAATTGGTAATGACCCAAATAGCGCTTTGGGGACCAATCATTCCTTTGGGGTTAGCTGCTGCGACAATATCTTCAGCACTTGGTTCCATGATGGTGGCCCCCCGCATATTACAAGCGATCGGCGCTGATAAGGTTGTGCCTAACAGAAAACTTAATTATTGGATCACCAAGGGAGCAAAGCACACCAAAGAACCAAGAAATGCAACTTTAGTGACTAGTGTGATTGCACTGGCATTTGTAGTGATGGGTGACATCAATGCGGTAGCCGAAATTATCTCCATGTTTTTTATGGTCACGTATGGGGCACTTTGTCTGATATCTTTTTTGCAACACTTTGCCGCTGATCCTTCTTATCGACCATCCTTTAAATCCAGGTGGTATCTGTCCCTCCTGGGGGCCTTGATGTGTTTGTATCTGATGTTTAAAATAAATACAGTTTATGCTATCGCTGCGATTGGATTGATGGTTGTTTTATATTCGATTATCATGTCAAAGAGCCATACGAAAAAAGGCATGGCGACGATCTTTCAGGGAGTGATACACCAGTTTAGTCGAACCCTCCAGGTGTTCCTGCAAAAATCGGATAAGGACAATCAGGTAGAAGACTGGCGGCCTGCCATTCTTTGCCTTTCTCAGGATAGTTTTAAAAGGTATAGTGCCCTTGAGCTCATGAAATGGATTTCGTATCGGTATGGTTTCGGTACGTATATTCATTTTGAAAAAGCATATTTTTCAACAGAAGCAAAGATCAAGGCAGATGATGATTTAAATAAACTTATAAAAATTACCGCCTCCACAAAAACGAATGTCTTTTTGGAGACCTTGATTTCACCCTCCAATACCGGTGCCATTGTACAGGCTATCCAGCAACCGGGGATATCCGGTCGCCCGAATAATATGATGTTGTTTGAATATAAAAAAGGTGAGCGTGAATGGCTGGCCGATATTATAGACAACTACAACGTATTAAAGACCGGTGGATATGATTTGTGCATTCTCGCTACTTCTGATCGCGGTTTTGGCTATAAAAGGGATATTCATATCTGGATTCATAAGGCCGATTATGACAATGCAAATCTGATGATTCTCATGTCCTATATCATTTTGGGTCATCCGGATTGGAAAGGCGGACAGATTAAAATCTTTGCCACAGTGACAGAAGAGGAACGATTGAAGGAACAGGAGAATCTCATCAAACTGACTTCCAGTGGTCGACTACCCATATCAGCTAATAATATTCGGGTATTACCTCTGGAAGAAGGAAAAAGCAGAAAATTCCTGATTAATAAACATTCGGTGGATGCGGATCTCACCCTGGTTGGATTCCACGAATATAAAGTGAGCTCCAAAGAAGGCATTGATTATTTTGATGGCTATGATGATATCGGAAATATCCTGTTTGTCAACACGCTGGTTTCGAAATTTATAAAATAGAAACTTCGGGTATTACTTAAGCCTTGACGATTATTTTTTGCGTGGCCTGACAGTTACCAACACGCAAGGTGACGAAATATATCCCATTGATAACAAAAGGTTTTATGTTTTTCTCAATAAAATTTTCCCCAATCGTTATTTGATCGGATAGTTTTTCATTCAGAATGACCTGACCGACTTCATCCGAAATAATTAAAAGGACATCTTCTTTTTGCTTAAGAAAGAAGTTGATATTGAAAGAGCCGTCATTGGGATTAGGGAATATTTGCATTTGCAACCCATTATTACTTTGTGCATTTGGTTGATCCAGGGCAGTACTTTGATCCCGTGAAATGAATACTTTATATAAAATATTAAACGCCTCACTTTGTGTGCCGTCATTTGACCAGAATATATTTTCGGCTGAACTCCGGATGCCTCCATAGATATACCCGACAGGTATTTTTTCATTGCTGAGTTCGTCTAGCTTAATAACTCCATTTGAGTAGGTTGGAACCGTCATGAGTGGAATAAATTCAGCTCCTGCACCAAGAAAATCCGGCATTTCAACTGGCAGTTTGAATTCTTTCAAATGTTGGGTTTGATCACGCGTTACTCTGGTGATTGTTTTAACAAAAGGCACATCATTGTCTTGCACTAAATTGCCCTGATCTTCATAGTACTGGGCTATCCCGCCAAAGAAAATCGTGTGCATTTCTTCTTCTGATGAAGAATATAAGGGGATATGTGGACAGTGATAGTTATTGTAGTATTGAACAAATTCAGGCACCTGATGGTAGGATTGACTATCAAGTATGCTAACAGTGAGATAAGGCAGATCAGCATCGATTTGAAAAGGCCCTGAAAAACTCATCAAACCCTCTTCACCATTTGGAAGGATTTGTACACCAACATTATAATCTCTGCGGTGAAAAGCAGCCGTATCTGTCCATTCCGGTAAATGATCGATATCCATTGTAGTGCCATTAGCAGCGATACGAAATCGACGCACTGCATTGGTATAAGTTTGTGTAAACGTCGGGTGATTCATCGGATTGTAGTCACCTTCGAAATTGTGTCCACCCACCAGATAGAAAGTGTCATAAAGTTTTTTGAGTTGACCACCGGCTACTGCAAATCTTGTGTCTGTTTGCATGGTGATAAAAGGCGCAATGGATTCTCCTTTTTGAATAGCCTCAATGATGGCAGGAACTTGTATAGCTGTGATCATGGCATAGGTGAGTTTTGCATTAATGGTTTCACTGTGACCATAGCCTCCTATCAGATAAAGTATATCGCCATCCTGATAGAACTCCATATTCGTTGAACTTAACTGATCCTGTAAAGGCAAGCTTAAAGATGTCAGTGAAGAAGTCCAAAGTTGGTGGTTTTCCGGATCAACAACGGTGAGCTCAGTATTGCGCCCATTCGGATTAAACGTAGCCCAGGGTTGCCGTTGATGCAATCCGTCTATCCTCCCTCCGATGATAAGCCAGAGCCCGCCATGTTGCCCCACGGCATAAGATTGAATGCCTTTAAGGTTGTCAATATGAATCGGTTCCAGATGAATCTGAAAGGGGTCTTGCTGCGCTCGGCTTAATCCAAAAGTCAGAAAAGATATAAAAAGAATAAATTGAAATCTCATGATGAATTGCACTTGTTATTTCAAGCACAAATTAGGGCTTAGTCCTAAGCAATTATGTAACAAATGTTATTTACAAAGTGTCCGAATGGCAAGCAGATAAGAGGTGTTGCACTAACCGGCAGATGGGTCAGCGGCGTTATTGCCCTCCGCTTTTCTTTTTGGTGCTTTTGTGTTTGACCACTTTCGCTTCTACATTAAAAATAATCTCTTCAGCGATGTTTTTACAATGATCTCCAACACGCTCCAGTTTTCGGACCATGGAAAGGATATAGAGCGCTTCTTCAAGTTTGTCCGGAAACTCTTTGATATAATTAGTGACAACATAGTGCGCATTGTTGTTGATTTCGTCAACGACTTCATCACGCCTGAAAATACTTCGCGCAAGTTTGCTGTCATCTGTTTCGAAGGCAATGATGACATCTTCCAAAATGGAATTTGTTTCGTCATACATCCTCAAGATTTCAGTCTTTTTTACAAGGTCTTCACTAAAGGGATGGTCTGCATTGATGATAAATTTAGCAATGCCTTCAGAGATATCGCCATTGCGTTCAAGGTTGTTATTGATTTTCAGGATGGTCAGTACCAGCCGAAGATCCATCGCCACCGGGTTATACAAGGCTAATATATTTTCGCAGTCCCGATCAATCTCCAGCTCACGGGCATTGACTCTTTTTTCAGTGGCCACAATTTCACGCGCGAGATCCTTATCAAATTGAAGTAATGCTTCTCTGGTTTTTACCAATTGGTTGATGACCAACGCGCCCATAGCAGAGAGTTCGGTTCTTAATTTGATTAATTCGTCCTCTAAATGAGTCATATTGTTAAATTTATGGTGAACGTTTTTTTTCGTGCGCTTTCGTTTTGCGCATAGCCTTTTCCGGGCTTACCCGAATCTTCCGGTAATATAGTTTTGCGTTAGTTCCTCTTTCGGGTTAATGAAAAGCTCTTTGGTGGCAGAGTATTCGATCAACTCACCGATATAGAAAAACGCCACCTTATCACTAACACGGCCGGCTTGCTGCATATTGTGTGTCACGATGATAATCGTATATTGAGATTTCAATTCATGGATCAATTCCTCAATTTTCGCCGTAGAGATAGGATCCAACGCAGATGCCGGTTCATCCATTAAGACAATAGAAGGCTCTACCGCAAGGGTTCGAGCAATGCAGACACGCTGTTGTTGTCCCCCTGAAAGCGAAAGGGCTGACTTGTTGAGATCATCTTTGACTTCATTCCAGATAGCCGCTTGTCTTAGGGAACGTTCGACGGTCTCATCCAGTATAGATTTTTTATTAATACCCTGGATGCGCAGTCCGTATATCACATTCTCATAAATTGATTTTGGAAACGGATTAGGTTTTTGAAAAACCATTCCAACATCTTTTCGAAGCGCTTCGACATTGACTTTTTTACTATAAATATCATTGCCATCGATAAGAAAGGTTCCGGTTTTGCGGAAGCCATCGATATAGTCATTCATTCGATTTATACATCGGAGAAAGGTTGACTTTCCACAACCGGAAGGACCGATAAAAGCAGTGACCGTATTGGCTTCAATGCTCATGCTGACATCTTTTATGACGTGGGCCTGGTCATAAAAGACATTTATTTTTTCAGCCGTTAATTTATCAATAGCCATTTCTTTTACCATTTTACTTTTTTCTGCCATCTGTTACGCAGATAAATGGCAATTCCGTTAAGTATAAAAGTGATTGCCAAAAGTACGACAATCGCTGCGGTTGCATTGATGATAAACCCATGCTGAGGCCGCGATAGCCAATTGAATATCTGTATGGGCAATATCGCAAAGTCATCCATGGGTGAAGTGGGGATGGTCGTCGTATATAGCATCGCGCCAATCACAATCAGAGGGGCCGTTTCACCAATGGCTCGGGATATCGCGAGAATCACACCGGTGACAATCCCCCCGGATGCTGCAGGGAGCACCTGGAACCAGGTCGTTTGCCATTTAGTGGCGCCAAGCGCATAGGAGGCCTCCCGAATGGTTTTTGGTACAGCCTTTAGAGCCTCTCTGGTAGCTACAATAATGATCGGCAGAATCAGTAGTGCCAGCGTTAAACTACCCGCTAAAAGACTTTTCCCCAAACCAAATATTCTAACAAAAACCTCAAGCGCAAGTAGACCATAGATGATTGAAGGAACACCAGCAAGATTGGTAATATTGATTTCAATGATGGTGGCGATCCTGCTTTTTTTACCATATTCCTCAAGATAGATTCCCGAAGCGACACCCAGCGGTATAGCCACCAGAGAGGTAAGGACCATGATCCAGATAGTACCCAGCAGCGGGATTAAAATACCTGCATTTTCAGGTTTTCGGGAGGGTAGGGAAGAGAAGAACTGCCAGTCGATTCTTGGCAACCCTTCAATTAATACACTGCCAAGAAAAATGGCGAGCATGACCAGTCCGAATATCGTACAGGCGATACCAAACCAAAGGAACATCTTATCCTTTATCCTGTTTCCGTCAAACCGCTTATTCATATTTCTCCTGGAATTTTTTCTTGACGTAGAAAGAGATATTGTTCAGGACGAAAGTCATTAAGAACAAAGCGATACCAGCAGCAAATATGGTTTGATATTCCAGCGACCCCTGAACGACATCCCCAAGGCTGACCTGTACAATATATGTCGTAATGGTCTCCACCGGAACGAAAGGATTTAACGTCAGCCTCGGTTGTTGACCGGCAGCAATGGCCACAATCATTGTTTCGCCCACCGCTCGTGAGATGGCGAGTATGACAGAAACAATGATGCCGGAAGAGGCAGCAGGAATCAAAACCTTAAAAGAAGTTTGAAAACGAGTCGCTCCTATACCATAAGAAGCCTCTCTTAATGATGTCGGAACGGCGTATAGCGCATCTTCACTTAAGGATGAGATCATTGGTATGATCATAATACCCATGACGATCCCCGGAGACAGGGCATTGAAGCCGGCCATCTGAGGAAATAGCTGCTGCAAAAATGGGGTAATAACCATCAAAGCAAAATAGCCATACACTACTGTCGGGATAGCCGCCAATACTTCAAGAATCGGTTTGATAAATTTCCGAAATCCCTTTGGGGCATATTCATTCAGATAAACAGCTATTGTCAATCCAATTGGGAGTGCCACTGCAATCGCAATAAAAGAAGTCAGCATAGTACCCGCCACAAGGGGCATGATACCAAAGTGCTTGTCCGCAAACAGGGGTGTCCATTGCTTATCAAAAAGAAACTCTTTGATGGGCACCTTAAGAAAGAATACAGAGGATTCTGATACTAATACCCAAAGGATACCTATAGTTGTCAGGATACTTACCGCCGCACTGAGGAGGAGTATCCCTTCAATTATTTTTTCTTTTGATCGCATCTCGGTGGCTGGTGCAGCGCGTTAAGGTATGGCAAAAGACTGAATTTTCACCCTTTCTTATTCAAATGTTTATTCTGTGGGGGTGAGTGAAGCAAGAAAATTGTTCCAAACGGTTTTCGCATTCGCTGTTTCCTCCGCACTTAATGGAATAAAACCTACTTCCTCCGTCAATGCATTCATATTGTCAAGGTAGAAATGAACAAAGGATTGAACCTCAGGACGTTTACCGGCTTCACTGTTGACATAGATAAATAAAGGGCGACCTAAAGGAGCATAAGATTTGTTCTTGACAGCCTCCAGAGACGGCTTGATCGGTCCTGCACCATTCTCATCGTTTGCATCATCTATTCCAATAACTTTCAGTTTGTCCGCATTTTCTTCATAATAAGCAAGTCCGAAAAAGCCAAGCGCATTTTTATCAGAAGCTACTCCCTGAACTAATACATTATCATCTTCACTCGCTGTAAAATCACCTCGACTCGAGTGACTTGTACCAACAATTGCCTCCGTGAAGTAATCATACGTACCACTTTCAACCCCCGGTCCAAATAAATGAATCTCTTCATTGGGCCAGGAAGCACGGACCTGATTCCATTTCATAATCTTTCCCTGAGCTTCAGGAGACCAGAGTAGTTTTAATTCTTCAACGGTCATATCATTACACCAATCGTTTTGTGGGTTGACTACTACTGCCATGCCATCATAGCCAACGGTGAGTTCCACATAATGCACACCATTAGAAGTGGCTGCTTCAATTTCCTTGTCTTTGATGGCCCGGGAAGCATCATTGATATCAATCTCCGCTCTTCCGAATTTTTTAAAGCCACCACCTGTTCCGGAGAGGGCAACATTTATTTTGACTTTTGGCTCTACATTTCTGTATTCTTCAGCCACAGCCTCCGTAATCGGATAGACAGTACTTGAGCCATCAATTTTGATTTCACCCTGGAGTTGCTCACTGGATTGATCATTGGAACTGCTTCCACCGCAAGCGGAAAGAAACAAGACAGCAAGGGAGAAAAGAATTGTCTTCATATTCATAGCATTAGATTTTATCATTAGTATCAAATTATTTTATACAAATTTCATCGCCAGACTTTTGCTCTATTTAAAAGCATCATGGGAAAAATCGTTAGACGTAGTAAAACTAAGTAAGGAAAAGATGGACGCTGACACAAAAAATTGTCCCGTAAGATTTGAAAGCATTTCGGTTGTTTTGTCAGACACGCTGGTTTATTGCCGCAAAGGTATTCGATTCCTTGCAGGATGTCCTACCCCCAAAGTTAATTCATCGTAAACAAATTGTCTTATCCGCTGATCTGTTCCATCCATTTTTTCAATTCAGATCCAATAATAAATTACATATTGTTATAAATAAATAATTTATATATTAAATAAATATATGATGTCAGAGATACTGATTCAAATTAAATATTTACGTGGCCAGTAAGGCTCATGCTATCTGAATCGCTTCAGATAGCATGAGCACTCATAATGGGTCAAATCCCCATTTTCTGAAATTTTTTCACCAGGCAATGAGCGTTTTATGCTTTACCTGTTGAAGTCACCTCGTCTTTTACATTTTCCTTAATCCATTTCAGGCAATCCTTAAATGTTTTAAATAAATGTTCCTTTGGAATCAGATCTGGAATGATATCAATCCGCTCCATCATATATCTTGGTTGCTCCAGTACATCTACCATCACTACTTTAATGCCTCTGCTGCTGAGATCCACCAGTACATCTTCCATGGCATACAAACCGGATTGATCCATGTATTGCATTCTTTCCATGCGAATAGCTACTAACACTGCCGTATCGGGTATTTGCGAAGCAAGTTGCTGAAAATCACTCGTTGATCCGAAAAACAATGGTCCCTTGACATGTTTGATATAGACTTCCTCTTTAAGCGATTCAGGAAAATCAAGCTCGTCATCCCAGGCTTTCTCTTTCTTAAGCGATTTAACATCTGAGCGCTCGCCGGTCAGATCACCCATTTTTTTCATAAACATCAATGAGGCGAATACAAGCCCCACACCCACAGCATACACAAGATTCCAAACGGAGGATAGGACCAACACCACGATCATAATGATGACCTCCGGGCGCGGCATATAAGGGATAGCTTTCAAGCCTTTGTAATCCATAACCCCAATACCAACAGTAATTAATATTCCCGCCAGTACCGCCGCAGGAATTTTTGAAGCTACTGGTCCTAAAGACACCAGAATCACCAACAAGATTACTCCTGAAATCATACCGGAAAGTCTGGTTTTACCTCCTGATTTGATGTTTACAACGGTTCTGATCGTCGCGCCTGCACCGGGTATTCCACCGAACAATGCACCGATACTATTCCCTATTCCCTGACCGATAAGTTCCTGGTTCGGTTGATGTTTTGTTTTAGTCATATTGTCAGCGACCACAGAAGTGAGAAGCGAATCGATCGCCCCTAACAACGCAAGGGTTAAAGCTGTGAAAATGTAGGGAGCAATACTGCTCAAACTCAGGGAAGTGAAGATTTCAAAATTTGGTAACGGCAATCCGCTTGGTATCTGTTCGATCGGGCGGTAATCCAAATGAAAACCAACCGCTATCGCAGACATGACTACTAAAGCCACTAAAGTACTCGGCACGGCACTGGTGATGCGCTTGAAGCCATAAATGATCAGAATGGTTCCTAAGGCCAGCATCAATTCAAGCCACTTAATGTGCCGGAGCGCACCAGGCAAAACCTTGATAGCACCTAGAACGCCGGAAGCCTCCGATGCCGCTAAGGTTTGGGATTCCTTTAATATTTGTTCTTCACTGATAAATTCTGCTCTACGGATGGTTTCTTTAAAGTCTTCCAATACTAAAACTCCTTCTCCGGCTTCCTCCTTTAAGATATTATCCAGGATAAGCTCTTCTGCATGAGGTTTAAATTGCTCCACGAATACCCTGTCTTCCTTTGGATAGTAACCAATGGCAGGAAGTATTTGTGTGACCAGAATAATGACCCCGATCGCAGTCATAAACCCTGAAACGACAGGATATGGAATGTACTTAATATATTTTCCGAGGCCGATAAAACCAAGGCCTACCTGCATCAATCCAGCCAAAAGGAATATCGTCAGAATCGCAGGCAATGCTTTATTGACATCCCCATCATTAATTGCGATAATCCCGGCTATAACGACCATACTAACAGCAGTCATTGGAGCGGTAGGTCCGGAGATTTGAGTGTTGGTGCCACCAAAAAGAGCAGCAAAAAAGCTAACAAATATAGCCCCGTATAGACCTGCACTGGGCCCCAGACCGGAACTTACACCAAAGGCCAGGGCTAATGGGAGTGCGACAATGCCGGCCGTCAAACCGCCAAATGCATCCCCCTTGATATGTTTTAAATCAAAATATTTTTTCATTGAATTGCTGTTATACATCACATTAAAACCAGTTTCAGCCTGATGAAATACCGTTTTAAAAATAAGTAATTCTAAGTGGTAAATCTTAGATCAGAAATTCAGGAGGAGGAGATAGTATAGCGGTTGTGTGCACGGAAACAGAAGCCAGATATGTGCTAAATAAGGAATTTTTCCTGACTATCTGTCGGCCGCATAGGAAAGTAAAGCGCTGAATCGTTTTAATGTCCTCTTCGTAATCAAAGCCGACATTGTTTTGTGTGTCTTCCTTGGTGTTATCCGATAAGATGACTTTAGCATATTCAATCTTAAACCCCCCCAACACTATGGGAGATATCATCGAAAGGATCAATGAAAAGGAAAATAAAACTGCCAGATTTGATTTTATCATCAAAAACGATTAATTACAAGCAAAGATAGATGCAAATTGATCTTTATGCCACCTTCCAAAAGGGTCAGATCATCACATTTTTGTCCAAAAGTCCAGATATTGCCTGTAAAGGGATGATTTTATAACACTATTTTGTCAGCATAGTTTTGCCATGTCTCAGATCATATGGAACCGTTTTACACACCCAATTCTTTACATATAATTTACATTGATTTAAAAAGTCAATTACAATTGTCTGAATGGATCAATCTGCCACTTAACAAAGGATAAATCATGTAAATATCTTCATAGTGTTCAAAGGAGGAGACGGTTTGTTTGTTTTGATGTCTCTTCATGAACACTGGATATTTTAAAGAATGTGTAAACATATAATAGAATTTTCAATTTGTTTACATTGGGATAACCTTTTCATCCTATTATAGTCAGTCCTTTGTCTTTGAATTAACCAACTCGATAATTATGAAATTTAATGCACTCCTCCTTATGGCAATGCTATGCATTGTCTCTATTGTAAAGGCTCAGGAAATCAGTGATACCAAGTTTGGTAAAGGCATGTTCAATTTTATGGCGAAGGATAGCTCCTTTAGCGTAAAATTTGCCCCTCGATTTCAATTCCGAACCAATACCACCTGGATGAATGAAGATGGCCATTATCAACCGGGCTTCAATAACATGCTGATCCGAAGAGCCAGATTAAAATTTGATGGATTTGCTTTTTCCCCAAAACTGGAATACAAACTGGAATTGGGATTGGCCAACAGGGATATTGCCGGTGCCAATGAATTTAATGATAACACGCCAAACTATATCCTGGATGCGGTCATCAAATGGCATTTCTATAAAAATTTCGAGCTATGGGTCGGGCAGACCAAGCTTCCTGGGAATATTGAACGTGTCATTTCATCAGCAGATCTTCAGCTGATCGATCGATCGATACTTAATAGCCGATTTAATATTGATCGGGATATTGGTTTCCAAATCAGACACCACGCCAAGCTTGGTGGAAATTTTATGATTAGGGAAATATTTTCTTTCTCACAAGGTGAAGGCCGGAATGTTACCCTGGGAAATATAGGAGGACATCAGTATACCGGCAGGATTGAAGCACTTCCTTTTGGATCTTTTGCATCCAAAGGCGATTATTCAGAAGGCGATCTGGCACGTGAAGCAAAACCAAAACTAATGGTTGGATTTACCTACAACTTCAATGCTGATGCAGTTCGCACCAGAAGCGGTTTAGGTTCGTATATGATTACGGATGAAGGTTTTTATATGACGGATATCACCACCATATTTGCAGATGCAGCATTTAAGTACAATGGTATTTCATTTTTAGGAGAATATGCCTATAGATCTGCCGCTGATCCTATTGCCGTAAATGCTGATGGAACCGCAACGGGTGCTAAAGTTCTTGAAGGGACAGCATTTAATTTTCAAGCAGGATATTTATTGAAAAGTAATTATGAATTCATTGGACGCTATTCAACCATAGCATATACAGAGGTTTCAGGTGGCGGCACACAAAATGAGTACACTTTCGGTATATCCAAATATATTGTCGGTCATAAACTGAAAATACAAACGGATTTCACATATAGTGAACAGGATAAAATAAAAGATTTCCTGTTGTGGAGCCTTGGATTTGATCTTCACTTTTAATGATAACATACTTCTGCCTACAGATGATATAATTATAATCCTGAATATAGTATAGCATACTATCCATTGAAGAGACCTCGGCCACTACCGGGGTCTCTTTTATTTGGTTATTGCTCATTATTAAATCTGTGTCAACACGCTACAGGTCTCCTCCGGGTAATTAGTTCATTAGGTGATTGGCACAAAAGTTTTATCGTTAAGGTTATAACGGTTTTTGGTATATTAGGTTCGCTTTTCATCCATGGGGGAAGGACCTCCCTGGGATAAAAGCTCAAAACAAAACCAAAATTCACCACACCATGAAAAGGATTCTTAAGATCGTTGGCATTCTTGTAGCGATAATTGCATTTATCATTACTGCCGGAGCCACCTACATTTCTGTACGTGGAATACCTACCTATGAAGCCCATCCGCCTGATCTGAAAGTTGAAGGCGATAGCGCAATGATTGCAGAAGGGAAACGAATGGCCACACTGGTGTGCCATAACTGCCATATGAGTAAGAACGGATTGCTGGAAGGGAAATATATGGAGGATATGCCACCTGAGTTTGGCAAGGCCTGGTCCGCAAATATTACCCAGGATGACAAATACGGCACAGGACGTTACACAGATGGAGAGCTGGCTTATCTGCTCCGTACCGGCGTCAAGCGAGATGGAAGCTATGCCCCACCATGGATGGTTAAATTTCCTCACCTGTCAGATTACGACCTGAACAGTATCATCGCCTACCTGCGCTCCGAACAGCCTGAATTAAAACCTGTCCACAAGCAACAACAGGCTTGCGAGCCAACCTTTTTTGCCAAATTCCTTTGTTATGTAGCCTTTAAACCTTTGCCATTCCCCGAGCATCCGGTGCCATCTCCTGATCCAACCGATAAAGTAACTTTTGGCAAATACATCGCTACCGCAAAACTGGATTGCTTTGGTTGCCATAGTCCAAGTTTTGAAGTTCAGAATATCATGGAGCCTGAAAAAACACCCGGATATTTTAGCGGTGGAAATGCAATGCCAAATCTGTCCGGAGAAATTATTTATACAAGAAACTTGACGCCGGATAAGAAAACAGGCATCGGAAATTATACGGAAGAGCAGTTTATCAAAGCGATGAAGTTTGGTATGCGCGATAATAAACCAAGTCTGCGCTATCCAATGCCTCCCTATGCGATTGTGACAGACGAAGAAGCATCTGCCGTCTGGGCTTATTTGCAAACTATTCCGGCCATCGAGCATGATGTTGATGCGTTGTATGCTAAAAAGTAACCGCGGAGGCCGATTCAAAAATTAATGTTATATGGAAAAGGGATCATCGCTGAAAAACGATGATCCTTTTTTTTATTCTTTTTTGGTTTTTCCGATCGTTTTCATTTGAACGAAATCAACAAAGAAGGAGAAGGCCATACTAAAGTAGATATATCCTTTAGGGATATGGAATTCAAGCCCTTCGCCGATCAAAGAAATGCCTATGATCAACAAAAAGCAAAGTGCCAACACTTTGAAGGATGGGTGCCTTGAAATGAAGTCACTAATGGGTTTGGCGGCCAGTAACATAATGCCCACAGAGACAATGACGGCTGTATACATAATCCAAAGATGGCTCACCATCCCCACCGCTGTGATAATCGAATCAATGGAAAAAACGATATCCAGAATCAGAATTTGAATCAGCATATCCCGAAAAGTAGGCTGTTTGATATTCGCTGCGTTTTCATACCCGTGATTTTCTGCCTCAGTGTGCAGAAATATTTCTCTTGTGCTTTTGTAGAGGAGAAATGTTCCACCGGCTAACAGGATGATTTCTTTTCCGGTAATACCATGTCCGAATAGTTGAAACAACTCATTATCAAGTTTCATAATCCAGGAGATAAATGTCAGCAACACCAGACGCATGATCATCGCCAGACCAATCCCCATTTGTCTGAGCCTGTGACGTCGCTCTTCCGGAAGTTTGTTGGCCAGAATAGAGATGAAAATGATATTATCAATACCCAGAATAACTTCCAGGGCTATTAAGGTGATTAAGGGAAGAATTACATCAGTGATATTCATATAGTCAAATTTGGGGATGCAAATTATTGTTTAGTCAGCACATATCGATCTGCCAAATCACCTTCAATTCTTTTTCCTTCCATGTCTAACTGGATAGCTCTTGTATCTTCAATAACAAATTGATTGGGGGCATTCGTAATATTCGATAAAGTCACGGCGGTTCCATCATCATTCCATTTGAAATCGCCAATATTTTTATATTCCTTTTTATCTTCTTTACCTTTATAGACCTTGGTGAGGAGATACGCATTGTTGGCCATCAAATAAAGGGAAGTTTCTATGCCGTCACAATCCGCACAAGGTAGGAATCCGGTGTACAAGCCGATATGGTCGCGTGCCTTGATGGCTGTGTGGGAAATTTCACTTGAAGCAGAAGGTTGATCGCCAGAATCATTGTCAACTGCTCCGGAACTGTTATCCGATTTACATCCTATAATACAAAGGAACGCCAGCAAGGATAATAAGAATGAGCATTTCATACATAGGGTTTAGAAAAACAAGGGTACAGTGGCTTCGTTTGCAAAGAAAAGCCATTGTTTTGATTCTTTTATTACCCAAATTCTTTTTTCTTTTATTTGCACCGGTGCGTTCCACCAGACGCTAACTAATTAATTAATAAAGAATTATCGCCCTATATTTGAATAACAAAGCCATATAGATCGCGCTGATTTGAAAGTAGAGAATATGATAACCTCCGTTGCCGAAGCCAGACGTCAGATTGCTTACCATGGTCAGGTGACCCGAACAGAGACTATTCGGCTGGAACAGTCGTTGGGTTTTGTTCTGGCAGCAGATATTTTATCTCCGATCGATACACCTCCCTTTGACAATGCTGCTGTAGATGGCTATGCGTTCTCATTTAAATCCTGGGATAAGAAGCATTCGTTGAAAATTGTTGGGGAAATTCAGGCAGGAAGTTTTTTTAAACAGGCTATTGGAAAGCATGAAGCCGTCAGGATTTTTACCGGTGCGGCTGTTCCGGTATCGACGGATACGGTAGTGATGCAGGAGAAGGTTGAGGTTGAAGGAGATCAGCTGCTCATCAT
>JAHEAR010000019.1 GCA_024642665.1 Bacteroidota bacterium
TTTTCCGTGGGTGTTTACGTATACAGTAGATCCCCCAACATTTACATTACCTGCAGCCGGTAATGCAACCGTAGCTTGTATTAGTGATGCACAAATAACTCCGACACCACCTCCAACAGATGATTCATGTGGTAATCCGATAGTGCCAACCGGTCCGGTTGTAAGTGCTGATCCGGTTTGTTCAGGAGATAAAACATACACATGGGATTATACAGATTGTACCGGCACTTCTGCACAATGGATGTTTACATATACGGTAACTCCTCCGACTTTTACTATGCCTGCAGCAGGAGGATCAACAGTATCTTGTGTAAGTGATGCGCAAGTAATTCCAACGCCTCCGGCAACTAATAATTCATGTGGTGATCCAATGACGATCACAGGTCCTGTTGTAGGATCTGATCCTATCTGTTCAGGTGATAAAACCTATACATGGGATTATACAGATTGTACGGGTACCTCTGCCCAATGGGTGTATACCTATACAGTTGATCCTTCCTTCTTTACATTGCCTTCAGATGGTAGTTCAACAGTAGCTTGTATTAGTGATGCACAGGTAGTACCGACACCCCCAAATGTGACGAATTCGTGTGGTGACCCATTAACAATTGCAGGTCCTGTAGTTGGGGCAGATCCGATGTGTTCCGGAACGAAAACGTATACATGGGATTACACGAATTGCGATGGATCTACAGGCCCATGGGTATATACCTATACAATAGATCCACCAACATTTACATTACCGGCAAACGGTAGTTCAGCAGTGGCGTGTATCAGTGATGCACAGGCAGTTCCGGTTCCCCCTGCTGTAACTAATTCGTGTGGTGATGCGATCACACCTACAGGTCCTGTCGTAGGAGCTGATCCTGTATGTTCAGGAGATAAAACATATACATGGACCTATACAGATTGTACAGGCACATCAATGGACTGGGTATATACGTATACAATAGATCCGCCAACATTTTCATTACCTGCTGCAGGTAGTTCAACAGTAGCTTGTATAAGTGATGCACAGAATGTTCCAACACCACCGGCAATAACAAATTCATGTAATGATGTGATTACACCAACAGGTCCTGTCATAAGCGCAGATCCAATTTGTTCCGGAGATAAAACCTATACCTGGACCTATACAGATTGTACAGGGACTGCGATGGATTGGGTGTATACCTATACAGTCCAGCCCACTACTTTTACACTACCTGCCGATGGAGGTTCAACAGTCGCGTGTATTAGTGATGCGCAAGCGATTCCTGTTCCACCGGCAGTGATCAATTCTTGCGGTGATCCGGTTGTGCCAACAGGCCCAGTAGCAGGGGCTGATCCGATTTGTTCAGGTGATAAAACATATACCTATACGTATACCGATTGTTCCGGTACTGATTTTCCGTGGGTGTATACTTATACCATAAACCCGCCAACTTTTACGCTTCCAGCAGATGGAAGTTCTACTGTGGCCTGTATCACGGATGCACAAGTTGTACCAACTGCGCCAGCAGTAGATGATTCATGTGGTAATCCGATAGTGCCAACCGGTCCGGTTGTAAGCGCTGATCCTGTTTGTTCAGGAGATAAAACATATACATGGAACTATACAGATTGCACCGGTACTTCTTCAGACTGGGTGTATACGTATATAGTTGATCCACCTACTTTCTCCTTGCCCGCTGATGGTAGTTCTGTTGTAGCGTGTGTAACAGATGCACAAGTAGTTCCTACACCACCTGTTGTAAATAATTCGTGTGGTGTTGCCTTAACGATGACTGGCCCTGTCGTAGGAGCTGATCCTGTTTGTTCCGGTGATAAAACGTACACATGGGATTTTACAGATTGTACCGGAACATCCGGTCAATGGGTGTATACCTATACCGTTGATCCATCGACTTTTTCATTACCTGCTGATGGAGCTTCTAATGTAGCCTGCATCAGTGATGCACAAGTAGTTCCGACTCCTCCGGTGGTCAATAATTCATGTGGTGATCCGTTGACGATTTCAGGTCCCGTGGTTGGCCCTGATCCGGTTTGTTCGGGAGATAAAACGTATACCTGGGACTATATGAATTGTGATGGGTCTACAAGTCCCTGGGTGTATACTTATACGATAGATCCACCAACATTTTCATTACCGGCAAATGGTAGTTCAACAGTGGCATGTATCAGTGATGCGCAGACTGTTCCAACACCTCCTGTCGTAACAAACTCTTGTGGAGATGGCATTACACCAACAGGTCCTGTGGTAGGAACCGATCCGGTTTGTTCAGGAGATAAAACATTTACCTGGACGTATACCGATTGTACAGGGTCATCAATGGATTGGGTGTATACCTACACTATTGACCCACCAACATTTTCTCTTCCTGCAGATGATGCGTCTATCGTTGATTGTGTCAGTGATGCACAAGCAGTTCCGACACCACCAATCGTTAACAATTCGTGTGGCGATCCAATTATTCCTACAGGTCCGGTCGTAGGCCCTGATCCGGTTTGTTCAGGAGACAAAACATATACCTGGACATATACTGAATGTACCGGTACTGCTTTAGATTGGGTATATACCTATACTGTACTCCCTACAGTGTTTACACTACCTTCGGATGACGGAACAAATGTAGTTTGTGTGAGCGATGCACAAGTAGAGCCAACACCACCTGTAGTCATTAATTTATGCGGTGATGTGGTTGTGCCTACAGGACCGGTGATAGGAGCTGATCCGGTTTGTTCGGGAGATAAAACTTACACATGGACGTATACTGATTGTGTTGGTAATACATTACCATGGGTGTACACGTATACAATTGATCCACCTACTTCTGTACTTCCTCCAGATGATGGTTCCACGGTAACATGTATTACCGATGCTCAGATAGTACCAGCACCACCCGCGGTCGATGATTCATGTGGAAATCCGATCGTGCCTACCGGCCCGGTTGTAGGTGCAGATCCCGTTTGTTCCGGTGATAAAACTTACACATGGACGTATACTGATTGCACAGGAACCTCTGCAGACTGGGTGTATACCTATACAGTAGATCCACCCACATTTATATTACCGGCTGATGATGGTTCCACAGTAGCTTGTGTGAGTGATGCACAGGTAGTCCCTATTCCACCAATAGTAAATAATTCATGCGGAGATCCATTAACATTATCCGGCCCAACCGTAAGCGCGGATCCGGTTTGTTCAGGTACTAAAACATATACATGGGATTATACAGATTGTACAGGAACATCCGGTCAATGGGTGTATACCTATACCGTAGATCCTTCATCATTTTCATTGCCGGCAGATGGTAGTTCAACAGTAGCTTGTATTAGTGATGCACAGGTAGTGCCGATTCCACCGGTAGTGACCAACTCATGTGGCGATCCATTGACGATTACCGGCCCTGTCGTGGGTCCTGATCCGGTTTGTTCGGGAGATAAAACTTATACCTGGGACTATACAAATTGTGATGGCTCAACAAGCCAATGGGTGTATACCTATACAATAGACCCTTCGACATTTACTTTACCTGCTGATGATGGTTCTTCAGTGGCCTGTATCAATGATGCACAGGTAGTTCCGACCCCTCCGGTTGTAAATGATTTATGTGGTGATCCAATTCTGCCCACCGGTCCTGTCGTGGGTCCTGATCCGGTTTGTTCGGGAGATAAAACATATACCTGGACCTATACGGATTGTTCTGGTGCTTCAATGGATTGGGTGTATACTTACACAGTGGATCCGCCGACATTTGCTTTGCCGGCAGATGATGGATCCACAGTTGCCTGTATTACAGATGCTCAAACAGTGCCTGTACCACCGGTGGTCATAAATTCATGTGGTGATGCGATAGTTCCAACAGGTCCTGTGATTGGAGCAGATCCTGTTTGTTCAGGAACAAAAACATATACCTGGACCTATACGGATTGTGATGGAACTAATCTGGATTGGACGTATACGTATATCATTACCGGTGATACAGGTCCCGTTTTCACTGCACCTCCCGCTGATATCTCAGTGAATTGTGTGGCAGATGTGCCGCCCATGATTGACTTAAGTTATACAAATGATTGTAGCCCAGCAGGAATGGTCACTGGCATGGATTCAGGAATTAGTGGATCTTGTCCTGCGACTATTATCCGCACCTGGACTTTTACGGATGCTTGCGGGAATGTGGGAACTGTAACACAAAATATTACGATTGATGATACAACCCCACCAACGGCTTCAGATCCCTCTACTTTTATAGTGGGCTTATGTAATGATCCTGTGCCTTCCCCTGATATCTCGGTGGTCACAGATGCTGCTGACAATTGCAGTGCACCTGTCGTTGCATTTGATGCAGATGTGACAGATTTAGTAGGATGTACTGAAACAACGACCAGAACATTTACAGTAACGGATGCTTGCAATAACAGTATAACGGTAACTCAGATTATTATCAGAACAGTCGACACCGACCCACCTGTATTTATTAATCCACCGGGTGACCTGATATTAGATTGTATTTCGCAGGTGCCTCCAATGGATCCATTGGATTATACCGATAACTGCAGCGGCCCGGGAACTATCGTTGGTACTGAAACGGGTCCAAGTGGCAATCCTTTAACGATTGTCAGAGAGTGGACGGTGACGGATGATTGTGGAAATACTGCAATCCATACGCAAACAATAACGATTACCGAAATACCCAATGAAACAAATTTAACACCTGTTTTGTGTGATCAAGATGTGTATACATTACCAGATGGTAATACGACAACCATTGGAGGAATGTATGGTCCGTATGTTTTTGTTGCAAACAATGGTTGTGATTCGACTGTCAATGTGGATTTGACATTTATCCCGGAATCTACCGGAGAAGAATTATATACAGGATGTGAAGGCGATGGGTATTCGGTTATGGTCGGTGGAACTATTTATGATGAATTTAATCCAATTGGAACGGAAACGATTTCCGGTAGCAATGGCTGTGATTCTGTTGTAACCATTAACCTGATTTTCAATATAAATTCTACCGGTCAGGAATTATACACCGGTTGCGAAGGAGATGGTTATAGTGTTATTGTGAATGGAACCATTTATGATGAGTTCAATAAGACAGGAACTGAAACCTTAATCTCTTCAAATGGATGTGATTCTATTGTTACAATTGATTTAACATTTAATCCGCTGACGACTGGCACTGAATTGTATACAGGTTGTGAGGGCGATGGCTATTCTGTAGTGGTCAATGGAACCACCTACGATCAATCAAACACGGATGGCGTAGAAGTTCTACCAGGTTCAAATGGCTGTGATTCAACGGTCACTGTGGCACTGGTATTTCAACCTGCTGGCACAGGCGAAGAATTATACAATGGTTGTGCTGGTGATGGATATAGTATTACAGTAAATGGTACAGTTTATAATGAAGGTAATCCTGATGGTGTCGAAACATTTCCAGGCTCCGGAGGGTGTGATTCCACGGTAACGATAGATTTAAATTTTAGTATCAATACAACGGGCGAAGAATTATATACCGGTTGTGAAGGCGACGGCTATAGTGTCGTGGTCAATGGCACAACGTATGATGAGTTTAATAAAACAGGAACTGAAACTTTGATTTCTGCAAATGGTTGTGACTCTACCGTCACTATTGATTTGACATTTAACCCACTGACCGCTGGAGTTGAACAGTATACGGGTTGTGAAGGCGATGGCTATTCAGTGGTAGTCAATGGAACTACCTATAATGAATCAAATACGGATGGAGTAGAAGTGCTAACGGGCATTAATGGTTGTGATTCAACAGTAACGATCACACTGGTATTCCAGCCTGCCGGTTCAGGGGAGGAATTGTATAGCGGATGTGAAGGGGATGGATATTTCATAGTGGTGAACGGTACCACGTATGATCAATTTAATCCAAATGGAACAGAAACGTTTCCTGGGCCAAACGGATGTGACTCTACAGTTACCATTGATCTGGATTTCGCTCCGGAGACTGCAGGGGAAGAATTATATACCGGATGTGAAGGGGATGGGTACTCAGTGGTGGTGAATGGAACCACTTATGATGAAAGCATGCCTTCCGGTACAGAAATTTTAATGGGTGCAAATGGTTGTGATTCGACGGTAGCTATTATGCTTACTTTTATGTCAAATCTAACTGGTGAAGAGTTGTATACCGGATGTGAAGGCGATGGCTATTCAGTGGTTGTCAATGGAACCATATATGATGAAAATAATCCTTCAGGAATGGAAACCATCACCGGACAAGGGTGTGATTCTGTGGTTACCATTGATCTGACTTTTGCGCCGGTTACGCCTGCTGCAATTACGCCTGCAGGACCTTTCTGCACATCAGCAGGAGTGATGACACTGACAGCAGTACCCGCAGGTGGCACCTGGTCAGGATCAGTATCCAGCAATCAATTTGATCCCGCTGCATTAGGTACCGGATCTCATCAGGTAATCTATACTACATCATCCGGACCTTGTCAATCTGCTGATACAATATATATCGATGTGTATGAGCTTGTCATAGATTGTGAAGTACTTGCAGATGAGTCTGCCCCCGGTGCATCTGATGGACGCGGACAAGTAACTATTACAGGAGGACAACCACCATATACAATTAACTGGTCAGGGCCAATGAGTGGTTCAGGTGTGCTGGCTGCTGATGGTCCTTTTATGATCACCGGATTGTCTGGTGGCGTGTATACGATTGAAGTAGAAGATGCTACCGGTTGTATTGCAACATGCCAGTTTACTATTATGACGCCAGTTCCTTGCGATTTAACAATAGATGCACCTGTCATTATTGATGCAACTTGTTCCGGCGTTAACAATGGTTCGATAACTATCAATGCAAGTGGTTCAATGCCACCATTTGAATATTCATTGGATGGCATTACATATGTTTCCAGTAATGTTTTTGATATGTTGATGCCGGGCAACTATACAATTTATGTCCAGGATGCTGTCGGTTGTGAAGAAACTATGAATGTTGTTGTAGGCGTTGGCGCAGGACCGGAGCTTGAACTGATTGAAGTCATTGACGCATCTTGCGGATTGGATAATGGATCAATAGAAGTAACAGCAAGTGGAGGTTCCGTACCGTATACATACTCTATCGATGGAAATATTTATGGATTGTCAGGACTATTCCCCGGACTTGGCGATGGAGAATACTTCATCTACCTTATTGACGATGTGGGTTGCACAGATACCCTGGAGGTTCCTGTTTTTTCTGCAGGTTCACCGGTCATAGATGATATCATTATCACGGGCTCCTCATGTGGTCAATCCGACGGTAGCATTACAATTATTGCTTCCGGCGGAGTAGGGGTATTAATGTACTCTATCAATGGTGGTGGCAGCTTCCAGACGTCAAATGTATTTAACGGATTACCGGCCGGTGTTTACCCAATTGTTGTTAAGGATGAAAGTGGCTGTCAAGTGACGGGGAGTGCTACGATCATGGATGTCGGTGGACCTGTAATTGATAATATAATTATTACGGCTACTTCATGCAACACCTTTGATGGAACAGTGACGATCATGGCGACAGGCATTCCTCCATTGATGTATTCCCTAAATGGAACCGGTTACCAGACTTCAAATTTGTTTCAAAATTTACTTTCCGGCAATTATACAGTTTTCGTAAAAGATGGTAATGGTTGTATCGTTTCACAACCTATCACTGTCAATACGACCGATGGTCCGGTGATCAATAGCATTACACCGACACACACTACTTGTGGAGAAGACAATGGAGAAATTTTTATTAATGTAAGTGGTGGAGCGCCGGACTATGAGTACTTCCTGAATGGAACTAGTTATGGAAATACAAATTTAATTTCTGATTTACCATCCGGTGTGTATGTGATAGAAGTAGTTGATGAAAATGGATGTTCTGCGTCAGGTACCACCACCATTAATACTTCAGTTTCTCCTGATTTTGATGTTTATATCACACCAGCTCATTGTGACATGGCCAACGGTCAGATAGAACTTGATGGGTTTGGTGGTCAGGCGCCCTATACCTATGCAATAATTCCGCCGGGGACGTTTACACCAATTTTTGTGTTCGTCAATTTGAAGTCTGACTTTTATACTGTTGCCATAAAAGATGCCAACGGCTGCATCCACGAAGAAGACGTCTTCCTTTGGGAAGCTCCTGGTCCGGCGATCACAAACATAGTTGTGACTAATCCTCCTTGCGGTGCGACCACCGGGATGATTCAGGTGTTTTCGACCCCATCAACGAATATGACATATTCGAAAATGTTGCCTGCTTTCCAGGACTCCAATAAGTTTGTCAATGTGCTTCCGGGAACCTACACGATTACAGTCAAAGATGAGTTTGGTTGTACAGATACCGGAACGGCGACAGTAGTAGCTACACCAACACCGGATGTGACAGCAGTGGTGGTCAATACAGAATGTGGGTTGAGTACCGGTAGTATCACTGCCAGCGCTACCATGGGCGTGACCCCGTATACCTATGCCTTAGGTAATGGACCTTTCGGCGCAGGAAATGTATTTTCAAACTTACCAGCAGGCATCTACATAGTCAAAGCAATGGGAGCTAATGGATGTATTGATTCGCTGGAAGTTGAAGTTATTTCAGAGGGAACACAATATGGTGCTCTTGCAGATGCTATTTGCGAAGGAGATAGTTATATGATTGAGGGTGAAACTTTCACTGATGCCGGAGTCTATGATGTTCAGATTGCGGGAGGAGCGAGTGATGGATGTGATAGTATTTTAGTACTTACGCTTACGGTTGATCCATATGTACCGAAAGAAATATTTGATACGATTTGTCAGGGTGATATTTATCCTTACAATGGAACTGATTATACACAGGCAGGCGTCTATCTGCTGGATACCATTACTGCTGTTGTAGGATGTGATACACTATTGACACTTAACCTGACGGTCAACCCACTTGAAGTAACATACCTCGATGAAACTATTTGTTTCAATGGCGTCTACACCATCAACGGAATGGACTATACTGTGGCAGGAGAATATCCTATCGATACGATACCTGCTGCCATTGGATGCGATTCAGTGCGCATTCTAAGATTAATGGTCGATCCTCTGGATGTATCTATCATACAAGCCTCTATCTGTGAAGGAGAGACCTATACGATTGGTGGTATGGATTACACCACAACAGGGTTCTATGTTATCGATACAGTGCCCGGTCCGGGTGGATGTGATACGATCATCAATCTTGATCTGGTCGTCAATCCTTTACCTTCCGCAGATGCAGGAGCAGATATGACACTGGATTGTGCAATGCAGACGGTTACGCTGGATGGAACAGCTACCGGAGGTCCGCCATTGTGGACAGGTCCGGGTATAGATGGTACCAATGAAAACTTACTCAACCCAGATGTAACCCAACCCGGATGGTATATTCTCTCGGTGACCAGCGGTGCTAATTGTAGTGATACAGATTCTGTATTTGTGGATCAGGATCCAGATGTAGTGATTGCCAATGCCGGTGTAGATGATTCGTTGAGTTGCGATGTGACGGAGATCACCTTACAAGCCAGCCCTGTAGGACCGGAGTATACCTATCAATGGACCGGACCTGGAATTGATGGTTCTAATGAAACGTTATCTAACCCGGTAGTGACCGTTGCAGGTACGTACACCCTGGTAGTAACAAATACAACATCAGGTTGTGTATCAGCTCCTGATGAGGTTGTCATTTCTGATATATCAGTAGTGTTGATAGCTATAATTCAGGACCCCAATAATTTTAATTGTTATATAGATACGGTTGATCTGAGTGCTGTGGGTTCATCCACCGGACCTAATATTGTATATGCATGGTTTAATAGTGATGGTGATTTAATATCATCATCACCAGGTTTTGAAATTACCTCGGGAGGTTTATTTGTACTGGTCGTTGAAGATACAATCAGTGGATGTTTTGGAAACGACTCTGTTTTTGTAAAAGATCTCAAGCAGTATCCAGCTGTCGAGGCTGGTCCTCCTCAGGTCATTGACTGTAATAATCCAACCGCTATCTTAAACGAAGGAGCAACCAATGATAATGATAATGTAGTTTTCGAATGGGTAGGACCGGCAGGAGGAATTATAGGTCCTGATACCTTAATATCGGCGACGGTTGGTTTGCCTGGTGAGTATATTCTCATCGCTATGGATTCAACTAATGGTTGTACAAATCGGGATACGGTGCAGGTCACAGATCTTACAATACCGCCGGATGCTAATATAGATTTACTGGAAGAGATCACGTGTATTGATGAAACTGCATTGTTAGATATTGGTACGTCAAGTACGGGTCCCGATATTATTTATAGTTGGTCAGGTCCTGATCTGAATAATTTTATTTCGGAAACTTTAGAGACTTCCGTGCCCGGTGAATATTATCTGGATGTAGTGAATCAAACTACCGGATGTTCTGCTCGCGATACTATAATACTTGATTTGCCTGATGTACCAGTGGGTATGATGGTGGATATTGTTATTCCAAATTGTGCAGGCGATGCTTCCGGCTCCATAACGGTTACGGATGTGACCGGTGGAACGCCTCCATTTATGTACTCGCTGGATGGAGGTCCGTTACAGACTTCACCTGTTTTTGAAGATCTTTTTGCAGGCAATTATTCTGTGGCGGTTGTAGATGCAAATGGCTGTACCTATGCGAATTCCTATACAATGGCGGATGGACAGATATTGTCGATTGATATAGGTCCTGATATTGAACTGGAACTGGGTGATAGCATTATTCTATCGGCGGACATAAGTCTGCCGTGGAGTGAGATTGATTCGCTGGTTTGGACACCAATTGATTACCTGTCTTGTACACATTGTACAAACCCGGTATTATATGGTCTGAATAGTGCCACCATCACAGCAACCGTATATTCCGGGGGCTGTATTGACCAGGATATGTTGCAGGTCAGGGTGGATGTTGATGCTGATATTTATATACCGAATGTCTTCTCTCCAAATGATGACAATATAAATGACTGGGTAACGGTATACACAGATGATCGGGTCAAAAGAGTAGTCTATTTCGAGATTTTTGATCGATGGGGTAACCAGGTTTTTGTGGGCAAAAATTTTGCTCCAAATGATCCCCAATTGGGTTGGAATGGTTCCTTTAAAGGAAAAAGAATGAACCCTGCTGTTTTTGCTTATACCGCTCGTGTTGAGCTGCTGAATGGTTCAACTATCGATCGAAAAGGTGATATCACCTTGCTTCGATAAGTTTTCATTTTAACATTTGTCGATTTAATACATACCCCTTTAGTTCTGAACTAATTATGGAGTCGCACTTCCATGACTTCAGTAACCCTTCCTCTATCCCTTCATTCTGGTATAGTATTTGCTCCTTCTTTGATTGGTAATAAAGCATCTTCCTTTTCGAAAAATGCTTTACCACCTGACTAACCCCACCCGAGAATGATGAAACATTATTTAATGTATTGGTAATCAATACAATAAACACACATTTTTCTAAAGTTTTTACCAATTATGAACTTAAAGAACCGACTGAACATCATCTCCGGTCTTCTGCTATTACTAGTCTTTTCATCAGGACGAGTAGTTGCTGAAGGTATCAAGGAGTTGGCCCCCGCATCCAGTGATTCAGTAATGCTTCACACCAATGCGTCCGGCTTTGGAAATTTTGCTTCCTACCTGAGTTTTGGTACAGCCTCAAGCTTGAATTTAACCATTACAGATGCTGTAAATGACTCTGTATATATTGGTTTATCCGGAGAAGCAGATGATTTTGGAAATATTTCCGGCCCAGCCACCTACTCATTCAGGATTCTTGATCCAAATGGGGTCGTCGTATTTGGGCCATATGTCATTGGTTCCGCTAATGATAATGCCACCTCATGGGCTTTGGCTGCCAATGGTCCGGATGTAAACGGCATGGGTGGTTATAGTACCAATACAGGTTCATTTCCATATTCCCGATTCAAACCGACTATGACGGGTGATTATGTCATCCAGTTTGATGATGGAGGACCAAACCTGATAGCCAATATTCTTTTTTATGACTTTACCGTAAGAAACGGAGGTGCCGTGCAGACCGGACGCCTTTGGTCCAGGAACTGGGCATTGCGGACTCCTCCAAGAAGCCCAAATACACCGCCTGAATGTCAGTATGATCGGGATTTCAATGGTGTATTCTATTCCTACACCATGGATGGTTTCGTCTCTCGAATAGATTTTGCAAATTCAGGATTTCAGGGACTTTCATTTACTGTTTCTTTTGGTGACAGAGGACCCGGCGATACAGGAGATGTTATCGAAGACAGACGCTCCGTCAATAATATGAATGCCACGCAAAATAATGCTGATCATATGGTATTCCTTAATGACCCGGATAATACGCAGTTTCCATCCTCTTCCATGCAGTGTGGCGATGTCGCCTTATTAAATGTTAGCTGTGAAGCTCCGGATAGTTTTTGTATTAATATAGGGGTCACGCAACCGGGTCAGGTCGAAGTTGTACTTGATTTTGTGAATAATGGAATCTATGATTTAGATACCACCGATGTTCTTTTAGCTATGTTTTTTACATCAGCCGATACTTTGTGTATGCCCTGGAATGGATTAAAAGGCGATGGAACACCAATCGAATTTGGTGAGCCGGTTCCAGTATTTGTGCGATATTCTCAAGGGGTACAGCATTATGCCGGATTTGATGTTGAGTTTCTTAAAAACGGATTTTGCGTTCAGACGATCAGACCAATTTGTCCCGGGATGGCGACAAATTTACTCTATTGGGATGATAGCGATATTACGGATGATGTCAATACCGTGACGATAGATGAGGGCGATCCGGGAACCGGCCAGCCAAAAATTGAGATAAATGGTTGTACTTGTGGTATGGGAGGTTGTCGTACATGGGATAATTTCCAGGTAGGTGATCCACCGACCGGTACTTGTGTAGGTACGCCATTTGGATACGGAGAGAATGCCACCCTGAACACCTGGTGGTTTGCAAGTACCATTATGGTGAGTGGTTCTAATTTGCCATTGGCTCAGGTTTTAATTACCGGAGACAGTGTCATTTGTAATGGCGACAGCACCATATTTACGGCTCAATTTGCTCCGGATACAATTGATTATATTTTTGAATGGACGGGACCAGGTGGATTTATGGCTGATACAGAAACCACCGGTTATATCAGTACCCCGGGTACATATTATGTGACTATTACCGATACCTTGACCAATTGCTCTGCTGTGGATTCAGCGATTTTGATTGTTAATGACAATCCAACCACCTCAGTCAGTTTTATGTGCCTGGGCGGCAATCAGCAAAATGCAGATGTAGATTTGACAGTCAGTGGCGGTCAACCCCCTTATACTTATTTATGGTCCAATGGAGCGATGACAGAAGATCTTTCTGATGTTGGTCCGGGAGAATATACAGTGATCGTAACAGATGATAATGGCTGTATGGCCTTTGATACCGTTTTGGTTCAGGCTTGTTGTTCATTAGTGGTCGTATGTCCGGTCATGGATGGCGGTACCTTTGCGTGTATTACAGATGTTCCTGCCATTGATACAAATATTGTTCAGGTAAATGAATACTGTGATAATTTTACAGTCTCCGTGATGGAAACGGATAATGGAGGTAGCGGTTGCCCTGGGGATGAATTAGTTATCACCAGAACATTTACCGTTATGGATGATGCAGGCAACTCACAGAGTTGTGTGCAAGCCTTAACTGTTTCTGATAACGTGGCTCCAACATTGAATTGTCCTGTTAATGTAACGATTGAGTGTTTGGATAGCTCAGCTCCCGGAAATACAGGCACGGCTACAGCTTCAGATAATTGTGATGCTTCGCCTATTGTTTCCTTTAGTGATGCTACCATATCCGGCGCTTGTCCTCAGGAATTTACAATCAATCGAACATGGACGGCTACGGACAATTGTGGCAATACAAGTACGTGTCTGCAAACTATATCAGTGGATGACAGCATGGCTCCGGGCATCAACTGTCCTGCAAATATTACGATTACTTGTACCGAAAGTACATTGCCCGCAAATACAGGTACACCATCCGGCACTGATGTATGTGATGGGGCTCCGATATTTTCATTTAGTGATGGTATCGTCGGTGGCGCTTGTCCTCAGGAATCAGTCATAACACGAACATGGACGGTTATGGATGCCTGTGGAAATTCAAATACATGTATTCAGACTATTACGGTAGAAGATAATCAAGCACCGACAATTAATTGTCCGGCTAATTTGACCATCGAATGTTCAGAGAGTACGTTGCCCGCTAACACAGGAACTGCTTCCGCCATGGATAATTGTGATGGTGCACCGGTGACATCTGTTTTGAGTAATAATGTTATTCCGGGTGCTTGTCCACAAGAAAGTATAATTCAAAGAACATGGGTAGCAACTGATGCTTGCGGAAATTCAAGCACATGTTTACAGATAATCACAGTGCAGGATAATACACCTCCTGTGATTACATGTCCTGCCAATACAACAATAGAATGTTCTGATAGTACTATACCTGCCAATACAGGTACAGCTACTGCCTCAGATAATTGTGATGGCGCTCCGGTGATTGCCTTCAGTGATATCACGCTTGGTGGCGGATGCCCTCAGGAATTAACTATCACCAGAACATGGACCGCCACTGATGCTTGTGGAAACTCAACCGGCTGTGTTCAGACAATCTCTATTGTAGATACCGAATCACCTGTCATTACATGTCCTGCAAATATTACTGTACAATGTACAGACAGTACAGCTCCGGCTGATTTAGGTTCGGCTACAGCAGTTGACTGTGATCCGAATCCGATCATTGGTTTTAGTGACAACGTTACAGGTGGAGCATGTCCACAGGAAAGCACAATCACCAGAACATGGACCGCCACTGATGCTTGCGGAAATTCAAGCACATGCATTCAAACGATTAATGTAGAAGATAGCGTAGCTCCCACCATCACCTGCCCACCGAATGTGACCATGGAATGTAGTGCAGGTACGGATCCGGGTGATACAGGAACTGCTTCAGCAACGGATAATTGCGATTCAGCACCAAATATTAGTTTTGAAGATTTAACCATTGCCGGTGCATGTCCTCAGGGTATAAATATTACCCGGACGTGGATTGCAACCGATGCCTGTGGTAATTCAAGTACCTGTACGCAAATCATTCTGCTGGATGATATTCAGGGACCCACTATTACCTGTCCTGCTGATGTAACCATTGAATGTACAGATAGTACTGCACCTGCAAATACTGGTTTAGCAACGGCCACTGATAATTGTGATGGATCGCCAATGATTGAGTTTAGTGATGTTACACTGTCAGGAAGTTGTCCGCAGGCGAGTTCTATCAGCAGAACCTGGGTAGCAACAGATGCTTGTGGCAATTCAAGCACTTGTATCCAAATTATATCTATAGAAGATAGCACCGCTCCGGTCATTACTTGTCCGGCAAACCTTACGATTGGTTGTACCGATAGTACGTTACCAGCCGATACCGGCTCGCCGACAGCGGTTGATAATTGTGATGCAGCACCTTCATTTGATTTCAGTGATGTAACCATAGGAGGTAACTGTCCTCAGGATATGATCATAACCAGAACATGGATCGCTACAGATGCCTGTGGGAATTCATCATCCTGCGATCAAATTATTTCTATTGAAGATAATGATGCACCAATAATATCATGTCCTGGTGATGTGACCATAGAATGTACTGAAAGTTTTGATCCGGAGTCAACTGGATTTGCTTCAGCGACTGATTGTGATCCTGATCCTATTATTACCTGGAATGATGTCACCTTAAGTGGTGCTTGTGCACAGGAAAGAACAATTGTGAGAACATGGACGGCTACAGATGCTTGTGGAAATGCAAGTACCTGTGCTCAAAATATTTTCGTGGATGATAGTCAGGGACCAACAGTCTCTTGTCCACCGGACATCACTATCAATTGTCCGGAAAGTACAGCGCCCGCAAATACCGGTACAGCATCTGCAACGGACAATTGTGATGGTATGCCATCCATTGACTTTAGTGATGCTATAGTCCCTGGTGCTTGTACGGAATCATTTACGATACTGCGTACCTGGATGGCCACTGATGGATGTGGTAATACCGGAATCTGTATACAGACTATATCAGTAAATGATATTTCCGCACCTTCAATTACCTGCCCTGCAGGTGTCACGGTATCTTGTACAGATGACATCCCCCCGGTCAATACAGCAGGAATAGGCACGAGTGATGATTGTGGTGGTCAGGTGACCGTTACGCATATTGGAGATGTTATTTCTAATCAAACATGTGCCAATAGATATACGGTTACACGCACCTATCAGGCTACGGATGATTGCGGTAATTCTGCAACTTGTCAGCAAATCATCATCGTTGATGATCAAACTGCACCTGTTGCCATTTGTCAGGATATACTGATTGATTTTGCTTCAGGAACTGAAGTAACGATTACGCCGGAGCAGATCAATAATGGAAGTTTTGATAACTGCGGCGGTGTTACCTTGAGTTTGTCTCAAACTATTTTTAATTGTGATGAATTTATTCAGACAGGGTCTGTGCCGGTAGTTTTGACCGTCACGGATGATTGTGGAAATTCCTCCACCTGTCAGGCTCAGGTAATGGGTACCGGTGGTTTACTTGAAATTACCTGCCCAAGTGATATTATTGTTTATCTCGGTCCCGGTGAGTGTACTGCTTTTGTAAGTTATACCGTCACAGCGGATGCCATTTGCGGAGGTACTCCGGTTCTGATGCAAATCGATACTACAGGTTTGACATCAGGTGATGCATTCTCAATTGGTACAACCATTCAGACCTGGATTGCTACGAATAATTCTGATACAGCTGAGTGTTCTTTCAATATCACTGTTGTGGAATATGATGGACCAATCTTTCTGGCGTGTAATGATACAGTCAATGTAAGTGTGGATAATTTTTGTGAAGGACACATTTTCACGGATATGATATTGGAAGGTGATCAGTATGGCTGTTATGACGATTATATTATTACGATTGATAGCATAGGCACTGACACAGGTTGGATTGTATTCTCTGCGTTTGATTTAGTCAATGGATTTTATCACGTAACGATCACTGATCCTGATACGGATAATTCATGCTGGGGTGTCATTCGCCTCGAAGATAAAATTCCACCGCAGATTATATGTGCTTGTCCGGAAGGGGTCGATGGCGCTGATACATGTCAGATTTCATGTCTCGAAGTTGATTTATTATTGGACGGTCAAATACCAGCCAACTTATATCCTGAGATTATTGACAATTGCGGATACACATTGGAAGTATCCAATATCGAGGATAATGGTGAAGGCTGTGGTGATGGAGTCGTGATCGTAAGTTGGTTAGTGACTGACAATTCCGGTTTTACTGCCTCGTGTGATCAGATGTTTAATGTTATTCCTCTATCAACGGATAGTATTGTATATCCACCAAATTATGTTGGACCATGTGGCAGTAGTAGTTTGCCGGATGTAACTGGTTGGCCCACAATAGGCGGTTATGATATCACAGATCAGGCTGGAACTTGTAATCTTTTCCTTGGCTACTGGGATAAGCCACTTGATGATTGTGGAGGAGGAAGTAAGATACTCCGTACCTGGACAGTTTTAGATTGGTGTACGCAGGAGTTAGTAGAAGGAAATCAGGTTATTAAATTAAGTGATACAGAGGGACCTGTACTAACTTGTCCGGCTGATTTGAGTGTTGGAACAGATTTTTGGTTTTGCCATGCCAATGTAAGTGTGCCTAAGCCACAAGCCGAGGATAATTGTAGCGATATAGTCAACTATACGCTCTATTCAGCCGATGGAATAATTGTACAGTTTGGAAATAATTTTGTGATCAATGAGCTTGGATTGGGTGCTCACCTTGTAACCTGGGTAGTAGATGATCTTTGTGGAAATAGTTCATCATGTTCTTTTACGATTACGGTGGTGGATAATGTTGTTCCCGTGGTCAATTGTGACTCACATACAATTGTTGGCTTAACCAATGATGGACCCGGTGGTATTACCCTTGTACCTGCCTCTGTGTTTGATGATGGAAGTTATGATAATTGTGGTCCTGTGACGTTCCGAGCAAGAAGAATGGATAGTTGTATCGACTTTGATTGGACTACCGAAGGTGCTTGTATCGATGATATACCTGGCGGAATACCTCCTGTCAATAGTCGTGACCGCGGAACAGTTTTCCGCCCTTGCGTACCATTCGCATGTTGCGATGTACCGAGAGTTGGATCCAGAGGAGAGAAGACGGTTATGGTTGAACTGGAAGTGACGGATGCTGCAGGAAATGTAAATTATTGTATGGTTGAAGTGGATGTTCAGGATAAAATTTCACCGATAGTGGAATGTTTGCCGGATATCATTGTCAGCTGTTCATTCTGGTATCCAATAGAAGAAGGCACCTTTAGAGATGCTGCTGGAAACTTGAATGGAAATCTGGATGAAGATCCTTTGAGTGCATACTTTGGTAATATGTACGATGATTTGTTAAATGACGGAGATCAATCCGTTCGTCAGCCTATCGTTGTGTATGATCCTGAAAATCCAAATTACAGTCAACCACACGTTTGGGGAATTGATGGATGGGCCAAAGACAATTGCTTCTCTGACTTGGAAGTCCGTGTCACCCAATATGATGTATGTGCGGGTGATAATCTGCCAAGCAATGCCCCTCCGGGAGCCGTTAAACTAATTGAAAGAAGATTTACCGCAAGAGATAATCAACAAGGGTTTACACCCGGGGTTTGTACCCAGAGAATTTGGGTCGTGGATTTCAATCCGTTTTATATTTCGGACAAAAATTGTAATAACCAGGACACGAAAGATGGTGTCAAATGGCCATGTGATGTCTTGATTGATAATTGCCCTGATGATTTGGGTAACACTGGTGAGCCACAGATATTCTCTGATGCATGTAATTTGATTGGCGTCACCTATGTAGACTCACGTTTTGAATTTTCCGAAGGTGGAGCTTGTTATAAGATTCTTAGAGAGTGGAAGGTCATTGACTGGTGTCAGTATAATAGTTCTACCGGTCAGGGGCTGTGGTCCTATACGCAGGTGATTAAGGTGCACGATGATGAAGGTCCGGAATTCCTGGCTTGTCCGCAACAACCGATAGTGCTGTGTGTGGAGGACGATGGTATAAGACTACCGGCTTCGAATCAGGCATTCCTGGGAGAAAGTGATCCACTATCCAGTAGTTGCAGTGTCCACGTAACACTTACACAACCAATCCGCGAATCCTGTGATGGAGATGTGTCGTTTGATGTTAAATTATATCCATTTAACGGACCTGATTATGTTTTAGTCAAACCAAAAACATTTGTTCAGCTGGATGACAATCACGAAGCGAACCTTGTCTTTAACAGTGAGGAAAGTCCAATTCAGGAAATGAGAAGAAATGGTATTCCATACAATGATATCTATTGTGGTGATTACCACAGAATATTGTGGAGTGTGGAGGATGGTTGCGGTAATTGGTCACATTGCGAGTACCTATTCCGATTGGAGGATTGTAAGCAACCAAGTCCGGTATGCATTCAGGGATTGAGCACCGTCGTCATGCCGATAGGTTGTGAGGTCACCCTTTGGGCGAAGGACTTCAATGCTTCCAGTACGGATGATTGTACCCCATCGGCAGAATTGTTATATAGTTTCAGTGGAGATGCCTATGAGCCAAGCAGAACCTTTAATTCAACCAATATTCCAGCCTTTGGCGTCGAAGTTCCAATTGATATTTGGGTTGCTGATGGCGGTACGGATGACAACTGTAATGGCGTAGTCAGCTGGAATGAAAGAAACAAGGATTTCTGCACCACCACCATTGTATTTACAGACAACAGTGGAAACTGTGATCATGGTGGAAGTATTCTGTACGAAGGTGAAATTCTAACTTACGATCACAAATCAGTAGAGGCTGTAAATGTTTCTCTGGTCAATAACAATGAGGTGATTTATTCGATGAATACCGCTGATAATGGAAAGTATTTATTAGTTGTTCCTCAGGTGGATGGGCAGCGCTACGAGATTACGCCGAAGCGTTCTGATCAGCATAGGAATGGTGTGAGTACGTTAGACCTTGTACGCATTCAGAAGCATTTGTTAGGAAAAGAACTTTTTGATTCGCCCTATCAATACATTGCCGCAGATGCTAATAATAATGAGCAAATCAGTGCCATCGACCTGATTGAAATCAGAAAACTGATACTTGGTCTTTACACTGAGTTCCCGGATAATGACAGCTGGAGATTTGTTGATGCTGGATTCCAAATGCCAAATCAGCAACATCCATGGCCTTTCGAGGAGGTGATCAATATGCAGTATGATGGAACATCCTATAGTGGTCTTGATTTTGTTGCGGTCAAGGTAGGAGACGTCAATAACACCGCAGTGGCAAATGCTACGCAGGTGTTGCCTAGAGGGGAAAGAAGGGTGCTTAATATTCAAGTTGAGTCAGCTCAGGACGTGAAGGCCGGAGAAATTGTTGATGTTAAGATGACCTTCCCACAAGGTGTGGCAGGTTTCCAGTGGACATTACAGACAAACGGACTTGAATATCTGGCGATAGGAAGTGATGATATCCGTATCAATAACCAACATGTAGGCGAACTGCATGATGGCGTGATTACCATGAGTTGGAATGCCGATGATCTGTCCAAAGATTTGAGTGCTGAGCCAATGGCTGTCACCTTACAATTTGTTGCAACCGCTGATGGAAATGTGCAGGATATGATTGAGCTTTCAGATCGAGTAGCCCATCCGGAAGCGTATACTTACAGTGATGAGATTTTGGATCTGCGCTTTATTTCTAATAGAAATTCTTCAGATGTAGCGTTTGCCTTGTACCAGAACGAACCTAATCCATGGACAGGGTCTACGAACATCAGTTTTGAATTACCGGAGGCAGGTAAAGCTGTTCTGACACTTTATGATATGACCGGTCAGCTGGTTAAAGTTATTGAGGGCGAATACAACAAAGGTCTTCAATCTATTCAATTACAGAAGAAAGATATACCGGCGGTTGGTTTACTATACTACAGACTGGATAGTGGAAACTATAGTGCAACGAAAAAGATGATCCGCTTGGATTGATAAAGTTTTGGTAAAACTTGATGAAGAAAGGAGTCTCGGAGAAATTCGAGGCTCCTTTTATTTGAGGGGACCCTATTGTTTAGTTCAGACAAAATCAACCAAAATTTGTCAAGGCCTGCTTGCTAAGGTATAATAAGGTTAAATTTGCCAAAGTATGTATGATATAATACTAGCCTTTATTACTGCCTTGCTGTTAGTGTATCTTGCGATACCCAGTATTATCAATATTGCCAGAGTCAAGCATTTATATGATGAGCCTGATCACCGAAAGTCCCATGACGAGGCAGTACCAACGCTGGGTGGGGTAGCCATTTTTGCCGGGGTTATATTTAGTATCATACTTTGGACACCATTCGATGTCTTTGGCGATCTGCAATATATCCTGTGTTCTTTCATTATCATTTTCCTGATCGGGGCTAAAGATGATATTCTACCGATGTCTCCTGTTCGAAAGTTGATGGGGCAGATCTTTGCTTGTTTTATTCTGGTATTTAAGGCTCAGGTAGTGCTCACCAGTATGTATGGCATCTTTGGTATTTATGATATTCCGGAGATTCCTTCCATCCTGCTTTCGATGTTTACGATACTGGTCATCATCAACGCCTTTAATCTGTTGGATGGCATCAACGGGCTTACAGGGAGTATTGCAACGCTGATATCAATCACGCTGGGCACCTGGTTTTTTCTGGTGGATCGAACGGATCTTGCCATTATTGCCTTTTCGCTTGCCGGCGCCACTATCGCTTTTTTAAGATATAATATCACCCCTGCACGAATCTTTATGGGGGATACCGGCTCCATGCTGATCGGACTTGTCTCCGCTATTCTGGTCATTGAGTTTATTGAAATTCATGCGGAGATACCGGGATCTCCTTATGCTTTTACAGCAGTGCCTGCCGTAGCCGTTGGGATTTTGATATTACCACTCTTTGATACCCTCAGAGTTTTTATATTTCGTTTAATACGGGGCAAATCACCGATGAGTGCGGATCGCAATCACATCCATCATCTATTGCTTGATGCTGGGCTTTCACACATGCAGGCTACCAGCGTGTTGTTATTGGTCAATCTGGCTTTCATTTTTTTTGTCGTCTTTTTTCAAAGTTTGGGAAATCTGAATTTGCTATTGATCATACTGCTCATTGCAACTTTGCTCACGGCTATTCCCTATCTTATTACTAAATGGAAGAAGCCACCTTCGCTGGAGCTGTAAGGCATAGAGCGTAGGGCATGGCGCATGGGGGTAGGGCATGTAGTATGTCGGAGCGCAGCGTTTATCCCGTACATCCGACTGAGACTGAAGGTTGTGCTGGGGCAGATCATGTCCGCCAGGCGTAAGTGTGAGGTGAGATGTGACTTAGTGATTTGGTGATGTGCGATAGGTGATGGACAAGGAATGAGAGGTTGAGTCAGTCGCGTGTCGTGTATCGCGTGTCGAAAAGTCTCAGGTCTTTTTTAGTGGTGAGTTGTGAATAGTAAGTAGAATCAGATATATCGCGCGTCGAAAAGTTGCCAATCCTCGATAAACTAATCTAAGGTCTATGGTCCAAAAGTCCAAGGTCCAAGGTCCAAGGTCCAAAAGTCTCGGGTCTTTTTTCTAAAACGCTTTCTCCGGAGACGCCTTTCGCAGTTTAATCACATTCGTCCAATCCAATACCTTGATGATTGGATAGACAGGATCAAATTCAAAAAACTTTACTGCAAAATTAGCACGACCACCAAACTTATGGTGATTGTTGTGCAGACCTTCTCCAAGCATGAGGATATCTACCGGAAAAAGATTTTTAGACGTGTCTTTCAGCTTAAAATTAATATAACCTAAAGTATGCGCAAACCAATTGATAATCACACCATGAAAAGGTCCCATGATTGCATGGATCAGGATCAAAGGATAGAGCCACCATGGAGCACCCAACGCAAAATAAATAGCGATATAAATAGCCACCCAGGTGAGTCGCACATAGCCATTGCAAGCAAATCGATCAAACGCCGGCCAGTCAGGAATTTCTTTAGTAAACTTCGGATCTATATCAATATTTCCTTCATAGATATTCATATATGTAACGCGTGTACGCCACATCATCGCAAATAAATTTGCATCATACTTTGGTGAATGAGGATCCAACTCTGTATCGGCATAGGCGTGATGCATCCGGTGCATAATCCCATAAGCTCTCGGGCTTAAATAGGACGATCCCTGAAAGATGAAAGACAAAATATAAAATACTTTTTCAGTAGCCTTGTTCATGGTAAACATGCGATGAGCAGCATATCGATGGTTGAAAAACGACTGCGTAAATAAGGACAGATACCAATGTGCTGCTAAAACTGCTAAAACCCACATAATCAATCTTTTTTAAATAAATTCTGATATAGGGTACAAAGATATTTCAATCCAAGCGATTTCAATGTATTAACTATGCAAATAAAAGACGAAGTAGTATGAAAATATACCTCAAAAGCACCCATCAACCCGCCCGATTTGAAGCCACAAATGAGCGTGGACATACTGTGGTTATTGAGGGTGGGACTGAATTTGGCGGGCAGGATACAGCTCCATCGCCAACAGAGCTTCTGATCATGAGTCAGGCCGGGTGTACAGCCATCGATATCGTCACTATGTTGAAGAAAATGCGTCAGGCAGTAGTCAATCTGGAAATTGAATCTGAAGGATTTCGAACGCCAACCCAGATTCCCAATATACTGGATCGTTTACATTTGCATTTCAAAATTTATGGCGAAGTTGATCCATTGAAAGCCGAGAAAGCCATTACCATGTCCATTGAAAAATATTGCCCTATTTCAAAAATGATCGATCAGGTAACAAACATTACTCATAGCTTCGAAATCATTAACAATTGATAATTCAAAGAATGATCGTCATATTTGTTTCATCTAAAAACAATATTCATGTACTGGGGTATTGATCTCGGTGGAACAAAAATTGAAGGCGTCGTCATGACTGATCAGCATGCCGATAGTGTCATCGTGCGACATCGCATCGATACAGAAGGGAATGGTGGATACGATCATATGCTAAGCCGAATTAAAAAACTTGTTGACCACCTGGAAGAAGCATCGGGCTATCGACCTGAGCAGATTGGTATTGGAACCCCCGGAACCACAGATCCGAAAACAGGCTTGCTTAAAAATAGCAACACCACCTGTATGAATGGTCGCCCACTTCATCATGATCTCGAGCAGATTTTGGGTGTGGATGTTCGCCTGGCAAATGATGCTAATTGCTTTGCACTGGCAGAATATCACCTTGGGGTGATTCCACAAAAATTTCCGAATGCAAAAGTAGTTTTTGGTGTCATTATGGGCACCGGAGTAGGGGGTGGGATAGTTATAAATGGAGAGATTATAGGCGGTCTTCAAGGCATCGGCGGAGAGTGGGGACATATGTTTTTAGATGATTCCGGAGGAGATTGTTATTGTGGAAGCAAAGGGTGTGTAGAAACTATTATTTCCGGAACCGCCTTGCAGCGATTTTATTTTGAAAGGACCGGCGTGCAAAAGTCATTAGTAGATATCCTTTCAGATAAAAATTCACCTGCTTTCAAAGAGGTCGCAGAAAGACTTATTTATTTCTTTGGTAAAGGGCTGGCGCAGGTCATCAATATACTGGATCCGGATGTGATCGTACTTGGTGGCGGACTGGGAAATATTGATTTTCTCTATACCGAAGGACGTAAAAGTGTGGAGCGAAATATTTTTAATGATCAGTTACATACACCGATCGTGAGACCTGAGTTAGGAGATAGCGCCGGTGTTTTTGGCGCAGCCATGTTGTTTCGATAACGCTATCGGGCCAACATATTCATTTAGCATTCGTTAAGTTGAAGCAGTTATCTTAATTTGCCACCTGATTATGATTCAAACAAAAAATCTGGCCTACACCTACCCCGGCGAACTACCCATTCGGTTTCCCGATATTTCCTGTCAAGTAAATGAACACGCGCTGATCCTTGGTCCTTCCGGAACCGGGAAGACGACTTTACTTCATTTGCTCGGTGGACTATTGACTCCCTCGGAAGGAAGCATCACGATTGGCCAAACAAATGTTGATCAGTTAAAAGGCTTTGCACTTGATAAATTTCGCGGAGAAAATATTGGTATCGTTTTTCAAAAACCTCATTTTATCAGATCGCTGACAGCGGTTGAAAATTTGTTGTTGACACAAACACTCGCCGGACATAAAAATGACAAAGCACATGCACTTTCCTTAATGGACCGATTATCGATTGCCGGCAAAGCAAATAGTTTGACCTATACGATGAGCATCGGTGAGCAGCAAAGACTCGCCATTGCGCGAGCGCTGATCAACAAACCTGCTATCATCCTTGCTGATGAACCCTCTTCGGCCCTCGATGATCAAAACTGCACATTTATGATTTCACTTTTGCAACAAGTAGCGACGGAAGAAAATGCAAATCTCATCGTTGTGACCCACGATAGCAGAATAAAAAATATGATTGATAAGAAAATAAATTTATCCTGATCAATCTACTACTGACCAACTCCTGACTATCCTATGAACATCTTTACTTTAAGCTGGAAAAATATCACTGCAAAACCACTCAACACGATGATGAGTGTATTGCTCTTTGCTTTAAGTATTGGGTTGATTACTTTTTTGACCTTATTAAATGATCAGCTTAAAAAGGGTCTCGACAATAATCTCGCGGGCATAGATTTAGTTTTGGGCGCAAAGGGAAGTCCACTGCAATTGATTCTCAATAGCATGTACCATATCGATGCACCGACCGGAAATATTTCACTGGAAGAGGCCCGGCCGTTTTTAAATCCAAAACATCCTTTGTTGTCCGGAGCCGTCCCATTGTCCCTTGGCGATAGCTATGGCGCTTATCGCATTGTGGGTGCGGCACAGACCATATTGACCTTTTATAATGCTTCAGATATTGAAGGAAGGCCATATAAAGAAGATTTTGAAGTTGTTGTGGGGTCTATAGTGGCAAAAAAGCTGCATCTCCATATAGACGACACGTTTTACTCAACGCATGGCCTGGAAGATAATCCGGATTTGGCGCATGATCACGGAACGCCATTCAGAGTGGTGGGCATACTAAGCGCCACAGGAACCGTTTTAGATCAACTTCTTCTTTGTACTCCTCAGACGGTATGGAAAGTGCATGATCATCCTGCAGATTCGACCGCAGTAGAGGAGGGTCATAAAAAGGAAGACCACGAAAGTCATGCTCATGCAACAGGAAATCATGTGCATACATCCATGCCTATGGTGGCGATTGACTCTGTAGAAATACAAATACTGGCTGACTCAGTGATGGCCGCATTGAGTGCCCAACCGGAAAAAGAGATCACCAGCATCCTCCTGAAATTTAAAAGCCGAACAAATTTTCAAGCGCTCAATTTGCTTCGCAACATCAATCTGAATACCGGCTTGATGGCGGCATCGCCTGCCATAGAAATCAATAGGCTGTATGCAATGATGGGCAGTGGTACCGAAGCACTTCGTTACGTTGCAATGTTGATTGCCATGGTTGCCGCGATCAGTATTTTCATTTCACTCTATACCTCTCTGAAAGAGCGTCGATACGAAATGGCGTTGATGCGAGTAAATGGTGCCAGTCCGGGGATGTTGTTTCGCATGATCATAGGCGAAGGACTTTGGATTACAATGTTAGGATTGGTCCTCGGCATGATTTCGGGTCATATCGGTATGCAGTTAGCCGGCTCGATTTTAGAGCGTGGATATAAATATCAGTTTACCGGATTCACCTGGGTTGGTGAGGAATGGTATATCCTCGTGGGAGCGGTGGCGGTTGGCTTGTTGGCGGCTATACTCCCAGCGATTCAGGGTGCACGAACGGACATTCACAAGACGTTGGCGGAAGGGTGAAAAGTATAGTGCATAGGGCATAGAGCGTAGGGCATTCTTCTTCGCCAAGGCTTTGGCGAACAAAGGTGGGCGAATGGGTGATGAGTGATGGAGTGATGGAGTGATTTGGTCAGGAGTGAGAGGTGATGCTCTGAACGAAAATTGAGGAATTAAACTTTGCGTTCCCGCTCATCGGGATTGCCTTTGCGTGAAAATTAATTCTGGTTCTTTAGTATATTAATCTTACACAGTTCATGACCTCCATAACCCATATAAAGTAATAAACAGAAAACCTCCTCACCTTCTCACCACTTTTCGCTAGCTACTTTACATTATCCATTTTAGCTAAAACTTATCACTATAAATTAGTTAATTTTAGTTATTCAATAATTAGGTATATGCATATTCCAAATCATTACACCATATGAAACGCAAAGATTTTTTAAGAGGATTTAGTTGGTTAGGCCTTGGGGCTTTAGCGCCTATGAAAACTTCCGCATCAACAGCAAAGATGATGGCAGGTCCTCAACCGCCAAACTGTACACTCATTCCCTCCGAAACGGCAGGGCCATTTCCGCTTGACCTGACCGAAAATCAAACCTTCTTCAGACAAGATGTTCGCGAAGGAAGAGCAGGTGTTTTATTAAATCAAAAAATAAAAATAATCGGCGCTGAGAATTGCCTGCCCATGCCGAATGTGCGTGTCAATATCTGGCACTGTGAAAAAGATGGGTTGTATTCCGGATATGGTACAGAAACCGGAGAAACATATATGCGCGGCTACCAGTTTACGGACGCCAATGGAGAAGTCAATTTTACAACCATACTACCGGGATGGTATAATGGTCGGATTTGTCACATACATTTTCAAGCGTATGTGAGTAGTATTTATGCCGCCATTTCACAACTCACATATCCTATCGCCGAAAAGAACGCTATTTATTTAGCCAACCCTGATATTTACACAAAAGGTGCAGATCCATTGGGGTATAATAATGATGGGGTTTTCGCAGATGGATATGCTTTTCAATTAGCCACACTCACACCCAATACAGATACCGGCGGATATGATTCCTTTTTGGAAGTAACGATTCAAGGTTCCGGACTCACAGGCCTGGCAAAAGCAGAACCCGAGACCGGTGGTCTTTTTAAGTTGAGTCAAAATCAACCCAATCCATACATCGATCAAACAATTATCCCTTTTGAGCTAATGACATCAGCCGATGCATATTTAGAAATTTGGGATTTTACCGGACAGAAGATCACTGAACTCTCACAGCGCGGTCTCACCACCGGCAAACATACATTCATTGTCAACACACAACAACTCGGTATACCAAATGCAAACTATGTTTATCAATTGCGCATTGAACACAACAGTGGAATCTATCGACAAGCGAAAGTAATGACAGCTTTTAAATGAAAAGTTTACCCGGTATACGGACGCAGGTAGTTATAAAGGGGTGATTTGGTGAGTAGTAAGTGGGGAGTGGTAAATAGTGAATGGTTTTAATTTTTCTGCGCGCTTCTGCACTTTTTTTCTGCGCGATCTGCGGGAAATATTTTTTTCTCATACGTATCCAAGTTTTTGTCGCAAACTTCAATCCGACTCTAATCGAGAAGCATAGCATACATAACCATCAAAGAACTAAACCGGAAGGGCGAAGCAACATTTAACTCATCATGCTAAACCAAAGAGAATGACAGGTGCCTTGACTCAACTCATGTTCCAGCCGAAAGTCAAAAAAACCCCGTTTACCCTTCACCTTTAATCGTTTACCCGTGACTACCTTATCTTTATCATCATGATCAAGCTTCTCCAACATTCCCCATCCACAATATTTTTCTGCAGCCTATTATTTATTTTTGCCTGCAAAGAAGATCCACAAAAATCCGCTGAAGAAATTGTTGACAAACCTGAAACAGAAATTTTCGTTGAAAAGAAATCAGATTCGGGCCTTGATTACGATCCCACCCAATGGACAGAAATACGCGCTGAAGATGGATATACCATTGACATCAAATACGCCACCACAGACAATTTTGTCCATGAAATAATATATCCATGCGGTAGATTTTTTTTGAGACCGGAAGTGGCCCAAGCCTTGGAAATGGCCCATGCCGAAGTCAGCAAAGAAGGATATAAATTTATTTTGTTTGATGGCTATCGCCCTCGTCCCGCACAACAAAAACTATGGGATAAAGTGCCCAATCCAAATTATGTGGCGCCGCCGGCCGAAGGATCGATGCACAACCGAGGGGTGGCTATTGATCTTTCACTGACCGACTTAAATGGAAAGGAAGTGGATATGGGCACACCCTATGATTTTTTCGGCCCTGAAGCGCATCATGATTACACAAAATTGTCCCGGGACATCCTCGATCGTCGCTTACTACTTAAATCTGTCATGGAATCACAAGGATTTCAATCTATTCGAACAGAATGGTGGCATTATTCGTTTATCAATGCTTCTTACCCATTGGATGATTGGCAATGGCCTTGTTTGCAATAGACTTGCCGTTGACTAACATATTTACCCTATTTTTGGCGTTCTTATCCCTGAAATGGGTTTATAAGCACTTGAAACTAGAAAATACATGAGTTTAGAACATACATCAGACGTCCAGGCGATAGATACATTGGCAGCCAAATACCAGCTTTTGCGAAAAGAAATCGCGAAAGTCATTGTTGGGCAGGATGAAGTTGTCAAAGCCGTATTAATTTCTCTTTTTTCCAATGGGCACAGTTTGTTGGTCGGCGTACCGGGATTGGCGAAAACTCTTTTAGTGAGTACGATTTCAGAAGTGTTGGATTTGGATTTCAAACGAATTCAATTCACGCCGGACCTTATGCCATCGGATATTACGGGTACGGAAATACTGGATGAGGATCGTCATTTTAAATTTAACCGAGGACCGATTTTTGCTAATATCATTCTTGCGGATGAAATTAACCGAACACCACCCAAGACGCAGGCAGCCCTGTTAGAAGCGATGCAGGAACGTTCCGTGACAGTCAGTGGCGAAAGACATTTGTTACCAAAACCTTTTTTCGTTCTGGCTACTCAAAACCCCATTGAGCAGGAGGGAACGTATCCATTACCCGAGGCGCAGCTGGATAGATTCATGTTCAATATTCCCCTCGATTATCCATCCTACGAAGAAGAGATTCAGGTGGTCAAGACGACAACAACCAATCAGGATATCAAGCTTTCCCATATTTTAACCGCTTCAGAGATCCTTGCTTTTCAACAATTGGTGCGTAAAATCCCGGTGGCTGACAATGTCCTTGAATATGCTGTATCGCTCGTTGCGAAAACACGTCCCGGAACAGCAAAGGCTACGGAGGAAGTCAATCAGTATATCTCCTGGGGGGCAGGACCACGTGCATCACAATATCTGGTGTTAGGCGCCAAATGTAATGCCGCCATTAGTGGTAAATACTCACCGGATATAGCCGATGTCAAGGCCGTAGCAAATTATGTGCTTCGTCACAGAATCGTCCGCAACTACAAAGCTGAAGCAGAAGGCATGACAGAGGAGAAAGTGATTGAAACTCTCCTTTAGGCCTTGCTGATATTTTCTAAATAATTTTTTGAAGGCATCTGTATTTTGCCAAGCGAACGTAATGTTTATGGTTTTTTAACGATATTTACATTCAAATAAATAACCATGAATAAGTTGCTAAAAAAGATCGGTTTATGGACAGGGCTTTTTGTTCTCGGACTGATTCTTATATCCTTCCTCTTACCATCCGAAATCCATGTCAAACGCAGTATTGAAATCAAAGCGTCGATGGAGCATGTTTTTGATCAGGTTGTAGACCTCCGCAATTGGGAAAAATGGGATCCCTGGAAACGAATGGATCCAACCATGGTCATCACCTTCAGCAATCCACCGCTGGGCGAAGGTTCCTTTTATAAGTGGGAATCACAAAATAAGCGGCTGGGTAGCGGAACACTGACTCTAAAGCGCGTCGTTCAGTTTGAAGAAGTACAAACCGCCATTGAGTTTAATGATCGGGGTACCGGAAGTACGCTTTTTCAGTTTCATCACAAAGGTGATAATGTCGTTGTGGACTGGAGTATGGATGTCGAAGTAGGTATGATGCCCTGGAGCAAATACATAGGCCTGATGATGCGTAGCGAACTTAAAAAGCAGTTTGATAAAGGACTTGAAGGACTGAAGTTTTACGCAGAAAAAAATTGACTTTTAAGGGTAAATAGTTAAATTGCGATATATAACTCACAGGGTATTAGGGCAATGACGTCCCTTTTTTTCTTGTTGATTTTATCGTTCACCACTTTAAATTTTTCTATTATGCCTCAAGTGAATTGGCTTTCCTTACTGATTGCAACACTAACTCCTATGTTGCTAGGATTTGTTTACTACCATAAAGCTGTGTTTGGAAAAGCCTGGATGGCTTCCCTGGGTATCACAGAAGAAGATATCCAAAAAGGAAACATGGGAATGATCTTCGGTGTCTCTTTTGTGTGTGCTTTTTTAATTGCTTTTTTTCTTATTGCAAATGTAAATGGACCGGGACAGGAAGGTGATTTTGATTCGTTTAAGCACGGCGCATTTCATGGTGCCTTGATTGGTATTATTTTAGTTACACCGGTCATGATCACCAATGGTCTTTTTGAAAGAAAGAAATGGGCAAATATGTTGATCAATGCAGGCTATTGGATCATTTGTCTGATGCTCATGGCAGGTGTATTAGATGTCATGAATCACTGGCCAAATGATGCGGTGATGTAATGTTTGGATAAAGTAAAAAGTATTGAATGAACCAGGATCGCGCAGGTGGTACTGGTTTTTTATTGGTGAGTGAGACAACCTGCTTAAAAGTATATGCAGTAAGCAATAAGAAGTGCTAACTATAGCAATCCAGGTTTGCTTTTGGAAAAACGCGTGCCATTAAAGACTCTGTCCTTGCGCTGAATTTTCTGCTCCTCTAATGGGAGTGCTGAAAATTCCTTGCATTCCGCAGAACAGCATCCATTATACGTTTCTCTACACGCAGGACACTGTATAAAAAGGATGTGACACGCCTCGTTAGCACAGTTTGTATGTTCATCTGAAGGATGACCACATTGATGGCAGGTGGCAATGACATCTTCGGAAATCCGTTCCCCAAGTCGTTCGTCAAAAACAAAGTTTTTGCCGACAAACTTGTTTGACAACCCTAGCTTTTCAACTTCTCTGGCATACTCAATAATGCCACCGTCTAACTGGTACACATTTTTATAGCCTTTGTACTTCATATAGGCGGAGGCCTTTTCACAACGGATACCTCCGGTACAATACATGACAATGTGCTTGTCTTTATCTTGCTCGAGCATACCAGCCACGAGGGGTAAACCGTCACGAAAGGTCTCCATTGGTGGTAAAATGGCTTTTTCAAAATGGCCCACTTCACTTTCATAATGGTTTCTCATATCCACGACAATAGTATCAGGATCATCCGTCAGCTGGTTGAATGCACTCGCGGATAGGTGGGTGCCTCGGTCAGTCACATCAAACTCAGCATCGTTCAGACCATCAGCTACTATTTTTTCTTTGACTTTGACATTCAACATGAAAAATGATTTTCCATCATCCTCGACGGCGATATTGAGTCTGATACCGTTCAGGAAGGAGAAACTATTAAGGTAAGTCCTTAAAGCATCCAGATTTTCCGAAGGAACCGATAACTGAGCGTTTATGCCTTCGCTGGCAATGTAAATACGTCCCAAAACATGAAGTTGCTCAAGATTCAGGTAGAATTGATCTCTAAAAGATTGAGGATCACGTAGTAAAGTGTATGCATAAAAAGAAAGAGTAGTACGCGCTACGTTCTCATGCCGGATGATTGACCTCAATTCATCATGATTAACCCGATTGTGTAACTGCTTTCCCATGACCATAGACTAATAAGGCGCAAAGATAAGGCAAATGACTATCCTGTTCTGTTCAGAAAAGTAGAACCTGATGGCATATGCCCTATCGATATCCCATGATACCTTCAGAGTTTAGGAGTGAATGGTGTAAGAAATATTACATTGAAATTAAATTATATATGTAAAATTTTTATTAACAGTAGTTTGTAAATAATCAATGGCTATTTGTGGGATTGGTGGTCGAACCATTGCCGTTACATGGCAATATTTTGAAAAAATATCGACCATCTACTTGATAATAAAAATAGTATAAATACTGTTTATTCATCATATGTTTGACCTATAGAATCAATAATTTAATTTGGGCAGATCGTAATTTTGAAAAATTAAAATTGGCTATTACAACTAATTGTCCCCTGTTTTCCTTTGAAATAGAAAAATAATCAGGTTAATATTTAGGACATAGTAAGATTTAGAGTCATTCGTGTAAATTTGCGGCGTTTTTAGATGTTCTGCCACTGCCCTTCAGAGTCGGGATGAGGCCGGGAAATTCAATTTTAAATAAACTAAATAGGAGAGGTTATGGCCACTCAGAAAAAAAAGAACCCAGTAAAAGCTTCTGCAAAGTCAGCAGTTAAGAAGGTAGTTGCAAAAAAAGCAACTCCAAAGAAAAAGGTGGTAGCCAAGAAAGCTGCTCCTAAAAAAGCTGCGGTTAAGAAAAAAGTAGTGGCAAAGAAACCGGTTGCTAAGAAAGCAGCTCCAAAGAAAAAAGTGGTAGCCAGGAAAGCTGCTCCTAAAAAAGCTGCAGTTGCCAAAAAAGTAGTGGCTAAAAAAGCAGCTCCAAAGAAAAAGGTGGTAGCAAAAAAAGTAGTAGCTAAGAAAGTAGCTCCCAAAAAGAAAGTGGTAGCGAAAAAAGCAGTGGTGAAGAAAGCAGCTCCAAAGAAAAAGGTGGTAGCGAAAAAAGTAGTAGCAAAGAAGGCTCCGACCAAAAAGCTAGTTGTTAAAAAAGCTGCTGTTAAAAAAGCGGCCCCAAAAAAATCCGTTGTTGTTAAAAAGGTAGCAGTGAAAAAAGTAGCAGCTAAGAAAGCTCCTGCTAAAGCAGCTCCTAAGACGCCAAAACCATCAAAAAAAGCCTCTCCTACAGCAATACCTAAAAAGGAGAAAGTTCAGGTCATCACAAAGTCATCTGAATTGTCGGTGGCCAAAAGGAAACAAATTGAAAAGAAACTTGGGCAGCCGCTGGTTGCACCAATAGCAAAGAAAATAGATAAAATGTCAATAAAAAAAGAAGCAGGATCAATTGGTGCTAAGTTACCTAAAAACGCAGTCCAAAAGTCCAGATATAGTGATGCAGAATTAGCAGAGTTTGATCAATTAATCGATGAAAAGCTTATCGTTGCCAGAGAGCAACTGGAGTTTTACCTGAAGCAGTTGGAGGATATGGCTGAGAATCCTGACAATAAAATTAAAAGCCTGGATGATGGGATGAGTAGTCTGGAAAGTGAACGTATCAGTTCCATGGCCGCACGTCAGCAAAAGTTATTGCAACATCTGGAGAATGCCAAAATCAGGATTAAAAACAAAGTGTACGGCATTTGTAGGGAAACCGGCAGGCTGATTTCAAAGGAAAGATTGCGTGCCGTTCCGCATGCTACTTTGTCAATAGAGGCCAAGCAGGCTCAAAAATAAATCATCTGGAGATGTTTGATGTTTGATAAATCCTAATGGCAACGTCATTAGGGGCGGTCAGAGGATTTGCAAGCATTGATATCACTGATAATAAACTTTTATGTCCAATCGTACAAGTACGGTTTTAGTTGTTGTATTCCTGGTGCTCCTGTTGGATCAGATACTCAAAATTTGGGTCAAAACGCATTTGTCTTATGGTGAGGAGTTTGGTATTCTCGGCTTAAGTTGGGCTCGCATCCACTTTGTGGAAAATAAGGGTATGGCATTTGGTCTTGCGCTGGGAGGAAATTGGGGAAAGCTGGGCTTAAGTGTGTTTCGTCTTGTAGCAGTTGGCTTTTTGATTTATATCATCCGATCACTGATCAAAAGCAAAGAGACGGTTGGTGTGATATTTTCTTTTTCGCTTATCCTCGCAGGGGCCCTTGGAAATATTATTGACAGTGCATTTTATGGCCTGATCTTTTCCGAGTCTCCATATCATGGTGGTTTGGCGACTATGTTTCCTGAGGGTGGTGGTTATGCACCGATGCTTTTTGGTAAGGTGGTGGATATGTTATATTTCCCTCTACTCGATACCGAGCTTCCCAAATGGCTTCCTTTCTGGGGCGGTCAGCGATTCCAGTTTTTCAGACCGGTTTTTAATATTTCTGATGCGGCGATTTCCACTGGTGTACTCAGCCTGATTGTCTTTCACCATCGCATTTTTAAATCCAAAGAACCTGAATTGGATGATCAACAAGTATCATCCGGATCCATGCATCCTGAAGATCAATCTGATGCCGAAGAACATACATCGCAATAACTAAAGCGGATTATTTATTCCATATTGGCGATTGAGGCAAGACTAATCTAAGGCAAGTACGTGCCTGCTTAGGAAAAGCATCATCATAAATTGGAAAATGGAAATCTTAGGCGCGATGATTTGCCCTGGGAGACCCTGAAGAGAAAAAATTTGGGATGGGATTTTCTTTCGTAGTTGTGCTACCGATACTATCCGTTTTATTTGGATAAAAATCGATTAATCGCTTTGACAGCATTACTCACTCTCTGGTAGTCAATGGCATAGTGCATATACTTCCCGTCCTTATCGGCAACCAAAACTCCGGCATTCTTCAGTATTCGAAGGTGCTGAGAAGCAATGGACTGCTCAATCTTGAGCGTGTTGTAAATCTGGTTGACCTGTATATTTTTGTTTTGATCCAAAAATTCCAGAATCTTCAGACGAAGTGGATGCGCTAGAGCTCGCATAAGCTCGGTCGACACCGTGAGCTTCTCTTGCTGAAAGGTGACCTTAGTCCTTTTCATACATTTCCTTATTTTGAGTTAAACCTTAGCAACAAATTTGCAATTAAGATTTGAATCTTGCAAATGATATTACAAAAAAAATGCATCTGTAATACCGTGGCTTTCACCCAGTACGACCTAAATCGTTGATTGTTAACGAAATGTAAAAAAAATGGGGGGAAAATTATTTTTTAATCTTCACAGTATCAGTCCCTTAAATGGACTACCTAAAGCAAAGATTTAGCCTGCTAACTCTTCTACAAGCTTTGAAATCTGATTTAGTCTGTCCTTGTCCAGCGAGTAGTAAATGAATTTACCTTGTCTTTCCGTCAGGACTACACCTGCACGGCGAAGAATAGCCAGGTGTTGCGAGGCAACAGACTGTTCAAGACGTAGCTTAATGTAAATGTCGGTTACAGTCATCGTAGCATGCTCCTCGAGCAAATCAATAACACGTTGTCTAAGCTTGTGATTCACAGCACGAAGTACGAGTACTGCTTTTCGGAGATCAGCGTAGTTTAATTCTATTTCGCTGGTCCCTTTTCTCAAACTTACAATTTCAGTCTTCTTTTTCATCATGAGCGAGATTATATCGGATTCATGTATGAATTATCATAAACCATACCATATTAATTTTAACAATGGTTAAGTCTAACAATATCAGTGACTTATGTTTTGCATTAGTTTTATATACAATTGCTTTCAAATATTTAAACAAGCCTGAATATGAGTCAATTCCCCATAAATATTAGAGATTGACTGCTTTTTTAGATTTTGTTATGTTGGGAGGTTTCAGATAGAAAGGAACATAATGAAGGGTATCTTCAAACTTACCAATTTCATAATTTGCCTTGGCCAATGGCTTGAGATGACGGGCACTGCACTGAATCGTTATATCCACCAACAGATTTTCTGCGTGATTTGCTAAAGCATTGATTTTTAAAGCTCCATCTCCACAACAGATAATACTACCTTGTTTGGGGAGGTTGTTTGAAAAAAACTCTTCGTCGAGTATGACGGAGGAAACCGGCCATACCTCTTTTAATGTACGATCAAACATAGCGGCATAAACCTCATTCCTCCGTGCATCGATCATTGGCAGAGCGAAATCAGCCTCAGGGTGCAGATCAAAAGTCGCACTAGCCAAAGCTTGTAAGGTCGGTATAGCTATTAAAGGTTTGTTCAAGGCATAAGCCATGGCTTTGCTTGTAGCGCTGCCTACTCTCAAACCTGTGTAAGAGCCCGGACCTGAACTCACAGCGATAGCAGCCAGATCCTTCGGAAGGACCGATGCACTCGCCAGTAGCTCTTCAATAGCCGGGGCAAGGAGGGCTGAATGGTTCATGCCTTCAGTCATGTCTTTAAAGGCGATCAGCTCATCATCTTTGCTCAGAGCAACCGAGCAAACACTAGTGGATGTCTCAATGTGAAGTATATACATATTAGAACAAGCTACAATTTGTAGCTACCGATAGAATAACGGAATTTTTTATCAAAAGGTTTGTTGGATATGGAAAATTGGCTTTCCAACGGATACTTTATAGCGGTCTTAGCCTATAGATTACTCGCATTCCCATTGTAAAGCGGAAAATTAGTTAACACTCAGAATGGTCTTATATTCCTTATCGTTATTTAGGATTTTAATGGCTGCCGCCAGCTCCGGGTCATTCTTAAGTTGGTGCTTGACCAGACCTGTTTCATAATAATATCGACTTATTATCTCCCGTTCGATGGCCAGGAGGATTTCCTTTCTGTACGTATTAATTTGGCTGGCTTTTTCCTTTTCGACCTGAACTTTCAATTGATCTACTTGCTTTGCAACCTCACCGGAATAGGCTTCTTTTTCAGCTACGCTCTGAAGATTAGTCAGTGCTTCATCTGTTTCCGTTTCATAGGTAAATCCACTTTCCTTCAGGTATTTTGTAAAAGCATCAAAATCAGTAAAGTGAAAATCTTCCAGCGGGCCGATACTATCAAGTCCAATGCAATACCTGGTGACGAAATTGAACAGGATATTCTGCTTGCTTAGTTTTTTGACGATCAGGGGATCCTTTTCTGCTTCCAGTGCTACATCCGGTTTGACACCACCACCGTCTAAAACTGTCCTTCCGGCTCTGGTCTGAAACTTAGCTCTTTGATCATCCGGGATATGCACTCGCTCTCCGTTCTTGTATTCCACTGATTGAATACATCGACCACTAGGAATATAGTACTTGGAGGTCGTGAGTTTTACTTTCGCATTGTACCCGATATCGAATGTGTTTTGGACAAGTCCTTTTCCATACGACAGTTGTCCGGCAACAACACCACGATCCAAATCCTGCATCACCCCGGACACAATTTCAGAGGCAGAGGCAGAGTTTTCATCAATGAGGACAACTAATTTGATGTTTTGATCCACCGGTTCATTTCGTGTTTTATAAGAATTGTCAGCCTCCACGACTTTGCTTCGGGTGGTCACGACTGTTTCTTCGGCTGGGATGAATACATTACATACATTGATGGCCTCTCGCAAAAGACCCCCACCATTTCCACGAAGATCAAGAATCACACCGTTGAGGTCGGAAGATTCTGTTTTTAAATCTCTGAGGGCATTTGCAACATTTCTACCGGCTTCTCTGGTAAAAGTTGTTAGTGAAATATAACCAATTCCGCCAGCCACTATGCCTGAGTAAGGCACGTTTTTACCATCCATACCTCCACGGATAATCGTTTTATTGATTAACTCATTTTCTCCCGGACGCATTATATCAAGGTTCATTTCACTTCCCGGGATACCACTGATGATATCCATAACATCTTCCGGGGACCGCTCGATGGTAGAGGCGCCATTGACGGATTTTATCAAATCGCCCACACGAAGCCCTGATTCAAAAGCTGGAGAGTCTTCAATGATTTTGGTAATGACAAGATCTTCACCAATCTTCTTGATTCTCAATCCGGAAGAAGCTTCACCCTCTTCGTTTTTAAAACGCCATCCTTCGATCTGAGATTCGGAAAAGTAGTTTGTAAACGGATCTAAGGTCGCCAGCATGGCATCTATACCGACCTTCATAATCTTGTTTGGATCGATCTCATCCACATAATTGGCATTGACCTCCTTGTACAGATTGCTGAAAATCTCCAGATTCTTGATAATATCAAAATAGCGGCTGTTTTGTATTGTAGTCGCTGCGATACCGATGACCATGACCAGGCTCACGGTCGTCAGGATGATATATTTCCGCTTCATAGGCTTCATTTCCATGGGGTTAAAGATAACGCCAAGTTTAAAGACTATATAACGTCTTTTCTCGGGGGATAGTTTGTTTGTATTTACCCCTGAGTGAGGATAATGCCGGCGGAAGGGTTTCGAGCCGATCGATCGGCTCGAGAGCGGGAAATATTTTTTACCTCATACTTATCCATATCGGTGCCGTAAACTCCATCCCGACTCTCATCGAGAGACATGTCCTGCCTACCCATCAAAAAACTAAACCAGAATGGCGAAGCCACATTCAACTCATCCTTCTAAACCAAAGAGACCGACAGGTATCTTGACTCAACTCATGCTCTATCTGAAAGTCAAAATAGACCTGAGACTCGCAGTGAAGGCGCAGTCCTTCATCTGTAGACCTAAGACCTTAGACTAATTTGTCAGGCATTGACAGATTTTCGAGGTGCAATTCACGACCCGCGATTTTTCGACCCGCGACGCGCGATTTAACCTTCTAACCTCTTAACCTTACTCATTAAACCTTTAATAGAAGTTAGACCTTATACGCGAGTCCTTAGCGCAAACTCCATCCCGACTCTCATCGAGAGACATGCCATACATAGCCATCAAAAAACTAAACCTGAATGGCGCAGCAACATTCAACTCAACCTTCTAAACCAAAGAGACCGACAGGGATCTTGACTCAACACAAGCTCCGTCTGAAAGTCTAAAAAACCGTTGACCCCTGAACTACCTCCTACATCGGAGTTCAGGGCAAGCCTTTTGGTCGTGCTCAGTCGCTGATTCCGATCGATCGGAAATGTCGCAAGAGACTATGGCCATGGCGAAAGCGAATCACCCATTTCTTTTAACGTCCAATTCCACTTTTCTCTGTAATAACTCCTAATTTCACTTCCACAAAAAACAAAAGGCATGAAACTCAAATTCAACTCCCCGGTCATCCTCACATTCTCTTTGATATGTGTAGCAGTATTTTTTCTGGATAAGGTCATGGTGGGGACACTCATGCCATACTTTACCCTCGGACATGTCAGTACTTCCAATCCGATTTCGCTGCTGACCCTCTTTACCCATGTGCTTGGGCATGGCAGTATCGAACACCTCATAGGCAATCTCACGTTTATTCTTTTATTGGGTCCCATCGTCGAAGAGAAGTATGGTGACAGACGCACCTTGTTGATGATGATCATCACCGCCTTTGTCACCGGTATTTTAAATCTGCTATTTTTTCACACCGGCCTGATGGGTGCCAGCGGGATCGTCTTTATGTTGATTTTACTTGTGAGTTTTACCAATACAAAGAGTGGAGAAATCCCGGTGACATTTATCCTGGTCGCCTTGCTTTTTATCGGAAAAGAAGTCATTCAAAGTCTGGCTACTGACCAAATCTCCCAATTTGCGCATATCATGGGCGGCGTTTGCGGAAGTATTTTTGGATTCATAAGCAGACCGGGCAAGTCCTGATAGCTTTACAATGTATAGATTTCTACTGTTTTAAAAAGATTTCAGACCGTCTTACCAATACACAATTTGCCATTTAGTCGATACCACAGCAGGTATTGTAGAGAACTTACCCCAAAATGGACCCTTCAGTTCCTCTCAGTTTGTATTTTGCAACTCAATTTTGGAATATCCACTCATCACTTCCCATACTTACTTATGAAATCATTTATTTTTCTTTCGCTTCTGGCATTAACTATGACCATCGGCTGTACATCTGCTGATACAAAATCACAAAAATTGGAATACCCTGTTACCAACAAGATTGATCACGTCGATACCTACTTTGGTGTTGAAGTCGCAGACCCGTATCGATGGCTTGAAGATGATACTTCAAAAGCGACTACAGACTGGGTGGTTGCAGAAAACAAAGTCACTTTTGGATATCTCGATCAGATCGATTGGAGAGCTAATCTGAAAAAACGAATTGAATCACTGGTGGACTATGAGCGCGTTTCTGCACCGTTTAAACGAGGTGATTTCGAATACTATTATCGCAATACCGGTCTTCAAAACCATAGCGTACTTTTCCGCAAGCCTGTTGATGAGAAGGACGCAGAACCGGAAGTGTACCTTGATCCAAATGGATTTTCCACAGATGGCACGACGGGACTGTCCGGTATTTCATTTACAGATGATGGTGCATTGTCAGCACACCAGATCACGGAAGGTGGTTCAGACTGGCGCAAGGTCATCGTCATGGATGCCATTAAAAAAGTAGTCCTCGAAGACACCCTGATCAATGTCAAATTCAGCGGCACATCCTGGTATAAGAATGAGGGATTCTATTACAGCAGTTACGACAATCCAAAAGACGGCAGTCAGCTGTCCGGTAAAACGCAACTTCATAAATTGTATTATCACAAACTTGGTACACCGCAGTCCACGGATGTTTTGGTCTTTGGTGGTGAGAAACAACCAAATCGATACATTGGCGGATACGTCACAGAGGATAATAATTACCTCATCATATCTGCAGCAGAAAATACCAGTGGAAATCAGTTATATGTCAAGTCTCTTTCAAGTCCAAACAATCCATTGATTCAAATCGATGATGATTACTTTACAGAAATCAACTACGTGGAAAATGACGGCACGAGATTTTTACTTTCTACGAATATTGATGCCCCTAATTACAGAGTCATTGCTGTCGATATAATGAATCCGGGAAAAGATAAGTGGATAGATGTCATACCGGAAACCAAAAATGTGCTTAGCGCTGGTTCAGGAGGAGGTTATTTGTTTGCCTCTTATCTGATCGATGCCAAAACAGCTGTCAAACAATACAAAACGGATGGAACTCTGGTAAGGGATATTGAATTGCCGGGGATTGGCACCGCTTCCGGATTTGGAGCAAAGAAAACAGAGAAAGATTTCTATTACTCTTTCACTTCTTTTACAAACCCTTCGTCCATTTATCATTATGATATGGAAAGTGGAGAGTCCGCCTTGTACTTACAGCCAAAAGTTGATTTCGTACCAGATGACTATGAAACAAAGCAGATTTTTTATACCAGTAAGGATGGCACAAAGGTGCCGATGTTTATCGTCTATAAAAAAGGTATAGTCCTGGATGGCACTAATCCAACGATGCTATACGCTTATGGTGGTTTCAATATAAGCCTGACACCAAACTTTAGCGCGATGCGTGTAGCCTGGTTGGAGCAGGGTGGTATCTGGGCGCAGCCAAATCTTAGAGGGGGTGGCGAATATGGTGAGGAGTGGCATGCGGCCGGTACCAAAATGAAAAAGCAAAATGTCTTTGATGACTTTATTGCTGCCGCAGAATATCTGATCAAAGAGAAATATACCTCATCTGAAAGACTGGCCATATATGGTGGATCCAATGGAGGTCTTCTTGTTGGTGCCACAATGGCACAGCGACCTGATTTGATGAAAGTGGCTATTCCGGCAGTGGGTGTGATGGATATGCTGAGATATCACACCTTTACAGCGGGTGCAGGGTGGTCAGCAGACTATGGTACGGCTGAGGACTCCAGGGAAATGTTTGAATACCTTAAAGCCTACAGCCCCGTGCATGCCTTAAAGCCTGGGACATCCTATCCGGCTACCATGATCACGACCGCTGATCATGATGACAGGGTAGTGCCGGCACATTCTTTTAAATTTGCAGCTGTCCTGCAGGAATGTCAGGCAGGCGATGCCCCAACCTTAATTCGGATTCAGACGAATGCCGGACATGGAACGGTGTCAACGACTCAACAAATTGAATTACAAACAGATATGTTTGCCTTCGCCTGGGAAAATATGGGTTTCAAACCTGACTTTTCAGCGACAGTAAAAGATTAAATCAAAAGCCCGGTTTGTCCGGGCTTTTTTATTTTAAACATTAACCGGAGGTAGGTAAATATTGAATAATGGCTATCTTAGCCCCAATAATTCAATATACTTGATGGAAACTCCCAACTATAGTCGTAAAGGAAGTTGCTTCCTGCAATTTGTTCTCTTTTTAGTCCTCTTCATCGTTATGTTGATCTGGATTTATTATAAGAACTTCGCGCTTAGTTTCTAAGCCCACAATTACCATTTTAAAGTATTGGCGATTCGAAGTTTACCAGTTGGGTAAACTTATCCAGTCTGTGTTGTACTTCAATCGTGCCCAGACCTCTCAGGCCTTCTGTACCGAATTTTTCAACACAAAAGGAAGCCATCGCCGATCCACAGACGATGCCCTGCTTGAGCACTTCAAAGCTAATGTGATCGCGACTGGCTAAAAATCCCATCAGTCCTCCTGCAAAAGTGTCTCCGGCTCCGGTTGGATCCTGGACTTCAGTCAAAGGCAGGGCAGGGGCAAAAAACACCTGACCTTCGCCAAATAATAAGGCTCCGTGCTCCCCTTTTTTGATCACCAGATATTTTGGTCCCATCGCACTGATGACTTCACTGGCCGTCACCAGGGAGTACTCACCGGATAGCTGGCGTGCTTCTTCGTCATTGATGATCAGCAGATCGATATGGCCTAGAACATCCCTGAGGTCATCCATGGCAATATCCATCCAAAAGTTCATGGTATCCAAAGCGATCACTTTCGGACGCTTAGTCATCTGACCGATCACACTCTTTTGAATGGCTGGTGTGAGATTACCAAGCATAACATATTCACTATTACTTTCTGTTGGGCTGAGTACCGGATCGAAATCTGCCAGTACATTAAGTTCTGTGACCAGGGTGTCTCTGGCATTGAGGTTAAGGTGATACTTTCCGGCCCAGAAAAAGGATTTGCCTCCTTCAATGATCTTGATACCGGATACATCAGCCCCTCTTTCTTTTAACGCATCCAATTCCTTTTGTGGGAAATCTTCTCCAACGATGGAGACGATACTGATATCATCCACAAAGTAGGAAGCTGCCCAGGCTATATAGGTGCCGGCACCACCGACGATTCGCTCAGCTCGGCCAAACGGGGTTTCGATATCATCAAAGGCCACAGACCCTACCACCAGTAAACTCATTTCAGTATTTTTTATGAAGGGGCAAAGGTAAGCAAAGCGCATAGAGCATAGGGCATAGAGCAAAGAGTTTATGGGGAAAAGTGTTGTCACCTTTGGCTTTGGTGTATATAAAGGCTGAAGAGGCGGAAAAGGCGGGTTGACTCGCATGGCTTATTTTCCCCCCTTAGCGGGATATACGAATTTAGCGATTGCACGGAGGGTTACCTCGTGTGGGGTAAATTGGGTTCCTGATCCCGATCAATCGGAATTGGAAGAAGAAATTAGGACATAGAATTATATGAATCATCTCGATTTGTTTAATCCTGTCACACGAAACTGTTTGACCAACCGAATGTCATCTTTTTGTGTTCGCCAGAGCAAAAAGATGAAAGCCTGAAATAAAGAAGCAAAACAAACTACACATCCCGAGAAAAGAGAAAACGTAAAAGGGAGTTTTTCGTGTGACTAGACTTTTTGGTTACTTTTTTGGCAATGAAAAAAGTGACAAACTGTTGAAATAGGGAATTCACCTTTATTAAGTAAAAATGTTTTAAAAAGGAATGAATAAAAATGGATTTTCAGTTCGTAGCAGTCCTGCAGATGAATTATAATAAAAGATTTTCACTCCCTCCAGTCTCCTTTCCTTCCCAAAAGCATCGCCAGCGAAAGCCGCAGGATATAATAGAAATATAAAATCTGGAGTGTGATAATCAAACGGATGAGATCCGTGCGTTTGAAAAAAGTAGCAGCATTATTAATGATAAAATAGTCTGCAAGCCATTTGACGATCAATAGAATCAGAAAGGGCTTCCACGGTGTCAGGGCGAGTACCGCGGTAGAAAAAGTCACCACAAGTAATAAGTGATATAATCCAACAAAACTCCAAAGGTTTTTGATCACCTGACTTTTTAGCCCTTTATTTTTTCCTGCCCATCGAAGGCGTTGTGCAATCAAGCTATCCCAGGATTTTTTTCCTTGTGTGTAAACAGATGCTTTTGCAGATTTTAGAAAGGAAATCTGATCTGGATAGGCTGTCCTCATTTTTTCTATCAGAAACATATCATCACCCGAAGCATAATGATAATTGCCTTCGTAACCTTTCACTTTTTTGAACACAGCTTTTGAGAAAATCATGTTTGCACCGCTGGCGATATCGTGCAACCCGGATCTTATCCCGGAGGCAGAAATCAACATCAGGGTGAGCTGCTCTGCTTCCTGCATTTTTTCCATCAGCGTATCACTTCCGGAAAGTATTACCGGGCCGGTTTGAAAAACACTATTGCTTTTAATAAATGCTTCCAGGGTAGTGTTCAGCCAGTTCTCGCCATGTATGCAATCTGCATCCGTAACAATGATGGTTTCGAATCTAGCCTTGTCAACGGCCAGGGTTATACCTGATTTTTTATAGGCAGGTTCGTAGATATATTCCGGGTAATCTTTCAGCCGATAGCATTGAATTTGTTGGCTGGTTATTTCACGGATTTTGTTCAGGGTGTCATCGGTGGAATGATCATCGATGATGATGATTTCAAAACGATCCTTTGAAATAGTTTGCTTCAGAATAGATTTAAGGCATGCCTGAATGTTGTTAGATTCATTGCGGGCAACGATTACGATTGAGGTACCAATGTCTACGGGATTATCTGAAGTAGATTGGAAAACAGGTGTTTTGATCCAGTAATAAAGATAATAACCTTGCAGGCAGGTATAGAGAAGAGCAAAAACCCAGGCGATCCAGACGACTAACATCAAAAGGATGAATTAGTCTGCATTAAAAGAGGTCTTTGTATTCGTTATCGTCTTTGGGTTGTGGGGCTTTTTGAATGGGCGGAAGATGCAGTTCAGTATCAAAATCATCCCGGATGACTTCTTCAAATTCGACAAACTCACCTTCTTTTCTGGTTTGATACTCCTGAGATATTTTTTTGACCTTTCTGTCCAAGATCGCTTTTCCAAATAAGAAACCGCTAAGAATCGGAAAGCCAATGACACTAAGCACTATGCCAAGAATGCCACCAAGCGGATTTCGCTTCAGCAGTGCCCACATGTATTTGATGAAGTTGAGGACAGTCCTGTAATTGATGATCAGTGCACCGATGATCAGTACCGGTGCCACCCAGGATAAGACTGTAAATACGCCTTTCGCCAGAAAAAACAAACCCACAAAAATCATCACCATAAAGGCGAACCCTATAATGCCGTTAAATCTGATATTAAAACCTTGACTCATTTATTTTAACTCGTTATTTGTTCAACTAATATAACTCCTTTCGGGAGGATTTGTTTATTGAGTGATTGAGTGATTGAGTGATTGAGTGATTGGGTGAGTTAGGATCAATGCCTCTTGTCTTCCTATTTGTCGCTCACTCTGTCGAAATTTGAAATTCTCCCGATCGATCGGGATCGTAATTTTTATTTTGCTCTTTGCTCTTCGCTCTTCGCTCTTCGCCCCATGCTCCCTGCTCTTCGCTCCCTGCTCTTCGCTCCCTGCTCCCTGCTCTTCGCTCTTCGCTCTTCGCCCCATGCCCCATGCCCCATGCTCCATGCTCCCTGCCCTAAGCCTCCAGCCCGGCAATTACCTGAAACTGCATATCATGAAGTCGCTTATACTTTCCGTGGTCGATGCTAAGTAGTTCGTCGTGGGAACCTGATTCTACGACCTTGCCTTTTTCGAGGACGATGATGCGGTCTGCATGTCGGATAGTCGTGAGACGATGAGCAATAATGATAGAAGTACGTTTTTCAATAAGTTTTTCAATAGCATACTGAATGATACTTTCTGTTTCAGTATCGATCGACGATGTAGCTTCATCAAGGATGAGGATCTCAGGGTCATACACTAAAGCACGAACAAACGAAATTAATTGACGTTGCCCCATAGAAAGATTGCCTCCTCTTTCCGCAATCATGTAATCATAGCCACCGGGTAGTGCCTCAATAAAAGGATGTGCACCAATGATCTTCGAGGATTCAAGCATCTTCTCCCGTGTGATATCCGGATTGCGTAAAGAAATATTTTCCCAGACACTGCCTGAGAATAAAAAAACATCCTGCAAGACAATAGCAATTTTACTACGCAAATCTTCCAATTGGTAATCCCGTATCTCTTTGCCATCGATATGTATACTTCCTTTTTGAATATCGTAAAAACGATTGAGCAGGTTGATGATGGTCGATTTTCCTGAGCCGGTACTTCCCACGATCGCTAAGGTTTCACCGGCAGGAATTTTTAATGAAACATCTTTCAGTACATCATTCTTTCCATCATACGCAAAATATACCTGATCAAATTCTACTACCCCACGGAAAGGAGCATCAGAAATCGTCGCCGTTGGTGATTCTTTGGTGGTTTCATTACTATCCAGAATATTAAATATCCGATCTCCGGCTACCATGGCCATCTGAAGGGTATTAAACTTGTCGGCCAGAAAACGCATCGGGCGAAACAACATATTGACATACACCGGAAATGCGATGAGCGCACCCATCGTCACCGAACCGCCAATCACATTTTGCGCTCCCCACCAAACCATTAGGCCCAGCGCAATAGCCGCAATAATTTCAACTACCGGAAAGAAGATCGCATAATAGAGTATCGCATTCAAATTGGCTTGAGTATACTCTCTGTTGATAATTTTAAATTTTTCCCGTTCCTGATCTTCTGCATTGAATATCTGCACGACGGACATACCGGTGATGCGTTCCTGCAGAAATGCATTCAGTCGAGAAATTTGAACACGTACTTTCTGATAGGAGACTTTTACTTTCTGCTTAAAGATCCAGGTGGCCACCATAATCAGCGGAATGGTCATCAGGCAAATAAGTGTAAGCCGTGGACTGGTATAAAACATAACAGCAATGACGACAACAATACTTAGCAAGTCCGCAGCGATGGTAATCACTCCTTCAGAGAATACCGTCTTGATCGTTTCGATGTCATTGATGTTTCGAGTCGTGAGATTTCCTATCGGTGTCTTATCGAAATAGGAAATGCGCAAGCTGGTGATTTTATTAAATACACTGACCCGCAGATCTTTGATCACTGAATGGCCCAGCAGATTGGTGAGAAATATAAAGGTGTATTGCAGGATGCCGGTGAGCAAAAGCACCCCTGCAAACAGCAAACACATCTTAATCAGTCCATCTGGATTTGGCAGGATGATATATTTGTCAACGATGACATTGATCAGGTAAGGCTGTAAGGTAGACAGCGGTGCCAGCACAACAGCAAGTATGATGCTAAAGGAAAGCAGTTTGCGGTAGGGCAAGGCTAGTTTGAATAACCGGACCAATAATGTCCAGTCAAGGGATTGTTTGTCTTCGGATGGATCCTGACTCAAAGTGGTGTCAATCGTTTAGTCGATAAGTACAATAAATACCAAAACGGGGGTATTTGTTGTCTGAATTACATTTTTCCTTCATCTGCAAAGCTATAATAAGTCCCTTCACCGATGATAATGTGGTCCAGAATTTTAATATCGATAAAATTTCCTGCCGAATTAATCTTTTCCGTCAAACGAATATCCTCTATAGACGGAGAGGGTGTCCCGGAGGGGTGGTTGTGCGACAGAATGATCGCAGACGCCTTACGCTCCAGTGCTTTCTGGAAGATAATCTTTGGGTCTACGACCATAGCAGACATACCACCTACATGTATTTCTTCAAGCGAAATTACTTTTGATCGCCGATCCAGCAGGATAATCCAAAAAGCCTCCTGTGTCAGATCGCGCATTCTTGGATGTAGGAGATCATAAGCGTCCAGACTGGAGCCAATCTGACTCTTTTTAAGGGCACTTTCTGTCATTCTCCGACGTCCTAATTCCAGAGCTGCCGTGATCGTCACCGCTTTTGCCTCGCCAATCCCCTTTATCTGCATCAGCTCATGTACCGATAGTTTAGAAATAGCTGCCAGACTATTATCATGCTTTGCAAGTAACTCCTTTGCCATATCCAGTGCCGATTTATTTCGTGTACCGATGCGCATGAGGATGGCGATGAGTTCGGCCTCTGACAGCGACCGGGAACCGTGCTCCATCAGCTTTTCGCGGGGGCGATCGGCCAGCATCCAGGCGTTTATCGGATTGGAGGTATATGAATAGTCTTTAGACAATGGCTCAAATAAGGTGAACGGTTAAGGATAAACGGAGTTAGGCAGAAGGGCGGAAAGTCAATTTATGCACTTCTTTCTTTTCCTTTTCTTGATGCAATAAAGGATGAAATCATTCGATTAAGTTTAGCTGCACTTTCAATGAGCTTCGCTCCAATAACTTTGTCAATGTATCCTTGTTGAACGGCGATGAAAAGTTGTGTTCGTAATTCACCTCCTGAAGCCTTTGAAATGCACAAATGTCTAATGAAGGCTTTATTTGTATGCAATTCAAACCCTTCTGCAATGTTAGATGGAATAGAAACTGCGCTACGCTGCATTTGATCTCTTAAACTATAATCTTTGCAAAATTTGAGATTGGTGTAAATCTCATTGCACAAGTTCATTCCATCTCGCCAAATGCGCAAATCTTCAAATGAGTGTAGATTACTTCCCATGCTTAATAGTGTCTTTAAGCAATAGAACGTGACCCAAAACCAGTAATTATTTTTATCAGCTTAAAAGTTTTCTGCCCTTGCGCCCTTCCGCCTTTCAGCCTTTCCGCCCTTTTCTTATCTATGAAAGTGCTTCTTCTAAGTCGGCAATCAGGTCTTCTGCGCTTTCTATGCCTACGCTCAGTCGAATAAGCGAATCTGTCAAACCCGATGCGAGCCTCTGCTCTCGTGGAATAGAAGCGTGTGTCATGGAAGCCGGATGTCCAATCAGTGATTCTACACCACCAAGTGATTCGGCGAGAGAGAAGAGTTTCGTTCCGCTCAATACTTTGTTGGCGGCTTCGATACTGTCGTCTTTAAGGTCGAAGGAGATCATGCCACCGAAGTTTTTCATTTGGGTTTTGGCAAGTTCGTGTTGTGGGTGAGAATTCAGTCCCGGGTACATGACCTTACCAACTTTTGGGTGTTGTTCGAGGTATTCGGCGAGTTTCATAGCGTTTTCACAAGCGCGGTCCATGCGGACATGAAGGGTTTTTATTCCTCGAAGCACGAGAAAGCAATCCTGAGGGCCGGGAACAGCGCCGCTTGCATTTTGAATAAACTTCAATTTCTCTGCGTATTTTTTGTCGGAAGTGATGACACCGCCCATGACGACATCGCTGTGTCCGGCGATATATTTTGTGATCGAGTGATGTACTAAAGTGGCACCCATCGACAATGGGTTTTGTAAGTAGGGTGATGCGAAGGTATTATCTACACAAACGGGGATGCCGAGTTCGCGAGCGATATCGCAAACAGCCTTGATGTCTGTGATTTGTAGTGTTGGATTGGTTGGAGTCTCGAGCCAGATCAATTTGGTCTCCGGGCGAATAGATTTTTTAACTAGTTCAATATCGGTCATATTGATATAGCGGCTTTTGATCCCTAATGGTCCATAGACGGCTACCAGTAGTCGGTAGGAGCCTCCGTAGAGGTCATTACCGCACAGCACTTCATCCCCTGATTTCAGGGTTTTGATGATGGCATCCATGGCGGCTAGTCCGCTGCTGAAGCAAGCGGCATCTGTTCCGCCTTCGAGGGCAGCGAGGCTGGCTTGCAGAGCATCACGCGTAGGATTTTGTGTTCTTGCATATTCGTAGCCTTTATGTACACCGGGAGCATCCTGCACGTAGGTGGAGGTTTGGAAGATCGGGGTCATGATGGCACCTGATGATGGATCGGGGGTTACGCCGGCGTGAACTGCTTTTGTGCCAAAGCCTTGTGTATTATTTGAGCTCATTGTTTTTGTATTTAGGAGGGCAAAGGTAATAAAACGAAAGAGGCTAAAATATTAAGTGAAATATGAATAAGTAAACGTGAAAAGTAAACGCCTATTATCATCTTCTCGATCGCGCAATAGTGTTTTGACTTAAAAGATTTAATGCGGGAATTTAAGCCTTACTCCTTTTGCATTTTGAAAAATAGCTTCGTAACTGCTGTATTATGAAAACAAAGTTCCCGTGAGGTAATAGAAGTTGAATTTTAGGGTTTCGACTGCAGTGAATTTGGGAGAAAAGCTTTTTTGTGATTCGTAATTTTTAATTTACGTTTCGCCCTATGCTTTTCTAGACAAAACATTTTTCGCAGCCTCCACAATATTTTCCGGGCCTAAACCATACTTGAGCAATAATTGGTCAGGCTTTCCGCTTTCTCCGAAGCTATCATTGACGGCAACGTATTCCTGTGGTGTTGGATTTTTGCGTGCGAGCAGTTGCGCGATACTATCACCAAGTCCACCATTGCGCTGATGTTCTTCTGCAGAGACGATACATTTTGTTTTGGCGATAGAGTCCAGAATAATCTCTTCGTCCAATGGTTTGATGGTGTGGATGTTTATAAGTTCAGCGGAGATGCCTTGTTCTTTTAATGTATTAACAGCTTCCATTGCATAGGCTACAAGATGTCCTGTAGCAACGATGGTTACATCCGTTCCTTCCTGCATCATAATTCCTTTCCCGATCACGAAGGGTTTATGATCAGACATAAAGATTGGCCAGGAGGGACGACCAAAACGCAGATACACAGGTCCCTGATGTTCGGCGATGGCGATGGTAGCGGCTTTGGTTTGATTGTAGTCACAAGGATTGATGACGGTCATACCCGGTAGCATTTTCATCAGGCCTATATCTTCTAGGATTTGATGCGTAGCACCATCTTCTCCAAGTGTAAGTCCTGCATGTGATGCGCAGATTTTTACATTTTTACCTGAGTAGGCGATCGATTGTCTGATTTGATCATAGACTCGTCCGGTAGAGAAATTGGCAAAGGTGCCTGTATAAGGAATCTTACCGGCGGTGGCCAGACCGGCAGCCATACCCATCATATTAGCTTCTGCAATTCCTGTCTGAATAAAGCGATCAGGAAAGGCATCCATGAAGGCGTTCATTTTCAATGATCCGATAAGATCCGCACAGAGCGCAACGACATTGTTGTGTTGCTGGCCTACTGCCAGTAGTCCGTCCCCGAAACCATCTCTGGTGGCTTTTTTCCCTGTGATTTGAAAATCTGTGAGCATGATTTATTTAGTGATTTAGTGATTTAGTGATTTAGTGATTTAGTGATGGGTGATGAGTGATTTGCTCTTCGCTTCCTGCCTCCCGCCTTGTAGTCTCGCGTCCAATATTTCATAATTCGTAATTTCCCTTCGCTCTACGCTCTACGCTCTACGCCTTTCAATAATCTCCCAGCGTCTCCTCCAGCTGCCCCAGTGCATCCGCGAGTTGTTCGTCATTAGGTGCGATGCCGTGCCACTTATGACTACCCATCATGAAATCAACGCCGTAGCCCATATCTGTTTTCATGAGGATAACGACAGGTTGTCCTTTACCACTAAACCCTTTTGCCTGCGTGAGCGTATCAAGGACATCGTCCATTTTATTGCCATTCATCTGGAGAACAATCCAGCCGAATGCTTTCCATTTAGCCTCAAGATCACCGAGTGACATAACCTCTTTAGTAGGTCCATCTATCTGTTGACCATTTCTGTCTACCGTGACAATGATATTGTCCACTTTAAGGTGCGTAGCAGACATCATGGCTTCCCATACTTGTCCTTCCTGTAATTCGCCATCGCCGGTGAGTACATAAACTGTATTTGGATCCTTGTCCATTTTTTTTGCAAGCGCCGCTCCGATGGCAACAGAAAGACCCTGTCCCAGCGAACCGGAGGCTACACGCACACCTGGCAATCCTTCGTGTGTCGTTGGATGTCCTTGCAGTCTTGAATTTAGTTTTCTGAAGGTGGATAGTTCGTCTACCGGAAAGTATCCGGATCGCGCGAGCACACTATACCATACAGGAGAGATGTGACCATTGGAGAGGAAAAACATATCCTCGCCTTTTCCTTCCATCGAAAATGGAAGTTTGTGGTGCAAGACTTTGAAATAAAGTGCTACTAAAAAATCTGTGCAGCCTAATGATCCACCCGGGTGGCCACTTTGACATTGGTGTACCATACGGACGATATCGCGCCTTACCTGGCTGGCGATCTTTTTGAGTTCCTGTTGATCAGGCATGGGAGGGTTGGTTGGCTTCGTAGAAAATTAAAAAGAAGAAGGCAATCTACAACAGAATGCCTTCTCCAGTTTTGATTAAGCTTTTGCTAAATCAAACATCAAAGTTTAAAAACAGGATTACTTAACGGCATCAACCAATTTAGTACCTGCTTTGAATTTTGGTGTTTTCTTCGCTTTAATTTTGATTGTCTCACCTGTTGCCGGGTTGCGACCCATACGAGCAGCACGTTTCGTAACAGAGAAAGTACCAAAACCAGGAAGAGTCACTTTGTCGCCTTTCTTTAGCGTCTTAGAAATTGCCTCAAGAGTAGCATCCAGAGCTCTGCCAGCATCTGCCTTTGTAAGATCAGATCCTTTAGCAATTGCATCAATTAAATCGCCTTTGTTCATTTTCAGCTTATTAATGTTAAATAAAATATGAATTCGGAGGTAAATGTATGTCGCGGATATATTAAAAACAAGCTTTATATAATAAAAAACGCTTGAAATGCCTTATTTTATTGACTTTTAGTGATTTTGATGCCCTAAAACACCTATTTTTGGCCGATGAAGAACATATTGGGCCTATTTTTTATTGCATTTTTAGTCATTTCCACACCGGCCTGCAGCCGCAAATCCGGCTGTCCCGCAGACTCTGCACAGACCAAAACCAATAAACAGGGGGAATATAAAGCTACAAAAGCCAATTCCGGATTACTGCCCTCCAAAAAACATTACAAGAAGAAAAAAGGACCCTATACAAAGAAGAGTAAGGTCAAACATAAAAATTAAGCATCCACTTTCGCTCGAATATGTAACTGCTCTTTTTGCCATGCATTACCAATCGTATATAACGATAGTAGCGTAAAGAAAATAGCGCAACCGGGAAACACCACCAACCACCAGGCATCAAAATTATTTCTCGATTGGGCCAACAACCTTCCCCAGTTTATTTCTTCCGTCGGCAAGCCAATCCCCAAAAAAGAAAGCGATGACTCTGTCAGTATTGCTGAGGATACCCCAAATATAAATGTGATCATCACCGGCCTGAAAGCATATGGGATAATATGCTTTCTTAAGATACGACGAGCAGAAATATTTGATACCTGCGCAGCCTTGATGTAATTAGTCTCACGCATTTTATAAACTTCTGCACGCATATATCTTGCCATCGATGGCCACCGCAATAGTGCAATAGTCAACATCACCACCATCCATCCTTTTGATGGAATGATGGCCACTAAAATCAGAATTAGAAATATCCCGGGAAATCCATCAATGATACTAATGACCCCCAGCGTCAATTGGTCAAGCGGGATCGAGATGCGCAGTCGGCTATCGGGACTACGTTTTCTGATAAGAAAATATAAACCGGTGATAAGCATCACTGTTATCAGAATTTTGACGGAAGCTGAAAATGGTGTAAACCAGATTAGAAAAACCAATACAGACGTAGCACCTACCAAAAGAAATTGTTTGGTAGTGATCCGCCAACTTTTATCACCCCAATAAGCCGCCGCTGATCCCACAGGAATACCAATCAATAAAGCAATCAGCATAGAGCCCAGACCTATTAATAGACTAACTCTGCACCCCCGAATCATTCCAGCCAATACATCTCTTCCCAATACATCGGTGCCCAACCAATGGCGAAATCTTTTTTCTCCTGAATGACCATGCAAAGGACTCAAATACGGTTCTGCTTTTAGATCTATGGTTTGATGACTAAAAGGGACCGGCGCGCGCCATATCGATTCAAATGAGGTATTTCGCCAGGTCACCGGAGAGTGGTTAGGATGTGCCGCAGATAATCCGGATTCAGATACCCTAGTAAATAATGGAAAATAATGTTTTCCATCAAGTTGACAGTAGTATGGTTTCTCATTTGAAATCAGTGGCCCGAATAACGCCAGGAAAGCAATAAGGAATAAAAATATCCATGCAATACGAACTGCCATCAAAGAGTTCCATCCGGGAAGAGAAGTAAACACATGTTTAATTCGCTTCATGACCCAAGTGTTTTCACCCTCGGATCAGCCCACTTATAGACAATGTCCGTTAGGATATACGCAAAAACAGTAATCGTAGCCACCATCATGAGAATTGGAAAGACTACGGGCCAGTCACGTGCCATCAAACTACTAAAGAGTAACCGTCCCATCCCGGGAATGCTGAATATGACTTCAACAATCAATGATCCTGAAAGTAATGCCGGCAAAGCCCCCCCGATTAATGTTATCATAGGGAATAAAGCATTTTTGAAAACATGCTTTCGCAAAATTGTTTTTTCAGAAACCCCTTGTGTTCGAAGTGAGAATACATAAGGCTGGATCAGTTGATGCATGACAGATTGTTTCATTTGTCTCGAAACATAGGCCAGCGATCCCAGTGCAAGACATAACACCGGTAATGTCAAATGCGTCATTAGAATACGCCATCTGTCAAGAATATTTCCTGCTGAATGATAGGGCCCAAGTCCACCACTTGGGAAGGTCGAAAACCATTCGCCGGAGGAAAGAAAATAAATCAATAAGGTCGCCAGCCAAAAGGAGGGCAATGCAAAAAGAGCAAATAGAAAAACGTTGATCAGTTTTTCAAGTCTTTCGCCATCATGCGTACCCGCCCACAATCCAATGGCCATGCCAAGTACAATGGCCAGCATGAAAGCCCATCCATTTAACAGCAAAGTCCATTTTAAAGCCTCAAAAATTTTTGTCCATGCATTTCTGCCATCAATCAATGAAGTAAGCGGTTCAAAAGAAATCAATCCGGTAATCCACTGATGGTATTGATTGTCTGTGCCATACCAGTAAAAGGAAGGGAACCACATGGCAATGGACAGTCCATTGGACGGTTTTATCAATGCCTCAATATCTTCCTTATAGACAGCCATCAAGTTCACATATTGATTGGTTAGCAGCGAATCATTTTCAATTTCGTTTTGAAGTTTGATGAATCTGTGATGGACAGAAAACAAATCCTTCTGTCCCATAATTTCACTTATCCCCTGACAACATTGATCAGCAATCCGGGAAGACGCTGTTTCAGGGCAAACGAATGCTAAGCCGTTCCTTAGATCGTGATAGAAAATCATGGCGGCCTCTTTCTGTTTACTCTGCTTAATCCATGACGACACCGATGCTCGATCACTTGCCGGAACAATAGAAAACAGGGAGTCAGGAAAATACCCGGGAGAAACTGTAAAATAAAATAATGGCTTATTCAGACCACGCTTAGCAGCAACTGCGGCATATGCTTCTCGTTGTTCGAGTGCATTGGCAGAAGCAGAATACCTAGGGTCATCAATGCTGAGATAGTCTAAAATCTCATCCCCCGGTACTAATTTACTCAAGCCAAACCCAATCACGGAGATAACCCCTAATAGAAAGAAGGCATGAACAAAGCGCTTAAGTAAGGATTTGATCATAGAATGGCATTGTTATCCGGCAGGCTTGATCAGATTTTCAAAATATCCGGGTCGACGAGCGGAGGGTTTAAATTGTATTCGCTTCGAGGACACAATTCGTTCAAGTGGTGTGTATAAAAAGATACCGGCCTGCTCTTGATAGATGATCTCCTGAAATTTTTTGAGTGCTGCATCCTGAATGGCCGGATCATCTGTGCTGCGTATTTTTTCAATCTGTTCATCCAATGCCGCAGAAACAAAACCACTCCGGTTTCCACCACCTTGTTTGTCATTGTCTGAATGCCATACCGAGTATGGATCATCCACATAGGGAAATGCGCGAATTCGAATGGTGAGTAAGTCAAAATTTCTTTGTCGTACATCCTGTTGTATCTGACTTGGATCAACGATGACCAAAGCAATATCAAAACCGGCTTCCTTGGCATTTTCTTTAATGATATTCGAAATTGCCATGCCTTCTGCTTTATTGGTGACTTTAATTTCTAAATGAAGCTCCTCTGATTTTCCATTAATTATTTTATCAGGTGTACCATTATTATTTGTGTCTTCCCATCCTGCTTCTTTCAACAGGTCAAGTGATTTTTGGATATCGCGATTGATTGGTTCTAAGGCAGCATTGTAATAACTTTTGTCCGGATGTATCGGGCTGGTTGCACGCGTAGCCAAACCTTCCATGACATTTTTCAGGATTCCATCGTAATCTATGGCATAGGCCAAAGCCTTTCTGACACGTACATCAGCAAGAATAGGATTGCGATGATTTATTTCAATGTAATTCACCTGCATGAGTGCCGGGGTATCAAAGTTGAGTTTGTCTTTCCACTCGGGGTTATTGCGCAAACGATTAAAAGCGGAGGCATTGATATCGGCCATTAAATCAATTTCACCATTTTTGATAGCCGCTTCTGCAGCAGCTTCATCAAGAATAATCCTGTACGTAATGGAAGAAGGATAAGCTTGCAATAGAAGGGGTGGGTCATTGATCTTATCACCCCACCAGTTTTGTTTTCGCTTCAATCGAATAAATTCCCCCGTCATCCATTGATCCAGTGCATATGCTCCTGAACCGGAAACGTTTTCTCGAAAATATTCCGGTGATTCATACAACGTAGCAAATCGTTTTAATACACTGTCTTGCGCTGCCGTCCATGTAATCGTCGGATCCCTCAATTCCTCCAGCGTAAAAGATGACATCAGCTTTTCAGGATCATAGACATGGGCAGGATATAGATTCCAGTTGGTGATCGATTCCAATTCCAGACTGTAAGTGCTATCCAAGTAAACGGATACTTTTTTAGGGTCAGCAATATCAATTTCAATCTCATTGATATAAGACATGAAATTTTTCCATGCTTCAGCATTGACATAGGGATTGAATACTGATTTAAAAGTGAAAAGGTAATCTTCTCCTGTTACCGGAGTGCCGTCTGACCATTCAGCCTCAGGCCGAAATTCAAGATGAAACAACTTCCCTCCGGCATGTTTTCCTTCACTAATTTCCTCTCCGCTGGGGATCGAAGTAATTAATATTGGAGACAACTGCATCGAGAAAGGATCATACTCTGCAATAGGCAAAAGAATAAGACTTTCAATCTGGGTGGCATAGATGCTTTTTGAAAAAATCGGATGCAAACTTTCCGGTTCATTCGGCAGTCTGATGGTCACATCATTGGAGGAAACATCAGTTGTGCTTTTACAGCTAAACAAGCCTAAGGTGAGTAAAAGGCAAAATGCAATTTGGGTAGAGGTAAGATTCTTGAACATGTATCAAAGATAACCATGCATTCAATTAATTAATGGTCCTTATGCCTGTCTCGATATATAACCAATATATTTCTGCCCGGTTTGGTTAACTAAGCGCCCGTAATGATGTTGTATAAATGATGCAAAAGAGACTATTAATAGCAGGTGGCACCGGTCTTATAGGAAGTGCTATAGCCATGGAGGCAAGAAATCAAGGATGGAATGTTCTTTTGATCAGTCGCTCAGCAGGAGACGGGCTCATCCAATGGGATCCTGACAATCTTCATATTTCTCTTGAGCAACCCCTCACTTGTGATGCCATCATCAATCTGGCAGGGGCATCCATCGCCGGAGGAAGGTGGACAAAAAGGCGAAAGAAGTTAATTATCGAAAGTCGAAGGCAAAGTGCTGCGACGATCGAAAAATATCTGGCGGACGGACGCTTGAAAACAGAGGTTTATATCGGTGCTTCTGCCATAGGAATTTACGGAAACCGGGAAAATGAAACCGTGGATGAAAATACGATTATTGAACCTGAAGAGGATTGGTTAGCAAAAACTGCTCAGGCATGGGAAGAAGGCCATCGCCGCATCGAACAACTTGGCATCAGAACAATCATTGTGCGCATTGGTCTGGTACTTAGTCGGCAGGGTGGAGCAATGAAAGAAATGATCCAAACTGCTCCGTTTGGCTTTTTAGGGTATTTCGGTAAAGGCCATCAAGTGTGGTCGTGGATTCACCTTGAGGATGTCGCCAATATTTTTCTTCATGCGATAACGCATCAGGAAATGAAGGGTGTCTATCTGGCAACTGCTCCGTTTCCGGTGACAAACAAAAGGATTACCTCCCTGATTAGCAAAGCGTATAAACCTAATAGATTGATTGTGCCTGTGCCTGGCATGGTGTTGTCCCTCATGCTTGGTGAAATGCATTACATGTTAATGGATAGTTGTCAGGGCTACCCGAAGCGACTGATCGAGTCAGGGTATCAATTCAGTTTTTTGAAAATTGAAACGGCTATAGAGGATCTAATGGGGAGGTAACCAAGCGAAGGATTTCTATTTATCTTTCAAAAACCTCAATTTCTTTGTGCTGTTTGACGAAATTGGTAAACTTTCCTTTGAACCTGGTAGCTTTGACGATATGGTTGTCGATCCAATGGTAATTTCCACCTCTTGGTTTTCCCACTAATAGCCCATGATATTTAAATCCATTTTTATTGAGCCACTCGGTCGTTATGACAAAATGCTCCTGTGTACGGGAAGTAAAAAAAGTGATAATATGCCCTTCATCAAACCAGGTATTGATGACGGCAAGAGCATCAGGGTAAACCTTCGCAGTGACCATTCTCTCCGGTTCTTCATTAGGAATGTCGTCACAGATGGTGCCATCGATGTCGATCAGATAATTCTTGACTTCTTTGGGCAACAAGGGGCTGAGCGCCTCTCCATTTGCATCAAAGAGTGGTTTTAATATGCCATTTTCCTTCATGATTATGTATAAGCAAGCAAACAGTGCGCCAAAAATACCTTAGCAGGCTCCCTTAAAAGGATATTTAAATTAGCGACCAACTTTAAAATTAGGGATTTTAGAGATACAAAACATTAAAAATCAATGTAATTGGTTGGATCAACCGGCTTTCCGGATAACCATAGTTCAAAATGGAGGTGGGGTCCGGAAGTCATCTTTCCGGTATTGCCGATGATAGCTATTGCTTCTCCAGCGCGAACAAATGCACCACTCCTTTTTAGGAGGGACGCATTGTGCTTATAAAAGGAAACCATATCGTTACTGTGCTGAATACCAATGGTATAGCCAGTTTCCAGCGTCCAATCAGCGGTGATGACATGCCCATCCCAAATAGCTTTTACCGGAGTATCATGCGGAGCTAGTATATCTACCCCAAAATGACCGGATTCGGCATCAAAACGACTGCTGACCACCCCGGATATGGGAGGCATCAGGTATCTGAAGTCAGCCAGTTTAAGCACAGAAGAAGAGGTAGAGCCAGAACTTACATTCATGGCTCTGGGGGAGCGTTTGGGTTCATTATTTTCAACGGGTTCATCTGGAAAGGCAGATAGGTCTGTCTTAGCTATTTCAGAAGTTGTTGTGTAGTTTGCATTAGGTACCTCTATGCTGTCTGGAAGTCTTGTAAGTTGGCTAAAATGCTGATAATAAAGCCTGTAACTTTCCATTTCGGTTTCCAGGGCAGCCATTTTTTTACTTAATCGGATATAATCCGGATGTTGTGAAGGCTCCGCATAGCCTGGCACCAAACGTTTTAATGGCGTGAAAAAAATAACCACCACCATTAGAGCCATTACTACGATGACAACGGAGGAAAGTAGTATGTATATGTTAAGCAGCGTAAGTTTGTAAGAGGCAACCTGCTCAAGGGTTTCATCCTTTCGAAGAACCAATCTGTAGTATGTATGCCAATTGCGCTTGCGGGATTTAACCTGCTCAATCATGATAAGGGGATGGATACTGAATTTTTAAAATAAATTTGCACCAGAATCAGTTAAATATACTTCAACCTTTAAGGAAATTCCATTTCATATTGAAATCAAACAGCCTTCTATATCGGATAAACGTGAAAAACTTCTTTTTGATCATCCTGGCCCTGGGTTTTCTGAGTAGTTGTGTAACGAAGAAAAGCCGAAATGACCAGTCAAAAGTAGGACAATACTATCAGAACATGACTTCCCGGTTTAATGGCTGGTTTAATGCCAACGAATTGGTCGATCAGAGTATTGCTACGCTCGAGGATCAATATCAGGACAATTACAACGAAATTCTCCCTATTTATGAGTATGCCGCAGTTGAAAATGCGGATGCTGTAAAAGCTGATCTTGACGAAGCCATAAAGAAGGTCTCTGTCGTAGTGACGCTTCATGAGTACAGCGATTGGGTAGATGATTGTTATCTGCTGATCGGAAAGTCCTTATATCTCAAAAAGGACTATGAAGCGGCTGAAAATGCCTTCGAATTTTATATGGATGAATTCTTGCCAACCGGGAAGCGAACGTCCACGAAATTTCAGCGCAAAAAGAAAAAATCTCAAAGTGGTAAATCCTCCTCGGAAGCTAAGGAAGCCAATAAACGACAAAAGGAACTTCAGAAAATTCGTAAAAAGGCTGAGAAAGAACGAAAGAAGTATAATAAGGAACTTCGTAAACGCAAAAAGAAGGGTCTGCCAACAGATGACCTTATTCGTCCGGGTACAGCTAAGGCAGCAGATGGAACGACTACGATCAAGACAAAAGATATCAAAAAGTATGAGGCTACTAAACGCGAATTAAAAGAGAAAGCAAAAGCAGAAGGAGAGCAAGCAAATTTTTTCTTACGGGCTTCGGCGTATGATGAAGCGATTTTGTGGATGGCCAAAACTTATATTGAGCGAGAAAACTGGACCTCCGCGGATTACCAATTCAGACGATTGGAGGAGGATGATATTTTGCCTCCTAGAGTTTATGAAGGATTGCCGGTGGCCCGCGCTTATTATCACATGAAGCGGGGCAATTACCCACAGGTCATTCCATTTTTAGAGCAGGCTATAGAAAGAGCAGGAGATAAAAAACTTAAAGCCCGGTATAGTTATATCATCGCCCAATTATATTATCGCGACGGCAACATAGAAGATGCCACTTTGTATTACGAGAAAGCACTCAGCTTTAGCAACAATTACGATATGATTCTCAATACGCAGTTGGCAATCATACGGTCATCAGTACTAAGCCATACGTTGACAAGCGAACAGGCAAACGCTGATCTTCAGAAAATGCTTAAAGACGATAAAAATGTGGATTACCTGGGTCGAATCTACTTTCTTATGGCTGAATTGGCGGTGACAGCAAATGATATACCACTGGCCATTTCGCATTTGGAGAAAAGCGTAGCTAATGTAGGCACTGATCAATACCAGGAAGTAGAGAGTCAGTATATGCTGGCTAAACTGTATATGAAGCAACTGCAATACGTAGAAGCAGAAGGTGCTTTCAAATCATGTCTGGCAGTCATGAAGACTAAAGATCCGCGCTATAAAGAAGTCAAAAAGTTTTCTGAGAATCTGGTGGATATTGCCTTCAATCTGAATATAATTGCTTTGCAGGACAGTCTGTTGCGCCTTTCCTTCCTTTCAGAGAAAGAACTTAAGCAAGTGGCAGTAGCGATGAAGATTCAGCGTCAGCGAGAAGCTGAAGAAGCAGCCGCCCAATTAGCCACTAAATCGTCCAGTAATAAATTTTCTCCGGGGGGGACATCAGTCATGCCGGGGCAAAGCCTGCCAACGGCAAAAGGAACAAGCAGTGGACCAAAAACAGTCTTTTGGGCATTTGATCAAAAGAATATTAAAAAAGTAAAAAGGGATTTTGACCGGGCATGGGGAGATATTCCGCTGACAGACTACTGGCGAGTTGCCTCGAAGGCAGCTGAATATGCCAATACTGCTGAGGAAGTGGCGATTACTCCCGAAAATCAAATCGGCTTGTATGGCAGTGAAATCGAAGACTATTTTAAGGATGTACCTAAGACAGATTCAGCCAGAACTGTAGCGCATGAGAAAATCAGAAAAGCAATGCTGCTATTAGGTCAGTTATACCGTGATCGAATTGAAGACTATCAAAGCTCGATAGATATTCTGGAAGAGTTGTTACAGAAATATCCGGATGCGCCAGAGGAGTTGGAAACCTATTATCAATTATATCTGTCCTCACTTTCGGCAGGGGATCATTTGCGAGCAGAGAAGTATAAAGCGATGATCATAGCGGAGTATCCAAATTCAAGATTTGCCAAAGTACTTTCTGATCCTAATTTTGCGGCAAAGCAACTTTCTGAATTGGACAAATTAAATCAATATTATGATGAGACGTTTGCCATTTTTGAAAAAGAAGATTATGAAGAGGTCCTGAACCGAATACGAATGCTCGATGATAAGTTCGGTGCCAATAATGTCCTCATGGCTAAGTTTGATTTATTAAAAGCCATGTGTCTTGGTGCACAAGTTGGGAAGGATGCTTATGTAGACGGATTGAAATATGTGATTTCGAGATATCCGAATAGTGACGAAGAGCGAAAAGCAAAAGATATGTTATTGCTTCTGGGCAGTACAGGTGCCAGCAGAGTCTATGGTGAATCCGGACTTGAATCAGCAGACTTCGTGATGGAGGAGAATGCTTTACATTTTGCCTTGGTCTATGTAAGTAATCAAGATGAAATTACATTGGCAGAAACAAAAATTGCCCTCGCTGAATTTCATAAAAAATATTTTCAGTTGGATAATCTGAAAATGGCAAGCCTTGTGTTTGATCCAAGTAAAAACCACTCGCTGGTCCTCGTACGATCCTTTAACACGAAAGAGAAGGCAATGGAGTATTATGAAACAGCTCTGCGGAATCCAAATGATTTTCTTCCGAAGAATGCCATCTATGAAGTGTATCCGATTACGCAGAAAAATTACCGGGAAGTAATCAAATCCAGGTCGTTGGCCAATTACAAAGAATTCTTTGAAGCAAACTATTAGGGATTTAAGAAGCGCATTGATTTAAACGAACGCCGGTGTTTGATTATAAGGATTTCACTTACACATCGTCGAATTCGATCAGCGCTGTTCCTTTATCAATCGCCTGACCCACGTCCACTTTTACTTCTTTAATGCGGGTATGGTGTGGTGCTGATATTACATTCTCCATTTTCATGGCTTCCAGGATGAGGAGGGGAGAGCCTTCTTCAACGTCCTGACCAGCTTCAACTTTAATACTGGTAACTAAACCCGGCATTGGGGCATTTAGTACACGCAGTTTTTTACTTTTGGCCACATTTAACCCCATTCGTTCTATAAGTAATTCAAGTTCGTTCAACAACGTGACGGATTTATTTTCGCCATCAATTCGAAGGGTAATTTTTTTTGCGGCATCATCTGCCTTACTGACTTTGATGATATATGTTTTTCCATCTTCAATCAGGTGATAGGTATCTTCACTGATCTGAATACAATCCAGGTTTTCCCATTGATCAGAGGTCATTTCGAAACGTTGACCCTCAATATCGGCGGCAAGTTTGGAATTCTTATTCATGATGCAGTTGTTTGTTTATCTCGTCCGACCTTTTCCAGAAAAATAACTTCGTAGATCGTAGTGGTTACGTATATCATTAGAAATGGCCAAATAAAGGAATCATCTATTGGATAATAACCGTTTTTATAACCCACAATTAAAGCCAGACAAATCAACATCTTCAAAAAAACAGCTATCATGATGAGTTGAATAAAAAGTCTGTTGAGTTTGCTTTTAGCGATAATTCTTGCGCCAAGATACATCATACTGCAGAATACAATCATAGCTATCATAGCGGTGGCTATAAATGTTAAATGAATTGCTACAGCTTCGTTCATCTGGATGATAAGCCATGTCAGTGCGATTTGCAACAGACACGTCAACCCTAAACCGAATAAAAATTTACTGGGTTTCATCTTTGCGTCCAAGGTCTTTGACAAGTTTATAAAAAAAGCCTGCCATAAAAAGAAGAATCAAAAGAATGGTAAAATATGGATCCGTTGTTTTTAACTTTTTATCCAGATACTGACCCAGCCATGCACCTATGCCAAGCAGGATAAAGAGCTGGAAAACCATGCCGCTGTATTTGAGATATTGATTTGATGGCGGTGGTTTCGCCATTAAGACATGGCAGCTTTCGTCTTACCGATTGCACTGAGTTCGATGGCCTCTTCCTGACTGGAATGAATTTTCCTGATGCCACCCTGTGCACCCATTTTGCACTTCACATTAAAAATAGAACCGGGCTGTACAACAAGTTTATTCGTAGAGACATCGCCTTCCACGTTGGCTGTTTCCTTAACATGCAAAACATCGCCAACGATCAGAATACCTTCAAATCGTCCTTCGATGACTGCATTCTCGCAGGTAATTTCTCCGCTGATTGAACCTGTAGGCCCGATGATCACCTTTCCTTTACAGTGAAGACTTCCGGACAAAGTGCCATCAATCCGAATATCCATATCGGCCTGGATCGAACCTTCAATGCTGGTTCCCTGTACAAGGCTATTCGTTGCGGTGGTAGTGACGCCACTGATGCCGTTTGATTTGTTCTTTTGGTCGTTATTTGAGTTGCCAAACATCCCTGAGTTAAATTAAAGTCGTTAAAAAATACATAGTCATGGGGACTATAACCTGACAGTAAGGGGAGTGATATAAAGCTAACAAGAAAAGTTAAGAGTGAAAAGCTAAAAGTGACAAGAATACTGTTTCAATAAAAATAGGTTGAAGTGGTGTAATTAAAGTTCACAGACCCTTCATGTTGTAATGTTCACTTTTTATGGGTTCTAAGTAAACGAAACAGCTCAGAGTGTTACCATTTACATAACGAATGGATAAAAGTAAAAGTGCAAGCATGCAGTGATATTCACCTCATGCTTGCACTTTTATTATGCTTTTTGGATTATCCTAGAACTTCGGGCAATATACGCCTCGTTGTTGAGGACCACAGACATTGTAGATCATGGAGAATTCGAAACCTCCGTTTCCTTTACTGGCTGAATTAAGACTTGACACGTTGATGTCATAGCTAAATCCAATTCCCCAGTTAGAGAAATCAAATCTTGTGGAAAGGATGATAGCATCCATCAAGAGTGGTTTCTCAAAGTGGCGTGCTAAACGCATCCATGCGCCCACCTGAAAGGATTGTCCATAACCATCCAGATTGAATCTGAAACTGTTACCGGCATTGATCTCCAGTGATGGGCCCTGATGAAAGAATACTGCACCGGGAACAAGGGACATTTCTTTTCCGGTTTTAAACTCACCACCAGCGTGGAAAACTGTTTTTGTATAATAATTTTCTACGGTCTTACCATCTTCCCGATAAAATGAGAGATTCGCCTGGTTTAGGTGGTTGATGGCGCCTCCGACATAGAAGTTTGAGCTTTTATTCAGAATGGAAAACCATAACAAACCTACACCTACATCACCAAAGAGGAAATTTTCTGGCAGATTACCTTCTCCCGGATCAATATTTGGATTGTGGACACCGTCAGTTACTTGTACCGGCCATTGTGCATTGGTATAGTCAATGCTTCGCTGAGACCCACCGGCTTCGACGCCAAGGACAATATAATTAGACTTATGTCTGTCCCCACCGACTCTTCTGGCATACGAACCTGAAAGTTTTAACGTAAGTGTCTGGAAGTCAAGTGAGCCGGCAACATCGCTCCAAAGAAGTCCTCCGAAGCCGAAATAGTCGTAACGACCTACAGGCATCTTCTGGTCATAAGAAACGCTATACGTGTTGTATGAACTGGATCCGAGTACGGAAGCCCATTGATTTCGGTAATTACCTACGATTCGGGTATTACAATTCATTACCCCGGTGAGTGCCGGATTAAGCGTCAGCGGAGACATATAGAATTGAGAAAAGTGGATATCCTGTCCACGAACTGAACTCACTGTAAAAATCAAAAACAATGAGAGATAAAGAGCTAGTCTTTTAGTCATAATTACGAGACGGTAAAGATTCCTGAATAGCAGAAATTTAGTTAAAAAAAATGCGAATGTGTAACTTGCTGAATTGCAGCGACAAGACCCCTAAAGGAAGGTTTTGACCCATTTCACGGGCAGAAATATACAAATTCGCTTTTATATAACGATAGAATCTATTGAAATTGTAAATACTATCAGCATATAATAACGACAGATACAGGAATATCCAAAAAAGATGCCTGAAAGACGACATTTTATATGTTAATATGGGGTATTTATAAATTCAGTGTAATTATTTTAATTCTATAAGGTCGATTGCTTTACAACACCTTTATTAACTGTAGTTTTTTCCAAATCGAATTACTACAATAAGTTTTGGCTAGGCCATGTCAAAGCAGCGTGTAAAAATGTCAATGATGTAGACTGAAATCGGTTTGTGGAGGATTACGGATTGGCTACGCCGATCCGAGAGATGGGGAATAGCAAACCCCAACGCCCTGCGGGCGATGTTATTAATATAAAATCCTTTCAAACAAGCTAACCGGAACTACGTAAAATCATTTTAATATTGCACTTTAATGAATGGCTTTCCTAATGGTCTGTTTTATTACCCATTTGTAGTACCATTGGCGGATATCATAAAATGCAGTTTTCAGCAATAAGAAAATGAAAAACTCAATCGCATACATATTGATATTTTTGTCTGGTTCCATATTGGCCCAGCCTCTTACGCTGCTCAAGAAGATTGGTGAGGGGACTCCAAATGCCCAAATTGGGCTTTCCCAAACTTTTAAAGGAGATGTTCTCTCGGATGGCAATCTGTATTTTTTAGGTTCCCATGATGGAATAGTCAGGGATCTGTGGAGGTCTGATGGAACCACTTCAGGCACAATAAAAATATTGGGTGAAGGCTGGCCCGGCTTCTGGAAAACCGTTGACTTCGTACCAGAAGGGGTTTTTATTGGCGCAGGGGATAATTTGCTTTGGTATAAAGCCGGGATGTTGCCTGTGAGAAACTTAGGGCAATTTAAAGATGAGACGTTTGTTGTTACGGAAAAAATGGATGAGTCTCATTACATCATACTTACCCAAAAAGATACCAATGCTGCACTGATAGTTACAGATATGACAGCGTCAGGTACATATTCCCTTGGTACTATTGGGATGTTTAATGGATTCCTGACCTTGTATGCTAGTTCTTATGGTGCAGTGATCTATAATACAAATCCATTTGTTACCTATGAGCCGATGCTCTATGATGCAGACGCTGGTCAGTTAATGACCGTTAAAGACTTCCTGGATCCTTATTTAGCAGTTAGTGCGGTACACAAGGTGGCTATGTATGAGCACTACTTATTTCTGGATGTATCAGCGGGCGGTCGAAAGCAGTATACTTTTGACATGCGAACGGATAACTTGTATGCGGGTAATAATTTTTTTGGAACGGTTCAGGATTTTTACTTTTATAACGATGACATTATCATTGTCTCAGAAAGGGAGATCGCCAGGTTGGATACGACCACAAATGCAATCACTGAGTATACGGATCAGGTCTATCCGTTAGGCACTCATTATCTGCTCGGGGATCAATTGTATTTTCATGGCTATGCGGAAGGTGATACAGTATATGTTCAAAGTATGGACTTAAATACCAACAAGATTACCCGGCTTCCGCATGGACAAATTGGTAAATTCTACTACTATAGTCGTTTTGCCTTTCACGAGGATGAATTATACTACTTGCGGGATTTTGGGCCGACCACTTGTCTCACTCGGTACGATTTTAAAGATTCGGTTGCCGTGGATGTCGATTCCATTAATGTCAGGAATGGAGGCTTGGTTATCAAAAATGCTATTTCAGAAGTCAAGGGTCAATTACTGGTATCGAAATTTACGCCCGAGGATTGGCATGAGCTCTATTATCTGGATGAAACTAATAGTGCCTCAGGTGTAGCGCTTAGCCCTGTCAGTGTTTTTCCAAATCCTTGTTCGGAGAGGCTAAATATTCAATTACCCGACAAGGATAATGGGGATATTTGGGTATTTACTATAATGGGTCAGTTAGTGTATCATTCAAGCTTGCACCAGGGATATATCCTTGTGGAAAGTTTTGAGGTTGGTTTGTATAACGGGATAATCAGGTCTGGAGATACTGCTTTCAGGTTTTCATTTATTAAGCAATAACCTCGATCGAGCAATTCCTTGTTATACCGAATATATCAAGGCTTGTGATGGTTTGTGGAGGATAACGGATTGGCTGCGCCGATCCGAGAGTGGGAGACCGACAAACCAATTTCGATTCATGTCATTTTCCTTCGGAATTATTTTTTTATTTCCAATCTATCCTTACAAGCAAAGCTTGACGAACCGATTGGAAATAAAAAAGGCCCCATAAAGGGGCCAATGATGTGAACCGAAACCGGTTTGTGGAGGATAACGGATTCGAACCGTTGACCCCCTGCGTGCAAGGCAGGTGCTCTAGCCAGCTGAGCTAATCCCCCGTGTAGGACTACGCTGCGCTCCGCCTACACGGCGTGCCCAGCATAGGGCAAATCTACGCTGCGCTCCGCCTACACGGCGTGCCCAGCATAGGGCAAATCTACGCTGCGCTCCGCCTACACGGCGTGCCCAGCATAGGGCAAATCTACGCTGCGTTTCGTCTATTCGGCGTGCCCAGCGTAGGGCAAAACTACGCTTTACTCCGCCTTTTTGGCGTGCCCAGCGTAGGGCAAATCACAATCAACCTGACTTGCCGTGTAGGCAAGTTACAATCGACCGGACCTGCCATGAAGGCAAGATGCAATCGCGTCCTTCATGGTAGTCTCGGGCAGATTTGAACTGCCGACCCCTACATTATCAGTGTAGTGCTCTAACCAACTGAGCTACGAGACTGTGTTTATTCTATAAGTAGGTTGGACAGAAGGTAAGGGAAAAGAGAAAAGAGAAGAGTGAAAAGTAGAATTCATTTGACAATGGATTTTTCGTTTTTCACTTTTCGTTTTTCATTAAAAAAGATAGGGAAGAAGGAGCTTAGATATTGTACACTCTTATAAATAAAAGGAGGTATTCCAGCCACACCTTCCGGTACGGCTACCTTGTTACGACTTAGCCCCAGTTACTAGTTTTAC
>JAHEAR010000043.1 GCA_024642665.1 Bacteroidota bacterium
CGATATATTTTATCATCCGGGATTAAAGTTTTTGTATCCTGTGCCATCGGGTTGGAATATTGAGAATAGTCCGACACAGGTCCAGATGGCTCCTAAGGATGGTAAGGCATTGATGGTTTTGTTGGTCGCTGAGGGCAATTCACTTCAAACAGCGGCCACCAATGCTGCCAACCAATTGAAACTCACCGTATCAAGTTCCACAACGATAAAAATCAATGGTTTGGAAGCATTGGAGGTGCGTTCCCAGCAGATTACAGATGATCCAAATACCGGCCAGAAAAATGTGATTGATTTGCAAAGTGTCTACATTCAATATGGTCAGTTAATCTATGTTTTTCATGGATTGTCGCTTCCGGCGGATTTCTCTGTCTACAAGCCTTATTTTGATAAAACGATGTTTGGGTTTGGCGAACTGAAGGATCAATCCAAAATTGATGTTAAGCCGGACAGAATCAAGGTCGTGGCCGTAAAAAAAGAAGGTACGCTGGGGCAGGCCTTGTTAGACTATTCGATTCCTACTAACAAGCACAGGGAGCATGGGATTGTCAACGGGATGGACCCTACGGATCAGGTAGCTGCAGGGGAGAAGATCAAAATCATTACAAAGTAGATAGCTTATTGATTATCTGGCAATTATATATCAAAATGCTTGAATTGGTGGAATTCTGAAATTGCCTTTGATAATTCATATAAGAATCTTACCTTTGCCCCGCTAAAAATTATTGTATACCGCATGCTGATTATCGAAGTAAAAGAAACCGAATCTATTGACCGCGCGCTGAAGCGTTACAAGCGTAAAGTGCAGAATGTTAGACAAATTCAGGAATTACGTCGCCGCAAGGAGTTCGTAAAGCCTTCTGTCACGAGAAGACATGAAGTCTTGAAAGCGGTATATAAAAACAAAAAGCAAGCTACTGTTTAAGTACGATTTGCGCCTGAATAAGCCTGTTATGGGCTCATTTTAACTTTTTTTACAAATTATTATCCCAAATTGGTATTCGATGTTACTATTGAATACCGAATAATATTATTTTTATGCAGCTGCCCGGGTGGTGAAACTGGTAGACACGCAGGACTTAAAATCCTGTGATCAGTAATGATCGTGCCGGTTCGATTCCGGCTCCGGGTACAGCTTAAAGAGAACTTTTTAGAGACCGCCAAAACTATTTTGGGTCATAGATAATAGAGTCTGCGACCCCAAATACCCAAATTTCGTATGGCATCTCTGTTAGGAACATTAGGGGTTTTCGACCTTTCAGAACAATGGTGGTTATTGCGTGTGGGATTTGCGCAGGCTCTTTTTTTCTTTCCTACTGAATTTCTTTTTCTTTAGTAGTTAGCTTTGAGTTTTTTTTACCTGCTTTAAGGCTGGACTATTGCTGTATCAAAAAGGAAAGAGAACATGCTTCCCGTTGGCAATGCACTGAATAAGAAGGTGAAATAGCTGTTAGCCTTGATGGTTGAATGATAGCAGGCTCCAATGGCCTAAGGAAATAAAAAAGTCCTGAATACATTCAGGACTTTCTGGAGCGGAAAACGAGACTCGAACTCGCGACCCCGACCTTGGCAAGGTCGTGCTCTACCAACTGAGCTACTTCCGCATTTCTTAACGGACGGCAAATATACAATATTTATACTTTCAATGGCCACAGATTTAATTGAAAAATCTTCTTGTTTTCTATTAATATTAACCCCCGCAAACACTGTTTAATTATTGTTATGTTATTGATTTACAGGCGTTTATTTTCAGCAGATACACAATTAAAATAGCCCATGAAAGTTGTTTTGATTGACAATTACGACTCCTTTACCCATATTCTGGCCCAATACATCATGGAACAGTCCGGAGTAGATCTAATGATCCTGAAAAACGATGGTTTCTATCTTGAGGAACTGGAATCATTTGACAGCATACTGATTTCACCTGGTCCCGGTCTGCCATCGGATGCAGGTAAGATTAAAGAAGTGATCAGCTATTATTCAGGGAAGAAAATCATTTTTGGTGTTTGCCTCGGTCTCCAGGCGATCTATGAAACCTTCGGCGGTTTGCTGATCAATTTATCAGAGGTGCAACATGGCGTTACTTCGAAAGTGGATATTGTTGATCCTGCGGATCCCATCCTGCGCGGACTCAATTCTCCATTTGAAGCTGGCCGCTATCATAGCTGGGTTTGCGATAAAAGCACACTGCCTTCAGAACTTATCATCACTGCTCAGGATGAAAAAGGAGTGATCATGGCTTGTCGTCATCAAAAACATCAAACCTATGGTGTACAGTTTCACCCGGAATCCATTTTGACGCCATTGGGCAAAAAGATGATTCAAAACTTTGTCACAATTTTTTAGAACTGAGAATTTTGGACCTGGGATTTGAGATTTTTCGACGTCCGACACGCGACACAAGACGCACTATTCACCACTCACAATTCACCACTCACGCCTCACCACTGCCTACCAACCCAGTATATAGGCAAAGATCAGCGGCGCAACAATCGTGGCATCTGATTCAATGATAAACTTTGGCGTATCAATCGTGAGTTTGCCCCAGGTGATTTTCTCATTCGGTACGGCGCCGGAATAGGAACCATAACTCGTCGTAGAATCACTGATCTGACAGAAGTATGACCAGCAAGGGATTCCATCTAATTGAAGATCCTGATGCATCATCGGCACCACACAAATGGGAAAGTCACCGGCGATCCCACCACCGATCTGAAAGAAACCAACTCCGTTGCTGCCACCATTTGATTTGTACCAGTCAGCTAGCATGATCATATACTCAATCCCTGATTTGACCGTCTGCGGTGTATACATACCTTCCATGCAATGTGCGGCAAACATATTACCTGAAGTGCTGTCTTCCCAACCTGGTACAATGATGGGAAGATTACGCTCACACGCAGCAATCAACCAGGAGTCTTTTGGGTCAATCTGAAAATGTTCTTCCAACGAACCATTGCGGATAAGTTGATAAATAAATTCATGTGGAAAATATCGTTCGCCTGATGCTTGTGCTTTACCCCAAACTTCCATCAACTGGCGTTCGATTCTACGCATCGCTTCTTCCTCCGGAATGCATGTATCCGTCACCCGATTGAAATGTTGTCGGAGCAATTCATTTTCGTCCGCAGGACTCAGATCTCTGTAATTCGGAATTCTTTTATAGTAGTCGTGTGCCACCAGGTTAAAAATATCTTCTTCCAGATTTGCTCCGGTACAGGTGATGATATCCACTTTTCCCTGACGAATCATTTCTGCCAGCGACAGACCAAGTTCTGCAGTACTCATCGCACCGGCCAGCGTAATCATCATCTTGTTTCCCTGCGCTAACTGATCTACATAACCTTTTGCGGCGTCCACAAGACTTGCCGCGTTAAAATGACGATAATGATGGACGATGAAATCTGTAATTGGTTTGGCACTCATTGGTAATCGACTTTAAAAATGGAATGTGATTAAAATAATTTTTTGAACTAAAGAATACATAAGATGGGGCAATCAATCAAAAGCTATGAAGCCTAAGTGTCATAACCAAGTATGTGCAACATTTCATTTGGTTTTTGTTCGGGGCGCCACAGACGATCGATAAAATTTCCTTTTTCGTCCCGGTCTACAATGATATGTTGCGGTGATGGAATAAGACAATGTTTTATGCCTCCATAACCACTGATCGCATCCTGATAAGCACCCGTATGGAAAAAACCAATGTAGAGTGGTTCTTTGCTGTCGGGTTCTATTTTTGGAAGAATCAAATGCTGATTAAGATCTTCAAAATTATAGTAGTCTGAATGATCACAACTGATCCCTCCGATGTGGACACGTTCAAAATCATTGTTCCATTTATTGACGGGTAATAAGATGAAACGTTCATTCAGTCCCCAGGAGTCGGGGATCGTATTCATCAGGCTATTGTCAATGAGATACCACAACTCAGAATCATTCTGTTGTTTCTGTTCAAGCACGGTAAAAATGGTAGCACCACTTTCCCCAACGGTATATTTTCCAAATTCCGTATAAATATCAGGGTGATCAATGCCTTCTTCATCGCAAGTAGCCTTGATATTGAGGATGATCTCATCGACCATATATTTGTAATCGTATTCGAAAGAAAGACTATTGCTTGTAGGAAATCCTCCTCCGATATTAATGGCCGAAAGGGAAGGACAAATCTTTTTGAGCGCAGAAAATATTTTCAACGCTTTCTTAAATTCTCCCCAATAGTAAAGCGTGTCTCTGATGCCTGTATCTACAAATAGATGCAACATGGTGACCCTTACATCTTTATTAGGTTGAATTTTTTCCTTGTAATAATTTATAACCTCCGTTGGCCGAATTCCAAGTCGTGAGGTATAATAGGAAGATTGTGGTTCTTGTTCTATTGCGACACGTATACCTACATTAATTGGTCCATGGATTCGCTCGAGCAGGGCGTCTAGTTCAGAAGTATTGTCCAACACCGACACCGAATTTTTAAATCCTAACTCGTGAAGTTGGGCTATGCCATCTAAATAACGATTGGTTTTATACCCATTATGCACAAGATTAATGGATTTGTCGATATGGCCACTTTGAAAGAGACTCAGGATGAGATCAATGTCAAAGGAGGAAGAAGTCTCCAGATCAACATCGTATTCCAGAGCCTTCTTAATGACATGACTAAAATGGCAACACTTGGTACAATAACAATATCTGTACTTCCCTTTATACTGGTTGCTCTTGATCGATCGGTTAAACCAGTTTTTAGCCTTTTTGATCTGATCGCCAATTTTGGGCAAGTAGGTCATTTTGAATGGCGTCCCATACTTATCTATCAGATATTTGAGAGAAATGCCATGAAAACTCAACTCACCATTGTGCAGATCAAAACCATTTTGAGGAAAATCATAAGTCTGCTGGATGAGATCAAAATAGCTATTCTTCATTCTTCAGGTTGTACAGGGTAGGGTTATGACTACCACAAGGGTCAAAAATATAAAAATAGAAGTTGGATTTTGGGTTTTATTCCCCCATCGTGGCCGGATAATAGTGAATCCATTCACTCCAACTACCAGCATAAAGGCGTGCGAGCGATCCGGTAGCTATTTTAAAGGCAAGGATATTATGGCAAGCGGTAACGCCGGAACCACAATAAAATATGGGATTTTCCTGGTGCAACAGGTTCGCTTCTTCAAATCTTTTGGCCAATTCCATCTGCGATTTCCAGGATCCAGCTTCCTGCAGGTTTTGCGCGAAAGGGAGACAGATAGCACCCTCAATATGACCTGCAATTGGGTCAATGGGTTCATTTTCGCCGGTAAAGCGCGCATATGCCCTGCTATCTACGACGGTATCAGCTGTATTTCTCACCTCCTCCTTCTGCACCAGAAGGTTTGGTCGCAAAGCATACTTGAAATCACCTTGTTTGGGAGCAGGCCATTGATTATCGACGGGCAAATCTTCCATTTCCCATGAGGCAAACCCTCCATTCAGGACCGCGACACGTTCATGCCCAAGCCAATTTAATAACCACCAGGCACGTGAAGCGTACGCGCCATTTGACTGGTCATAAACCACCACCTGACTGTCGGAGTTTACACCTGCTGCCCGCAAGGCAGCTTCCAGTACTGCAGGATTTGGAAGCGGATGTCGACCGGTGACGCCATCGATCACAGGGGAGGAAAGATCATGTGCCAAATCAAGATAGTATGCTCCGGGTATATGACTCTTCAGATACGCTTGTCGTCCTGCATCCGGATCTGCAAGTGCAAATTGGCAATCAAGAAAAACCGTATGTTCATCCTGCATTATTGAAAATGCCTCTGAAGCACTTATTAATGTGTCATAGCCTGCATTCATGATTTCTTATTGAGCGATTTGAGCAGTTCAAGAATTTGTGCAGCATGATTTGCTGAATCGACAGGATGGATAATTAATTCAAATTGGCCTTTTTCATCCACCACAAAGGTAGTGCGGTGAACGGCATCACTGATGCGCCCCATAAATTTCTTTTCTCCATAGATATCCAAAAGCTTCGCAAGCGCATTGTCTTCATCCGTAATTAAAGAATAGGGCAGTTCATATTTCTCGATAAAACGCTGATGTTTTTTATTGCTGTCTTCACTTACGCCCAACACTTTGTATCCATGCTTTTTCAGGATTGCAAAATTGTCTCGCATATTGCAAGCTTCTTTCGTACAGGTTTCCGAGCCATCATGGTTGTAGAAAAAGAGGATATACTTTTGACCAAGCAATTCGGTTGAAGTGATCTCCGTTCCATCATGCAATACACTTTTAAATTTGGGAACTTTCTGTCCTTGTTTCCATTTAGACGTCCATGTAGCGCGCATGATCACCGAAGTTTGTTCAGCTACAAAGTAAAGGATTTTTCAAAGACAGCTTCATTCCCTCGATCGTCGATGACTTTTAGCATTAAACGATGTTCACCGGGTGCAATGTGTTCGTCAAATTCATGCGTCAGCAAACCCGTCTTGCCGTCAAGTGAAAATAATATCCATTCACCATCCACATAACCCTTATACAAGAGATCACGGCCCCGGTCATTGATTTCGAAATTGTCTGAAATCTTAAAAGTCATTCGTTGCCAGCCGGTCATTTTTTCATTGAAACGGATTGGTGTGATTCTGGGGGCAATGGTATCCACCATAATGGTATAGGTACCCATTTGTCTGACTTCTGCATGCAGATTGTTGCCTATCCAGTTGCCGCCAACGCTGACGCAAGCTTCATTCTTTTGACAACGGGCGATGAAGGCTTTGTCCAGCAGATTTTTTGGAACGGAAAGTCCTTCAATATTGATGTCATAGTAATAGTGCACGGGCACTCCGGCCGGGGATAGGGTGAAGTATGGGCTATATGTGCTGAGGTTATCAGATTTCTCGACAGAAAGATTGACGGGTGTTTTTTCATAAAAAGTACCCTTGGTCCATACCGCCTGAATGCCCGGCTTAGACAGCACGTTCACCTCATTTGGTGCTGCTACCATATCGCAAGGAGGTGCGTCTGATAGTTGGGGGGCAAAATCTAATTGGCGCTTGATGTCAAAAGAAAGTGTCGATACATTGTTCATGAAATCAGTGATGGCTAGATCTATATGTCTGGTTGTGTCCGTATTAATATGGATGTATCCTTTTTCTTTACCAATAAAATAAATGGGAAGCTTATTTCCTTCCAATGGATAACATCGGTGGTAGTATCTGCCTTCTTCGACTTTCTTTTCATAATCAATATGCGCATTGATATATCGGGAAGTCTCAAACGAAATTTCATCCAATACAAAAGCAAAAGAAGGTTCATTGTCGACTTTGCACTCAAGGCCATAGATACCATTTTGGTTGGTTGATCCATCCTGAGAATCATATGTGCGAAGACTGAAAGCAATTTTCTCCGTTGACAATGCTAAAGGTTGATTGAGGATATAATTGCCATTTGTTTGTAACCTAGGAGTCACTACACTGGTGCGAAGCAGATTTCCTGAAGCATCAAATTCATATACCATAAGTTGCTGAATGACCGGTTTTTTTTGGTCTGCTACCGGAAGACCAAAGAGTAACGGATTGATCGGAATTTGCCCTTCTGTGTGCCTGATTTCAAAATGAAGATGAGCTCCACCGGAAGAACCGGTATTGCCCATGTTTCCGATTTGCTCATGTTGATCAAAAGAGAATTGTCCTTTATCCGGATAGAGATTTACTTCAAATGATTTCTGCTTGTATTGTTGTGTTTTAACGTATGCTTCTATTTCCGGTGAAAAATGCAGGAGGTGAGCGTACAAGGTCGTAAAGCCATTAGGATGTTCGATGTATAGTGCATTGCCATATCCATATTCTTCAACTTTAATTCTGCTGACAAATCCATTATATGCAGCATAGACAGGATCACCGGCGATCCCTTTTTCTGATTTGATGTCAAGTCCCGCGTGAAAGTGATTGGATCTGAGTTCACCAAAGGTGCCTGATAACTTAAGCGAATGTTTGACCGGTGAGATAAAGTCATCGGTGGGATACTTTCTGCCGTCGCCGGTCATGGCCAAAGTCAGGACAACAAGTATCATCAATGGATAGATGGATATCCTCATTTCAGGACGCATTTTTCTTGTCCGGATAAATAATTGATCGCATAAGATTTTCAATGTCAAAAGCAGTTTGAAAAACTAAGCTTTGATCATTTTGAATTTCCTGAAGGGCTGCATGCATTCGGTCTTTTATAACGGGATGATTGATCATCAACTGATTGGCAGTAATGCCAAGCGTCCAGTTCAACCAAAATGCCTTTTGTTTTTTTCGTTCTTCGAGTAATGAAGTGGAAGCAGTGAAAGCTTCCCTGTAGGATTGCAAGGTCGCTAAAACTTCTCCGATACCATGGCCGGTCAGAGCTGAACAAGTTAAAGTTTTAGGTGTCCAGTTGGTTCGAAGAGAAGAGAAGTAATGCATGGCATTTTGATATTGAGTTTTAGCTAGTCGGGCCAGGTCCGTTAACGGACCATCGGCCTTGTTGACTATAACGATATCAGCCAGCTCTGTAATGCCCCGCTTGATGCCCTGAAGTTCGTCGCCGCCACCGGGTTGAACTACTAAGATAAAACCGTCCGTAAATTGCCATGCGGTATGTTCTGATTGACCTACACCTACCGTCTCAATAAAGATTATATCGTACCCTGCAGCGGCCAGAAGCGTCATCACTTCGTGGCTACGTCGTCCCATACCGCCTAAAACGGTTCCGGCAGGGCTGGAACGCACAAAAGCTGATGAGGAAGTGGCTAATCCGGTCATTCTTGATTTGTCACCAAGAATAGATCCATGGCTGATCGAACTTGTAGGGTCAATGGTCATGACCCCTACTTTATGTCCCTGACTGATGGCTTTGAGTCCGAGTGCTTCGATAAAAGTGCTCTTGCCTACGCCCGGTGCACCACTGATCGCGAAACGGATGGAAGGATCATTTTCCCGGAGCCGTCTTTCACAGGATGCCAGAAGCTGAATGGCTGAATCCCGATCAGAGACTCTGTCACTTTCCACTAAAGTCATGGCTTTTCCAAGCGCGATACGGTCGCCCTGAAGCATTTTCTCTAAAAGTAGACTGGTAGCCTGATCCATCATGCGCTGTGGAGGTTCTTAACAGAATCAAATATATAATTAAAATTTAACTTGTAAAATACTGAAAATCAAAGTTGTAAAATGTTAAAATCGTTAAGTTAAAGTCTTAATGCCCTGTAAAGGGTGAATTAACGCTTCTATAATAGATTTCCCCGCCTTATTCGGGTTTATTTGATGAATAGAGTATTAAATCCAGGTGGGTGAACTCTATAGATTGATGAATCACTGCCAAAAGTGGTAGAAACTCAATACATCCAATCGCCCACCTGTTTTTAATTTTCCAGCCTTAATCTTTCCCAAATTTTCTTTGTCCAACCGGTCGTATAAAAATCTAAAGCGTAGGCTCCGGCCAGTGGGTCCGTCCCGAGATACATATTACTCTCCAAATGCAGGAGGTGATGGATATTACGAATGGTTCGTTTGTAAAAATGCTCAATATTATTTCCTTGTAAAGGGTGCATACATAAGCCCTGAGTGCCCGCCATCGAAGCTGCTAATCCGGACATGGAAGCACGAATTAAATACTGATCTGGTTCCTCACGTTCCCGACCCTGAATATGACATTCGAGGTAATGGAAATTATCTGATGGAACATCAATGTTGAAGTGTGCTAAAAGATTTTGCCAAACCAAATGCAATGCTCTGGTTTGAATGATGAGTTTGAAATAAAATGAATCACCTTCCAGATGTAGGATGATCTTTTTGAAGAAATCATTTTGGTTCTTACCTGCCTGCAGCCAATGCTCAAAGTCCTTTAGCAGAAGATTTAATGTAGTGGCGGTCGAATCATCCCAAATGCCTTCAGATGGAAAGTTATAGACGAAACGTATCGAATTTAGATCAACGCCTGAATCGTTAATGTTCTTCAACAATTCAGGAAATTCAGTTTCAGAATCACTATCTCTGACGATGCGTAAGTCAATGCCATTGGCCAAAAAAGTTTTGAGCGTTGTATCTTGAATCGGGGAAAAAATAGTTGGCTGAATTTGCACATTGACCATGTTTAGATGGACCTCTTTCAACCATTCAGCAAGTTCTAAATGACTCAATGAAGGTGTTTCAATCAGGAGGACTTCTGCCCCAAATTGTAAGGCGTTCATTATTCGGGCATTGACTTCCACTGCCGTTTGACCACCCACTTCAATGAATTCAGTCATACGAGGCGGGGCAGCGAACAACTCATCCGGTAGTCTGACGACTTCACTAAAAGCATCTTCCTGATGGAGCAATGGTTCAAGGCTTTCTCCCGGCCACCATTCGCCCATGAGAGAATCCAATGACTTTCCCCGAAGGTCTTTTTCAATCTGCTCAATCCAGGCTTTTTTCGAAACCGAATCAAATGTATAGGTCCATTCCTTCATGCTGTCAGCAATATTCGTGATTTTTTTTTAGACCTGAGAATTTAAGACCTGTAGACCTGGGACCTGGGATTTCTCGGAGTGATGGGGTTATGGAGTGATGGAGTGATGGGAAATGGAGTGATTTTGTGATGGAATGATACGGTGAGTTAGTAATAAGGTTATTAGGGTTAGAAAGCTGCAGCTTATTTGTTACAAGGTTTACTGTTAAAGGTTTGAAAATTTGTTAATCCTGGGTACTTTGCCCTGCTCTCCGCCCCATGCCCCATGCCCCTTGTCGCGATTCGCGCGTCGAAAAGTCTCAGGTCTAAAAATCCCATGTCCCAGGTCCTTTTCCATTTTGCCCTTTCTTTAATATGTAATTTTACAATCTAAGAATGCCTATGAAACCAATTTATCTCGATTACCATGCAACTACTCCTGTAGCTCCGGAAGTACTGGAGGCAATGCTCCCATGGTTTGCAAATAATTTTGGTAATCCGGCCAGCCGATCACATGCCTATGGCTGGAAAGCAAGTGAAGCCGTTGAAATGGCGAGAGCACAGCTTGCCAACGCCCTGCATGTTGATCCGACCGAAATCATTTTTACCTCCGGGTCTACCGAAGGGCTTAATATGGCAATCAAAGGCCTTGCAGAAGCTTCCATGGATATGGGAAAGCATATTGTAACCGTAGCGACAGAGCATCATGCCGTATTGGATGCTTTAGCCTGGTTGGGTAAGAAGGGCTTTGAGATTACAACACTTTCGGTAGGGAAGGATGGAATATTGAATTTAGATTCTCTCAAAGATTCTATCAGGAAAGATACCATCATGGTCGTGGTGATGTGGGCCAATAATGAAACGGGGGCTATTCAACCTATGTCATCCGTTGGAAAAATCTGCAGGGATCGGGGAGTTCCGCTGATCAGTGATGCGACTCAGGCTTTTGGAAAAATAGCCATCAGCCCTGTTGAATCGGGTGCTGATATACTTTCAATTTCAGCACATAAAATATATGGTCCTAAGGGAGTTGGAGCACTTTATATAAACAAAAACTTAAGACCTAGACCGGAAGCATTACTGCATGGCGGTGGACATGAGAATGGATTTCGATCAGGCACCTTGAATGTTCCCGGAATCGTGGGTCTGGGCAAAGCTGCTGCCCTGAGCCATATGGACCTGGAAAGGTCAGCTAAGGAAATTGGGCAATTAAGAGACCATTTGGAAACCACTATCCTAAATGAATTGGAGTCAATTTCCGTCAATGGACATGCACAACACAGATTGCCATCAGTTTCCAATTTAGCTGTTGCCGGCGTAGAAAGTCAGGCAGTGATGTCGAGATTCAGATCCAAACTGGCGATCTCTTCGGGTTCTGCTTGTAGTTCAGCCAATCCCGCACCTTCGCATGTGTTGCTTGCCATGGGTCTGTCCGGCACTGAGGCCAAATCATCCTTTAGATTCAGCCTCGGATCACCCACGACGAAGGAAGAAATCGATCAGGCTGCTCAGATTTTCATTGATGCCGTCAACGCCGAGAGAGAGATAAGCCCTTTATGGCAGTTGATGAAAAGCGGAACGGACCTTTCGTAATTTGACATAAGTAAACTATTCCCCATTGGTTCTTGTTATCTTTGCAGTCAACAGAATGACCTGTTGATACTATAGCAAATAGAATAGTAAGCAATGCTTTTTGTAGCAGAAAACGCAAAAGCCAGAATCCTGGAAATTCTTAGCAGTGAAAACAAATCACTGGAGGAGTACTTTGTGCGCGTGAGTGTGACCAGTGGCGGTTGCTCCGGACTAGAATATAAACTGGACTTTGATAATGATTTGAAACCCACAGATCAGGTGTTTGAAGACAAAGGGATTCGTTTGGTGACTGATTTGCGCAGTTTTCTTTACGTGCATAATACCACGCTGGAGTTTTCGGCAGGGCTGGAAGGCAAAGGATTCTTTTTCAATAATCCAAATGCTTCGCGTACGTGTGCTTGCGGAGAAAGCTTTTCCGTTTAATATTTTTCAACTGCAGCCTTAATAACTGAGCAGATCATCAATGCTCTTTATTACCTGGTCAATACTCAGGACCATTTCTTTTTCCAACACTTCATTTAGAGGAATTGCCGGTAAATTCTTTGACCCAATAGTTCTGACAGGAGCATCCAAAAAAGTCCAGCAATTTTCCTGAATTCGCGCAGCGATGGTCTGGGCAAAAGAATTCGACAAGGTATCTTCCGTCACAACCAAACATCGACCATGTGCTTTGACAGTTTCATAAATCAATGCTTCATCGAGTGGAACAAGTGATCTTAAATCAACAATTGTTATCTGCCCTGCGAAACGTTTTGCAGCTTCCAATGCCCAATGCACTCCCATACCATAGGTGATGATGCACAAGGATTCTCCCTGATTTACATAGTCAGTATCTGCCTCAAGTACTTTGCGCCCAACACCCAGAGGAATCACATAGTCCTTGTCCGGAAGCGGTTGTTTTGCGGATTCCGTAAACGGCACCTTACTCCAGTAAAGTCCTTTATGTTCGAAGATCACCACCGGATTTGGATCGTAATAAGCAGCCTTCATTAATCCTTTGAGATCAGCACCATTGCTCGGGTACACCACCTTCAATCCTTTGATATTGCATACGACAGTTTCAACACTCGACGAGTGATAAGGTCCGCCACTCCCATATGCGCCTATGGGTACACGTAAAACCATGCTCACTGGCCACTTACCATTGGAGAGATAACAGGAACGACTCACTTCGGTAAAGAGCTGATTCAGTCCCGGCCATATATAATCGGCAAACTGCACTTCGACAATAGGTTTTAAACCGGAAGCTGACATCCCGACGGTAGACCCAACAATGAAGGCCTCCTGAATCGGTGTATTGAAAACGCGGTCATCACCAAATTTCTGGGCGAGGGTAGCGGCTTCCCTGAATACACCACCTAATCTTCCTCCTACATCCTGTCCATAAAGCAAGCATTCCGGATGTGCATGCATCAATTCCTCAATAGCGATCAACGCACTATCCACCATCACTTTATCTTCAGCCCCATCCGGTTGCCTGATACCAACCTCTCGGGTTATCGGTGTAGGGGCAAAATCATGGGTATATAAATCTAATGCCGTTGGATTTTCAGAATTCGTTGCTTTCTCAAAATCGGCTGCGACATTTTTGATGGCTTTCGCTTCCAGTCGCTTCAGTTGGAGAGCAGACCATCCTTCACGCAACATCGCATTTTTGATTTTTGGGTATGGATCCTGCTTTCGATCTTCTTCAAGATCATCTCTGTACCATTCCATACGCACACCCGACGTATGATGATTGAGCAGAGGAACTTTTGCATGAATCAAAAAAGGTCTTCTTTCCGTTCGAATGGTGTTTATGACTTTCTGAATGGTTTCAAAACATGTTTTGAAATCAGTACCATCGATACTTCTGGTTTCGATTCCTTTAAAACCTTGTGCATACTCTGCGGCATTCATGGCCCTGGTCTCTTCAGCATTAGCAGAAATATCCCATTCATTATCCTGCACCAGAAAGATGATGGGTAGTTGTCTGAGCGCAGCCATCTGCAGCGCTTCCGCCACTTCTCCTTCCGTCACCGAAGCATCCCCTAAAGAACAAACCACGACAGGTGAATTTTTCCATTTTCCCATCTTTCGGTTTTCCTGATAAGCGATACCCATGGCTACGCCGGTAGTCGGAATCGCCTGCATACCGGTTGCAGAAGATTGATGGGGAATTTTTGGTTTGTTTTTATCCTTTAGACTTGGATGACAGTAATAGGACCTGCCGCCTGAGAAAGGATCATCCCGTTTGGCCATCAACTGTAACATGAGATCATAAGGTTTCATCCCTATGCTCAGCAGCATAGCATCATCCCGGTAATAGGGAGCTACCCAATCATCCGGCGTCAGCTGCATGCCTAAAGCAATTTGTATAGCCTCATGTCCTCGTGATGTCGCATGTACATATTTGGAAACTAACTTAAAATTTGCTTCATAGAGTTCGGTCATGGCTTTCGCCGTAGCCATATGTAAAAATGCTTTTTCCAGTACATCAGTCCATACCGTAGTTGTTACGGTCTGTTTCTTTTTTTTCTTAACGGTCGCCATAATCACTGCCAAAGATAGAGATTGAAAATTTTCCAAAGGGTTGAACCTCGATACAGGGATAAACGATCAACGCAAAAGGTATAATCCATTTATCCTTTTGGCAGCAGACTGTTGGGAAATCAGGTTTTCAGCATGAATTATATTTTCCCGCACCGTAAGACCGTTTATCTTTAGATTCTTAATATTTCGAGAAATGGACAATTTAATGGGAAATGGCATGGATGATTATGCCGGCCTGAAAGGTAAAGTAAAGCGCTACAATGAAATTTTAGCCAATACCAAAGCGTACCGTGCGCGATGGAAATCTCATCTCAAAGATTTGATAGTCAGTGAGTTGGAGACAATGATTAAAGTAACAGGGTTAAATGGGAAAATTGAGTTTTCAGACAAAGTCAAGCATCTGGAATATATCATCCTATCCCTTGGCTCCGAAGAAAGTGGTATTTCAGAAATTGTGGATGAAAGGATAGAAAAGCCCCTGATTAAGAAAAATGGCTCCCTCATCTATCAGCAACTATTCAATGGGAAAGTACAAGTGATGGTGTCCTTGCCATTTATCGAAGGATTTGGCGAACCGAACCCACCTAAGGTTATCGGCATCTATCGTCCGGAAGAAGTTAAACCCCCCTTTCTGATCAGACATATGGAAGATTTTATCAAAGAAATCACCTTATGGGAGGACTTCGATGATGATGATCAGGTGATGCAGAAAATAGGCTTTAACCACCAGCATCTGCCAAAGCCGGATGCTGGAGACGAATAATTAATTTTAGTTTTTTGTCAACATCATCCTTATCGGTAGCCTGATTTTGTGGTTTTCCAGACCGATAAAATTATTGCTGAAGAAGATCAATCCAAAATGAAAACAATCCACACTCTGGGTGACTTCAGGGTAGCTAATCAACTCATTCCATCCTGCCTGCATGTCTTCGGACCAGTAGATATCGTCCACCACCAATACAGTATCGGAATGAAACGTATGCTTTATGGCATCATAATAATGTAGCAATGCTTGTCCTGTATGATGGCCATCTATAAACAAAAGGTCGATGGTTCCTTTTTCTGTTAGGTGCAAATCAATATAGTCCTGAAATCTGGTGACATACAGAGAGATATTTTGACAATCAAGCGCTTCGAAGGTTTTTTCAGCAAAAGCTGCAATTTCAGGGTCACCTTCAACGGTATCGATCTCTGAGGAAATGCTACCGGCAGACAGGTAAGCTGTCGATATGCCAAAGGAAGTACCGAGTTCCAGTACACTTTGCGGTTTTAGAAAATTCACCAGGCGAAACAAGAATCTGCATTGAAAGGGTTGACTGAGTGCATTTCGAGCTAATCCAGAGACTTGCATTGCCTGACCTGCAACGGAACCGGCACCGTAATCCAGACGTGCAATCTGTTCACAACTGGTAAGCAAATAGTTTCTATGCTGCTCAATCCTTTCAAATTTTGGTGAACCATTGTTTTCATCACAGCAGTAAGTAAACAGGTCAAACAGATAGGGTGAATGGAACGCATCCCAGCGTCGGGCCCGAAACAGATGCATCATAAACTGAATGGAGGTATACGTCTTGCCCATTAGGCAAAGTAAATACTTGTTTTTGGAATTTTGCCGGACCTCTTTTACAGAGGTTATTTTACCCGCTCGTGCATGTCTGCCAGACGACATAATTACTCGCGTGGATTACCTTAAGAATGTTAATTTTGATGCGTTTCCATTTACCTTTAAAAATCCAACATATGTTGACACGATTATTCATTTCCCTGCTGTTTGTTTCGGTTTTCGGATTATCATTTGGGCAGACTCAGTTTAGCAATCGAAATGACTTGCTCCAGGAAAAGGATCACCACAGTGCCGTGCCGGTTGGCATCGCTGATATGAATGGGGATGGAATGGATGATTTGGTAACGCTTAATTTTGGTCAGCAATTAATCATTCAATATCAGACACCGGATCCGAATCGACCATTTGTAAGGTATGTCCTGCCAGTGGATGCGGCGAATAATGAGCAAAATGACATTTGCATAGCGGATTTCAATAATGATGGGGCAAACGACATCATGATGGTGGGTTCGTATGATCGCGTGAAAGTGTTCTACAGCATTCCCAATACCTATGATTTTACCTTTACCGATTTTGCAGTTACGCCATTCTTTTCACAGGGCGCCTCTTCCGGTGATTTTAATAATGATGGATGGGTGGACGTGGTCATGCTCAATGATAATGGGCTAAACTATACCTTAATGAATGATGGTGCAGGCAATCTTGTCAATCAGAATTATTTTGATTTTGTGACGGTACCACCTTCTGACAATTCAGGTAATTATGGCTCGGTCTATTCCGATTTTGATATGGATGGAGATCTGGATTTCTATATCGCAAAATGTCGCCAGGGCGTGACCAATGGAGCCGATCCACGAAGAATCAATGTCCTGTTTGTGAATGATGGAAATGGAAACTATACAGAGCAGGCAGCAGCTTTTGGTTTGGCTTCCGGTGATCAAACCTGGACAGCAGATTTTGGGGATGTTGATAACGACGGAGATCTTGATTGTTTTATGACGCAGCACAATATCATCTGTGAGCTTTGGGAAAATATTGATAATGATACATTCGTCAATATCACCGCTCAGTCGGGACTTAATATTGCCGGTATTTCATTGCAGGGGTTATTAAGAGATTTTGATAACGATGGATTTTTGGATGTCCTGGTGAGTGGTAATCAATTGGATTATTACCGAAATAATGGGGATAAAACATTTACCAAAATGAATCCCTTTGGCGGTGAATTATTTGGCACATTTGCTTTAGGTGATCTTAATCAGGATGGCTTTACGGATGTCTATGCATCAACGGTTGTTCCCTTTAACAATCCGAACCAAACAAGAGAAGATATTCTGTTTTTGAATGATGGCAATGATAATCATTATCTGGGCCTGACGCTAAAAGATACTGTTGGAAATCCATCAGCAATCGGTGCGATGGCTAAACTTTATGGTCCCTGGGGCACCCAGATCAGAGAAGTACGTGGTGGAGAGCAATATGGTGTATCCAGTGGGCACAGTATTATTTTCGGCATCGGTCAGGAGACTGCTTATGACAGTCTGATCATCCGATGGGCGAATGGGGAGCAAGAGCAGTTTAATAATCTGACCGTAGATCATACCTGGGCTATTCGAAGAGGCGGATGCGCACATGAGCCACTTCAACAATTTGACAACTTCCAGATATTATGCGGAGAGGATTCATTAATGCTGTCAGTTGATTCGCCGATGGATTTGGTTGGATGGAGTAATGGGGTTGCCAGTGACACATTGGTGGTGAAGACACCGGGGATTTATTATGCTTCAATGATGGATGATAATGGTTGCATCATATTGACCAATGCGATTGAGATCGGACAAAATCCGGATACCATAAAACCGGTAATAAATTTTGAAGGAAATACCGAATTGTGTTTTGGTGATTTTATTTCATTGACCGTTTCTGAAGGAAGCACTTACCTGTGGTCTTCAGGAGAGACTACGCAAACGATAGAAGCAACTGCGTCGGGAGAGTATTATGCCTTGGTAGGTGGATTTTGCAAAGAACAAGAATCTGATACCATCCTGCTTAACTTTTTAGTGACCGATAATCCGGTGACGACTAACGATACGTTTAAACTGGGTGAATCTGCTTTTCTGGAAGCCACCGGTGATAGTATTGTATGGTTTTATGATATGAACGGCGTATCCCCGATTGGAAGTGGTAATATTATTCAGTTGGATGACCTAACGGATACAGTGACGGTCTACGCACAAAACTTTAGTGGTGTTGATGGAATTGATTTTCAAGTGGGTCCTGCAGCCCATCAGGGGAACACAAAGTATAATGGCAATTTTGTAAATGGTGGCGAATTGTTTGAAGTCTATGAACCGATCATCTTAAATTCTGTGACCCTTTTTACAGATTCAACCGGTAGCCGTATGATTGAGATATTTAATGATGATATGAGTTTCTTCTATCAGCAGGAAGTTTATTTGGAAAATGAAGCCACGGTGGTTGATTTAAATGTTGAGATTCCGGCAGGCTCCTATACCATGACGACTAATTCCGATTTTAATATGCAACAATTCGGCGTAGTCAATCCCTATCTATGGCGATCTCCTCAAAATATCGTTTACCCATATTCCTTTCAAAATGTAATATCTATTACGAACTCAACATTTGGCGGGGACTACTTCTATTACTTCTATGATTGGAAGGTATCTACGCCGGGGATGTACTGTGGTTCTGAAATAGTGCCGGCAACCGCAGTGCTTGATTTGGAAACCGCAACACGTGATATTGATCCGGCATTAGAATTTGTTATTTCGCCAAACCCAACTAATGATCATTGTGTGTTGACTTTAAAGGCGGATGGTGCGTTTGATCTTGAGCTAAGAAATATGGAAGGCGTGTTGATGCAATCTGAGAAGAATATTGATTTGAGTAATAACCGGCATCCAATAGATATGAGTACCTATCCTTCCGGAATTTATTTGATACGCATCATTCAGGATGAACAATTCTTTACAAAGAAAATCATTCGGCTATAAACGGATAAAGGGTTTTACCTGCACAAGTTTGTTTTCGCGGTAGATAACGATATAGTACAGTCCTGAAATCATTTGGGTATCAAGGTGGATAGCATCATTCAAAACGCCTGACCGGATCAGATTTCCTTTGACATCCATGATACGAAAGCGCAGGTTTTCTCTCTCAGTGAT
>JAHEAR010000044.1 GCA_024642665.1 Bacteroidota bacterium
GAAACTGATGTCGGGAGATTTGGTATCACCGTAGCATTAATTTCTGTCGTATTCCCTAATTCGACAAAAAGTGTATCGCCTGCTTCAACCGCAAAGCCGTTAGATGGTAATACCGTCAGATCTATCTGGCTTTCACAACCTTTCTGATCCTGTATGCATAACGTATACTCTCCGGGTAATAAGGATGGAAACAGGCTAGCGGGTTGGTAGTCGATACAGTCAAGACTAAACTGGTATTGCGGACTGCCACTGATACCAATCCCCTGGATATAACCGGAGGCTGTTCCGGGACAAATCTGGTCTTGTATGGTAGCTGTTACTGATAGTGTCGAGGTATCCTGACAACATGGTTCCACATAAAAATCAAGTATCTCCGTTACGACACATCCTTTGGAGCTTTCAACGGTCAAAGCCACTGTTTTAGGACCAAAAGATTCATACACGACAGACACCGGGCCTTTGGTGGTATCAAAAGCAGGTGTCGAACCCGCTCCAAAATTCCAAATGTAGCCTACAATACTGTCTGTTGGTGCCAGCGATTCGTTGCTAAAAATGATGGTCTTATCACATTCAAAGGCCTGCACAGCAGAAACATCAAATGCAGGAAGTGGTCCCTGAAACGTCCCTGTTCCACCCCACTCGATCGAAAATCCAAGACCTGACTGGCTGAAATTGTTAACCAGTAAAGCATAGCTTCTTCCGGCGACCATATCCAACTCTTTGACAAAACTATTCTGTGACGAAATCGTACAGCCGGCCGGCTCTGTGACATCCGGATCACCTAATCGAAGTCCGGTAGGTCCATTGCATCTGACCCAATTGGAAAATGGTTGGCCGGTATTCGCACCGGAAGCCATACACCTCGCCACTATTTTATTATTGCAGTCATCTATTCCGTTAGGCAATTCGAATAATACAAAATCAATATCATCTGATTCAAATCCGGGTTGGTAATTATTTGGTGTAAGTACGAAAGTCAAGGTGCCTGACATCTCACAAGTCCATTTATACCATGCTGAACTGAACTCCTGGCCAATACAAGTATTCGTCACTCCGGGGTCCTGTATCCCTACACCCAGTAGTGTGTCGACAACAAACTGTGATTTATCACATAGGATTACAGCTTTATTACAATCTGATTGAGGAATCGGAGGCGGAATAAAGCTATTCAGGCAAATTTGAAAGGTCCCGGTATTCATATTCTGACCTTCCACCACCAGATAATATACCTGACCGATGGAAAGGCCTTCAATAGAAACTTCCACTTGATTGGTGGATGAAGAAGATATATTGCATCCCAATCGCCTGAGATTATTACAAGGTCCCTGAAAAATGCCAATACCCGGGTTTGAAAGGGTGCCGAGACCATTGATCAGACCGGATATCTTAATATACACCGCAGGTGCATCCGCTACAAATGTGAACCATACCTCATTCTGGAGTTGTAAAAAACAATTATCGTCAGGTGGTGGACCGGCATATGGGGTGGCATTGATATTCGTAAAAGCTGCAGGACTGCTGCACCAATTATCTGAATTGTTCAGAAATATTGAGGACAGACAATCATCATTGACCGGTTGGGCATGTATGGTAACGCTGGAAAAAGCTAAAAAAATCAGTAAAAAATTAATCCTCATCAAGGTTTCGGGTATTGTTCTGATTATATGATACGAAATTAACAATTCTGTAGTGTGCCGGTTGTCAGAAATACGCAGTTTAAGGCAAAAAGTAACAGTACCTTAACGATTCAGAAGACGGATCGCAGGCTTTAAAAGGTTGGAATTATCAAATGATCATTGACCTAATATCGTTTATGTCGGGTGTGGGTCATTGGAATCATCGCTGAACTTTAAATACTTTACCGGCTGATTTGAAGCGCGAAGGTAGCGCTAAATAGCATGGTAAAGTTTAATTTCACTCTATGAAACTCCTCCGCCACCTACCTAATACGTTGACTCTCTGCAACTTGCTCTTTGGGGTACTCGCCATCATGGCTTTAGTCAATGAAATGATCACGATGATGATGGTTTTGATGGCCGGTTCACTGATCGCGGATGCTCTTGATGGAGCACTGGCCAGAAAACTTGGTGTGGATAGTGCCTTAGGTCTCCAGTTGGATTCCTTGGCAGATATAGTGACTTTTGGTGTTTTGCCGGCCATGATGCTTTATTATATAGGAGTCCATTTCGGTGATGGCTCTATTCACCACTATGTATTAGGTGGTTTTGCGGCTCTGACGTCGGTATCTGCCGGATTGAGACTGGGTCGTTTTAATATAGATGTGCGACCAAAAGATTATTTCTGGGGTTTAGCGACACCAGCCGGCGGACTGATGGTGGCTGCCTGGTTGTGGGCACAGCATACCGGAATAGATTATGGTCTTGGTGTTTCATCATTGCCCTGGCTAAATATTATTGTCCCCATTTTTCTGGTAATTTTCTACCAAGCAGCACTTAAACTACCCGGTTTAAAATCACCAAAGGCAGGGATGATCACTTTAATTGTTTTAGTCCTTGTCATTCTCATCGGCACAATCTTGCATGGGGCCATCGCCATATTTCTGGGGGTTATCGTATATATAGGATTGGGTTTAGTGAATTTGGTAGTTAAATGGTACTAGCGGCGGAAGGGAGGAATCAAAGCTTACAAATTATTAAAAAAGGTTTCCAGCAGATCTCGCAGAAAAAAAATGCGCAGATCTCGCAGAAAAAATCTTAAACAAACTCAAAAGCATTATAACTACTATAACCTCCTAAAGATAGAGGCTATAGTCCTATTACTGAGACGCAAAGTTTATTTTGCTAATCTACTTTCCCGTCCCGCTATATTCCGGATCGAGAGCCTTTTCTACCTCGCCTTTTCGGCCTTTTCGGCCTTTCCGCCCTTCCGCCCATTCCAGACGCAATATGTTTCAGTACTGAACAAACTATGTTCATTTTCCTTTATACCTTTGCGCTATGAAATTCAAAGCAGAAATCAACGTCATGCCGCTCAAGGAATTACTCGATCCGCAGGGTAAGACAGTGGCACGCAATATGGACCATGTGGGTATCTCAGGAATCGAAGATGTACGGATTGGCAAACGAATAGAAATAGCCCTGGACGCCCCTGATGAAAAAGCAGCTGAAGCGTTAGTCGATCAGGCTTGTAAAAAGTTTTTGGCCAATATGATCATGGAGTCCTATTCGTTTGAGATTAAGTCTGCCTAGGCATGCTTTATATCGTCCCTACGCCCATCGGCAATCTGGGCGATATCACGCACAGAGCTTTGGAGGTGCTGTCTGAAGTAGACGTTATCCTCGCTGAAGATACACGCGTTACCAAAAGACTCCTCACCAGGTACGAGATCAAAACGTCCCTGAAAGCGTATCATGCGCACAACGAACATCAGGCCACCGAAGATATTATTCAGCGTCTGCAGAGCGGTGAAAACATAGCGCTTGTTTCGGATGCAGGCATGCCGGGTATTTCTGATCCCGGTTTTTTGTTAGTGCGCGCTTGCCGTGAAGCTGATCAGGAAGTTGTTGTACTACCGGGACCCACAGCTTTCGTGAATGCCATCGTTGGATCCGGTTTCCCCTGTGACCGATTTTTCTTTGAAGGTTTTCTACCCCATAAAAAAGGCCGGCAGACACGATGGAAGTTTCTCGCTACATTTCCGCACACCTTGATTCTGTATGAGTCTCCTTATCGACTTTTAAAATGCCTGGATGAAATCAATACGTTCATCGGTAGTGAAAGAAAAATGTGTGTCGTCAGAGAGTTGACAAAAATCCATGAGCAATACCATTTCGGGACAGCACCGGAATTACTCGAATGGTTTGGCAAGCATCCTGAAAAAGTAAAAGGGGAAATGGTCATTGTCATTTCCGGAGAATAAATTTCCCAAAAAACCTTTTTATGAATGAAGCGGTCGGTTGTCCGTAGCAGCCAGTGCAGCTTCTTTGATCGCCTCGGTATAGGTCGGATGCGGATGTGAAATTCTGGCCATGTCTTCCGCTGATGCTCTGAATTCCATCAGCGATACCGCCTCCATAATCATATCGGCAGCGCGAGCGGCAAACATATGCACGCCTAAAATTTCATCTGTTGTTTTGTCTGCAAGCACTTTGACAAATCCTTCCGTATCCCCACTGGCTTGCGCTCTTCCCAGTGCCCGCATTGGAAACTTACCGACTTTGTATTCAATACCGGCTTCCTGAAGCATTTCTTCAGTCTTACCTACTGCTGCAACTTCCGGCCATGTATATACTACTCCCGGAATGAGGTTATAATCTACGTGTGGTTTTTGACCTGCTAAAGTCTCGGCAACAAATATTCCTTCTTCCTCTGCTTTATGCGCCAGCATAGCACCTTTGATCACATCACCAATCGCATAGATACCCGGCTCATCCGTCATCAGATGATCATTGACAATAACTCGTCCACGATCATCTAACTTTACACCCGTATTTTCCAAACCTAATTTATCTGTATAGGGTCGACGACCGATAGCGATCAGACAGTAATCTGTATCAATCGTTTTTTGCTCATCCCCTTTTCTGGATTTCATCTCCACTTTAGCTTTGGTTTTACTCCCTTTTACAGCAAGTACTTCATGGCTTAAATGAAACGTCATACCAAGTTTCTTAAGGGATCGCGTCAACTCACGTCCGCAATCCTTATCCATCCCCGGAAGAATCTTGTCCATGTATTCCACCACTTCCACCTGCGTACCTAATCGAGCGAAAACAGAACCAAGCTCAAGCCCTATGACACCAGCACCAATGATCACCATATGCTTAGGCAAAGAAGAAATATTCAAAGCTTCCGTAGATGTGATGACTCTGTTTTTATCATACCCCATCGACGCCGGTGTGACAGGTTTGGAACCGGTAGCAATGATTGTATTCGTTGTTTCAAAAATGGATTCCGATCCATCCGCAGCGGTAACTTTTATGTGCCTTGCATCCACAAATGAGCCATGTCCATGATGGACATCCACTTTATTTTTCTTCATCAAAAACGCCACCCCTCCACATACCTGATCAACCACCTTCCCTTTACGGTTTACCATCTGTTCCATATCAAGGGAAACCTTTTGCGCCTTGATACCATGTTCCTCAAACGTGTGATTGAGTTGATGAAAATGTTCCGATGAATCCAGGAGTGCCTTCGATGGAATACAACCCACATTCAGACAAGTACCTCCGAGGGTATTATATTTTTCAATGATAGCCGTCTTCATGCCCAATTGAGCAGCACGAATGGCAGCTACATATCCTCCGGGACCGGAGCCTATGATGATCAAATCATATTTCATGAGGGTGGATTATTTGGTGCAGGCTTGTCTCCGCCATCCGGACGAGGGCCTCTGTTTCGGTTTTTATTCCGATTCCTGTTTTTATTATTTCCTGACTTCTTTGGTCCATCTCCGGAAGGTGGTCTGTTAGGATCATTCGTTCGGGCTTGCCTGTGTTCGCTTTTTGGTTTTTGCTCTCCACTTGCTTGTCCATCATCTCCGGGCTTAGACGTACCTTTTGGTTTATGTCCGTCGCGTTTAGGGCGATCTCTTCTTTGTTGCTGCTGACCACCTGATTTTCCCTGATTGGCATTACCACCGGACTTGCGCTTGTTTCTTCCTTTTCGCTTTTTGACATCCGGTAGTTCGATCACGCCGGTCACATCGGCGAAATCCATTTTCTCTTCTTCCACCACCAGGTTCGGATCCTGAAGTTGATCAGGAAGTTCACCGTTGAGATTCATTTCCTTAATTTCTTTGACCCGATCAAGCGACAAGGCAATGATTGTATTACGCCCTCTTTCAACTTGCACACTATAATACAATAACCGTTTGAAAATATCGGTCTTGATAAGCATGGAAGTTCCGCCGTTAAATTTTAACAGATCCACATCTTTTGGAAACTCAGTGAGGGCTTCCAGATACGTATCCAGTTCGTAATTAAGACAACATTTTAATCGCCCGCATTGACCGGACAGTTTTGCCTGATTGATGGATAAGTTCTGATATCTCGCCGAATGGGTATTAACTGATTTAAAATCTGTGAGCCATGTGGAGCAGCAAAGCTCACGACCGCAAGTACCGATGCCACCTATTCTCGAAGATTCCTGTCGTGCACCGATTTGCCTCATTTCAATTTTAACCTGAAACTCTTTTGCATATGTCCTTACTAACTCACGAAAATCTATTCGGCCTTCAGCGGTATAATAAAACGTTGCTTTTCGACCATCGCCGCGATATTCTACATCGCAGATTTTCATATCTAAACCAAGCGATACAGCAATGGCTCTTCCTCTAACCATCGCCTGATTTTCACGGGATCTGAATTCATTCAGACGATCAATATCCCTGTCATTTGCAACACGCACCACAGGGTTGGTGATGGTCAATTCTTTGACCCGATTTTTCTTCATCTGCATGCGGACCAATTCTCCGGTCAACGATACGATGCCGACATCAAAACCGGTGCCTGTGTCCACGACCACCATTTGGCGTGATTCTGCCGGATAGGTCTTGTGATTGCGATAGAATTCCTTTCGGGCTCCTTTTTTGAAACTTACTTCTACAATATCAGTTCCTGTGGGGTCTTCAAATTCGTACTTGGATAACCAATCATAGGTATTCATTTTATTACATCCACCCGTGGCACAATGTCCGTTGTTCTGACATCCTCCGGGTGTTCCGGATCCACTTTGGCACGTTGCGCAAGCCATAATTTATGCGTTTATATGTTGAAGGCGATAAGCCATTAATTGATTTTTAATTGTAATCGACAAGGAAAGCCACATGAGTTTTGCATTGGCATTTCTTGCTATTTTTTCATGCGCGGTTTCTAACCCACGGCTAATATGATGCCATACCTCGGGATGATAGTGCTCATGCAGATATTTAATCATCTCTGCCCCTTCGACCACTTCCTTTTTCTGATCGTCATTCGAAAAAGCCCAAAGTATATTTCTCACAAAAGCTATAGCGTATAAAACGAATTGTTTTTGTTCTTCTTTATCCTGTTTGCCCATTTGATCCGACCAGGTAGCGATTTCTTTTCCTTTTTTACTTATCACAGCCCTAAACCAATCTGCCATTTCATCTTTGAAGTCCATCAAGGTATTGGTAGAGAGCGTCAGTGCCCGACCCATATCCTGAACAGACTGTTTGGCAAGTACTGCAGCTGATTTTTTATCCGTTCCGTACTCGTCAACAAGCAACTTCAAAATTTCCGACTCTTCCATCGGTGGAAAATAAATCTGCATGCAGCGCGAGCGAATGGTGGGCAATAATCTTTCCCGCTGATTACTGATGAGAATAAAATACGTATAATCAGGGGGTTCTTCAATCAGTTTAAGCAGTCGGTTTCCTTCCCTGGCGAGAAACTGAGCCATCCAAATGATGATGACTTTATTACCCCCTTCAAATGCTTCAAGACTAAGGTCACTGGTGACATGCTGGATGTCTTCCTTGTGAATATCTACCTGTTTTCCTTCCACATCGCAAAACTGTGTCCATTGAAAAACATTTAACCATGGATTTTTGGCGATGGCTTCCCGCCATGGTTCATAAAAAGCAGTGCTTAATGATTTGGCACCGGCTAAGGGAAGAAGAAAGTGAAGATCCGGGTGAATATTCTTGCTGGCCCGATTGCATGATGTACATTGACGGCATGCTTTTCCATTGACAGGTGACGTACAAAGGATATCATTTGCTAATGAAAGTGCTCCGGGTAAAACTCCTGATCCGGGTTCGCCATAAAATAACATGGCATGTGGCATCCTGTTCCCGGAGAGAATAGTATCCAATTGTTGCCGGATTGCCGGCTGGCCAAAGTTATCTAGTAGCGACATACCTGATATGCATCAGGCGGAATCTACCCAGCTTAATATTGATTCATCGAGTGGTGAAGTACCTGTGGAGAACATACGCTGAAGATCGCCTTTTCGACCAATAGCATACTTCTGAAAATTCCATTTTACCTCACTGTCCATCACCTCATTCTTTGTCTTTTGTGTCAACCACTGATAAAGTGGATGAACAGGTTCAGACAGAATATTTATTCTTTTAGTCAATGGGAAAGTAACGTCAAACGTGGTTTTGCAAAAGGTCAAAATCTCCTCTTCCGTACCCGGTTCCTGCTGGCCAAAATCATTACATGGACATCCTAAGATCACTAACCGGTCCTTAAAATGCCGATACAATTCTTCAAGCTGCTCATATTGTGAGGTGAATCCACATGCTGAAGCAACATTTACGATCAGCAGCTTTTTTCCCTCAAATTGGTTTAACTTAATTTCTTTCCCATTGATGCCCTCGATGCTAATATTGTGGATCGATGCCACCAAGTCAATTATTTATGAATGGGTAAAAATAGTAATTAATGGGCAAAGGGCATAGGGCGGAGGGCGAAGAGCATGAAGCAGGAAGCGAAGGGCATAGGGCAGAGAGCAAAGGGCGAAGGGCATAGGGCAGAGAGCAAAGGGCGAAGGGCATAGGGCAGAGAGCAAAGGGCGAAGAGCAGGTGGCAAAATGACCCATTTAGGGGATTTAGGGGCAATAATGCATTGGACAGAAATTGCAGACAAGGGCTTCAGTCAGCCATATCAAAAATATAATGTATTGAAGACCAATAGCTTAATAGTTTATTATGGTTATAAGGGTGATGCCTTAATTGGTGAACCCAATCACACAATGCCTCACACCTCCTGCTTCCTGCTTCCCGCATACTGCGTCTCAGGCCTAATAGTCCCAGGTCTAAATTTAACTGCCTACTTTTAACCCGCTAAAACACTGAAAATCATGATATACCGTTTTGAAGATTATACCCCGGTAGTGGATCCATCCTCCTTTGTCCATCCGATGGCTTCAGTCACCGGTAATGTGATCATCGGGAAAAACGTTTATGTGGGTCCGGGAGCAGCGATCAGGGGTGATTTCGGAGGCATCATCATTGAAGATGGATGTAATGTCCAGGAAAACTGCACGATACATATGTTTCCCGGAGTGATCGTGGTGCTCAAAGAAAGGGCCCATATCGGTCATGGGGCTGTCATTCACGGGGCGGTGATTGGCAGAAACTGTCTGGTCGGTATGAATTCGGTTATTATGGATAATGTTGAGTTAGGCGATGAGTGTATTGTGGGTGCTCTGACCTTTATCAAAGCTGGAGAAAAAATGCCCGCCAGAAGTCTTATTGTCGGTAATCCGGCTACAATCATCCGACAGGTATCCGACGAGATGATTGATTGGAAGACAGAAGGCACTAAAATTTATCAGGAACTTCCTGCCAGATGTTTCGAAGGATTGAGGCCTTCACTCCCCTTAAGAGAACAATCTGCCGAAATAATTAACAAAAGTAAAATTGGTTCAGACTATACTCCCTGGAAAAAGGATGGAAATCCTTAATGTCGGACATCAGCCTCTTCGCACCATCAGAATTCATTAATTTGCACCCATTATTCAGTTAACGACCAGCATTTTATTTATATGAGACTTTTTCTTTTGGGTGGAATAACTGCCCTGCTCCTTTTTGTTTTTCCAATAATTTCCTTCGGACAACTTAATATGAATCTTCAGGACAGCCTTACCTATACCGGAGGCGTCAATGATATCTGGGGTTGGGTTGGCGATGATGGTACTGAGTATGCACTCGTCGGATTACAGGCAGGGGTCGGCATTGTGGATGTCACGCAAGACACCATTGTGGAAGTGGCACACATCGATGCCGTCAGTAATACCTGGAGAGATATAAAAACATACGGTCATTATGCTTATGTGTCTACGGAAGCCAATGTAGGGATACTCATTATTGATCTTCAATATCTCCCGGATTCTGTCAAAACATATGTGTGGATGGATTCTATTCCTACGGACAATGGGAAAAAACTTTTTACCAGAGCACACAACCTCTGGATTGATGAATATGGCATCCTTTATGTCATCGGCTCTAATGTAAATAATGGAGGCATCTTCATGCTTGATGTGGCCGCTGATCCTATCGATCCCCCATTTATTGCCTTGGGCCCATCTATTTATTCACACGATTGTTATGTCCGAGATAGCATCATCTATAGTGCAGAGATTTATGTAGGCAATCTTTCCATTTATGACATGCACGATCCGCAGGATATTAAACTACTTGGCAAAACCAAAACGCCAAATGAGTTTACGCACAACTGTTGGCTTTCCGATGATAGTCAAACCATATTTACGACAGACGAAAGAGCCAATGCTTTTATCGCCTCGTATGATATTTCAGATCCGGGCAACATCAAAGAACTGGATAGATTTACGGAGGCTTCTAAAGTCGGTATGGGTAATATTCCTCATAATGTGCTGGTGTGGAATGACTGGGTAATTGCATCCTATTATGCCAATGGAACAATTATACTTGATGGTTCACGTCCTGATAATTTAATTCAGGTTGGAAATTTTGATTCATTTTTAGGCCAGGAAGGAGGTTTCCCGGGCGTTTGGGGAACATACCCATTTTTACCTTCAGGAAAAATAATAAGTTCAGATCGAAACAGCGGCCTGTATGTTTTCGAACCAAATTATGTACGCGGATGCTTCCTCGAAGGTATCGTGATTGATTCCGTCACCAAAGAACCCATTAATCATGCTGATGTTTTGATTGAAACGGATGAAATTATACTTCCTGTATTTACAAGTGTTGATGGTGTATTTAAAACCGGAAAAGCAATCCCCGGGCAATACACTGTCACCTATTCTAAGTTTGGATATTTTGATAAAGTTATCATTGGGAATTTTGAAAACGGAGTTGTTATAGACACTACGATTGAACTTGTTCCACTACCTACATATCCCGTTGGCGGAAAAGTAGTGTATGCGGAAGGTGGTGATGTTCCATTTGCTAAAGTGACGTTTATGGGGATGGATGGAATCTACTCTGTGGAATGTGATGCAAACGGAGATTTTTTGATTCCTGCTGTATTTGGTGGCGACTACGATGTCGAAGCCGGTGTGTGGGGACATACCTATGAAACGGTGATCACGATGGATCAACCGAGGACACTTATATTCCAGTTAGTACCCGGATACAGGGATGATTTTGATACAGATTTAGGCTGGACCACGACAGACACCGTCATGAGTGGTGCATGGGGCCGCGGCGTGCCGATTGAAGCCTATTTATGGGAAGAATGGCAATGTGGATCAGATGGTGATTCTCCGAATGACAATGGCGTTTTTGCTTATACCACGGGACTATCTACCACGAGTGATGTATTAGAAAATGAAGTGAATGGCGGAACTACCTGGTTAGTTTCACCATCTATGGATCTGACCGAAGCGATCGAGCCTAAGATAAGTTTTGATTATTGGTTATGTGAATTTCCACCAAATCAATTTGTAGGACTTTCTGCTTGGGTAACCAATGGCGTCGACACAATGTTGCTCGACAATCTGATCAATGATACCATCACCGGATCATGGCAATCAAAATCTTATGCTGATCTTACTTTCATCCCTGCGCCGTTGGACAACGTGCAGTTTATGGTTAGTGCTACAGATACCACTTCCGGGCAGAATGAATACATTCTAAAAGCGCACATTGACAACTTCAAACTATCACAAAGTGGATTGGCTAGTCATGATCTTTATCCATCAGGTGAACACTTTATTGTTTATCCAAATCCTGTTTCCGGCGCAACGATCTATCTCAAATCAAAAGACAATGCTGATTTAAATATCACCACCATTAATCTTTTTGATATTCAGGGCAGACTTATGTCCACTCATCAAGTCAATCAAACTGGTGGGATCATCCGGATAAATCATCAACTTGACAATGGGATGTATTTGATCCAATGGATTACGGATGAAGGGAAGTCTTCGATGGAGAAGGTGATGGTGATGAGAGGATAATTAAAAGGCAGAAGGGCAAAAAGGCGGAATTGTTAAGCGTTAACGGAAATTACGAATTACGAGTGTGTAAATTTTGCGCAACTAAAGAAAGGCCGGGAAATGGTTTTTGGTTTAGCAACTTTGAGATATAGCGCTTGAAATATTTGACTTGACTTGAAGCGATTCGTTTTTCACTCTCGACATATCAGGATTACTTTTTGCTTTTATTTCTCTGTGTCTCCGCGTCTTTGCGTGCAAAAAAAATCCTGCAACCTATGAGAATCAGGATTGGATAGAATAAATAGCCCTTCACCTTGTTCCTTTCACCTTTGACCATTCTATTATCCAAAACCCGCCATACATCGTATCTTCACCCCATGCAAGTACTTGAAAATTATGTAGGTGGCCATTGGATGGCCGGTGAAGGAAAAGAAACGACTTTACTCAACTCGATACACGGCAATCCTGTGGCTTATTCACGCGCAGGAGGGGTTGATTTCAATGCGATATTGGATTATGGGCGGAAGACCGGTGGACCGGTGCTACGGAAGATGACCTTTCCGGCCAGAGGCAGGATGTTGAAAGAACTGGCCCTGTACCTTTTCGATAGAAAAGATAAATATTACCCGATTAGTTTTCAGACCGGGGCAACGAAAGCAGACAGCTGGGTCGATATTGAAGGAGGTATTGGAAATCTATTTGCCAATGCAAGTCTACGACGCAATTTTCCTGACCTGCCCTATCATGTGGACGGAGATGCAATAAAAATTTCGAAGACAGGCAATTTTATCGGTCATCATATCATGGTGCCCAAACAAGGAATAGCGATTCATATCAATGCATTCAACTTTCCGATATGGGGGATGCTTGAAAAAATTGCGGTTAATCTTTTAGCCGGTGTTCCTGCGTTAGTAAAACCGGCAACCATTTCTTCCTATGTGACAGAAGCGATCTTCAGAGATATCATTGCATCAGGCATTCTTCCTGAAGGAAGCGTGCAGCTTTTAGTCGGATCCGCTCATGGTATTTTAGATCATGTGCAATCACAGGATGTGGTCACATTCACGGGTTCTGCATCTACAGGTCAAATGTTGAAAGGTCATCCAAGAATTATTTCAGAAGCTGTTCCTTTCAATCTTGAAGCAGACTCCCTAAATTGCAGTGTACTCGGAGAAGATGCCAAACCAGGCACCCCTGAATTTGATTTGTTTATCAAAGAAGTGCGAAAAGAAATGACCCTTAAATGTGGTCAGCGTTGTACCGGTATTCGCCGTGCCATTGTACCTGCACATCTGCTCGAAGATGTACAACTCGCATTGAGCAAAGCACTGTCACAAACTACGATCGGGGATCCTCAAGTGGAAGGTGTCCGCATGGGTGCCCTTGCCGGAAAATCTCAGGTGGAAGAAGTCAGAGGACAAATAGAAAAACTGTTGAAAGAAACGTCCATGGTGTATGGCGATATGAACAAAGTGGACCTGGTCGGTGCCGATGCAGATAAAGGAGCATTCCTTTCCCCTATGTTATTAGTAAATGAAAAACCACTTTCTTCTACACTCGTGCATGAGGTAGAAGCATTTGGCCCTGTATGCACCTTGATGCCCTATAATAATCTCGATGAGGCTATTGAAATTTCAAAAATGGGCAAAGGATCATTATGCTCTTCCATTGTAACCTTCGACAATGAAATCGCTAAAGACTTTGTAGTCAATGCAGCATCTCATCATGGAAGAATCCTGGTACTAAATCGGGAATGCGCCAAAGAAAACACCGGTCATGGTTCGCCACTACCAATGCTCACGCACGGTGGACCGGGCCGAGCCGGAGGTGGAGAGGAAATGGGAGGAATGCGCGGCGTGATGCATTACCTGCAACGTTGTGCTATTCAGGGGACAGCCACTACGTTAACAGAAATTACCTCTACCTATCAGTATGGCGGAGACTATAAAGATCCTGGAGTTCATGTGTTCCGCAAATACTTCGAAGAACTGAATGTAGGCGAAACAGTCATTACCCATAAGCGAACCATCACCGAAGCAGATATAGTGCAATTTGCGAATGTCAGTTGGGATCATTTTTATGCGCATACCGATATCACATCGCTCGAAGGAACAACTTTTACTGAACGTGTAGCCCATGGATACTTTGTACTGTCGATGGCGGCCGGATTGTTTGTTGACCCGGGTAAAGGGCCGGTGTTACTCAACTATGGTGTGGAAGAATGTCGATTTACAAAACCGGTGTATGCAGGGATGACACTCGGCGTCCGATTGAGTGTGAAAGAAAAACTTCCGGTGGATCCAAAAGAGGATGATACTATCTTAAAAGGAATAGTAAAATTTCTCGTTGATGTGTATGATGAAATAGGCGAGACCGTAGCGATTGCTACTATCCTGACGATGGTGGAAAAGAAAGAAAAGATTGGGAAATAATGACCGTCACCCATCACAAAAAAGAAACTAATGGAAGGATCAATTGATATTTCAATTACCAATCACATTGCTGAGATTACTTTTTCACATCCGGCACACAATTCTATGCCGGGGCATCTGCTCGCTGAACTGGCCAACCAAATCAAAGCAGCTGGAGAATCATCCGATGTGCATGTGATCGTATTGCGCTCGGGTGGTGATCGTACATTTTGTGCAGGAGCCAGTTTTGACGAACTCATGAAGATCACAAACTCAACGGATGGCAAAAACTTTTTTCTCGGCTTTGTCAAAGTGATCAATGCGATTCGCCTGTGCCCAAAAATTGTCATCGGACGTGTGCAAGGCAAAGCGATTGGTGGTGGTGTTGGAATAGCCTCTGCTGTGGATTATTGCATGGCTACAAAATTCGGATCGATCAAACTTAGTGAACTCGCCTTAGGTATAGGGCCGTTTGTGATCGGGCCTGCCGTTGAAAGAAAAATGGGTTTAAGTGCTTTCAGCCAATTGGCCATCAATGCTACCGAATGGCAAACAGCCGCATGGGCAAAAGAGAAAGGATTGTACCATGAAGTTTTCGATAGTGTTGAACAGCTTGATGCCTACATGGCTGAGTTTACCAAAACATTAGCCGGCATGAGCACTTCCGCTATGCACGCACTGAAACAAGTATTGTGGCATAACACACAACATTGGGGTGAACTGCTTGATGAAAGAGCGGCGATCAGTGGTCGTCTGGTGATCACCGAAGCTTCACAAAATGCGATTCGAGCGGTTAAGAATGCCTAATGATTTCCTGACTTATCAGGAACCTCCGAAGATTGATGCAAAGTCAGTAGCTACACCAATGCGGAATGCAAAATTCTGGTATTTGTAATCCTGCCATGACGTCACAAACTCCATACGAATCACCCGGAATAAATAGTTGATGCCATAGCCAATCTCCGCATACTGGCTTGATTCCGGACTAATCAGGGTATTGAAGATTATATTTTCCCGAATTCCCTGCCGTTTGAAGTAGGTCAACTGTGTCAAGGCAAAATGTCTGAACTGATAATTAAAAAGTCCATAGGCAAATTCATCATTGGAACTATACAGATAGTAGTCAAGCATTCGGAATGAACTCACCGGATTACTTGGCGCTCCAATCATTTGGTTACCCGGAAAATGTAAGAAGTCAGCAAAATATTTAGGCTGATCATCGCCAAGGAATTTACCTGCCGCAACTCTCATACTCAGGACACTACCGGCACCGATAGTTTTCTTTGCATCAAACTGAGCTGTCACCAGATCAAAAGGATCGTTGTCAGCGCCCCACCCTTTTCTGTAGCGCATCGTTAACATAGGTGACTTACTGTAGTCTTTTGACTTAGCTCCATTCTGCACTCGATATCTCCAGAAGGGTTTTACCCATGCGGAAGCTTGCGTGATGATAGCTTTGTGATTATCAAACACATTTGCATCACCCGCCAGATGTGCCGGATCATTGTCGGTATACAATCTTTTCTTGCTATCAAAAATAATAAAGTCAGAAGTATTTTCTAATTGTTTGCGATCTGCATATTCACCACTTAGGGTATAGCCAAAACTCTTTGACACTTTCTGCTCATAAGTTATACGGGCAAATTGCTGCTCGTATAATTTCATGAAATTTCGATTATCGAATAAGGTATAGAATGAGTTGGCCCATGGAGCAATGAGGCGATCATAGCTATACTGTCGGGTTTGATTTCCGCCTTCCATGAGGACGCTCCAATCTTTTCCATAAAGCTTAAGACGCCCTTCATAATTAAATGCCTCTCTGGAAAACGCGTATCGGCCAAACGCTCCTGCTTTCCAATTGACACCCTTATTTATCTTATTGCCGAATTCCAGATCGTATCCAAAATGAAATCCATCCACCGTATTAAAATTGATGGTTTGTGCCGGACCTTTCATGGCCAAATACAGCTTGTCACTTAATTCATAGCGACCTCCCACCAATAAATGATACAACTTAAAGCTAGTTCTTCTTTTTATGTTGGCAGAAAAGCCATCATCACCAAAACTCAACGAAAGCGAATCCTGACTCTCTGAGTCCTTATCAACATCATCCGGAGAAGGGGGTATAAGGGCAATACTATCCTGTCTTTGGTAACCTTTAACTTCATAATCGGTCAATGGCAGTGGTCTGATGGTGGCCCAATAACTAGAATCGTATTTATAAGCCGTACTGTCAATCACCTGGGCACTAAGTCCTGAAATGGTGAGCGTATCGACATCAGGAAGGGATTCAATCTCCTGTTGCTCATACTCCCGCATCATTTTCCGAAGCTGCTTCACACTCAGCTCTTCTCCACTTTCCAGGGCTTTCAATCCCTGATCAAACGATTGATTTTTTAATTTTTCTTCTGCAACTTTTACTTCTTCTTTTTCGAATTTAGGATCAAGCACGATCACGGGCACTTCCAGATCGGGATTGAGCGTTATATCATAATCATTTAGCTTCGCAAAATATCGATACTCGAAGCCGAAGCCGAAAACATCACCGGTTACGTCATAAATTTCATGCACCGGCAACCAGACATCTTCTTCCACTGCTTCAAATTGTTGCTTGATATCAAACTGAATACCCCAGATATAGGTCGTCAGATCAAGACTATGTATACTCCAGGTATTATCAACAATATAAATGACACCTTCAAAAACTGAATCTCCTTTGCTCCTCGGCTTAACTTTTATTTTATTGATCACATGATCTCCATCTTCAATAAATCCTAAATATTCAAATCGATAATGCAAAAATGCATCCGGTGCTAACGGTGAGATACCCGTGACAACTTTGGGCTCATAAAAACTACTGTAGATAAATCCCATCGGACTGGTATTATTATCCTCCCCGGAGGTGCGTATCGAAATGACTGTATCGCGATATTGATCCGGTCTGGTATAATGAAGTTTGCTTACCGACTCCTGCGTAAAAGCAACTGTTGAGTCAATCCCTTCTTCTGCCAGCGCTTGATTTATTTTTTTCCTAAAGAGAAATGGAACATCCACTAATCGTCCACTACCTTTTACGTAGACTGTGGCCTTGTATTCATCCACTTGCATGGAATGATATTTTGCTTTTGCAATTGCACGACGCATGATGGTATACGCAGGATCTTCTCCTTTACTTGATACCGTTGCTTCCGCTAATTCGATGGCTTCGGGCAACATGACTGCCGTAAAAGGCGTCATGGCAGAACCTATTTGAAATACGGTGTCCAATGGTCTGAATCCCAAATATTGAAATCGCACGCGATGTGTACCTGGAGACATTTTCAAAGCATACTCTCCCTCAACATTCGAGGCGATACCGTGATTAGTTTCCATATCAATAATACTGGCGAAGGAAAGTGGTTCGCCATTGCTATCTGTAATTTTTCCTTTTATCCCCTGGCCATGCATAACATATGTCATCAATAGCAGAACGGAAATAAAAAATATCCTCATTTTCTCTACACGCATAATTCTTTGATTCATTGGCTAATGGTATGAACACACGACTTTGAAAGGTTTGGCAATGTTACAGTAAAACAATAAATTCCATCTCCGTGGGCAACCCACAATATCCAAAATGAAGCCCAAACATAATTAGAAGAAAATTGACATTTCCACTATCTTGCCGAAATGGATCATATCGAGGGTTGGCCACTCTATAAAATACTGATAATCAGTGATTATCGAAATATCAGTCATACACGAGCCGAGGCTGAAGTGTTTGTCAGACTAGCTCAGAAAGGGCATACGGTACATGTGCTTACGTATAAAGACGCAGATTATATTGAGCGCTTTCGATCGGCCGGAATAGAAGTGATCGAAGGTCATCCAAACAAAAAAATATCATTTTCTTTTATCCGGTTACTTCGAAAATTAGTGAAGGAAAACCAGTATGACTTTGTTCACACCTTTAATAGCAAAGGACTCACGAATGCAATCTGGGCATTGATCGGCATTAAGACAAAACTTATTACCTACAGAGGGTATGCCGGTCAGACGCATTGGTATGATCCGGTGATGTACACCAAATATTTCCATCCACGAGTAGATAACATAATTTGTGTCAGCAAAAATATAGAGGATATTCTGGCACAGAACATGATAGGTGGTCGTCGCAAACTGACTACGATTTCAAAGGGTCATGATCCTCAATGGTATGAAAATATTATTCCAATAGAAAGAGCAACGTTACATGTTCCTGATGATGCCATTCTGGTTTGCTTTTTAGCGAATAACCGACCTTTCAAGGGACTCAAATATTTAATTGAAGCGACCCATTTTCTATCAAAGGAACTTCCTATCCATTTCTTATTTGTAGGGTCAGGATATGATAGTCCTGAAATAGTACGTTCGATGGAAGCCAGCCCGTTTCACGATCGCTTTCATAAGGCAGGGTATCAAAAAAACTCTCTTCCATTTCTGGCTGCTTGTGATGGTTTGATTTCCGCTTCCACCCATGGAGAAGGCCTTTCAAAATCAAATGTTGAAGCTATGTCTCTGGGTATCGCTCCGATCATCACTGACATTGGCGGCAATGAAGGGCTTCTGACCAATGGCGAATCCGGCTGGATTATTCCGATCAAAGATCCCCATGCCATAGCTTCCGCACTTACTGAAATGGCCACGGATAAAACAGAGCGAGAAAGGAGAGGACGAAATGCAAAGGAGCATATTCGTACACACTTTAATATAGATCAAAGTGTGGCGCTGTTTCTGGAGATGTATGGGAATCTCTTGAAAAAGGGATAAAGGCGTAGGGCTAAGAGCG
>JAHEAR010000020.1:0-17716 GCA_024642665.1 Bacteroidota bacterium
CCCATGCTTCATGCCCTTGCCCCATGCTTCATGCCCTTTGCCCATGCCCCTTGCTCCTTGCCCCATGCTCCTTGCTCCTTGCTCCTTGCCCCATGCTCCTTGCCCCTTGCCCCATGCTCCATGCTCTTTTCATTTAGTAGAGCCTCTTTGTTGTATGACAAAGAAATCTTATGTTTGCAACTTACAATATTCGACTTATGGAAACGGAGGTAACAAACGAGGAACCACAAGCAGGCAACAAAGCAATGTACTGGTTAATTACGCTGGGTGCTGCCGCGGCTTGCATAGGACTCCTGATTTATAGCCCTGAATGGTTCTGGCTGACACTACCCTTTCTACTGACCTATTTCGTCAAAGCAATCGGTATGATGTAAGTATTGGCGGCGAGCCAATATTACTCTGAAGCTTCTATCGCCTTCTATAAAGGCAATTCATTATTTTTTATTCAGCCAGTTTTGAAACTCGTGGAGTGTGCGCGTGTTCAGGCAAGCCTCTTTCTTTAATCCCCCCTTTCGTGCTGCAAACACCCCATATTTGACATAATCTACCTGTGCTCTACTGTGCGCATCGGGATTGATGGATACCGGCACTTCTTTTTCCATACAGTAATCCAACCAGGTATAATCCACATCCAGTCTGAGTGGGTTGGCATTCAGCTCAATTGCTACCCCATTGGCAGCACAGGCATCAATCACTTTGCGATGATCAATCGGATATCCTTCTCTTGCCAGTAGAAGGCGGCCCGTTGGATGACCCAGTATATGCGTAAATGGATTTTCAATAGCTGTAATCAAACGTTTCATTGCCTTCTCCTCATCCATCCGCAGGTTACTATGCACTGAAGCAACGATCAGGTCAAATCTTTCTAAAATATCTGCTTCGTAATCCAAGGAGCCATCATTGAGTATATCTGATTCGATGCCTTTGAAAACTTTAAAAGGGGCCAGCTTTTTATTGATCTGATCAATCTCCTCCATTTGCTCCAATACCCTTTCCGGACTGAGACCATTAGCATAAAAAGCACTTTTGCTGTGATCGCAAATACCAAAATATTCGTATCCCTGATCACGCACATACTCCGCCATATCGAGGAGTGAATTCATCCCATCACTATAGGTGCTGTGATTATGAAGAATTCCTCTGATGTCGTCAACCGTCATCAATCCAGCCCAATACGATGGACCGGCATCTTCAATATTCTTCTTATCCCATAACTCAATGGGCAAATTATCAAATCCCTCTTCTGCCAACGCGGACGGCAGATCGGCATCACCGGATAACCGCCCCCCATGCGCCATAATCTCAAATAAGGGTGCAGCCATTGTCAACTCAGCAAACTGAGACACAAAATCATCTTCCGGACAACCATGAACAGTTACTTCAAGTCGTTCTTCGTACTTGATTGTAAATACTGATTCAGCCGAACTCAGCAATTCTATGCCGGCAATGGCTAATAATTGTTCTGCGGATAGTTCGGGCGTGATCAGGCAATTAATACTGCTGATGACAGGCGCATAGGTAGCGACGTCCCCAACCCACTCTATTCGATGCGCATGCAATGCAGATTGCAATTTCTGCTTAAATAATTCCAATTCCTCTTCAATATTTCCATATAAATATCGATCCTGCGAATCCAGAAAATAATGGATCTTATTTTTGAGATCTTCCTGTGTCTTCAACCCGAATCCTGAAAGTTTGATCAATCTGTTTTCCTCACAAGCGTATAGCAATTCAGCCGGGGATTCCACGTTAAGTTCATCCCATATAACCCTGATTTTCTTTGGCCCAAGCCCTCTTACTGAAAGTAACTGTTGAATGCCTTCCGGCGTTTTCGCCTTATATCCTTCCATGACTTCCATGGTTCCGGATGAAAGTAATTCCTGAATCTTAGCACTCACTGACTTTCCGATACCGGGTATCCTGTCAATGTCCTCTGCGGAAAGCTCTTCTAATGGGTGTTCCCACTTTCTGATGATGAGATACGCAGAGGCATACGACTTTGTTTTAAAAGCATTTTCACCATGAAGTTCCATCAGACTGGCCAGGAGACTGAATTGCCTTGCTATTTCTTTATTATTCATGCCATGTGGATTGATATGCTTCTGAAAATACGATAATGTAAGGTCCTCCGTTAGAATATCCATTTACTTTTATGAAATTTGTGCGAATTTTCAATGGAGTCACTTAATATTGCCCTGTGATAAAAGACGAATACAAATAAAAACTACTTTTTAGATATCTGTTAAAACTATACCTCCAAGACATGAAATTCTGTTTTAAAAATCTTACAGCAAATGTTTTTACATTGCTCATTGCCAGTATTTTATTAATACTTACTTCATCCTGCAAATCAGGTGAAAACGAATCCAAAGCGCCTGCAGAAACCGGAACGGGTGATTTGGCCGGTCTCGTTTTCGAAGACATTCCGGGAAGTAGTGTTAAGTATGCCCGTCAATTAAACGCTTCCGGGCAGGCTGAAATCGAGGGTTTTGTTGCGGATGGCAAAAAAGTGGGACAATGGATTCAATATTATCCGGAGGGAGATATCCAATTAATCAATCACTATGTCGATGGTCAACTGGAAGGGCCCGCCTTTCGTTTTTCATATCGAAACCAGGTTGATCTGAAGACTAACTATCAGCATAATCTTCTCAATGGGCTGTGGGTTTCCTACAAATATGGAAAGATCATTGAAACCCGTAATTATGTGGATGACAAACTAGATGGTGTGGTCAAAACGTTTGATGAAAGGACCTTCAAACTGAAGCAGGAAGTCCAGTACAAAAACGGTCTGCAGCACGGTTATTTCCGGTATTACGATGAAGAAGGTAATGTGACGCTGGAATACGAATACAAAGACGGCGAAAAGATCAAAGGAGGTATTGTCGAGCAGAAGTAACCGGCCTCATTCCATAAAAAACAAATTTTTCAAAAAAAATTATTATCTTCAGGCTATTACATATTACAAAAAAGTTTAATATTTGCAGGATAAGGCTCAAGACATATGAATACTGCAACTATATTAGGTAGTCACCTAAACCCTCAACAATCCAATCTGTTTGTGGCTTCTGAAGGCGCACGTCAGCGTTGGATCTGGAGTCAGCAAGCAGATCATCTGCCTGTGCTGTCCGCAAAAGCAGCCACAGAAACGCTCCAGGGTAAACCTGTTGTCATCTGGTACGATGAAGAGACCGGCGTGTCGGAATTACTCAACACCTATCCCCTCAATCAAATGGAGAGCGCCATTTATACGCTTCCTTCCGTTCGATCCAATAACCCTCAAACCGTTTTAAATCCGCTTTCTCCCGCTGAGAGCATCCACCATATTGAGTTGTATAAACTCACCGGTGATTTAAATAAAATAAGCAAACCTTGGAACTCGCTGCATGATGAACTATGGCCGGGCACCAATCGCTATGCATTGATTCAAAATTATGCAGGATTGTTCAATCACAATAGTGTCAATCCCCTCTTCTATAAGTTAAGCCGATCCATGTTTGAAGTTTCGCCGGCAGAATACAAAAAGCTACGAAACAAGATAGAGCACCACATCAAGCTCAATAAATTACGGCAGGATGGCTTTGACTACATGGACATTATGGATGTCAGTCTGCTAGTCAATCACTCGCTTGATTTTGTAAAGTGCGAAGTCATGCAATACATCTCCCTGATGTCCGACAAGGCTACTGAGCTATTGAAACGAGCGGACTGGACGATGCTTCGCTATTTTAACTTTGTCAAGACCTACTGGATTCGCGAGATAAATATTTATGTCAATAAGATTGACAAACTGATCTCTCATGCCCGCGCATTACATCTCTCCTATGGCGAGGCCTTTTCATTTGAATCCAGCATGAGTCAGTTGGCCGATAAACTCAAAGGGCAATTAAGCCGAAAGGCTAAAATGATCAGTCAGGATCGCAAAGCCATTAAAACACAATACCAGGAATTACTTGCTGAGATTGAATCAGGTCAACCCTGGGTGACGATTCCTGCAGAACGAAAGGATAATCCAACACTGGTGGATGCCATTGATTATCTGCAATCGCTTAAAGAGGAATTGTTTGCCACAAGAGATTCCATTGAAACGCATATTCGCAGCCAACTAAAGCGGCTCAATTCCCATAATGCACCAAAAGAAACAGGCCTTCAATCAGAAATCAAGGAGTGGGAAGATGATCTGACCAAATGGTATAATGATATCAACATCAGTGGCTACTTCAAACGTCGTTTTGAATCACAGGCACTTAGCGTTCATCGCAGTGCTGAGGCTTTACAGGAAGTTAATGCAACGCTATCTGCGATTGTGGAACGCCAGCATCTGCTGGAAGATTATTTTTTCTGGGCCGGTTTTCAAAACCAATTTCCGGAAAATGCAAAAGCCATTGTTCAGGCTTTACATCTGACGCCTGTCACGGATTGGCTGACTTATTTTGATGAGTGGTATATCTCCCAGCTCGTGACCGGTGATGCACTGGAAGTCGAGTGGCCGGCTGAAATGAACACACAAATCAAAACCATGATCGAGCGTGTGCGCATGCACGCCATTGCCGAACATCTGAATGAAATCAGTCAGCAACGCAATCTCCTTCGCGAAGAAAACGCACAAGCCATTCGTAAACTCACCTTGCGAAAAGCATCGATTGATACCGCAGAAGGCGAACACTTTTTTAGTGACATGCGGATTGAGGACCGAAGCGAATGGTTTCCAATTCAATTCCTCCCCTTGTCCATGATGCCCCTGACTGCAGAGGACCATGGGGATCATGCCAACTTCATCTTACTGCAGGCCAAGGATCCTTCCCTGAATGCGCACTGGCAGCAAGTACAGGAAATGGAATGCGATGTGTTCGCGTCCGTGTCTCCATTAAATCAGCGGTATGTCAATGAACCCCTGAACATGCCTTCGATGCAGACAGCTTTTAAGCTTTCGCAAAACAGAAATTCAACCGCATTAAAATATCTGACGAATATATCGAAGCAATTCACGCCATTTCTATCTCAGACCTGTCTCTATGCTGCTCACCGTGTCAATGTCATTTCATTTCTGGGAGCAGAATTAGATCGTCTGGTATTAGATCAATTACCGATGCCTTATAAAATTTCAGAGCGCAGTATAAAACCGGATGAGCACTTCTTTGTCGAATCCCTGTTAGAGCCAAACAATCCTTTTGTATTGCTCGTGCGCGATTTCTGGCCTACCGGTGCCTGGCCTGAAAACAGCTTGTGGCATCTGCAGTTCCAGCAGGATCTCGAACAAATCGGCATTAAGATCATCCATAGCTGGTCGAAAGGATGGTTGATGGAATCAGAAAGTGAAGTGCGTCGGGTACGTGATGATATTTTGCAACACGTAGGAACCACCTTCACAGGCCTGCATACGACATAAGCTAAACGCGTACTGAAGGACGCACAGTTTTTCTATCTTGCTTGCCGGATAGAATTTTCTGTCTGTCATTTTAGTTTAGCCTTCGTGTTACCAATTTCAGACATCAACTTAATTTCCTATCGGGATCGACTACGACTCCACCAGGATAAAAATGGTGCGCCCACGGTATTTGATCCGGTGCGCAGGAAATATGTTCGCACGACGCCAGAAGAAATTGTTCGCCAACTCTGGATTATATATTTTCTTGAAGCACTATCCCTCAATCCTAAATTGATAGCCGTAGAGCGTTCCATTGTGATCCATGGGATGAAGCGGCGGTTTGATCTGGTCATCTTCTCTAACACTACGGAACCGCTTCTCCTGGTGGAGCTAAAAGCCCCTGATATTGCTATTCAACAGGCGGTATTTGATCAAATCGCGCAATACAATATGGGAATGCAGGTGCCTTATGCGTTGATCAGTAATGGCGAACAACATTATTGCTTTCAGATCGATGACGAAAAAAAAGCATTTACGTTTTTGAATAAACTGCCGATTGCGGCTGCCATCTGATCCTAAACAAACTCGGGTATCGAATCGGGAAACAACAAATGATCAAGTAATTCGATCGTCAGGGCGCGATCATCACCACCGGTAAAGTGCCAGCCCTTAGACTTCATATCATATACATGCAGCCAGCACAGACACCTTTCAAGGGTTTCCATCGTGTACCTTCTTGCTGTTTGTTTATTTCGATTGATGAAAAACGGAGACCGGTTGTTGATCGCATCACCGATGATAGCATCCGTGGTCGAGCCTAATGATTTAACAATATAAGCTCTTGAATAAAAGCCATATAATAAAGCAATCACCGGGATGATGCTGTATCCTTTTTGCTCAGCCATGCGGGAACCGATCTGCAATGTCTTTATGGGATCTCCTGATTCAAGAGCAGACTGAAGTTCAAATACATTGTACTCTCTGCTCAAGCCCACCAGATCAATGATATCATCTTTGGTTATGGATGAACCATCTGCATGATGGATGGCTAGCTTGGCCAGTTCGGGGTGAAGCAGAGAAATTTCATTGCCTATCAGTTCTATTAAAGCTTCTCCAGCTTCCGGATTGATGTTCAATTTGAAATTTTTGGCCGTGGTCATCAGCCATGGGAGCACTTCTTTTTCTTTGAGCGGGGTTGCTTCCAACACAAAGCCGTTTTTCTTCAGCGCATCAAACATCTTCAGGCGTTTGTCAACAGGCTTGCCTTTGTGACATAACACTAATATGCTTGAAGGTGCCGGATTTTTCACATAGTTTTCCAGATTCTTAAAATCATCCATTTGCTGCGCTTCTCGGACAATCACTACCCGTCTGGGGGCCATCATCGGAAACAACTGCAGCTGCTCTAAGACATATCGGGTATTGACATCCATACCATACAGTATCTGCTGATCAAAAACGCGTTCGTGTTCCTGCAGCAAATTATTTTCGAGGAATTCCGTGGCTTCATCGATCAGATAGGATTCTGCTCCATGCAATAAATAAATTGAATGGGTGGAGCCTTCGCTGATTGATTTCTTAAGGATATCTATGGTCATTGACGATGAATATTGGGGCAAAAATACAGATTTTAATTATGGGTGAGGGGGTGATAGGTGATGAGGAGTGGGAGGCTTTTTGTTGCCAAAGGCATTCATTGACTATTTCGATCCGGAGACTAATCCTTTAGCTTTGTCAATGCCAAGCTTTATCCAATGATTGATATCCGGCGAAACATTAAACTTCCAGATCGCCCCGCCGAATAATGCTGTAAAAACAGCGCCTTTGTAAAACAGGTTGATGAGATTCATCCGAGATTCCGGAAGGGCACTCGTAATCATCCAGGCGGCAATGCAAAAAGCGAAGACCAAAAGCAACGGAAGTGAAAAAGGAAAGAAGCCAAATTTGATTTTAATAAAAACAAGCTTCGCAGCATTAAACAAAAACATCGACAAACATGTGGCTAACGCTGCTCCTACCAGCCCATACATAGGAATAAAGAGCAGATTGGTGATAATATTGACCGCCCCAAGGAATAGCGTCAGATACAGCGTAAACCGATAGTGTTTGGAATAAGAAATAATCTCGCTATTCACCCCGGTCATCATATCCCATACCTGTGACAACCCCAGAAAAAATACGACGTAAGTTCCTTGCGTCATAATGTCTTCATTCGGCATCAGACGAAAGATATAGGGCAGCACTGACCATATCAGAAAAAAGAGCCCAGCCCCGATGATCGTGAGATTAAGGGAAGCCTTTCGGTAGATATCCCTAACCTCCTCCATTTTATTTTCTTCAATTTTCTGCGCTAATAGTGGTCCTGCAATATTGGCCAGGGACCTCATGGGTTTAATAATGATTTCTGACAGCGCCCAGGATATGGTATAAATACCGTTAGCCTGAAATTGCAGCATACTGGATACCATCAGCCCATCAATCCTAAAAGCAATCTGACTACCGACACCGGATAATACGCCGTACCATGCATACCATGAATACTCTTTTCTCGCCACTTTATCTTTGAGTAAAAGCGGTTTCGTCAGTTTGAATTCTCCTAAATGCCACAGATAGTATAACATCCCAAGCGCCGCAAAAGCAAAGGAAGCAACTATACAAATCATTACCCCTTCCGGTGTCAGCCAACCGGAAAGGTATAACAAGACGATCAGTGGAAGGGTAATTTTTATCGTCAATTGCTCAAGGGCTGCGGGAACAGCGATGAGTCTGAAGTTGGATATGTATCTGGATAATAAATTGATCAGCGCCAGGAAAAATGTGAGCGGGATTATGTAAACAACCAGACCGGAAAATTGCACATTTTCTTCTTTGAATATAAACCCTTTGATAATATCACGCAGTAGAGGAAAACACAAAAGAAATAATACAAATCCGACCGCCGAAACCAACAAGAGCCAGGATAGTAACCCTCCATGGCCGTTTTGTTTGTTTTCATATTTCGGAAAATAGCGCACCGCAGAAACACTACTGCCCATCATGACGACTATCCCAATGAGTACCGACGCATCAAATAATGCTCTGAAGAGACCAATGATCTCCAGGGCATCCGGGTAGATAAACACAGTACTGACAATCCCTATCACCACACCGATGTAGCTGATGACTGAAGACTTAAATCCCTGGCGCTGTATGATTCCCATGTTAGGGGTTAGAGGTGATTTTGTAATTGAGTGATTTGGTGATTGAGTGAGTTAGTGATATATCACACGCAAATGCGCAGTTAAATCATTCCTTTCCGCCCTTCTATCTAATAAAAAATATTTGTGATTTATTAATTTATTGATCCGTTAAGATATTGAAAGTTTTTATCGCACGCAGAGACGCAGAGGCGCAGTTAAATTTTTCCTTTCCGCCTTTCTGCCCTTTACCAACAATCTTGATCATTAAAAAAATGAAATAATATGATGGCAAATATAATCCTGCATTTGTTCTGTTAATTCAGGGTACAAAGGTAAAGAAACCACTTCTGCAGCGGCGAGTTCAGCTTCGTAACAATTAGTCACTATTTTTAACTGTTCGGTGGTGACCTTTAGTTTGGACAAGGCAATTGGATAATGGATGCCTGTTTCAATACCATGCTCCTGCAAGTACTTTCTGAAATCATCACGGCTCCCATTCTTAATACGGACTACATACAGATGCCATGCACTTTGGCCATCCTCAAAAGTATTGGGTAATACCAGCCCCTCTATGCCACTTAGTAAAATGGTGTACCGTATGGCCAGAGCATGCCGTTTTTTCGTCCAATCTGTTAAGTGTTTCAATTTTACGGAAAGCACTGCTGCCTGTAGCGTATCCATCCGGCTATTGCGACCGATCGTCTCGTGATCATACTTTGCTATCCGCCCATGATTGGCAAGCTTCAAGGATTTTATATGCCATGCCTCATTATTGGTCAGGATGGCTCCTGCATCACCATATGCGCCAAGATTTTTGCCGGGGAAAAAGCTGTAGGTACTTATATCCCCCATACTTCCAGCCATCTTTCCTTTATAGGTAGCGTCATGTGCCTGCGCTGCATCCTCAATTAAATGAAGGCCGGAGGATTTTGCTAATGAAATCAAATCATCCATCGCCGCCATCTGTCCAAAGAGGTGCACCGGCAGGATTGCTTTTGTCTTTGATGTAATGAGATTCTTGACACGTTGAGGATCGATAGTAAAGCGATTTGGATCAATATCGCATAACACCGGCGTGGCCCCAACACTGACAACTGCTTCGAGGGTGGCTACAAAAGTGAATGCCGGAACAATCACTTCATCGCCCTTCCCTATTCCTAAAACGCTTAGTGCGATTTCTAATGCATCGGTGCCGTTGGCACATGGCACACAATGCGCTACTTGACAAAACGAGGCAAAATCATCCGCAAAAGCCTGCACTTGATGTCCTCCAATAAAACGACCCGCCTGCACTACTGAGGCAATGGCTTCATCCAACTCCTCCCTGATAGACTCATATTGTGCCACCAAATCCACCAATGGAATATTGGCAAAGGTATTTGCTGCTGAATTGAGACTATCGCGATTATAATCCGGGCGCTGGGGCATTGAATAATTTTGTTTTTAGTATTTGTGATGAACAAGACTACCGGGATGATGCTGAAGAAATGCACTTACTTTTTGCATTAACGGGTTATCCGAATCATCATTGACTACGACATCTTTTGAAAATATTTTTTCCATTTCAGTTATCCATTTTTGATCAATACCCAGACGTTCCGCTGCTATGCTATTGAAGCCGAGGATACGAGAAGGATTTCCAACGACTTTTGCAAAAGGAAGAATATTTCTGGTCACCGGTGTTTGCATGCCGATCATACAGGAAGTCCCGATCGTCAGTCGCTGATGCACGGCAGCACCCATACCAATCGTTGCCCAGGCTTCTATTGTGACACGTCCTGCCAGCATTACACCGGCATTGAGCACAACGCCTTTCCCAATCATCACATCATGGGCGACATAACTCTTATTCATTAAATAGACCTGATCCTCAATCCTGGTTTCCTGGGTCATCACCGGCGAATGCACACAAACGAATTCACGAAGCGTCACCTTGTTGCCAATCCAAACCTTTCCTTCCGGTACGAGCCGATCTCCTTTTGCGCCCATTTCACCGAGTGCGCCAATCGAAGTGTAGGGATAAAATACATTGTCATCCCCAATGATTACATTATTAACGATGGTGGTACCGGATTGAATGCTATTATTATTTCCTAACGAAACATTCCCCTGAATGACTACATGAGGTCCAATAGTATTTCCGTCCCCCATCTCAATATTTCCCTCTAAGATCGCAGTGGGATGGATTGTATTGCGCATACTATTTGAATCCATGATGATGAGCTATTTCATAAACGCTTTCAATAATTTCAACGGTTTTTAGTCCATCATGCGCATTGGTCATTATTTCTGCTTTTCCTTCAAGACACTGTACCACATTATCTATGACTTTGTCATGATTTGACATCGAGCCCTGATATGTTCCGTAATCATTTGGTTTCCCCTCTACTGACAAGCCATCTATATCAAAATCATTGGTTGCCTGATAGTCAATCGTATTGAGATACTGACCCCCTATCTTAATAGTGGCGTGCTCTGCAAAAACGATAATACTCCCCTCCATATTTTGTCGATAGGCAGAAGTTGTATAATGCAGTACGCCCGGTGCATCGCTCTCTTTCATTCGGAAGGTGACTACACCGGTATCTTCAAATTCAATAAGCCCTTGATGACTGACGTTCGCCATTTCTGCATGTAAAATTTGCATATCGCCCAGCAGATAATAAAGTACATCGATGAAATGGCTAAACTGAGTAAACAGCGTTCCACCATCCATATCTCTTTTGCCTTTCCAATCCGATGCTTTATAGTAAGCTTCATTTCGATTCCAGAAGCAATTGACGGCAACCGAATAAATCTTTCCCAGCCGGTCCTGATCGATCAATTCCTTCACTGCCTGTACCGGTGGATTAAAACGGTTCTGTTTAACGACAAAAAGAGATTTACCGGATTTGAGCGATTCTTCAATCATGCGTTCGCCGTCAGATTTCCGAATGGCCATTGGCTTTTCTACCAGCACATGTTTGCCTGCCTGCATAGCAGCTATGGCAATGGCCGCATGTGAACCATTAGGGGTACAAATCGCAATCATATCGATCGCGGGATCACTCAGCATCTCTTCCTGAGAGGAATACATTTTGACCTCCGGAAAAGTAGATTTGGCTATTGCATTTCGATTTGATTTTATATCAAATACACCGTAGAAAACAGATCCCGGATGGGCTGCAATATGTTCGGCATGTCGTTCACCAATTTTTCCATACCCGATCAAACCGAATGAAATCATATGTTTATTGAGTGATTTGGTAATGTTGTAAAAGGGTTAAAGGTGAACGGTTTTTATTTGAGACGCGAGACATCAGATTCGAGACTTGATCTTTTTTCCGGTCCTAATTCAATTCGTCCCAGGTCTATTAGTCTGAGGTCTTAGGTCCATTAATCTCAGGTCCATTCGTCTCATGTCTAAATTTTCAATTCTTCTTTTTCCGCAACAAGTTTTTGCTTCCATGATTCCCACCATGTCCTTTTTTATGACTTAAATCAGCAATAGCGATTTGGGCCGTTGGTTCAGCTTTTGTGAGCCATTTGTAAAGCCCAAAAATTAGAATCGCAATAATGAGTAAAGAAAAGACAAGTGAAATCATTTCACCGATGCGATAGGACGTTGGTTCAAACCTAAATACGATCTCATGATCACCTGCAGGGACTAACATCGCACGCAGCGCAAAATCTGCTCTGAAATGAGGTGCTTTTTTCCCATCAATATAAGCCTGCCATCCTTTATCCGGTCCATAGTATATCTCCGAGAACACCGCCATCTGATCGCTCGGTGCACTGCTCTTGTATTTCAATTCATCCGGGGCATATGATGTCAACGCAATCGTCCCTAATTTGATCGGATCAAAATCTTTGACTAAGTCAGCAAAATCCTTATGCACGAATGCGGTAAGTCGCAGGTCTACTGAATCTATGGCTTCGAGTTCTTCGTTATTGGTATTAACGATTTTAATCGTTTCAATAAACCAGGCATTGCCTAAAGCCCGATCATTGACCTGGACGCGCGGATTACCTTCTTTGTCATTGAAGATAAAGTACTTGGTATTGAGCATGCTCGCCACATTCAAATTGCCATCCGTGATATACCGATCGATCAGGTCCTGAATCCTTTGCAGTTTGGCCGGGCTATAGCCACCCAGTGTGCGGTGATGATAGGAGGCCATGGAGGTGGTAAACGGATTGGTGGTTACATCATGCACCCGGTAGTGTAAATCCGGATCTGCCAGAATCTGTTTATCTACCGGACGCGGAATAAAAACAGCTTCTACATTTTTAGGATCCACGAAATCATCGGAAGAAATATATCGCCTTCCTACAGCCCATAAGTCAGCAATGATAATGAGTCCCAGACCGGACAGCAGCAGCCATTGTTTGATCTTTCCCTGATGGTAGACCCATATCACGCCGGAGCAAAGTGCTACCCAAATAAAAGATCGCCAGGCATCGGCAGAGAGGGCGGATTTTCGATCTGCCAATAAGGCATTGACATCCCATCCCGCGTCTGCTAGGCGTGTATCGGATGGTGCGCCGAAACTCATCAATGCAGAACCAAACAAAGCCACGATCAAGCAAAGTCCGCCGACAATGCCAAAGGCTATCCATATCGGACGTTGAAATGATTTTTCATGTCCTTTCATGAAACCACCCAATCCTAAGGCAGCGCCTAAGGGTATCAAGAGTGCTGTCACGCTGAGAATAGAGCTTGGTGCTCTGAACTTGCTATACAAGGGCAGGTAATCAAACAGGAACTTGTTGAGGATGGCAAAATGCTTCCCCATAGACATTAAAATCGTAAGCACGACAATGCCGAGCAGCCAGTATCGTATTGAACGGCGGATATAAAACAAACTGAAAATGAACAGGAATAATACCGAGGCTCCTACATAGGCGGGACCGGCAGTAAAGGGCAGCGAACCATAATACAATGGGACAGGAATATCTTTTGTCAGTCCTTTCTTTTTCAAATCCTTCATCACCAATGAATTGGAGGAAAGTCGCTCTGATCCGCTTCCTCCTGCTGCGCGGGGTATCAACATGCCGAGCACATCTTCCGGGCCGTTGCTCCATTGCATAGCATAATCCCATTCGAGTCCATCATCTCCGGCCGAAGCAGGATCGGCATTGTTCAGGGGTGTTTCGAGAATTGGTTTCCCCCGCATTGTTTCTGAGCTGTATTCAATCGTTGTCCAGAGTTTGGACGCTGATGCCCCTATCGAAAGCAGGAATCCAATCAGGAGGACTGCAGATGCACGGACAAAGGCAGGAAGTTCTTTCTTTGACAGCGCAAAGCCGAGGGCAATCAGGACATACAGGATGAGAAACAGACCCAGATAATAGGTCATCTGGATGTGATTATTGTACAGACTGAGGGCCATGCCCAGAGCAAAGAGTACCCCTCCGGCCGTGTACTTTTTCTGATAAGCCAGAATTGTACCGCCAAAGAGATAGGCGCTATAGACGATAGTCATAAACTTACTCATATGCCCGGTCTCATAGAGGCTGATCTGATTGGTGGTAAATCCAAATGCCACGGCGCCCAGCATGGCGGCCCAGTGCCCGGCGCCCAGACAGAGTAAGACGATATAAATACCCAGCATGGCAGCAAAGAAATAGCCGATCGGGCGGAAGATAAACGCCTGATGCAGTTTGTCAATGAACTTGACCATATTATTCTTCTGTGGAGAGCTCATCTGATAGGTTGGCATGCCGCCAAACATCGAATTGGTCCAAAGCATGACGCGTCCGGTCTTTTCCTGCCAGATGGCTGCCTCCTGATTCATCCCCCGAACAGACAGTATATCAGACTGTTGTATCACTTTCCCCTGTACTTGCGGGAGGAAATACATCACGCTCAGTAATAGGAAAACGCCTACTGCCATGAGCGGCTGGATCAACTTGCCACCGTATATCTTTTTCATTGAATTGTTTTAGGAGAGGCTAAGATAGTTCAAATCGTCTTTTACAGCATAAAAGGGATTTGCACATTGGGTTTTGGGCGTAGAGCGCAGGGCGTAGGGCGTAGGACTATGGGTGATGAGTGATGGGTGATGAGTGATGGTGATCGGCTATGGGTGATCGGCGGTGGGAAATTCAGCAATAACTTAAGGTGATTTGGCGCATGTGAAATCATTTAGTGGTGAAGGGGTGACATTGAATTATCGGGAGGATGTAGTAATAGGTATTATGGGATTTATACATTTGTTCATGATAGGGAAGGCTACAATCCGCCTATAGGCTTACCAAAGAAACGTTTATCCCTCAAACCCGTATCAGCGAAATTATAAAAGGGAATCGAAGAATAACCGCAGATACTGCTTTAAGAATTTCCAAATATTTCGGGACAACAGCAACGTTTTGGTTTGGACTTCAGGATGATTACGCTCTTGAAGAAGAATCTAAAAATAAAAAGAAGGAATTAAACGAAATAGTGGCGCTCCAACACCAGTCATAACAAAAGCTCGCCAGGAGGATTTCAAACATTGAAAATGAAAACGTAATTTTAATAAAAGCATCCATGACACAACCTCAACAGATGAGACCTTCCGTCGTGTAGTCCGAAACGTTGAGCAAGCAGACAAACCACTATTGTATACTTTCCATCTTAACAGCAAAGGCTTATGATTCAAAGCGAATATATCAACGAACTGGTGATTAGACTTAACACTGTATTACTGGAAAAATTAAATAGTCTATATATTATTGGTTCTGCAAGCTTTGATGACTACATTGAAAATAAAAGCGATATAGATGTTTTTGGTCTAATAAATACACCGCTGACAAAACCTGAAAAAGACCAATTAGAACACATATTAGATGATACCAATTTTCCATGTCCTGCAGCGGGATTAGATATAGTCTTGATGATAAAAGAGTATGTTGAAGAAATTAACCCTAAACCAAGCTATGATTTTTGGTTTTCAACAGGACAGAATTGGCCTAAAGAAAGGTGGGCGGAAGGATCGAGTACTGAAATGGTAATTTTCATAGAATTGTGCCGACAACATGGAATTAAAGTATACGGAATTCAGCCACCAGTAAAATTTCAAAAAGTAGATACACCGCTAATATTAAATGCATTCAAGCAAATATTACGTTGGCATACGGATTATGTATTGGATGACTTTCACGATCACAATGGTCAAAACTCAGTTTTGAACGCATGTAGGATACTCATGTATATCGAAACAAAAAAATTTTACTCAAAAACAACTGGCGGAATACAGTTCTTAATTGGAGAACCAAACAATTTAACAGTGCAAAAGGCATTAAGAATTCGGCAAAATGAGCGCTTTGAGAAAATCACAAAAGAAGAGATTTTGAAATTTATCAAACAAGTAGAAAAAAGAATTGATCAAGCAATAAAATAAATAGAAAACCAGCTGAGAAAAATGCACCCCATGACCATACTTCCTAAACGGTTGTTCGGCAAGTGTGCTAAACGTGATCTTACAGTAACACCAAAAGCTTGCTTAAACATCAACCTATATCACCCGCCACCATTCTTCCTCCAGCTAACGTAAGGTATCCGGACCCCAAGTTCATAGCTTACAGGCGCCAAATAATCCAGGCCTCTCGCAGAAACATTTCCGGAGAGAATAATCCGTTTGAACAGCCGATGCTCCACCGAAACGCGCAGCAGCCAGTACAACGAGGATGATACCTGATCTGCACCTTGATCTGCCAGATCTATGTAAGAACCTATTCCTGCCTGGGCACGCAGCCCGATGCTTTTCCATCGCAAATCATCCGGACCGGATAAATATTCCATGGCAAAGAATCCATTTACATTTTCCCCGATATTGGTGGTAATACCCGGCGCGTAAAGCACCCTGATCATCTGCTTTATCTTTCCAATATCATACCGGTATGATCCTGACAAGGCACTTCGCCACAAGCGCCCGGGTTGATACAGCGTGGGGTGTTCGTTGGAGGTAATCGGTGAGGCATCGGTGATGCTGATGCCAAAGGAAAAACTCTCCGGCACGGACGGTACAACAAACTCCTCCGTATTGGATTGACAATCCGTGATGTCGACAAGGTGGACCGTGTAAACCCCGGGAGCCAGATTAATCAAAAAGAAATTGTTCTGACTTATGGTGAATGAAAAAATTCCGTTCACGTACACCGCATAGGGAAATTGCCCCGGTGTGGTCACTTCCACAAAAGCAGAACCATCATTAGCGCCCGGACCTGAGGGAGGAATAACTTCCACAACGTTGATGACGGGTGTAGGGGCCTGATTGATCGTGACGGTAAAAGATTCACCGCATCCGGGGCCTGCATCAGGATCTGACACCTCAACGAAAAATTCACCAGGTATCGTCGTCACATAATCGGATAACTGTATCAATCCCGCTTCGATGTCAAATTCAGCCGCCCCAAATGGATATTCCACCAACATACTCAGCGTGTTCCCTTCGGGACTGATCGCGGTAAACTGAATATCCCCGTCACTATCGCAAGTAGGATTTGTCACGACTATATCCTCAACATAATTACCCGGCACGCCTTCAAGCACGAATACATCCTCATACGTGCACCCTAATACAAGGTCGGTAATCGTAATTGAATATTCGCCTGGAGGAATATTTGTAATCGTGGGTCCGTCATCTCCTGTACTCCATGCATATCCATAGTCACCCGGTTCACTCACTACTACCGTGAGGGCACCATCTTCCAGTCCGCACGAAGCGGGGGTGTCATCAACTGTTACGTTTATATCGCATGGTAATTCTTGCACCAAAACCACTACTTCTGCCATAGCTGTATTTCCGCAGGCATCTGTGACCGTATACAGAAAGGAAGCTTCCCCACTGAATCCGATATCGGCGATAAACTGGAAATCACCATTCGCCATAAAGGATACGGTGCCTCCCATTTCATTGTCTACCTGAGTCATCTCAATATCAAGCCCTTCATCATTATCCAGCACATTTCCATTCACAGGGTTTGATCCCTGTGCGTTATAAAAATCATTCAGCAATTCAAGCGGAGGGGTTATATCGTTGACTGTTGCCGTTACAGTTTCTGCACACATGGGGCCTATCTGCTGATCGGTCACGGTGATCGAATAAAATCCCGGTACGACCGTCATCAACGAAGAAAGATTGTAAATCCCGATACTTAGATTAAACGTATTCATTCCTTCCGGACCGGTCACTTCCACCACCAG
>JAHEAR010000020.1:17816-59680 GCA_024642665.1 Bacteroidota bacterium
ACGATGGCAGTAGCTACACCACTATTTAATCCACATCCGGAAGGTGTTGTAATTGTGGTAACGGTAAATTCGGCAGGTAATTCATCAATGGTTGTCGTCGCTTCTGTCGAGCAGTTCGTACCGGGCACTGTCAGCGTCACGGAATATGTGCCTGCCGGTACACTAGACAACTGGCTTTCAGTCTGTCCGTTTGACCATTGATAATTGACCTCACCCTGTGGGTTTAGCACGATCGAAGCGATGCCGTCCGATACGCCACATGAGGCAGGTGTTGTGTTAAAAGAAACCGCATAGGGAAAAGGTTCTTCAGCTACGGCGATACTACTCTGTTGCACACAATTGTCACCAGGCAATGAAACGGTAACAGAATACATTCCTGAAGCAAGCCCGGTAATCTGAGCGCTCGTTTGTCCATTCGACCATTGATACATATATGCACCGGGCGGATTTACGGTAGCGGTAACGGTACCATCTGACATACCGCAACTTGCTATGGTAGAAGATAGAGAGACGACAAAGTTGGGTGGGGTTTCGGTGATCACCACGCTTTCTTCCTTGGAACAGGTGGTGCCGGTGATTGAAACGGTCACCGAATAAGTTCCTCCTGCTAACCCTGTGGCCTGAGGACCTGTCTGACCATTTGACCAGAGATATGAATAAGCACCAGGCGGATCCACTGTCACCGTAGCATTTCCGTTTGACAATCCACAATCGGACATCGTGGCCGAAATGGAAATTGCAAAAGAAGAAGGTTCATTTTCAACCGTAACACTTGTGGTATATGTGCAGGTCGTGCCTGGTTTTGATACAGTCACACTATATGAACCTGCAGCTAATTCGGATATACTTGATCCGGTCTGCCCGTTTGACCAGACGTAATTATACTGACCTGATGGATTGACCATAATGGTGGCAGTGCCGTCAGATCCGCCGCAGGTCGATGGGGAGGTTGAAAAAGATACTGATGGTTCAAACGGTTTTGTTGCAATTTGTGTGGAAAGTACTTTTTCGCATGAACCTCCGGCATTGATGGTCACTGTGTATGAGCCTGCAGACAGATTGGATTGACTTTGTGTGGTTGCTCCATTAGACCATAAATAAGTAAAAGATCCGGAAGAAGTTGGGGTTACCGACACTGTGCCCGTGGGCTGATCACAATCCGTGTTCTGCGCTGAAATCGTGGCATCAATTGAAATCGTCTGGTCGGTCACGGTAGATTGTATCACTTGCCTGCATGAAGTACCGGTCTCGGTGATCGTGACGGAGTACATCCCGGCAGGGACATTGCTGAGGGATGGTGTTGTGGCTCCGTTTGACCATTGATAAGCATAGGATCCGGATGGAATGACATTCGTTGTGATCCCCCCATTCGACAGACCGCATGTACTGTTGGAGGGTGTGGCAAATACAGAAAACGCGCAATCAACTGTATCCATTTCTTCTTTCTTGTCAGACAACAGATAAATGATTGTGCCTGCAGCTGCCGCGCCCGCGATCACCGGGATCCATGGAAAGACAGCCACATTGGTTTGCCCCTTACCTGGTTTCATGCGTACATCTGTCAATTCAATTTTATCCCATGGGGATGCAATGGTGCTGCCGGGAATGGCTGCGCTGACATCTACTTGTGTTCCGCTGAGCACTTTGGCACTGATGCTGACATTTACAAATGCATTCCAGAAATCATTTACACCTGTCGTCAGCTTATCGATTACTTCCCGGGTCAGACTTTCTGTACTAATGCCGGTGTTGTCTTCAAATTGCATGATTGACTTGGTGTGGAACTGTTCTTTTTGATAATGACTTCCGGTGATAGCAGCCGTGTATATCCAGAACGCTTGCTGGATGATGGCGTCACGATCTTTTTTCGAATCGCTGCTGTATGGGGTATTTATATTTCCGGCAAGCTTCTGTGCTTCATACGCTTTGGTAATGCTGTTTACTGCTTCCACCAGCATGGGGGCAAACGCCTTGGGATTTGATGCTGGGTTAATCGTTCCCTGCAGAGGGATCGTTGTGTTTGGCCAGGTGTTCATCATCGGTGATGTCGCTCCGGCAGGAAATGCTGTAAAACCTTTTGCCTCTATCAACGCCGGAATATCTTCGGAAGTGAATGCAGGCACTGCAGGTGTACTCAGGAGATTGGTACCGCCTTGCGAAACGTTTCGGTCTGATGCAAGGACCGGAATCCATGTGTTAATGAGTGGCATGGGGTAATCCGCCGGAACCGGCAGCGCATACACATCCGCACAGTACCCTTCTACCCGAAGCTGACTAGTGCCTGTAGGGACGGAAGTGGCAGGGATCATGCCTACATAAGGTTGATATTTTCCCTCAGAAGGGATATAACATGTCTGTCCATTAATCCTGACGGTTGATCCGGTGGTATTGACTACGGTCAGGTTAGCAATATGACCGGTGGTTTGTCCTGTTCCGGTAGCAGTTATCTTCAGCGATTGAGCCCGGGTATCGTAGTGTACAAGTGAAAACAGCAACAGGACGAACAGTACGATTCTTGTCTGCATTGGCTGCTTTGGGAAATGGTATTGATTTCTCATTGAGTGGCGTTTAAAGCAGGAAAGATAAAAGGAGGGACCAAAAACCAAGTGACAAGGTACAATTTATGTTAAATATCAGGGTTTTGCGTTCTCTTTGTCAGGGTGGAACTCACAAAGAGGTACCGATGCAAAACGATTTCAGGGATATTTATGCGACCATTATACAAATCTGGCTATGAGCAATTGATATCCTCACAAACGCAATCCATTCATTACAGGGATTGCGTATATGCAGGCAATCGCCGGACGTAAGCTAAGAATGTTAAATAATGCCCAGGATTTTACTGATTTATGAATTCCACCTGCTAACCGCCTTGGAAAAATAACAGTCGAATTGAAAGGAAAACACAGCATTAGGATTAATCAACCAAAGAGAAATTGTTTTTAACTGGAAAATGGAATTGCCTCTCAAGTATCAATCATTGATTATCATCAAAGGCAACTATATGGCTCGCATTAAAAATATCCATCCCGGTGAAATAGTAAAAGAAGAAATTTTTGAACCAGTGGAAATTTCCGCCTACAAGCTTTCTAAAGAAACGATTTTACCTCAAACGCGAATCTGTGAAATCCTGAAAGGGAACCGTAGAATTACCACCGATACTGCTTTGTGAATTTCCAAATATTTCGGCACTACCGCAAAGTTTTGGCTTGGACTTCAGAACAATTACAATCATGAAGAAGAATCCAAGAATAATAGAAGGAATTAAGCAAAATAGTGGCACTTTAAAATCAAGTCATACTCAAACCCACCCTACCAGGAGGGTTTCAATCCTTGAAATCAATTTCTTAATTTTAATAAGATCTACTCGAACCCAGTCAGAGCAATTGAGGCCTCCCGTTGAGCAGCCCTAAACCTTATGCACAATACCTTAGGACAGCGCAGTGTCCCCCTTCATTCGCCCATTTGCCAGTCACACTTTCCACTACGACACCAAAGCAAGTAAAAAGGCAATCTTACTAAACCTGACTTGTGACGTTATATTAAGTATTAAGTATATCCAGTAAGTTTAAGACCGTAGAAAAGTCTTAACTTTAAAAAAAAATTACCACTCGTCAAAAATTCAACTCCTAACGCTATGCAAATCAAGTTATTACAACCTAAAGCTTTACTGGCTGGGCTTATTTTTTTAAGCATAATGCTAAGTTGCAACCAACCGTCTTCAACAACCAACACCAAATCCACACCCAATGATGGAAGTGTATTGCCTTACCCGGAGTCGGATTTCAAGGGTAAAATAAGTAAGAATGCTTCAGAGTCGACTTCGGATTTTCCAATTGAAATGACAGCCCCAAAAGGAGCGCCAAATGTGCTGTTGATTTTGACTGATGATGTAGGTTTTGGAGCATCCAGTACATTTGGTGGACCGATAGCCACACCCTCCTTTGACAAACTGGCTTCACGAGGGTTAATATATAACCAGTTTCACACTACGGCATTGTGTTCACCTACTCGAGCCGCTTTAATTTCAGGTCGCAATCATCACAACGTAGCAAGTGGCGTAATTACTGAATTTGCCACTGGTTTTCCCGGGTATAACAGTCTGGTGCCTAAAAGCGCTGCCAGCATTGGGGAAATCTTAAAGCAAAATGGATACAATACATCCTGGTTTGGTAAAATGCATAATGTACCTGATTGGAAATCCAGCACTGCTGGTCCATTTGATTTGTGGCCTTCGGGTCTAGGCTTTGAGTACTTCTACGGTTTTATAGGAGGTGATGCTAACCAGTGGCGTCCGGCTTTGTATGAAAACACCACCCCTATTGATCCTTATATCGGCAATCCAGATTATATCTTAGATGATGATATGGCTACCAAAGCTATCACCTATTTAAGAAAACAAAATTCACTTGCACCGGATAAACCGTTCTTCATGTATTATTGTACGGGTACTGCCCATGCTCCTCATCACGCGCCAAAAGAGTGGATAGATAAATACAAAGGCAAATTCGACCAGGGCTGGGGAAAAGTGCGCGAGGCAACTTTAGCTAAGCAAAAGGAAATGGGAGTTATCCCTCAAAACACTCAGCTTACTCCAATGGATAGTGACATTCCGGATTGGGAGTCATTATCTGCTGACCAAAAGAAGGTTTATGCTCGATTCATGGAAGTTTATGCCGGATCCTTGTCGTATGCTGATTATAATATTGGACGTATCATTGATGCCATAGAAGAATCGGGGGAACTGGATAACACCATTATTATTTACATTATGGGTGATAATGGCGCAAGTGCAGAAGGAACGAGTACAGGAACCACCAATGAAGTGGCAACTGCTACTGGTCAGGCCACTGAAGACATGGATTTCTTAATGAGCCAGTATGATTTAATAGGTTCAATGAAAACCTATAATCACTATTCATACGGTTGGGCGCAATCTATGAACACCCCTTTTCAGTGGACAAAGCAAGTAGCCTCACATTTTGGTGGAACTAGAAATGGCCTCGTCATAAGCTATCCTAAAGAAATTAAAGACAATGGCGGATTGCGATCTCAGTTCCACCACGTGATTGATATTACACCAACTATTCTTGATGTATGCAACGTAAAAGTGCCATCAATGGTCAATGGAGTGACTCAAAAGCCTATGGATGGAGTTAGTATGCGCTATACTTTTGATGGAAAAAACGAACCTTCACATCGCACTACACAATACTTTGAACTGGTAGCCAACCGGGCCATTTATCACGATGGCTGGATGGCTTCAACAACGCCTTTTAGAAAGCCGTGGCAGACTATTGGGGGTGTAAGCAAAGATCCGGTCAATGACTTCAAGTGGGAATTATACAATATTTCTGAGGATTTCAGCCAGGCAAATAATCTTGCGTCAACTAACCCGGAAAAATTGAAAGAGTTGCAAGAATTATTTTATGAGGTGGCTGCTAAAAACAATGTATTGCCTCTTGACGGATCTTTCGCCGAACGCGCAGATCCAAGCATCCGACCAAGTTTGACACGTGGACGTACATCATTCGACTATTACGAAGGAGCTGTCCGCATACCCGAAGGTTCTGCTCCGGATTTCAAAAACAAATCATGGTCGATTACAGCCGATGTTGAAGTTTCTGCCAAAGGAGCAAACGGCGTTCTTGCAACGATTGGTGGCTATTTTGGCGGATTCGCCCTTCTGGTTAAGGATGGCATACCTATGTTTATTTACGCGAACTCAAACCAACCCAAAGACCGCCATATGATTCAAGCAGCAACCAGGCTTGCTGCCGGACATCAAACCATAAAAGTTGATTTTAATTATGACGGCCCAGATCCAGGTAAAGGTGCGACGATTGTACTCTCGGTAAATGGAAATACAGTTGGCGAAACAAAAATAGATCGTTCTGTATTTGTACGATTCTCACTAGACGAAACATGGGATGTAGGAGAAGATACAGGGACACCACTTGATTTTGATGTGTACGATGTACCGTTCAAATTTACTGGTGAACTAAAGAAATTGAATGTAACGTATAAATAACACTATAGGGTTTCCCTGAAACGAAAGAGTCGATCAAACTGACTGGCATTGATTACAGGCTATCTGAAGAAAGCCTGTAATCAATGCCAGAGCTTCGCAGTCCACTCAGACAGTCCTAAAAACGCTGGCATCTGTGCTATGGTTTTCGACAGGGGCACTGACCATAACAATGCTTAAAATCAATAGTGGGATTCAGTCGAAGTTTTAATTATTTGTTTATGTTCTACGCGCAATTAATGGTGGACAGATTCGGCTTCGCAAACCAACCACTGCCTATATGCTGTCGTTGGCAATTATTAAAAGTAATTAAATGATAAATCTAAGCACTATTATCATCGCAATACTTTTAGTTAGCTTTGGAAAACCTAAGTTATCTTATTCAGGTCAGAAAACGCCAGGCACATCTCCGGAATTGTTTGCGTCTCCCATAGTTAATACCAATAGTATTGAATTGAATTCGGTATTCAATAGTTCAATGACAGAATTTTTCTTTACGCGAATTGTAAATGGAAGTTATATATTCTATTATTCTGAGTTAATAGATGATCAATCATGATATTCAAATTGGTGATGAAGGAAGTATATACGTTGGTGATATCTTGGGGAATAAAATTCAGTAATTAACTTAAAAAATAAAATGAGAAAAATATTATTCATCAGTTTCTTTTTGATGCTATTGACTGGCTACAACTTTGCTCAATGTGATATGAATGAAGTTGAAGTGAGAGTAGAAATTGCCACCGATAATTGGGGCTATGAAACTTCCTGGACCCTGACCGATCTGGCAGGCAACATCATCCTTCAAGGCGGCCAGGGAGGTGTTTACGAAAACTACAGCAGCTACTCGGACAGCATCTGTGTGGCTACTAATGGCTGCTTTTTCTTCGAGATCTACGACGAGTTTGGAGACGGAATTCTTGCTCCCAACGGATATGCACTTTATGTAGAAGAGATACTTGTTTTGAGCGGAGCCAATGACATTGGTTCCTATGCCATCGAAACAGCTTACTGCCCTTCTGCATGTACTTTAACTCTGGATGCGCTTAATGATCTGCAAGAACATATTAACGGAGCCGGCATGCTTACGATCAATGAGCTAAATCTGATCTACGACATTTTCAATGGGTTTCCGGAATGTCTGGCAGAAAGCGAAGCAATGATATTACTAGGAAAAAGTGTAATAGAAAATTATGATGATAAAATCGGCCCCCTTTTTACAACCCCTAATACCATATCCGGGTTTACTAAAACCTTCGGAAATGATCCCGGTATAGAGCTGGCGCGTGCCATGGTTGCCTTGGAACAAGGCATATTCGACCATGTTTTCACTTCCCCGGTTTACTTGGACTATCCCCAGCTCTTCGATCAATGGCAATTCAACTCATGTGAAGCTTTTCCCGGATATGTGTCCCCGCCTGCAGATTCGACTTTAAGCCATTCTGTGAAAATTCTGGCAAATTTCAAAGATCCTGATGGCATAAATCCTTATTATGGAATTAGCGGAACCGGTATGTGGCATGCCCTCAGACCTACCGGTTTATATTTAGCGCCTGGTTCTGTAGCCAACGTCCACGTGCCCGAAAGTCTGGTGGGCAAAGACTATTATGTTCAGGTTGGATCGCATGATTGGGATTTAGGTAACAGGCCATTTTTTAAACGACTGGATCGTATATCTAAACGATTTCTGATCGACAGTACCTCTGTGGAAGTATTTAACCCTCTGGGAGGCGCAATCTCTATTCTTGTTCCTTATGAAGCTGAAGATGGCATCGTGGAGGTTAGTGTACAGAATGGTGTAGAAGCTCCATTCTTCTCTTTGAAATATTTCTATGAAAGCACGGATGTGACTGCTGAATTAGACAAACCCGGCCCATGGGCAATATTTGAGTCCGACAATGTTATGTACACCATTCCAAAACATTCCATCATACCAGGGCAATTTGACCTCATGCAGACCTTGCAAGATTGGGAAACCGCTCTACGGGGAATCAATTCGATTATGGCAAGACAGATCATTCCGGACAAACACAATTTGTACATGATTGCCGATGTAACGATCAGAGGGGGCTCCTATTTTCCCGGATATCCGATGTCAAACTCTCAACTTAACTATCTCAATGTACCGGGACCAGCATATTTTATCGGTGGGCCGGGACCAGATGACGAGACGAACTTTCATGAACTTGGTCATCAACTGGCAATGTCCAAGTTTCCGGGAGAAGTAGAAGCACTGGTTAATTTTCCTTACATCATGGCGATGAATTATGGGCTAAATGTAGACCTGAACGAAGCAGTGAATTACAGTTTTGTTCCAAACACATTTGATATCGACAAGACCGCAACCCATAGAATGTTGTCTAATACGTTCGGTTCAGAAAGAGATATTGAAAACGCTACAACAAACGAAGTACGCTACCAACACAGAGGTTACGGACATTATTTTGAAATAGTCAATATGTTTGGCTGGTGTCCGCTCAGAAACTTTTGGAAGCAAGAGTTCATTGACTTTGAAAACGGTATCGATCACGGCATTAACGATCAGGATATTGACAGCAGAATGATCAGAATGTCTGTTGCTGCTCAGGCCGATTTGCGTCCCCTATTCCATGTTTTTGGTATTCTGCCTCAAGACTCTGCTGCTGTGCAAAGTGCTTTGAATCAGTTTGGGGTTGAACCTTCTTTAGTGGTATATAACAGACTTCAGGATTACTTCGATTTGATTCCGAAAGACAATGCGGCATTCATCGAATACGCTCTGTTTGTCTATCCGAATCTATATACGGACGGCCCTAACGAAAACCCTGATTACGGGGTTGGTTGGCATTACCAGAAGTCATTAACTTACAATTCAGGAGAGGCCCAGGATCGGGTCGATATACTACAGTCCGTCATTGACCTATATTATCCCAACGGCGAACCTGCAGGAAATGGAAATCAGGATGTCTGTTGCCTGCTGGATACCATAACCGTCAACATGGAAAATGAAGCGATCATGGTCACGGGCGGCGTAGAACCGTATGACATTTCGATTGACACCGTAGGAAATGTTCAGACCGTCACCGTGGTGGATTTCGATGGATGCGCATCCACTGTTCAATATATACTCAGTAGTTTGTCTGAAGAAAACATGGACGCGTTAAGCATATACCCCAATCCTGCTTCGACAGAAATCTATATTGATTGGACCGGAAGCCACGACCAAATAGAGGCTGTACAAATAGTTTCGATTAATGGTCAGGTCTTAAAGCATTATCGCAAACCTGATCGTGTAATAGATGTTTCTGCACTAAGCACAGGTATGTATATACTGCAAATCGAATTGGCTGGTGGTGTACAAATTAATAAACGAGTTTTGGTTTTGAGGTCGAGATAGTCAATAGCATAAGAACTGCACAGCACATTGCAGGTTCGATAATACTCATTAAATGGTAACACTCCTTTCATACAAACCGTTAGAGCATAATAAAAATCACCAAATGACGATAGTAAATCACATTATCCAAATAGCCTCTTACTATCGGATGTGAAAAATCAAATCGTCGAACATTTTACAGACTTCAAAGTTGAAAAAGGAAAATTCTGGATACGCGAAGGACAAATTTGTCTTAAAGTTGCGTTTATACAAAAAGGCTCATTTAAAGTATTTTATCAAGATGGAAATGAAAACACCCGTTATTTTGCTGAACCCGGATCCCCCATTTCATCTTACACCAGTTTTCTCACCATCCGGTAATTGGACGAAATCATTATATTCATCAAAGCCCTGAATTCCTGAAAATTCTCATTGCGATTTTTGACAGCCATTTAAAATAAAAAATTCAAAATAATGACAGGCAGTGCGAAAACGAAATAGCGGGTTGTGTAACAATAATGGAAAGGAAATGAATAAAAAAGGAAGTAGGTAATTTAATAAGAATCAGTATTTTTCAATTCGCTCCTGCGCTTACTTCAGACCGATATGGGTACATTGAAAAAATGAGAATTCATAGGAGGGATAGCCGAAAACTTATCAGCGTAGGCATATACAGCTAAAACCAAAAAAAACGATCACTTTTCTTGATCTATCCTCTAACGATGAACCTTATTTTTTTCATTGCAGTGGCGCACCTAATTTTTAGGATTGACAAGTAGATTTGAGGATTAGCTGCTCACTTTTTCATTCGAATCAGTTCGTACTTTTACCTTATGAAGATTAAACCTCTGACAGATGAAAAAAATAAATTCTGCGGGAACGAAAAATTTAAAAGGATGCCAAACCAACAACTATGCTACGTATTGAACACCTAAAAAAGCTACACCTATAACAAATCGCTAGATTCTAATTAACAGTTCTGAATATAAGCATACTAAATTTACTTAAACACTAAATTCACCCTAAATCACTGAAAAATGCAGACAATCCGCCTAATGCTGGCCTTGTGCTTACTTTTAAGCTCCCTGACAATAAATGCCCAGTTAGATAATATTCAAATTCAGGTAAAAGCCATTGAACAAAAAGTGATCGAATGGCGAAGGGATATTCATCAGAACCCTGAATTAAGTAATCGCGAAGAGCGAACAGCCGCTATGGTTGCCAGCTATATGCGTTCTTTAGGGTTGGAGGTAAAAACCGGTGTTGCAAAAACAGGTGTAGTCGCCATTTTAAAAGGTGACCAGCCCGGTCCGGTAGTTGCTCTTCGTGCCGACATGGATGCCTTACCGGTCACAGAGCGTACGGATGTTCCCTTTGCCTCAAAAGTAAAAAGCACCTATAATGATCAGGAAGTTGGCGTGATGCATGCCTGCGGGCACGATGCACATGTCGCTATTTTAATGGGCGTTGCGGAAATACTCTCCGGCATGAAGAAAGATCTCAAGGGCACCGTTAAATTTATTTTCCAACCGGCAGAAGAAGGCGCCCCCATCGGAGAAGAAGGGGGTGCGGAATTAATGGTCAAAGAAGGTGTCCTGGAGAATCCAAAAGTAGATGTGATTTTTGGGCTTCACGTGGATGCCCAGCTTGAAGTCGGAAAAGTATCCTATCGCCCGGGTGGATTATATGCCGGAGTAGCAGATATGAAAATAACGGTCAAAGGAAAGTCTTCGCATGGTGCAAGTCCCTGGTCATCCGTTGACCCTATTGTGACTTCTGCTCAAATCATCAATAACCTGCAAACGATAGTAAGCCGCAATGTAGAACTCACCAACAATGCGGCTGTCGTAACCATCGGTGCCATCAATGGCGGAAATCGCTCCAACATCATTCCTGAACAAGTTGAAATGCTGGGTACCGTAAGGACGTTGAGTGTATCGGATGAACAAATGATCTTTGAACGTATTCACCAGATCGTTACAAAAACTGCCGAAGCTAATAATGCTACTGCCATTGTAGAACTTCCCTACTCAAGTCACAACCCTATCACCATTAATGATGAAGCGCTGTTATCGATGATGCAACCTTCCATTCAAAAATCTGCAGGTAAATCCAATATAATAATCAGTCCCCCAAAAACATACGCAGAAGATTTTTCCTTTTTTGCCAATGAAATTCCAGGTCTGTATTTTTTTATCGGAGGGTTACCCAAAGGGAAAGACCCAAAAACTTCTGCGCCTCATCATACCCCTGATTTTTTTATTGATGAAAGTGGATTTGTCACAGGTATCAATGTCATGGTCAATTTAGTAATTGATTATATGGAAATTAGACAGTAAATACAATTAAATCTGCCCATACCCTTGTATAAGCAGGGGTAAAACTAGTGCTGACACGAACTGTCATCACCTAAATAAAATGATATGCTAAAAATCAGTCAAAAGCTGGCGTTATATAATTTCCTGCTTTTACTGGTCATTGAAATATTCTTGTTTCCTACTGATTTGAATGCTCAAGCTTCACGATCGGGCAAAACTATTTTTGAGAACGTGAACGTATTTGATGGCAATTCTAATCGGCTTATGGTCAATCAAAATGTGTTGATTGAAGGAAATTCTATTATTTCCATATCTTCTTTACCTATTACTGAAGACTAATCGGCTATTGTTGTAAATGGGACTGGAAAAACGCTCAAGCCAGGGCTTATGGACGTTCATGTGCATATGATTTTTCAAGATGAGCTATAAGCGAACGAACACCATCCTGAATTGCGGATTGAAACGAATAATCTTGAGGAAGTATATGACAAAGTGTCTGAATCTAACCCTCATCTACTTCACCCAAACCTGAAAACAGTTACATTTAGACCTTGGGGCACAAAAGCATTTGCGATGGCAGCCCATCAACTTGACATAAGAATCCAACCATGGTAAAAATAAAAACAGAGAAGTAAATCAGCAAATCTTAGCCAAACCCATTAAATAATATTTGTGACTATGATGAAAATAGGTATGTTAATATCTGCGATTTCAATTTTAGCATTTGGCTGTCACAAAGATGATCATGACGGCTGCCTTGGTTGTGGCATTGATACCTCCATCAAAGAATTTGAATTTACAATTTCAGGCGATCTACATTCAAATTGTCAAGGCGCGCAAGCTGCCAATAAAACAATTGAACTACATCTTTATTATAACACAACAGATTCTTTAAAGGCTTTTTCGCAAACCGATAGTACAGGCCATTTCAATATTGTTTACAAAAAAATTCTACCATCCAACTATTCCCAAACCAGCAAATGGCTATCAGAAATAAGGCTTTTGGTAAAAGATGATTCCACAACTTTTTATTTGCCAGGTTTAACCGATATGCATAATCTCATGCTAATCCTTAATGACTCCTTGGATCTTACCATTTATTTGGAGGCGCCAAATTCCTCATTGGATTCAGACGAAAGTATTATTTATTGGTTTGGTTCTGATAAAACTTATGATTCAACCGAATTCTTTACAAAAATGGGTCCCTCAGTGCCTCATGAAATCATTAACGAAATCAATACCAAATGGAGGACCATTACTATTAATGATGGCGGCAATCCTGAATTAATCGCGTTTTGGAAAATCATCAGACCGCAGGGGCACACCACATCAACCGGTTTTACCGCCAAATCGAGCAAAACAGGATGCCTGATGCGGAAAGATTCAATACTACTTACCTTAAACTAATGACTTAAGTTATCATTGGCTACACCACCAACCGGACATCCAATATCGAAAATGTAAATATACTTTTAGCTTAGCAACCAGGATTCAGCCTCCACCAAAAGAGTTCTACCTTCGGGTAACTCGGACATGCAGCGTCCTTTTTGGAACCATAGTAGCAACAAAAATCATAATGAACAAAAAAAAAGAATTAAACGTATGCCTAAAATAATCTTCGACAGTGGAATATCCCTCGATGGCTTTTTCGCGGGCGATCATAGAAGCCCAAAAAACCCAATGGGTGGCGTTTCCGGAAAACTTCACCAATGGATGTTTAAACAAAAAGCATTTTGGAAGCATATTAAAATGGAAGGCGGTGAGGAATATGGTGCAGACAGCAGGTTAATTGACGATGTGTTTGCACGGACCGGTGCCTATATCATGGGGAAACGCATGTTTGATGAAGGTGAAGTCGTGTGGGCTGAAGATTTATATGAAGCGGATGTTTATGTGTTGACTCACGAAAAACGGGAACCCTGGGTTCAAAAAGGAACAACAACTTTTTACTTCATCAATGATGGTATAGAAAGCGCCTTAGAAAAAGCAAGGAAATCAGCCAAAGGGAAAGACATAAGAATACAAGGCGGTGCAAATACTATTCAACAATTTCTTAATGCAGGGCTTGTAGATGAGTTTTTTATTCATATCGCACCTGTTTTTTTGGGAAGTGGTATCCGATTGTTTGACAGCATTGACAAAGACAAGTATCACATTCAAATCGAAGAAGTGATACCGTCTGACTTGACAACACATTTGCGATATACACTGACCAGGAAATAGAAATGATGTTCTGCTTAAAGTGGTTTTATAAAACTGGGCGCACATCGGGTAACATACAAAGCCGTATCTTTCTCCTTTATATATTGCAAGATGACACTAATCCGATTGATACTAACAAATCATCGTTTACGCTTCATTGCGGTGTGTTTATTGATTTTCGGAAGTGTGGCCATCCTGAAGGCGCAAAATCTGATTGTAAACCCGAGTTTTGAAACTATAACATCATGCCCAATGATCGGGGGTGATCTATGTGAGAATCTGGCACCACCCTGGGCCTGCGGTTCAATTGGGAGCGTAGACTTGTTTAATACATGCGGAGGCCCATCCAGTTTAATGTACGTACCGGCCAATGTATATGGATATCAGGAAGCGTTAACCGGTAATGGTTATGCGGGTATAATCACTAAATCAATTGTTCCAAATTACAGGGAGTATCTCATGATTCCCATAACGCCTCTCACGGCAGGGACATGGTATTACCTTTCGTTTTATGTTAGTTTGTCCGACATGTCTTGTGGAATTGAGCACTTCGGGGCCTATTTTTCTGTGGATAATCCATATTATAACCAAGCCACCGTCATGCCGGTCACCCCGCAGATTGAAACAGATAATGGTTTTATAACTGATACAGAAGACTGGGTAATTCTGGCAGGGTGCTTTCAGGCCGCAGGCGGTGAACAGTACATGGTGGTTGGCAATTTCAGAGATGATGTTAGTACCCCGTTGGATCCGCATTGCAACGGCGTATATTCCTTTTATTATATGGAAGACTTTCTCTTAGTAGAGGGCAATCCACCGGAAGAAAATATTCTGGACCTGGGCGGTCCGGAAACAGCCTGCTTCTCATACGAAATCGTACCCGAAAATCCGGGGCCTGTATACTACTGGAGTGATGGTTCGCATATGCCTACCCTTACTGTGAATGAATCAGGGGTTTATGCACTTACGGTATCAGACGGTTGTACCATTGCGATTGATTCTATTGAAGTCATTATAGGAGGAAATGATCCACCTGTTGATCTGGGACCGGATCAAGTCGAAATCTGTAATGGGGATGCCTATATGATATCACTTGATCCTGAATTATCCGAATATACCTGGAATGATGGCTCTAATGATTCGCAATACACTATTGTTACATCTGGGACGTATGCTGTGACGCTCGATGACGGTTGCGTGGCGACATCAGACGAAATTACTGTTGATGTCCTCGATGTTCCGGAGCCGTTTGACTTAGGAGATGATTTCGTCCTTTGCGTCGGAGATGAATTGGTCATCTCGCTGGATCCTTCGTCAGGTGATTTTATCTGGCAGGACGGAAGTACCGCTTCAGAGTATATCATCCTGAACAGCGGTGTGTATGCACTTACGATCAGTAATATATGTGGAGAGGCAAGTGATGAAATTCTCGTAACTGATCTGGACATTCCTGAGATCGAAATTGGTCCGGATGATTATGTACTATGCAACGGAGAAATACTTGAAATTGAAATTGATCCGGGGCTGGGTACAATCCTTTGGCAGGATGGTACCAGTGAATCCAATTATGAAATCTCCACTCCCGGAGTTTATCAGGTCTCTGTAACCAATCAATGTGGCACCGGCATTGATCAGGTGACGGTCAGTGTCCTTAATTCCCCCGTGGTGGACATCGGAAGTGATACCACACTCTGTAGTGGGGATATGCTCCTTTTATCCATCAACAGCGCTGAAGGGATTCCGGTGTGGCAGGACAATTCGACCGGCATACAATACCAGGTCACCACGGCCGGAACCTATGCCGTCACTGTTTATAATATTTGCGGATCAGCTTCGGATACCATCGATGTTGATTATATCCCGAACATCACGCCTCCGGATTTTGGTCCGGATGTCATGCTCTGTCCCGGCGAACAAATTGTATTGTATGCCGGCAATCCAACGGCGAACCATTTGTGGCAGGATATGTCCACCGAAGATTCATTGCTCGTCACCGGTCCCGGAACCTATACCGTAACAGTGTCCACCATTTGTGCAATGGCAACCGACACCATTGTGGTTACATACAATAACAGCCCACCTGTAGTGGCTCTGCCTGCAGAAATAACCTTGTGCCAGGGCGAAAATTTTACGCTTGATGCTACGGTCACCGGCGTTAGTTATTTGTGGAATGATAACTCGGAGGGCCAGCAGCTTGAAGTGAATGCTCCCGGCATGTACAGTGTAACCGTAACCAATGCATGCGGCACTGATGTGGATACCACCATTGTACTTGATGGCGGTCCTCCCCCTTCTGTAACGCTTGGCAATGATTTATCGATTTGCCCCGGAGACATCGTTGTTTTATCACCCTCGAATTCCAATGTCGATACCTGGCTATGGCAGGATGGTTCATCGCTCTCGACCTATACAATTGCAGCGCCCGGCATGATTACAGTTGAAGTGAGTAATACCTGCAGCAGCGATTTCGATACATTGCTTGTCACTATGCTTCCGGTGACGCCTCCGCTTGATCTTGGAGCTGATACTTCTTTATGTGTCGGGCAATCGTTCACCTTGAACATTACTACTCCCGATGTAAGCATTCTGTGGCCTGACGGATCAACGGGGATGAGCTATAATGTGTCGGGACCCGGAACTGTATATGCTTCTGTGACCAACCTCTGTGGTGTGTCTACAGATACTATTGAGGTCGTTGGATTACCGGGCATACCCAATCTTAATCTGGGTGTGGATCAGACGATATGTCCGGGTGAGCTGGTCATCATTGATCCCGGTATTTCCGGTGTGGATTATGTCTGGCAGGATGGAAGCACCGCATCTGATTTTCAAACCACACTGGAAGATACCATCATCCTGACCATCACCAATACGTGCGGATCTGCAACAGATACATTGGTGGTGACGGAAAGTACAGATGGACCTCAATTGAATCTGGGTCCTGATATCCAGGCTTGTGTTGGGGAATCGATCACGATAGAAGCAAGTATTTCCGGCGTTCAATATCTCTGGCAGGATGGATCGACGACGGATGCGTTTATCACCACGCAAAGTGGCATCTATATGCTCACTGTATCCAACGCTTGCGGATCAGATGCCGATACCGTTGATGTTGAATTTTTCAGTCTGCCGCCTAAGCAGGATCTTGGCCGGGATACCTTGCTGTGTGAAGGCACCTCAATAGTACTAATAGCCAATGCAGGTTCGGGCGTAAACCTCATGTGGCAAGATCAGTCTTCCGGTACCAGTTATCTGGTCACTGCGCCTGGTATATATTCTGTCAAAGCAATCAATCAATGTGGTGAGGAGCAGGACAGCGTTGAAGTATCCTATCTGGCAGGACCTGACCCATTTGATCTGGGGCCGGATACGATAATTTGCGCTTGGGAGTCTGTGGTACTTTCGTCGCCGTCTCTGCTATATGATATGCTTTGGCAGGATGGAAGTATGCAACCACAGTTGATGGCGGACCAGGCCGGCATATACACGCTAACGTTGAGTAATGATTGCGGTACCGTTTTTGACGAGTTGGAAATCACTATCAATAATGAGATGCCCGTGTTGGACCTGGAGCCGGTACTCTTATGGTGTCCATCAGATCAGATTTTACTCGATGCCACACAACCTTTTCCGGCACAATACCAGTGGAGTACGGGCGCAGTAAGTCCCAGTGTAAATGTGAATGCACCCGGTATGTATACGGTTCAAGTATTCACAACTTGTTATCAGACTTCTACACAAACAGAAGTTTTATCCAACGATGATTGCAAAACTGATCCTGTATTTTATATCCCGAATGTATTTTCACCGAATGGTGACGGCATCAACGATGTCTTTATAATCACAAGCAATATGCCGTCAGATATAGTTTCGATGGAAGGGCGTATGTATGATCGCTGGGGAAGCCAGGTATATAGTGCTATGGAAAATCCCTTCTCATGGAATGGCCAGTTCGATGATAAAAACCTGAATCCGGGAGTTTATGTATATGTGCTTACCATACGGTACCAATCTGATGCCGGAGAAGTTGAAAAAGTATTCTCAGGAGACGTCACCCTTATACGTTAGCATGCTTTGTACTCTTTCTTTTCTCCAGATATATTAAAGTGAATCATAAGTCTCCAAAATAAATTCTGAACCTTGTAGCTTGTCATCTGCCTTTGCTTTGCCATTGGATTCTCATTCTACCTCGTTAAGATTTTGATGCCTACCAGCTTCCTAATGATCACAAAATAGTCTTAGTCATTCTGACAGGCAGGGTCCAACCTTGTCAAAATGTCGTAGGCAATCCACATGATGAAACTTTTGAACATGATTCAATGCCCTACTCGGTAGCAGGTCAGAAGCGATTGAAAACACTTTTAATGGAAGAGTACTTTAGTAACTGCTTGAGACAAGATTTTCCGGGCTTACAGGAAGATGGCATAAGTCCAGAATGGTCAAAGCCGATCAGTCAAATATATCCTCCAGTCTACCAGGAATATTACGTAAATTACCTTAGCAAGTCAATTTTATACTAAGAAGTCTTTTGTTAACAGCAAGCTTCCTGATGGAGAAACGTTTACATTAAATCAATTATGCGAAATGTCAATGATTCAAGTTGTCATAGTTGAAGATGATAAGGAAATCCTAGATTCGCTTCTGAGTTTACTAGAATCAGATGGCGACATTATGGTCACCAATACATTTTCCAGTGCTGAATCTTTCATTGCTGCTTTTCCACAAATAAGCATGGATGTAGTGTTAATGGATATAGGTTTGCCGCAAAAAAATGGCATTCAGGCGGTCGCCGAACTCAAGCCGAAACGTTCCGGCGTACAATACATCATGTGCACCATTTATGATGATGAGGAGAAAATCTTTAACGCTTTATGTGTAGGCGCCACAGGGTATTTGTTGAAAAATACTTCACCGGCAGAAATAGCCGATGCCATCAAAACCGTTTTTAATGGAGGTTCCATGATGTCGGCCACCATTGCTCGAAAAGTGGTGCAGTCATTTCAAAACCGAAAGATTCAATCTAAAGAACTGGAGCATCTGTCCGCCAGGCAATGGGAAATATTAAACTTTCTCGATCAGGGATTTCGATATAAGGAAATTGCGGAAAAGATGAATCTCTCGTTTGAGACGATCAGGACCTATTGCAGAAATATTTACGATGTCCTTCAGGTACACTCCAGGACAGACGCCTTAAATAAAGTCTTCCCGAAAAAATAGGGAAGATCATTCACCTCGCAAATCCACTTTTGTGGATAGTGCAGCGCCTAAATTGAATTTATTTTTGTTGTTCACTGAAAACTGGAAGCCTGATGAATCTACGACTAACAACACATTCCATTAAAATTATATGGTTATTTGGCATGTTCTTCCTTGGGCTGAATTCCGATATTTATGCGCAGGATAAAAACGCTATCGACACGATTAATTTCCTGATAAAGCATCAAAAAAATCATACCCAATTATGTGACGATTTATATAAAATAGGAAATTACTATTGGAACATCGGAAATTCAGAAAATGCCCATTTGGTGATGACCAGATGCAAGGAACTGGCAGAGCAGTATCATTATGAAAAAGGAATCTATGATGCATACGCTATTTTGGGCGCTATCCACCTAAAGAACAATGATCTTTCCAGCGTGCGATCCCTTGCAAATGAATGCCTGCAATTAGCCAGTAAAAAAAAGAGTGAATATGGTGCGAATAGAGCCAACTATATTTTACTTATTATGGCTTTCCAGCAGGGTCAACTGGATTCGGTCATCGCCATGTCAAAAAGAACTCTGGATGCTCCGCATATGCTTTATGACAGTATCAACCTGCCAAAATTTAATGTCTTACTGGCCAATGCCTATCTCTATAAAGGCAATCTCTATGAAGCCAATAACCGTTATCTGGATGCATTGAATATCGCCGAACTTACCAATAACGAACAATTGCAATCCGTTTGTCTGGGCAATCTTGCTCTAATCAATGATGAACTCAATAATTTTCAGGAAGCGCTGAAGTATCATTATAAATCGCTCCCTATCCAACAAAGGAACAACCAGATACAATCTATTGCGGCATCCTATCTCGGCATAGGCAACATCTATCATAAACTGTTGAATCAGGACACTGCTATTTATTTCTACCGAAATGCTCTTTCACTTTACGAGCAATTCGATGATGCTCATTCCATAGCACTTGTGCATAATGGCCTGGGTGGTGCCTTTCTCTACGCGAACCAACCAGATTCAGGCATGTATTATCTCCTGTTGGCCAAAGAAGAATTAACCACTAATATGGACAGCCTCAATATGGCCGAAAATGCCCTGAAAATTGCAGAAACACTATGGAAGAAGGCGGAATTGACGAAAGATAAATCTTATCTTAAAAAAGCACTTTCGGAAATAGAAATTGCCATCCGGATAGCGGAAGCGAAAGGATACGAAGATATAAAAATGAGATGCTATTATCAGGCTACCTTGTTGTATGATGATATAGGAGAAACTAAGGAAGCTTTCAATAATCTAAAAAAATACAATAACATTAATACCGTCATACGATCAAAGCAATATACCATGCAGATTGCGGATATGCAGACTAAATATGAAACAGAAAAGAAAGAAAAAGAAATAACCGAGTTGAATGCTCAAAATCTGATTGGAAAAGAAAAAATCGCCAGACAAAGGACATTTAATTATTCATTGATCGCTATCGCTGCACTATTATTGATATCTGGATTTTTGTTCTTCAGAAATATACGCCAGAAACGGACCACAGAAAAACATTTGGATATGCTGGAAAGACAAAATGCCATTGAAAGCATGCGAACTAAAATTGCGAGTGATGTCCATGACGAAATGGGTGCCAACCTCACTCGCCTGGGCTTAAATGCGCAGCAACTTTTACAAAGTCCATTGGCTTCCGAAAAAGATAAACAATTAGCTGAAAAAATGGCCAATCAATCCAAAGACATTATTACCGGGATGAGAGAAATTATCTGGGCCAGTAATCCGGCTAATGACAATTTAAAAGGCATGCTAAGCTTTATGCGGCAATATATCGATCATTTTTTTGACGGAACCAACATCCGACCAATTGTTAATTTTCCGCATGATGTTGGAGAAGTAGTGTTGCATCCTGAAGTACGCAGGAATTTATTTTTAATATTAAAAGAATCGCTGAATAATGCCATAAAATATTCAGGCAGTGATAGAATCGATATTGACTTCCTTAGTGAAAAGGAGAATTTCAATCTAACAATCAAAGATTATGGCAAAGGAATAGATGATCAGCATAAGGATGCTTTTAGTAACGGGTTGCACAATATGCAAATGCGGGCTGAGCAAATTCAATCGCTATTTAGCATGACTTCTACACCGGGACAAGGAGTAGAAATTTCAGTTGCCGGTAAACTCTACTAGATACCGGCATTCTCCATATACTTTATTTTAGTATCAATCCACATTTGTCCACAAAAGTGGATTGCACAAGCCTTCAGAAGGGGTTAATCTTGTTTCATCAAACAAGTATTTAATTTTTTAACCTATAAAAATCATTAAAATGAAAAAACTTACTTTAATTTTTGCCGCCTTAGGATTCCTGATGTCCTGTAACACCGATTCAGATGACTTAGCCTCCCCGGGAATTGGAATGGGAGAATCCATAATCCCCAGAAGCACAAAAGTCTTCCATGCGACTCTACAATCTACTTTGAATCTTGACCCAGCCATTCCATTCACTTTATGCTCAGGTGATTTACCGGAGTTTGCAATTCCTGATCATTTTCTTAGTGGCAATGCGACTCATCTTGGCAAATTAAACGCAGCACTCAGCACACTACATCATGAAAACTGCAACATCAGCTTTGCAACAGCTACTCTTACAGCAAGTGTCAGTGGACAGCTTACAGGAGCCAATGGAGATTTGATTTATTACACGGGTGACGATGTCATTGATATTTATGGCCTGCTGACAGGGACCAGTGCAACAGGTTCTATTAACGGAAACTGGACCATTACCGGTGGCACAGGAAGATTTAATGGCGCTTCAGGATCCTTGACGATCAGCGGCACAGTAGTGTATGGATCAGGTACTTTTAGTGCAGAGGCTGACGGTACTATAAATTATTAAAGTAAGGAAGTCCAATAAATATAATGATGGTATTACAGATACCTGAAAGATATCAATCAACAATTGATTCAGACCTCTTGTATCTAATCAGCTAAAGCTTCGGAGTCTGTATCAGACAGGTTCTGAAGCTTTTTTATCTCCTCATTACTTCCGGAGGTAAACCATACTGCCTCGAAACTCCTGAGATTAGTATCACTGAAATACATGCTCTTATGCTTTAGCAAAACAATTGAGATCACAATGGATTAATCCTACAATATTTCACTGCATCAGACTTTGTTTTTATTTGACCATTTTTGCAGTCGACAGTTGTCATTCGATAAGGTTTAAGTAAGTTTTATAACACATCCTTCAGCAACTAAAAAAATGGGCTTCAAAAGCCGGACCACCTGATGTTGTAAACCCGGAATGCTCCAAAACTTTCTTTTTCCTGATTCTTACATTTAAAGACAATCTAATTATCTATTTTTAAACAGGCTTAAAACTGAAGATGGCTTCAATTCAAGAATCACACCATTATACTGAAGCACAAAGCCGGAACCAAATCCAAATAAGATATGTCCTGAACACCTATATTTGTTCTGATGAAGTTAAACGTAAAAACAAAGGCCTGGTGGGGACCGCCAAAAAGCTTTTCTACAGAAATTGAAGATAGAAAAGTAAGTTGGTTGGAATTGTTTTATGATTTAGTTTATGTGATTGCCATTGCAAAAATCACCCATCACCTGGCTGGACATCTGAGTCTTTCGGGCTTACTGGATTTTATCTACTTTTTTGTCATGATATTCTGGGGGTGGCTCAATGGAAGTTTATACCACGACATCCACGCGTCCACCGGATTACGCACCAGACTCATGACACTCTGGCAAATGTTAATTGTTGCCGCCCTGGTTATTACATCGGAAAGTGCACCGGAACACTTACTATTTAACATAACCATTGTATTGATGCTTATGCAGCTATTCATCACCTACCTTTGGTGGAGTGTTGGCATCTATGACAAATATCACCGCAAACTCAACAGACCCTATACAATTCTATATTTGCTTTCTTTTGGGCTGATGGTCACCACTTTGTTTTTGGAGCCGCCTTATTTGCGAATTGTATTCTTTTGCACACTTATCTTAAACTACATTCCACCTTTTATTTCACAAAAACTGCTAAAAAGAGAATCTCTCGAGTTAAATCTCTCCTCCAGTATGTCTGAGCGATTGGGACTGTTTACCATAATTATTTTTGGGGAGGTTATTGCCGGAGTTATCAGTGGTGCAAGTGAGCTTCATGAAATAAACCTCCGGCTATGGTTGAATTTCTGCTTATCTGTTTTTATTGTTTTTGCCTTGTGGTGGCTTTTCTTCACGCTGGTGTCAGACAGACAGTGCAAACCGGGTTTCATCAATAGTAGCTTACTCGAGATACTATACCTGCCTACGCTAATTGCTTTAGGCTTACTGGGAATGGCCTTCGGTGAGCTTTTTGAAAACTATGGCCAGATAGCATCTGACTTCTTAAGTGCAAAAGAGATTTTTGGTTACTCCCTCTGTCTGTTTCTTTTAGGCATGAATTTGATGATGTATTTTTTAGCATATCCCCCACCCTATACCCGTTTAAAAAAGAAAGCGCAAGGAATTTTATATGGCGCACTGATGTTGGCTTTAGGGATTACCCTTCTGCCTCTACATGTATCTCTTTTCATTTATCTATTGATACATCTGGTGGTGATACTATCCATCATCTTATTGCTAAACTATAATTGGTACATAATAAATTCAAGCACGATCGTAAAAGCAGAACGTTAAATATTTATGTTCATTAAAAGCCATTGTCATGCAACATTGGAAATTAAAATCCATTATCAAACGATCAACACTAATAGGAATGGTGTTAATTTCCTTTTCGGCCTGTATTAAAAAAGTCGGAGAACGTGAGGCGAAAAGTCAGACTGATATGCGTATGCTTGAAAAAGAAATTGAATCTCGTCTTCGCGAATATGAGCATCATTTACAAAATGGAGACTCCCTTGCGCTGGGAGACATGTATATGCTTGATGCCGAAATCATTCCCTCAACCGTTGGAAGAGATAATATCATAAAGGCCTTTGGACATATGATACGGGACAGCATTACCGGATCCAGATTTGAAACAACGCAATTATGGGGCAATGATCAGTTACTGGTAGAAGACGGCACTGGCGCGTGGTTCCATACCGATGGGACAGTTGTCGGTCGAGGAAGATACTTGTTAGTCTGGAAAAAAGATGACGGAAAATGGAAAATACTGCGGGACACCTGGTTTCCTGACAAGGAAAAGCATTAGCCAAACGTAAAGTCCAGGGGCCAACTCATTAATTGACCATGGAGAATAATCTTCACCTGAACAGAATCAAAACGCAAACCACCTATGTTTACAAGCTAAATTTGATATTAATATGGTTACTTTGGCCTAATCGATTATTTACACAAAAAAAATCAATGGTTTATCTTAAATACACCTTATTATATTTACTTCTAATAGGTTCCACTGAAAGTTTTGGCCAAAAAACGATAAAAGTAAATCTATATACCCACACCAACGATTTTGTTGCTAAAAAGCCTACCCATATTGATGCCATTGCAGAAGTTAAATTTATAGAAAGAAAATCAATTGTGATCGGAAAGATTTATGACGGTATCACTGGCAATCAAATCAAATATGGTCAGCACGCATGGGCACTTGCATACAACTCAGAAGAATATGTCAATCTGGGATATGCTCCGGATTATGCAGCCTTCAAAACAACTTTCGTAAAAATCAATAAATCAGACGACCAATATTGTCTAATCTATCCTGAAAATAAAGCCCCGGATATGATGTGGCAAAAATCCAATAAATCAAATGCCGGAAATTATGGTGGAGGAGCCATGGGCGTAGTCATAGGCGAATCAACCAAACTAGATGATGAATGGGTTGATCAGGATGGCCATGTCAATATCATCTTCTTTGCCCAATTTCAAAAACCATCCGAAGATATGAAAGACTATAAAGCAGTCCTTTTCAGATTGCAAAGGCAGTTTTATGGAAAAACGCTCACGAATCTTGATGGCATCAATTTAACCCAAACGGAGTTGAAAAAAGTCACCTTTGAAGAAGTTGTGGAGTATTTTGAAACAAGAATATTTAAAACACAATAAATGCCAAAAGTATGCTTCTGTATGGTATGCTGAAACAGCCTCTGCAAATGGTACTGACGATCTGATAAATTAAATCATAATCCCCTGAAATAATATGACTTTCCTTGAAGCCGATTGGAGAAAACTGGTCGTGGCCAATTTCATCATCGATGAGAAAATACTTACTGCCTATCTTCCAGCCGGAACTGAATTAGATTATTGGAATGGAAACTGTTATATCAGCCTGATTGGTTTTATGTTTCAAAACACAAAACTCCTGGGCCTAAAAATTCCCTATCACATAAACTTTGAAGAAGTCAATCTAAGGTTCTATGTCAAACGGTTTGAAGATGGTAAATGGAAAAGAGGCGTTGTCTTTATTAAGGAAATTGTCCCCCGACCGGCTTTGACTTTTGTGGCCAATACCGTCTACAAAGAACATTATGAAACCTGTAAAATGGCCCATACCTGGAGGATGGAAGGTACCGAACAGACCATAGAATATGCATGGCAAAGAAGCGGAAAATGGAATTCCCTGAAAGTTTGCGCCGGCCGGGAACCCATACCCATTATTCCAAACACGGAAATTGAATTCATCACAGAGCACTATTGGGGCTATGCCAAAGTGAACGGACACAAATCAATCGAATATGAGGTGACCCACCCAACATGGCATGTGTATGAAATAAAAAGTCACGCCGTTGAAGTTGATTTTGGACAAATCTATGGACGCGCATTCGACTTCCTTAACGAATTGATTCCCAGTTCCGTCATGCTTGCGGAAGGATCTCCCATCACCATTGGAAACAAAAAAACTATAATGACCGACGATAAAAAATAATTAATCAACGATCCCATGATCAAGTTGTAATTTTATTGTCAAAGTGCTATTGTCCACTTGCTCAAAACACGCTCCATGAAAACAAGCCACATCAGCCAACAAGTGATTCCAAAAGGCGAGGAAATAAAAGGGCAGGATCTGCGGGAAGGTATTTTCAATTTAATCCAGGCAGATTATCCCGATTTTAATGAAGATGATTTCATCACGCTTACGGAATTAAACAATTACAGACGACTCTACCTCACCTCTTTAATCACACTGGAAAAAGGAGAGCTCGCTGTCATTGATAAGGATGTGATGGAAGCCATCAAAAACAACTCGATCCTTTCTGAAAATATTCAGGATGGCAAAGAAGCTGCGCTTACTTTTGGTGAACGCATTGCAGACAAAGTTGCTGCCTTTGGTGGTAGTTGGACATTTATCATCACCTTTTTCTCCTTCATTCTGATTTGGATGTTTATCAATATTTGGATGTTAGCGACCAGACCCTTTGATCCATTTCCATTTATACTACTCAATCTGATTCTTTCCTGCCTGGCGGCTATCCAGGCCCCTATTATTATGATGAGTCAAAACAGGCAGGAACAGAAAGACCGGCAACGGGGAGAGCATGATTACAAAATCAATTTAAAGGCCGAACTTGAAATAAAACTCTTAAGCGAAAAAATGGATCATTTGCTGGTTCACCAAAACAAAAAATTACTGGAAATTCAGGTGATTCAAACAGATTATTTAGAGGACCTAATGAAACAAATTAAGAAATCATGACCTTAGAAAGCCGCAAACAAAAGGTAACGCCCTTTCCTAACTTTCTCATCCGACTTGCCCGTTATGGCCTTTTTGCCTTTGGGCTAATCGTAATTTCCGTCCTTATCGGGACGATGGGATACCATCATTATGGCGTTATTTCTTGGCTGGACAGCTTTCATATGGCATGCATGATTTTAACAGGCATGGGACCCGTTGTTGAAATGTCCTCCCCCTCGGCCAAAATATTTTCATCCTTCTATGCTTTATATAGTGGTGTTGCATTTTTAAGTATTACTGCCGTATTCTTTGCCCCTATCATCCATCGATTATTACATATCCTTCATGTGGAAGAATCTGAAAAATAATAATCAACCAATCATTTAAAACCACAGCGTATGAACACCACCGACTCACACAACGAACGTATGGCAAAATTGACCTTCGCTTCCGTATATCCACATTATGTAACCAAGGTTGAGAAGAAAGGTCGAACGACAGATGAACTGCATCAGGTCATTCAATGGTTAACCGGCTATGACAAAAAAAAGCTTCAGTCGCTTATAGATCAAAAGGTCACTTTTGAAGAATTCTTTCAACAGGCAAAATTAAACCCTAATGCCCAACTCATCACCGGTGTCATCTGTGGGTACCGCATTGAAGAAATTGAAAATCCCTTAACGCGAAAGGTTCGCTATTTGGATAAGGTTGTCGATGAACTGGCCAAAGGAAAAAAAATAGAGAAAATCATGCGGATTGCATAACGAGAGCTGTAGAAATAATTAAAATAATTTCAAATCCGTTTCGGACCAAAGAATCCCAAAGCTTAAATGGCAACCATGCGTCCGGCCTGCTACATTGCCTGCAGACCGCCCTGAAAAAAGTAAACACATTACATGAACTATTCGCTAATTTTGGTTCGATATAGACCGGAGGCCAAATCGAGGTAACCGGATTCCAGCATTCATTACGCATACAAAAAGTATCCTTTATGAAATGGATATTCCGGGGACTTGGTCTGGCAGCAATGGCTATCATCCTATTTTTTATCGTGCGCAAAGCCAAAAAAACCGAGCCTGAGGCAATGTCGCGTGATATGGCCTATGGTCCATTTGTGATTAAGGAAGAAACCAGCCATAGAAAATCCTTTAACATGAATTATGGCATGGTCAAAAATACCATCATTAGTTATGCAGTATGGCATGACGGCAAACTTGTCCAATTTCCCAATGCGCTTCAGACAAATACCGGTCTTGCCTTTTTATGGCGGGTATATGCTTTGCCCGGGGCGTCTGATCCTACCCTGATCGCCGGCAGTCAAAGTCTTTACATGATTTATTTAAACGATGGGGTTCCGGTAGTAGAACCTATCATCGAACAGGGCAGTGACTTTGCCAGCCTCCAATTTCTGGACAGCGAAGCAGGACAACCCGGTACGAAGAATGAAGTTTTCTCTAAGAATGACATAAATGACACGGGCCAACTGGATACATTACAAGGCGGCCGCTATCTCCTGGTGAGTGGACATGCGGTGATGGACGTTCAGACACGCACCATATGGAAATTCAGCAAGGATAATAATGCGGTTGATAATTATTCCTTTCCCTCACCGATTGGAGCGATCGCTTTTTCTCCCGATCGTAAAAAAATCGTCTTCCATGGCGCATACCAAACATGGAATGACACCAGTACGGCACCACCTGCTTATCCCCATGCATTAGTGGTATATGATTATGAAAAAGACAAAGGATATTCATTGAAATACGATGACACCGCTACACGCTTGAAAAATGTGGACGACATCAACTTAGACTGGTTTAAGACCTATTTTGAATGGAGTAATGACAGTGATACACTTTCTTTAAAACAACTGGACGTACTGCCCGCCTGGACAGGTCGCTATGACGATAGAGACAATTACTACTATCTCTATCCTGTAAAAATCGGGATGGTCAAAGTCTTTACAGAATTCGTGCTTGATGAAATGGGTTGGACCGAGGCCAATATACTCAAGGATGAAACCGGAGAATATTCAGGGCGAAGAATTGAACTGGGCAGTGGTGAAATAAAACTGGATATTGGTTTCAAGGCCGACGAACAACAAATCACTTTTAGCCGGAGTCTTTATGAAGAAGATTCTGAAGCCTACCCAATCCTGGTTAAAAAAATAGCTATGGCCTTCAATGCGGAACTCTTCTCAGGAAAATTCCAGGAACATTTTGGAAAAATAATGAATGAATAGCATTTAATAGAATTCATCTCCTCCTTTATCAAAACCGAAAATTATTATGAAAACCAAAACAGACAGCCCAGGGGTGTATCCCCCTCCTCCTTTGTTCTATGTAGCGACATTCTTCTTATCCATTCTATTTCAACATTACATTCATATCTCAAAAAACTTTTTTGCTTCATCGCTTAGTCATTCTGTGGCCTTTATATGTATTGGAATTGGCCTTATTGCTGCGCTACCGGCGCTGATAACCTTCTATAAAACCAAAAACACGCTGATCACCATACTCCCAGCAAAATCATTACAAACGAGTGGTATGTATTCCATTTCAAGGAATCCAATGTATGTTGGCTTATTATTCGTCTATATTGGCATGGCGTTTTTAAAAGGAAATTGGTGGACCATTATTTTAATTCCTTTTGTGATCCTCATGGTCACTCAGATGATCATAATTAAGGAAGAAAAATATCTTGAACGTGCTTTTGGAGAAACCTATCTAGACTACAAACTTAAAGTAAGGCGATGGCTCTAAGCATAAATCCAGCTATCCATTCATAAAATGATATTAATCAAGCCTATCTTTAAATATTAAATATAGCATTTCGTAAAATGAATTCAAATAAAAACACCCACTGTCAGATTCGTCAAACCATCTGCTTTCTGCTGTTTATTACTCTTTTCTTTTTTTCATGCAAAAACACAGAAAAAGAAAATCCTTATACCTTAATGAAAATACCTGAACTGAATCAACAGGATCTGGCGGAGGGATTTCAACTTTTACAAAACAATTGTTTTTCTTGTCACAACCCAAATGCCACAGAAGAAACCAAAGCAGGACCAACAATGGCCGCCATTAAAAATCAATATATGAAAAGCCATCCTTCGCAGGAGGAGTTTGTCCGTGATTATCTCATCTTTTTAAACAACCCAAGTGAGGAAAATTCCAAAATGCCTGAGGCAATCACACGATTCAATTTAATGCCAAAAATGAGCTTAAATGACGAGCAAATTTTAAAAGTTGCTATGTACCTCTATTCGTCAGAAATAGAAAACCCAAATTGGTTTGAAAAACAATACGATATAGAAAAACAAAAATATCAGTCTAATACAAGTATATCTCCAATTGAAACAGGTCAGGAGATCGCACTAAAAACCAAAGGTGTTTTGGGAAAAAACTTGCTTGAAGCACTTAACGCTAAAGGGACTGAAAATGCCTTAAGTTTTTGCTCAACCAGAGCAATTCCATTGACAGATAGCATGGCGATTGCCTTGCATGCGCGGATCAAAAGAGTGTCTGACAAAAACAGAAACCCGGAAAACAAAGCAAACGAGGCAGAGCTAGCCTATATCGAATCAACGAAAATGGCTATTGCGCGTGGAGATAAACCTAAACCTCAATTAACAACTTTAGATGAAGTGCAGATTGGATATTATCCGATTATGACCAATAAAATGTGTCTGCAATGTCATGGGCAAGTGGAAGCTGATATCTCAAGTAGCACGTTATCTAAAATAAATAGTCTTTACCCGGATGACCTGGCCACGGGCTATAGCTCAGATGAGTTAAGGGGCATATGGGTTGTGGAGATGGATAAAAAATAGAATGTGCATCGTTTGCCTAAGTTTCTGTTTCATAAATGAAACAAAATAATTATTCATCAAAGTGTCTGACGAGGAGATAATCAAGGACCACCTTGATAGGATTGTCTTCTTCATTATCTGTAAAGACCACCGCAAATTCATCATCCGATTGCGGATCTATTTTCATTTCCCGAAGAAAATGATCCGTATCAAGATATTCGAAGAAAAAACCGGTCAACAGCGTTTTACCTGATACTTCCTTTGGAATAGTCGTTGATTTCGTAAAAGTCTTTTCTGTGGTAAATGGCCCAAAAAATTGTGTCTGCATATTAAATCCTTCACTTGCATTAGCCACACGACCATACACGATTTTGCACTCAAATCCGTCATCCCCGGGAGAATTATCTTTAAACGTTACCACAATCCCATTACCTGCCTCATTTAATCGCACACCGATTTTTCTAAGATTATGATCATGCGATTTAGTCTGCGCAAACGAAAACCCTCTAAGCACAAAACTCTCTCCGCGCCGAATTGGAGGAATCGGCAGTGTCGCTGACCCCCTGCTATCGAATGTCCCCATGACAAACTCTTCCGACAGCGATCCAAGGTTCAGGTAGGTGCTCGATCCGCGAAATACATCTGCTTCCTCTGAGATGACGCTTTGGTCAAAAAGACCAAGGGTATAATCATGTGACGCCATTTGACGGACAGCATTTGTTCCCCCAACGGTGATTGACATAATCTTATGGTCCGAATCAGAAAAACGCAATTTAAATCCGGATAATCCTGCAAAAAAAGATGCAGCATCCCATAAACCTCTTCGAAAACCAACGACACTTAACGCTTCATATTCCATAGCCATAGATGTGCTTTATTTGAAATCCTTATAAAATTAAATAAATCGTAAGCAATAAAAATACTTGCCCCTTCCTGTTACGATAGATTGTCGAAAGAATACCCTTTACTTTTCGTGGCATGGATAGATATCTTTGAAGGCACATCATTCCTACGCGCTCACAATGAACACTTCCATCATAATAAAGCACATAATCAACATTTATGTAGATCGGGCGAAGGATTCCGGGTCCACCTAAGACACTTTTAAAAAAGGCACAACAATTGAATGGAGCCTGCATGTTCATTCAAGCATGCAACAAAAGTAAATTAGTACCCGGATTACTGCTTGACAATTTTATTGACAATGACCCCTAAATTCCGATGCCTGATTCGACAAATATAGACTCCGCATGGTAAGGAGGATACATCTATTTGTCTACTGGATGGAAACTCAATTAAAGCGAAGCGTTTCCCGGTTAAATCAATAATTTCGAGTGATTCGATGAAGTGAATATTATCAATAAACAGATCACCTGAAACAGGATTGGGATAAAGTAACAGTTCATTCGTTACCTTCTCATACAAGCTTGTCAACAAACAACCTTCATCATTTATTTCGATATGATAATACCCGGTATCAATAGGATTGCCAGGGTCTTCATTCAATGCAAATATCATCTTGACATCACAGCATCCAGGCACAGTTTGCGGATAAAAATCTAACGTAATTTGAAGATCTGTGGCACTTGGAGCCATCAAAAAATGAGCCTGATTTATATCTGGAAAATAGGTTATGCGTGGATCAAATGTTGTGACTAACCACTCCTCCGGACAATTTTCACTAAACTCCCTTTCCCATCGGATATCCAATGATTCATTTGTATTATTTCCAAAAACCAAACTAAGTGCGAAATAGTCAACGTCACCAGAAATATCTTCATCTATAAAATAACCATACACGGTATCCTGTTCAAGCAAAATAGCTGACTGACTCTTCAATTGCCCTAAAGTCAATATACAAACAACCCAAAATATAAATTTCATCATTGCTTTTTCGTTTCATCGAAGATAGTCAAATTAAATCCTGAACACGCCACCAGAAAGTCCTTCCAGACTTACTTTCAAATATGGCCTTATCGCAGCTACCCCTGACCATAAACTTTTTTATAGTCGAGTGAAGGTGGATAACTGTAGCGATTAACGTATCATTCGTCCAATAACAACGTCCTTAACATTTTCTTAAAACAACCTCTGGTTACTTTTAGAAGCTAAAATCTAATATTATGAAAAAAAATATGACATTACGCTTATTTGCAATGGTTGCCATTCTCGCACTATCCACCACAGGATGGACACAAGGCATTACTACGCCCCGAACAGCAAGTCCTGCGGCAGCAATATCTCAGACCATTGGCATCTCTACGGTCAGCATCAACTATTCAAGACCGGCCGTGAGAGGTCGGGAAATCTGGGGACAGCTCGTTCCTTACAGCTGGAACAAACAAGGCTTTGGTTCCGGTTTTTTAGCACCGTGGCGTGCCGGTGCAAATGAAAACACTGTGATTGAATTTTCACATGACGCTACATTTGCCGGCCAAATGGTTCCTGCCGGTCGATATGGATTGTTTTATACGATCAACGAAGACAACACCGGAGAAGTCATCCTGTCAAAAGATACTGAGTCCTGGGGAAGTTTTTTTTATGATCCGAGCCAGGATCAACTGCGAGCCAATATCAAAATTCGTTCAAATAATATGACAGAACGATTGACATACGACTTTATCAACATCGATAAAAATGGGGCTGAACTGGTTCTTAATTGGGAAAAAATGCAATTCCCGGTAAAAATTGAGTTTGCCGTAGATGATCTGGTCATGGCCAATGCAGCCAATGAATTGAAAGGCACTACCGGGTTTACCTGGCAGGGATTTGCATCTGCCGCTAACTATTCTTTACAAAATAATTCAAACACAGATATGGGTGAGCAATGGGCCACACAAGCGGCCACGCTGAATCCTAATTTTACTACCCTAAATACGCAAGCCGCTTTTCTTCGCTTAAACGGGGATAATGAAACCGCAGACAAAGTGGAAGCTACTGCATTATCAATGGCGACAGAACTAGAGATGAATGCGTATGGATATCAGTTACTGAATCAGGGCAAAAACGATGAAGCCATCGCAGCATTTAAAGCCAATACAGATAAATATACTGATAGTGCAAATGCCTGGGACAGTTTGGGCGAAGCCTATGCGATCAGCGGAGATGAAAAAAATGCTGTCAAAGCGTTTAAAAAATCACTGTCATTAAATCCGGCACCGAATGTAAAGGCTAACTCAGAGAAATATCTGCAACAACTTGGCAAAATGTAAACATTGGAGCAAGGGAAGACCATCAGTGTAAAATGATTTCAACAACGATCTTTTATACTAAATTCAAATAATCTTCCTACATTAATCCTCATGAATTCAATGACATCAAAGTTTTGCTTGTTATCGCTGGGGTTGCTGGCCGGTTTGTTTTTAAATGCCTGCCAACAACCTCAGGAAACAAGTAATCTCATTACCACCGATACTTCGCCGGTTGATCTTAAGACCGAGCGCTCGGCTCTGCTTGCATTACAAGCTGTTGAAAAAGAAGCCCATCTCACGGAGCAACCCGCTCTTCTCGTGCACATGCTGAGTGATACCTTTTGTCAGATTAAAAATGGTGAGGTAAGCTATTTCACCAAAGACCAGATGACTGACCGATTTGTCAAATATTTTTTTAGCGTTGAGTTTGTCAAATGGGAAGATATCAACCCACCTTTGATTACCCTTTCACCCGATGGTCTGATGGCACACATTATGGTCACGAAAGATGTTGAAGTCATCCTTTCCGAGCAGGACAAACCCACCCGTGAAAAAACAAAATTTGCCTGGACCGAACTCTGGAAGAAACAGGATGGGAAGTGGAAGCTATTTTCAGTGACCACCACAGACAAGGAAGGGATTTAACTGAAAAGATACTGTGTTGAGAAAGTTGAGTGCGAAGCGTCGTTGACGCTTGTTGTTTAGAAGGTTTAGTTTTTTTTGAAGTAGAAAGCACAATCAACAGCATGCAGATAATATTTCCAGCATCCTAAACGGCTAACCGATGACACAATAAAACCTGATAATTTTTCTAGTCGAAAAACTAACCTTTCTAAACACAACCTCTTCCTACCGATTTACAGTTTGCTTGCGAAATCCTCCGCCACCGATTGTTAGCCTGAGGTAAGGGCTAAAGATATTTCCAGGATTGGGTATGCCGGTAACAGAACTGTTATCATCCCGCCAGGTATCTACCGGGAAACCAAAAGTTGCACCAAGATCTAATCCTATCATAAAGCCACCATATCTTCTGCTATTGGGAGAGACTGACGTAGCAATAAACTTATTACCTACAGCAAGGTCATACATCACATAGCCACGATAATAGTCCTGATCCTGTCTGGGATATACGGGTTCGTTGCTTGAAAAGTAAATTGGTGTTTGTTGAGATGAATTATCAATCCCGACATACATCAGGCCCCCACCAAAACCGGCCATCATCGAAAGGAAATATTTCTGGGTCTGATACACCGAATATCCCACTTTGACGAGGGCCCCACCATATGCAAATCGCAAATTCCCGGAATCTGATTCCATATCCTGGATCATCATGCCAAATGCCCCAAAACCAACTAAAAGGCGATGAAGCTCAGCATAGCCCTCAGCCCCTGCAGAGATTCCGGTACTATTCCATTTCAGGGAAGAACCAAATACCTCCGGGCTTTGCAGGTGACTAACCAGATCTTTCGGGTTCATCCAGGCCGGTCCGGTAAAAAAATGACCATAACCCCCACTATAGCTAGTCGATTCAATCGTGCGGGTAGTCTGTACCACAGGGGTATGCGTTGAATCCGTGGAAGATTGCGCCTGCAACCCAAAGCTGTAAACCAGGAAGCCAGTAAAGGCAATAATTGTCTGTTTCATGTGTTCTAAAATAGTGAATAATCAAGCTGTAAAGATAATCACTGTTTTTGCTCTTTGCACTGGCTCGCAAGTCAATTTGTAATGCACCATTCCTCCCATCCACGTGATTGTCAGCACTTTGCTCAATACATCGAACTCTCCTCCTTCCTATTGCCCGAAAAGTCCTGAGAGTCCGTATCTTTTGCTTTTTAATCAGATTACCTCACGACCAACCTGAAAATCAATGAAATCAATATCAATAGCCGGATCATCTGTTGATGAGATTCAGGCAACCCTAGCCCGTCATATGGCTGATGGGTACAAGCCCACATTAGCAATCATCTTTATTTCTATTAAAAAAGATCGTCAGGCAGTTTGCCAATTATTCTCCGATCAAGGAATTGATGTTATTGGAGCCACATCCTCCGGAGAGTTTATCAATGGTCATCACAGCGAAGGAGAAATTGTGGTCATGCTGTTTGATATCCGACGAGAAAACTATACCATCCTGTATGAGGATATAGGCGAAAGAAGTTTACAGGAAGCTGCTGTAAATCAAGCGCAAACCGCTTTAGATAAATTCGATACACCAGCTTTTATTCTCTTAAGCACAAGCCTTTCCGAAAGTGGTGACTTTTTGAAAGGGGAACTTCTTTTACGAAGTATTGAACATGTGCTTGGTCCGCAAGTGAATATTTTTGGAGGAATGGCCGGTGATGATATGACATTGACCGGCACTTATGTATTTACAAATGGTCTATCGACAGATAATGGATTTGTCTCTCTGGTATTTAATGAAGATAAAGTCAATCTCCATGGCATGGCGATCTCCGGTTGGAATCCTATTGGAGTCTTTCGAACGGTCACTAAAAGTGAAGGAAATTTAATTTATTCTATTGATGGGAAGCCGGCGATGGAGATGTATCTCCGATATTTGGGCGTAGAGAAATCAACCACAGATGATCAATTGAATTTTTTTGAATCTGTGGGCGTTCATTACCCATTTCAAATTGAACGTGAAGATCGAGGTCCGATGATGTGCGCTCCAATGGGATATGACAAAGAAAAGGAAGCTTTGATCTGCGAGTCTGATGTAGCGGAAGGTTCAAAATTTCGGTTCTCCACACCACCCGATTTTGATATTGTTGAAACGATATCTCAAAAAGCGCGTGAGGTTAAACAGCATGCACATGCAAAAGCGGAAGCATTACTAATATTCTCGTGTGCCGGACGCCTAAACGCTTTGGGACCAATGGCGCATCAAGAAAATGAAGGACTGGCAGAAGTCTGGAATACACCGATGGCAGGATTCTATTCTTACGGAGAATACGGCCGAGATGAAAATGGAAAACATGAATTTCATTCAACGACTTGTTGCTGGACAGCGATAAGTGAAAAATGATGAGAGGTGAGCAGAAAGTAGTGAGTAATGAGTAGTGAGTAGTGAGTAGTGAGTAGTGAGTAAAAAATATAAAGCACAACATTAAACTTTTAACTTTAAACCTTAACCCTTAACCCCCATCAAATGCGATCAAAATCGATCAATGGAAAGTCTCCGGAGGAAATTCAAGCCTCACTTGAGAACAGCATGGCTGATGGCTTTACACCCACTCTTGCGATCGTCTTTATTTCTATTCATATGGATATGGCTGGGACAATTTCTGTGCTTGAAGATGCGGGACTGGCTATATTTGGTGCTAGTACGAACGGGGCATTTACACAAAATGGTATAGAGCATAATTCAGTTGCCATATTATTGCTGGATATGCCAAAAGAATATTTCCGAATCGAATGGAGTGAATGCCCTGGCGGTGAAGAAATAAAAGTAGCCAGGCAAATTGCAGCGAAGGGAAAAAAAGCATTCCGAAATCCGGCACTATTGCTTTCCACGGCACATGTTGAATTAGTAGGTGAAGATGTCATCCAAGGGTTTACCGAAGTGCTTGGACCTGATGTGACGATTATTGGAGGTGTAGCAGGTGATGATGTCAGCATGGAAGGTGGGATTGTTTTTACAAACCAAAACATGAGTAAGCGAGGTATCTGTGCACTCTTTTTGGATCAGGATAAAATCGATATATCAGGGCAAGCTGTATCAGGATGGAAAGGTGTTGGCACACCAAAAACTGTAACCCTGAGCAAAGGCAATTGGATTGAAACCATCGATGGACAACCTGCTCTGGATATGCTTATAAAATTTACCGGCTTAAATGTGAGTCTGGATGATGAGTTAAGTCTAGCCAACCAGGTAGGAATGAGTTTTCCACTCCAGGTAATCAGAGACAAAGGGGTACCAACGATGAAACCTCCCCTGCTGTACAATCGCGAGACAAGAGCTATCATGACAGGTGGATATATTCCGCAGGGCGCAAGTATCCGCTTTTCACTGCCCCCGGATTTTGATGTGGTGGATACCGTCATAGAAAGTGCCCAAAAAACAAAGGATACTATTTTACCTGAGGCAGATGCCATGATTATTTTTTCGTGTGTTGGCAGATTCGACACATTGGGCCCACTTATAGAACAAGAGATCAATGGACTTAAAGAAGTTTGGAATATTCCTTTAATCGGATTTTTCTCGTATGGCGAATATGGAAGAACAGAAGGTGGGCATCTTGATTTTCATGGGACAACATGCAGTTGGGCCGTGTTAAGGGAAAAATGAATAGTGATTAGTGAAACAAAACAAATTTAATCTTTAACATTAAACTCTACACATTAAGCCCCTATCCTGAATATGCTTGCCAAATCAATCAAAGGAAAATCCACAGAAGAAATTAAAGCTGCACTGGCAGAAGCATTGGACGGCAAGTTCAATCCCACTTTAGCTGTTGTATTCTTATCGGTTAAACAGGATAGAGACGCTATTTCCAAATTACTAGATGAAAAAGGAATTCAGATATTCGGAGTGACCACAGCAGGTGAATTTATTGATGGCGAAATTGAGGAGGGAAGCATTGCCATGATGCTGCTGAACATCCACCCCAATTATTTTAAAATTGCATTTATTGAAACAAGCCCACAGGTGGTATTTAGTGATGCAACTAAGATTGCGATTTCAGGGAAAGAAACTTTTGACAACCCTGCGTTCATTATAGCGAACAGTGGCGTATCTTTAGATGGTGAACCAATTGTAGAAGGTATTTTACAGGGCATTGTTCAATCTGGCTCATCGCCACGCAAAGACGTAACTCTATTTGGAGGTAAGGCAGCAGATGATTTGGCCCTTGAATCAACATTTGTTTTTACCAATAGAAAAAGTAACGACTGCGCAATCTTAGCACTCATCATTGATGAAGATAAAATCGATGTCAGAGGGATAGCTACTTGTGGCTGGAATGCTATCGGCACCACAAAAACAGTTACGAAAAGCGAAGGGAATACTGTGTATACCATCGACGATAAACCGGCATTGGACATGTTAATGAATTACCTTGGTGTTGACATACAGCAGGATGACACTAAGAAAATCGTAAGTTTTCTAAGCTCCTGGTATTATCCATTGCAATTGGAACGAGAAAATGTAGATCCGGTCATACGTACGGCTATGTTTGCCAATAGTGAAGATCGATCACTGATTTGTTCCGGAAACGTGCCTCAGGGATCAAAAATTAAGTTTGCGTTACCACCGGATTTTGATTCCATCGAAACGGTCATTGAAGATTGTAAGAGTATTAAAGATAATCCGCTGCAGCAGGCTGATGCCTTAATCATGTTCTCCTGCGTGAGCAGATATTTATCGTTTGGGATGGTCATAAAAGAAGAGATCGAGCAGGTCCAAAACATTTGGAGTGCACCTATGGCTGGCTTTTTCTCTTATGGCGAATATGGTAAATCTAAAACCGGCACAAATGAATATCATAATAATACTTGCTGCCTGGTGGCCTTAAAAGAAAAATAAAAATCAGTTGATATGTTGAATCGATGATTCTAAGAATTCTCGCCTCCATACCACCCATAAAAAAACAAAAATGAAAGCAAAATCAATCAAAGGAAAATCCACAGAAGAAATAAAAGCTGCACTGGCAGAAAGTACAGCAGACGGCTTTACGCCGACACTGGCTATTTGCTTTATTTCCAAAAGCCTTGACAGAACGGCCATCAGTGATTTGTTAGATACCTCTGGGATCAGTGTCTTCGGCAGTACAACCAATGGAGAGTTTGTTGATGAAACACCGGAGAAAGCCTCAGCAGCTATCCTTTTATTGGATATGAAAAAAGAGCACTTTCAAATTTATTTTGAAGAATATCCTGATAAAAATTATCGAGAAGTTGCGAAAAATATTGCTCAAAAAGCCAAAGAAAAATTTGAAACACCTGCATTTTTAATCGGCATAAGTAATGCAGCCGCCGATGGCGAAGAAATACTGCATGGTTTTGAAGACGTAGCCGGCACTGCCGTAAATGTCTTTGGCGGTGGTGCCGGAGATGATTATGTTTTTGCAGACACTTTTGTATTCACCAATAAAAAGGATAGCCGCAATGCTATCGTATGTATGGCACTGGACGAATCAAAAGTAAAAATAAAAGGCATTGCTACCTGCGGATGGAAGCCGGTGGGTACAGAAAAAACAGTGACAAAAAGTGAAGGAAATCACGTATACACCGTAGACAATCTTCCGGTACTTGATCTTACGGCCAAATACGGTGGCATTGAAAATGTAATGCCTGAAAACAAAAGTCTCCTTTTAGAAATAGCGGCCAACTTTCCATTGCAATTGCAACGTGAAAAAGGGGATCCTGTCATGCGGCCGGGACTGGTGGTGGACTGGAACGACCGGTCTTATTATACCAGTGGCGCCGTACCACAGGGATCAAAAGTGCGATTCTCCTTACCCCCTGACTTTGATGTGATGGAAAAGGTAGTGAAAGGGGTTGAAAATTTAAAAGCTACCGAAATGCCTGAAGCTGATGCATTGGTTGTTTTCAGCTGCGCCGGCAGGATACTTTCACTGGGGCCATTAATGTCGGAAGAGCTTGAGGGGATAAAAAAAGTTTGGAATGTACCGATGGCAGGCATGTTCTCTAATTCGGAACTGGGCAGAGCAACAGGAGGTAATCTTGAAATGCATAATCTCACCACTTGCACGATTGCTCTAAAAGAAAAATAAATGAATCAGCAACTTCAGACCATACTAGACGCTATTCAGCTTAATGATAAAATTAGCGCAGAAGAAAAGGATGTTCTTATCAAAGCTATCAAAAAAGCTGACAATGATTTAACGATTGCTGAATTCAAACTTGAACGTACAGAAAAGGTCAAGCGTACAACAGCTATACTCCTGGAAGAAACCATTGAAGAGTTAGAGCTTAAGAGAAAAGCGGTTGAAACGCAAAACAGAGACTTAGAAATAGAAGCTGCCATGGAACGGATTCGTGCCCTGGCATTGGCTATGCATAGCTCCGATGATCTCGCGAAAACAATTGATGCATTTTTTAACGAACTGGGACTATTAGGTGTAACGCCTCGTCGCTGTGGTGTAGGATTTATTGATAAAAAAACAAGAGTGGCGACTTTAAAGGCTACTACTTCGACAGAGCAGCGCGATAAAAAAATGGTCGATGGGCAATTAACGCTGGCCGGACATCCAATTCTTGATGGCATTTTTGACCACTGGATCAAACAAGAAGAATATCATCCTGTACTCCGGGGAAATGAAATAAGAGATTATTACAGAGCGATGGACCCGGAAGTACATTTTCCGGAATTTGCAGAGGATGTGACCCAATATGGGTATTACTTTTACTTCGCAGAAGGTGGTGTGTATGCCTGGACAGAAAAAGCACTTAAAGAAGGTGATCTTCAACTCTACAGAAAATTTACCTCCGTGCTTAGTCTGGCGCATCGGCGTTTTATGGACTTGCGCCAGGCAGAAATGAGGGCGAAAGAAGCTATAAAACAAGCTTCCCTTGACCGTGTTCGCGGTCAAATCGCCAGTATGCGATCTACGGAAGACCTTGATCAAATAACGCCGTTGATATGGAATGAACTTAACACGCTGGGCGTCCCATTTTCTCGTTGTGGGGTATTTATTATAGATGAAGACAAACCAAATGTTCAGGTTTTTCTTTCTGCACCGGATGGCCACTCATTGGCAATGATGACTCTACCTAAAGATGCCAACGCATTAACCAGCCATGCTGTTGAGGCCTGGCAAGAAAGCAAGGTATATATCACCCACTGGAATAAAGAACAATTTATTTCCTGGGTGCAATCCATGTATGCACAAGGCTATATTCAGGACAAAGACTCATATCAGGATACGACTACGCCACCGGAATCACTGCATTTGCATTTTGTGCCATACAAACAAGGCATGTTGTATGTTGGAAACGACAATGAACTTTCCGAAGACGAAATTGATATGGTAAAATCGCTGGCTGAGGCCTTTTCCATTGCCTATGCCCGATATGATGATTTTAAAAAACTTGAGATCGCCAAGCAAAATGTAGAATCAACCCTCTCAGAACTTAAAGCCAC
>JAHEAR010000020.1:59780-68820 GCA_024642665.1 Bacteroidota bacterium
ATTCCCAAACATGTCCTGGAAAAAGTCTTTCAACCATTCTTCACCACAAAGCCAACAGGGCAAGGAACAGGCCTTGGTTTATCACTAGCGTATGATATTGTCAAAGCCCATGGTGGTCAAATCGACATTGCGACAGAAGAAGGACAGGGGACAACCTTTACGGTTACAATCGCAAAACAATGAACCTAAAGATGTATGCGTCCTGAAGATCTAATAGAAGTCGAACGAGTATATAGCGTCGCAACAAACATAGCGCTGGGCATCAAGTATCGTGATCATCTTGAAGATATCTTTACCGATGATGTAATGATCTATGGTACAAACGAAGATGAAAAAGCGATGGACCTAAAAACATTTCGACGCTTAGTTAATGCACAGAAGAAGCAAGGCAAAGGAATAAAGTTTTACTATTACCGCAAACCTGTATTCAGAAAAATCAATGAACAAGAAGATTGTGTCATCCTGGTTGAAGAAATCACCATTACCATGACGATCATCGAAACAAAACGGGAAATTCCTTTTCGCCTTACGACCATCATTTCAAAGCAACAGGACAGCTGGAAAGTCATTCACATACATGGTTCATCACCTCAGGAATCCGAAGGAGATGCATGGCGAATTAACGAATTCGAAAAGAAAACGGCAGAACTGCAAAAACTTGTCGACCAGCGAACAGAGGATCTCAAACAATCTTTGGAAAACTTGAAAGCAACGCAATCACAACTTATTCATGCAGAAAAAATGGCTTCTCTCGGTGAACTGACAGCAGGTATCGCGCATGAAATCCAAAACCCGTTAAATTTTGTGAATAACTTCTCGGATGTGAATACAGAATTGCTTGATGAGCTAATCACCGCTGCGGAAAAAGGAGACCTGCAGGAGGTTGCTGATTTAGCTAAAGACATCAAGGCGAATGAAGCTAAAATAACCCACCACGGACAACGTGCAGATCATATCGTAAAAAGCATGCTGCAACACAGCCGATCCACCGAAGGAAAAAAAGAACTCACCGATCTCAATCAGTTAGCAGATGAATATTTAAGATTGGCCTACCATGGTATGCGCGCCAAAGACAAAAGTTTTAATGCTATACTCAAAACAAAATTTGATAAGAATATCACACCTATTCAAATCAATCCTCAGGATATTGGGCGAGTCCTTTTGAATATTATATCAAATGCCTTTCACGCCGTTTATGAAAAACAAAAAAACAATTCTGCCTATACTCCAGCGGTAAGCATCCAAACCCAAAAAACTGCCATGGGTGTCGAAATAGCTGTAAGTGATAACGGATACGGTATCCCAAAGGAAATGCAGGAAAAAATATTCCAACCCTTTTTTACTACCAAACCGACTGGACAAGGGACAGGGTTGGGTCTTAGTTTAAGTTATGATATTGTTAAGGCTCATAAAGGAGCGATTAAAGTTGATTCCACTCCCAGTTCTGGCAGTGAATTTATTATTCAATTACCCTATATCTAAGATGTCGTTTTGAGGTTTAAAAAATAACTCTTAAGAGAAGAATAGAAATGAAGCTATAGATGAGTAGTACGTACAAAAAACAAGTGAAATCCTTAAGTCGTTGTAAATCCCTGACTCACTTGAACGCAGAATCGATTCAAGCAATCTATCATTTTATATGGGTTCAGGAAAGAGACTTGAAAGCGAAATCTAAGGTTGGAGAAGTTACCAACTCTACCATCTTATTGCCTAGATTGTAAAACCACAACAATGAAAAAATCTCTTATCTGTACCCTATCACTTTTACTGCCTCTTTTTCTTCAGGCTCAATTTAAGGTTACATTTAAATTAACTGGTGATGCAAATTTAGCAAAGGACACAACCTTCATAACTGGCTCTTTTAACAATTGGGTTTATTCCACCGCAGATGACTATGAACTAAAGCCGGATGACTCAAAACAAAACGCTGTAACACTGCACTTGGAAGCAGGAAATCATACATACAAATTTCATAGAGGTGCAAGTGGAAAAAGAGAAATGAAATACTATGATGATCAAACCATTGGAGAAGCACCGGATAGAACAGTAGATATTAAAGGAGATACAGTAATTCAGATTTCCATTGATAGCTGGTTTGATAAAACACCCTATAGACCCGTTGTATTCCTTTCAAAAAACCTAATAAAAAACAGTTTTGCCATTCAAAATCTTAATATATGGAAATACAATGAAGGAAGTGACGACTCCTGGTCTAATGTCGAGTTAAATACAAACCAGTGGAAAAACATAAAACCTGATGACATTAATGAGTCTTTCTTCAATGAGCAAGACAGATTGGAAGGCTGGTTTAGAACATCGTTTGTATTGGACTCTACCTATGAAAATTCTCCCATAAATCTGTATGTAGATGCCTGGGCAGCCATTGAAACTTATATCGATGGAGAGTTGGTTCATCGTTCTGGAAATTTTGGCGGCAATGGTACATCCTTTGAAGAGGGGCGATACTTACATATCCTTCCAAAAGAAACACTTCTAGCACCTGGGAAGAAACACATTTTGGCTATCCATTTTGTGGATAAACTATCAAGGCTTCCCTTTAATGCTTTTAAAGGCACAATAGGAGTTGAGTTTACTAAAGATCAATACATCACTGAATTGCAGGAACACTTTGCTCAAGAACCAATTTTCAACACTATTACCCTTACCACCTCTATCATTTTATGCCTTTTGTTTTGGCACTTGATGATACTCATTCCACGAGAAAAAAACCTTAAATACATAGCAATCTTTTCAACGCTTTTAAGCTTATTTATCATAGCAGATTGGATACCCCACCATCCTCATACTTCATTTAATATCTTACAAACCAGTAAGTTATTAATGGCCATACTAGTCCCAACTATATTCATTTTCAGTATTTTTTTAATTGTTAAACTGCTTAACAGGCCAGTTAGCAAACCTTTAAAGTCCATCTTTCTTCTATTAGTTCTAATACCAATATTATTCTTTTTCATATCAACTTCAATCATTCCGCTTATTGTCCTGATTATAGTTATCGGCACTTGTATATACTATATAATCATTTCATTCTCATCACTTAGAGGAGCTCAATGGGCTGTGATTGTCGGAGTATTATCAACCCTTCTTATCATTATTTTAACAGTTGTTTATTCATTGATGAAATTCGATCATGACTTTTTTATTCTGTCACTTTTTAAATCGGCATTTCACCTTGCTTTTCCTTTCTCATTATTAGTATTTACAGCTTTGCGATTCAAGGAGATTATTAAAGAAGTACAAATAAATGCACAGAAAGTAATTAGTCTTTCGGAAGAGAAAAAAGAACGAGCGGTTCAACAGCAAAAAATATTAGAACAGGAGGTTGCCAAACAGACTGTAGAGTTGAGAAACTCTCTTGCAGAATTAAAAGCTACTCAATCGCAACTAATCCAATCCGAAAAAATGGCCTCTCTAGGAGAACTCACAGCCGGTATTGCGCATGAGATTCAGAACCCATTAAACTTTGTCAATAATTTCTCTGAAGTCAGTGCAGAAATAATTGATGAGATGAATGAGGCGTTAGCTGCGGGTAAAAAAGACGAAGCCATAGAATTTGGTGCGGATGTAAAAGAAAATATTGAGAAAATATTGCATCATGGAAAACGGGCTGACGCCATTGTCAAAGGAATGTTGCAACACTCTAGAACAGCAAGCGGCCAAACGGAATCAACTGATATCAATGCTTTAGCGGATGAGTATTTACGATTAGCTTATCATGGCATTAGGGCAAAGGATAAATCTTTTAATGCCAAGCTGGAAACTGACTTTGACCCATCTATTGGAATGATTGATGTTGTTCAACAAGATATTGGTAGAGTTCTATTAAATCTGCTCACCAATGCGTTTTATGCTGTTTCTTCTGTCCCTAAAAGGGACTTGGTTTACGAACCTACCGTAACAGTAATGACAAAACTATTGAAGTCCCCTTCAGGGGATTTAGGGGCAGAAATCTCTATCTCCGACAACGGTCCCGGAATACCAAAAGAAAACCTTGATAAAATATTTCAACCGTTTTTCACTACAAAACCAACCGGCAAAGGAACCGGTCTTGGCCTTTCTTTGGCCTATGATATTGTGAAAGCCCATGGCGGTGAATTAACAGTAAAAACTATCGAAGGAAAAGGAACTACCTTCATAATCCTTCTCCCCGTATCATGAGGATCAAAAATCTCTTTCATTAACAACGCTCAAGTATGAAAATCGTATGAATTAATTCAATTTGTGCTGAAAACCTATTGGAGTATAATACCCTAATCAAGCAACATCCTGTTCTCCATTTGCCTCATGATATGGTATTTCAAACGCATCAACTATAAATGGGTATCAAATCCAATACATCCTGACTAGAATTCCGCCTGCAATGGCTACATAATGGGCTTTACAGCCTCTGTAAAATTGAATAAATGTTATCGTCTTGAAATTTATTTGCTCCCGGAAATATAGTATTTGTAAGCATTTCATTATCTTCAACTCAATAACCAAATCATAAATTAACCTTTTCACTGACCCTATCTGAGAAATGGGTTATGATACATTACTTCATTAAACCATTAAGTATTCAGTAACGTTATGCACCCTTTGATCCATTCAAACATTACCTGTGCTTTGCGTCCCTTCAGCGTAGGAATCATATGCTTCTTACTTTCCATGCAGCTTTTCGGTCAAAACACAACCATCAGAGGTTTCGCTGATACCGGATTTTCTGTGCTGGATGACAAATTCTCCTTTTATTTAGGTGAACAGGATTTATTTATTACTTCTGAACTAAATGACCGAATCTCATTTTTAGGCGAGACCGTATTCAAATTTGATTTTGGATCGAGCACTGAGTTTTCAGTAGGCGTTGAGCGTATCATCCTCAAGTACAATTACAAAGGCAATCATAATATTTTGATTGGAAAACATCATACACCGATTAATTATTGGAATGACACCTATCACCATGGACGTTTGTTCTTCCCAACGATTGACCGGCCATTGCTTTTTGCTGCCGGCATAGTCCCTTTGCACACCTTAGGAATCGGCTTTCAGGCGCAGAATCTTGGAAACCTTAGATTCGGCTATGATGTGATGATTGGGAACGGGATAGGCTCTACGGAAGTACTTGATAATGATCAACATAAATCCTGGACTGCTGCCGTACATATTAAACCAGTGGATAAATTACGCTTAGGAGCATCCTATTATAATGATGTGATATCGAAAGGCGCAGACGCGCACCACCACGTTGTAGATTGGCAAGTCAACCAGCAACTCCTCACCGGTTCAGTCGCCTATTTTGGTAAAAAATATGAACTGCTGACGGAGTTTACTTTAGCACTGAACCATACAGATACGACAGGCACCGCAGTATCCAACATCATGTATCTGTACGGAGGATATAGGTTGACTGAAAAGTGGATACCTTATTTCAGAATTGACTATTTGAAGTATGGAGAAGGGGAAATTTATTTTGACAACGACAACACCACAGCGTTTCTTTTAGGCTTGCGTTACCAAATCAATTACCTGGCAGTCGTAAAACTAGAGTACCAGGTCGAGAATTTTGAAAATAATGAATCTATCAATCGAATAAAAGCACAAATAGCTGTTGGGTTTTAATCATAAAACCAGTTAGTAAAAACAAAAAAGTACTTGTTGATGAATTTAAAGTGGGTGATCTTAATTATAATGTTGTTGGGTAGTGTACCTATCCATGCTCAACCTATCGCGGTGATGGTCATCAGTCATCCGGACGGTGCCCCTGCCGCTATGAATCAAACGGAATTGAAATCCATTCTGATGGGAGAACGTCAACGATGGCGAAACGGAACGAAAATCAAAATCGCACTATTAAAGACCAACACCCCCATTGGAAAATACGTTTGTGAAAGTATCTATCAAATGAGTGCTGATGAATTTAAAAAATATTGGTTATCACTTGTTTTCCAGGGCAAAGCTGAAGCCCCGGCCTTTTTTAATAACCTGAGCGACCTACAAGATTTTGTCGCTGAAAATCCGGGAGCCATTGGAATTATTGATCCACAACCTGCGATTCAAAACACACAGATAGTCATGATTGACGGCAAGGAAACACTATAAATTCAAGAAAATAAATGACTACTATCCCGTTCAATATTTATCCACCATTGTTCATTTCCTCCTGAAATGTTTATAGCACTAAAGACTAAGATTTGGTTAACCATACTTACCATTGTACTCTTATTTGCCTCTTTTACACTTATTTATTTCCCTGCCAAACAAGGTCAGTATTTACTGAAGACTTACGATGATGAAGTACAAAACTATGCGAATACAGTAGCCCTCGGGGTACGGATTGCTTTGAAAGAACAGAATTATGAGGGTGTTCAAACCGCCATGCAATATGTAAAGGAAACTTCCGGATTTAAATTTGTCAGTCTATTGCAATTGGATACTATCTGGAATCTGCGCCATGACTCGTTTGAAATATCGGAAACCATTTTTAGTACATTTCCTGAAACAATGCATCCTTTACTCAGCCAGGCATCAAGCGATTCGATCATTATTAAGCGTGCACTCTTTGAATCTCAAATGATGAATGGCGCCATCATGGTTGGATTCTCAACCCAGGCCATCAAAAATAGTCAACAAAAAATTCGAAAAACTTCTCTGATGGTCACCGGAAGCATTTTTCTCGTCGGAATGCTCATAGGCCTTTGGTTTGCAAGAAATATTTCTGTTCCCGTGCGCGCCCTGCGCGATGCCGCCCTGCGGGTAGGTGAGGGCGATCTTGATGTGGTGATCGAAAAAATCCCTAATGATGAAATCGGCGACTTGTCAAAAGCTTTCAACAACATGGTACTGTATCTTTCAAAAGCCAGAGAGGATCTTCGGGAATCGAATCAAACGCTTTCAGAGACCAATCAACTTCTAAATATCACGCTTACCGATCTTAAATCCACTCAATCTCAGCTCATCCAATCAGAAAAAATGGCTTCTCTGGGAGAGCTCACAGCCGGCATCGCCCACGAAATCCAGAATCCTCTGAATTTTGTAAATAATTTTTCAGACATCAATACAGAACTCATCGGCGAACTTAATGAAGCTGCTGAAAAAGGAGACATGCATGAAGTGAAGTTATTGGCAAAAGACATCAAGGAAAACGAAGAGAAGATTATGCACCATGGCAAACGAGCTGATGCCATCGTCAAAGGGATGTTGCAACATTCACGATCAAACACAGGGGAAAAAGAACCAACAAATATCAATACGTTGACCGAAGAATATCTGCGACTGGCCTATCATGGCATGAGAGCAAAAGATAAGTCATTCAATGTTACCCTTCACACAGATTATGATTCAACAATCGGATTGATCAAGGTAATCCCTCAGGATATGGGAAGAGTGCTACTCAACTTGATCACGAATGCGTTTCATGCAGTTTCTTCTGCCGCTAACCAGCCTAAGGCGGACTTGGAATATATTCCTAGTGTCACCGTAACCACAAAACTATTGAAGTCTCCCACAGGCCAATTAGGGGCAAAAGATTCCGCTGAACCCTGGACAGAAATCCGCATTTCTGACAACGGTTCCGGCATTCCTCCACACATTGTAGACAAAATATTCCAACCTTTCTTTACCACCAAACCTACAGGTCAGGGAACTGGGCTAGGATTGAGCTTAAGCTATGACATTGTAAAGGCCCATGACGGAAATATCACTGTGGAGACCAAAGAAGGCGAAGGCACTACATTCATCATCCACTTACCCATCAGGCCGGTATAATGAAGGTACCCTACAAACTGGAAAAAGAAATTCTTGGAATATACCATAAGATGTGGGACGCCTACTTCAAAGGAGATGCCGAAACTTTTACATCCTACTTTGACGACGATGTTACGGTCATTGGAAGTGCAGAAAGTGAATTTTTAAGAGGGAAAGTTGAAGCCACCTTTTTCTACAAACTGGCCATCGGAGAAGCTGCCGGAAAGGCAGAATTTAGAAACAGAAACATTACGCTCACCGGTATTGGAGAACAACTTCTGATCCTTGAAACACCGGATGTTTATATTCTGATCAACGACAAATGGACCTATTACGGCAAACTAAGACTCTCGTCCATAGCGCGAAAACAGAATGGTGAATGGAAATTCATACTACAACACGGATCCCTTCCTGATGCTAAAACCAGTGGCAAAGAAACTATTGGCTTTGAGACCATATCAAAAGAAAACCGGGAATTACGGGATGCCATCAAAAGAAATACAAAAGAACTGGAGATTAAGATCCGGGAATTGGAAATTGAAGCTTCATTGGAAAAAGTTCGCTCCCGATCACTGGCCATGCAAAAAAGCGAAGAATTAGTCGAGGCTTCTTCTGTTTTGTTTGAAGAACTTAAAAAACTGGAAATCGACGCTATTCGCACAGGGATTGGAATATATGACTCGAATACTGAAACGATGGAAGTATGGTCTTCTCAGCACATTGACAAAAAAGAGAAGAAGATATTGGGTGTGATCCCTATCCATGTACATCCATCGTTCGAAAAGTCATTTGAGGCTTGGCAAAATAAAGCCCCCTATTCTGTTTTTGAAATGGAAGGTGATTTCCTGAAGAAGTATTATTCGATCGTGTCTGCGATTGTCACCTATCCGGAAAAAATCTCATTAAATCCTAAAGAATCTTTCTATGCATTCTACTTTTCTGAGGGATCCCTCAATGTGATCACCCATGAGCCATTGACCACACAGCAATGTCAAATCATCACACGATTTGCTACTGTTTTTGGCCTTACCTACAGACGATTCAAGGATTTAGCGTTGGCAGAAGCACAAGCTAAAGAGGCACAGATCGAGCTTGCCCTGGAAAAAATCCGGACACGAACAATGGCCATGCACAAAAGCGAAGAGCTTAAGGAAGTCATTAGAATTGTCTTTCAACAATTAAAGCATTTAAATATACATCTCGATCACGCAGGTTTTGTCGTTGACTACCTCCCTAAGGGTAATTGGCATTTTTGGATTGCGGATGATCAGGATATCCCTTCAAAAATAAGCCA
>JAHEAR010000063.1 GCA_024642665.1 Bacteroidota bacterium
GTGCCACACAGCACAACCCAACTTAAATGAATGAGACGCGAGATGCGAGACCTCAGATGCGAGACACTGCTTCCTGCTTCCTGCTTCACTCCATTCCCAGTAAATACTCCTGCATATTCACCTCCTGATCGAGGTCGAGCTTCTTGCGGAGACGATAGCGCGCCTTCTTGACACCGGCATCACTGATATTGAGGAGACTGCCGATCTCTTTGCTACTCATGTTCATCTTGATCATGGAGGCGAGACGAAGTTCTGCAGCAGAGAGCTGATATTTGTTGACGAGGAGATCAACAAAGGTGTGGTGGATTTCTTTGAAGGAGGTGAGAAACTGATCCCAGGTTTCATTAGAAGATATATCGTTCGTAATGGTCTTGATAACTTTATTGACCAGTAGCGTAGGTTCGTTGCCCAGGTGGGATTTGATCTTGTCCAGTGATTTGGTGATCTGGGTGAGGAAGGTGTTTTTCTGGGCAACGTGAAGCAATTGAATCGTCAGTTCTTTTTCCTTATGCTCAAGACGTTCCTGCAGTTGTGTTTTTTCAAGGGCTACAATTTTCAGTTTCTCTTCCTGGATTACTTTATCCTTTTTACGCGCGGAGATCTGTTGGTAGATGAGGAGTCCACCGATGAGCAGCGAACTGATCAAGCCAATCAGCAAACGCCCACGTTTTGCTTTTTCTAACTCATTTTTAGCCTTGAGCATTTCTATTTCCTGCTCTTTTCTAAAGGTCTCGTACTTGGCTTCCAGCGCTAACATTTCCTGACGCTTTTCTTCGCTATAAATAGAGTCTTTGATTTCATTGGAGGTCTGTAACCATTCGATCGCCTCTGTATCCTTACCACGCCAGTGATAGGTCTGAAATAAGGTGAAGGCAGAAAGTTCAGCCAGTTTTTTATTGTCATTTTCTTTAGCCTCCGCAAAGGCCAGTTGGGATCGCTCCTCCGCCAGATCGTAACGATCAAGACCCCGGTAGGCTAACGCTAGCCAGTGATCAGCCAAAGCTACTCGATGTATGTTCCCTTCTTTGGCATAATAGTCCCTGCAGATATTAAGAACATCAAGGGCTTTTGCATACTTTTCATTTTGAACTAAGAGCACGCCGATATTGAGTTCTACTTTTCGATCTTCCGGAAACTCAATGTCGGCAATGAGCTTTTCACGTTCGTTGTAATACTGATATGCTTTTTCCACATCTCCTTTTATCGCATATTGCGCGATGACATTGAGGTAGTTGGAAATCATCCAGCTGGTATCCTTGCGCGCAATACTTAGTTCAAGCGCTTTTTCATATTCCGCGAGTGCTTTTTCTTTTTCTCCTACGCGGGCATAATAGACACCCATGTAGCCATAGAGATTTTGTAGTTGGATCTCATCTTTTGTTTGCTTCAGGAGCTCTGCTCCTGCATCCAGATTTCTGATCGCTTTGTCGAAATCACCTTTTCGCGTATACGCATAGCCAAGCTGAATCAGCGCTTTAGCTTTGGCGGGTTCACCATCTTCTTTGGAAGCAAGCGCAACACATTTTTCCAGATATTCGATGGAGGCATCATTGTTACCCTGCTGCAGAAGTATAAATCCCTTTCTGGAATTGAGCATATAGTCTAGTTTCCGATAATCAAAACTATCCGCCAATACCCATGCGCGATCAACTGCTTCAAAAGCTTTTTCATAGTTTTTCTGAGATTCATAAGCCTTACTTAGGACCAGATTGCTCATGATTTGATTTCGCTGACTGCCGAGTTGAGCGGATTCATCATTCAGTTGCTCCAACTCAGCAATCAACGAATAGGGACTTGTTCGCACTTTGTCATCCAGTATGCGTAATCGCTGTTCAATTTCGGCGATACGTTCTTCACTTTGTGCAGAGAGACTATTTATTGATAGCGTGCATATCAGTGTAAGGATAATGGGAGTAGCAATTTTCATGTGCATTGAATTAGATGCTGATCATTATGTCCAAATTTAATGACTTCATTTTTGTTATGTACAAAGAATCCTTTTTATTCCTTGTAGAATGCATATATGAGTTAAAGACATGTCAGGTCCGAATAGCTCAACTTTTTTGATTTATTCATCTGGACATTAATTATTCCTTATCACGTGTTTGTTACTTTTTTCATCGCCAAAAAAGTAACCAAAAAGTCTAGTCGCTCTAAAAACTCCCTCTTGCATTCATTCTTTTTTATTCTTTCTTGACAACGATATCAATAGTTCTTCGCACTTTCTTCTTTTTGCTCTTTCGAACACAAAAAGAAGGCATTCGGTTGGTCAGACAGTTTAGAGCGACAGGGTTATACAAATTGAAGAGATATTTCTTTCACGAAGTCCCATTAAGAGGGAGTAAAAAGTAAAGCCCTGTAGGAGCGCTCTGTTAGCGTTGGGGTTTATCCCGCTGAGCGGGACTAAGCAAAGGCGAAAAACAAGTAAGTGAATAACGAAAATCGGAGCGTAGCGCAGATCACATCCGTCCGGCGTGAGGGAAGAGTGGAAAGTAAAAAGAACATTAATTTCTACTCTTCCCCAACATATAATTGCGCGCTATCCCATTGAACGGGAGCAAAGAGCATTGACCATATTGTAGAAGTAGCCGATGATGATCATCACTCCATGCTCCATACCCTTCGCCCTTCGCTCCATGCTCCATGCCCCATGCTCTATGCCCCATGCTCTATGCCCCATGCTCCATGCCCCACGCTCCATGCCCAAAGCCTATTCAAGCCTCGTAATCGTAAACTTCGCTTCCACACGTCCATCAAATCCAAGTGTTACTGAATAAGGAACATCTGTCTCAAGTTTGCTGAGCTCAATATTTTTGGAATCGCTGCCGAAATCATCATCATCGCTTGCAGCATCATACTCTTTGATCCATCCACTTACTTTGACGTAGTCTGTATTGTAGTTGGGCCGATACAACTGCACCACCGCAGACTTGCCTAATGAATAAGCAACATCATCTTTTACTTCCAGCGGATTGCTGCTTGATCTTGTCCATTCTGCTTTAGGTGTTTTTGCCTTGCCATCGACATAAGCTTGTGCAGTGAGTCGACCGTAGATTTCCGGATCACCAATTTCAGGACAGTCTTTGCACTTTACACTATTGACTTCCAGTTTGTAGGAAGGATACGCCAGATCACAGGTACGCACATTGTATTCTGAAGTCAGCACGACGCGAGCTACCGGCGTACCTTTTTTGATGTAACGCAGTTTATAGGAGAGCGGTGCACCCGGTGAGTCCTTCGAGTAGTTGCCTCCGGAAGAGATAAATTCATATACCTCTGCAGGGCCATTAATAGCTTGTGCTGCAGAGGCTCCTGATCCACCGATCACCAATGCTTTGATATTGGATTCATCAATTGTTTTCTGGTAGTCTGCATCAATGTTTCCATCACCGGAGGAGAAGGAAGCACTAAAAGCAGCATTGACTTCCGTAGCACTGCGATTGGTTTCTATCGTATACAAGACCATCCGGCCATACGCCATGGACGCAACATAGCACGGTGCCGTTGAACCAAAATCATCGATGTTCGGGGAGGAAGTAAACAGGTCGGATGGATTCGTCGGGGCATCCATGTCAATGGTGTAATAGACTTGCAGGTATTTTAATACGTATTTGTGGCTGTAGTTCGATTGATTAAAATTGAAGGCAGAAGAAACACTGTTGCCGGCAGAACGATAGTTTGCACCAAGAGCCACATTAAGATGTTGCTCTGAATAGACCTCTGCGATTTCAAAACTTATTTTGGCCGGTGTAGCAGAATTTACATCCTGATCCAGGATCGATTTGATTCCTTCGCGAACGGTTGAAAGTTTGGGATCATTGACCTGAATGACGGGATTTCCACTTAGGTTTTGCAACGAGATGGAAAGAGTGATCGGGGCACGATTGCCATTAATGGGGATATACTCACCAGTTGGGATAGAACTTCCCAACAGCATGGCTCCCGGATAGATGACGTCAGTAGTCGGATCCAGCGCTAGCATTTCATCGAAGCCGGGTGCAGCCCGATAGGTTTGTGTATAACATTCGAATGAAGGATTGCCGGGATCCTGCTCAGGATCTGTTGTTACGATAACCTCCGGTTCACTTAATTCTGCCGGCTGGTCGAAAAATCCGAGGTCTTCGATATTCATATTAAAGGCCGGATCGATGGGGTCATCCTTGCTGCATCCTATCAGTATCATAAGAACAGACAGTAAAATCAGGTAGTGCGATTTGCGAATTACATGGTGCATAATGAAAATGTTTAAGTGGTTAAAAACGATTCACAAAACACGGTATTACAGCATCAGACACCAAAAATTTGAGGTAGACAAAAGGTAGACAATTTCATTTTCTTATGGAAAATGGGCGAAAAGGCAGAAAGTCGGAAAGGAATCCATTTATTTTCATAAAGCATTGATAAACAATATTGTATTGATATTTATTTGAGAATTTAAGTATATGTTCAATCGATTTTTGTGTCTCCAACCTCATTTTGAACGGGGGACATCTGTAAAAGTCATGGCAAAAAGGTGCGATCAATTATAAATTACGAGATGGGCCTTTTTCTGGACATTGCTTTCCGCTCATCGGATGCTACATTGCGTTTTTTTGTCACCGGGCCCCCTGAAAGGGAGAACCTGATACGATAATTTTCTTTTGTTTTTTGTGAGGGTAATTAAGGCGGAACGGCTAGAGAGGAAGGGGCAACGTAATTCCTCCATTCCTCCATTCCTCCATGCCCCATGCTCCACGCTCCACGCTCCACGCTCCATGCCCCATGCCCCAT
>JAHEAR010000045.1:0-12225 GCA_024642665.1 Bacteroidota bacterium
TGTGGAAATGCAAAAGTCACTAATTGCAAAAAAGAAAGTGTCACTTCGAAACAGTGGTGGAAGCCTGTGTTTCGCTATGCACTACATTGGAATCAAATTTCGTGGCTTTTTTGTGGTCTGGTTGTTCAGCTTATTTTTTTGTCTATATTTCCCCCGTGAGGAAGTGCTATAGGTATCTCTTTTTCTGTGTTTTTCTTTCCCTGGCGAATAGCATCTTGGGTCAGGATTATATTCTCCGACAGGATCGGTTTTCCATGCTTAATGGTCTTTCGGACAATAAAGTGCAATCGATAGTGCAGGATGATGTTCGCCAAATACTCTGGGTAGGTACCTCAAATGGTTTAAATGCTATCAATGGATACCAGATTCAGGTTTACAACAAACTGAACTCAGACTTTTTAAGCAATGATATTCGAAACTTATGGGTGCTGGCAGACGGAACCATAGTCGCGCTTTCCGTCAAAGAAGATAAGCCATTTATTTTCGAGGGACTGTACCTCCTGCGACCGGGCATGTCCGAATGGGAGCGGCAAATTGAATTTGAAAAAGGATTTACACCGGGAGGTTTCCGTAATCTTACACATCATATTGGTGGCAAACTATACTTTTTACTCAGGGACAATCAAATCGTGTCTTATGATGTAAACGGCCAAATGTTTGAAACTTTCAATTATCCAAAAACTTTCCTTCCATTAGGTTTTGCCGAGGATTATATTTTGGGGAAAGTAAATAATGAACTCAAAATACTATGGCCTGGAGATCCGATGCAAATTCGAGATAAACCGATAGAAAGGCACCCCGGAGACCATGCAGAAAAGTTGATAAAGTATTGGAATCAAACGCATGTACAACAGAGTGATGCCTTCATTCCAGTCGATAAAACTTTGTACGATCCTAATAGAAAGCTACTGTGGATTCGGAGCGGTATAAATGAACTAATGGGGATTGGTCAGAATGGAGATACTATCAGGATGAATGGAGGGTTGAAATCGTATGTGTTTCCTGCCCTGATTAACGGTTTTTGGGAAGATGAAAAAGGGATGGTTTATGTGATGACTGAAGGAGGACTCTTTTTCCTTAAACTTCAACCCAATTATTTTTCGAACATTTCATACCCGTTTTCAGAATCAAGTGATTTAGGAAATGACAAGCCATCTTTTCGTGGCATGGTTGTTTTAAATGGTTTTTTGTATTTTATTTCAAGGAATCAACTGGGCCGAATTTCTATCCGGGATCCTTATGATTTTGAAATTCTCTATAAAAGTACCTCCCCGCTTGGGCCATTGCTTAAAGATCAGGACAAGTTGTTTCTGGGAAGAAGAGACCTGATTTCTTATGATTTGAAGACAGGGCATGTACGAGAATATAAACTTGGATCTGATGAAGAAAGCAGTGGGCTATGGTCCATTTATAAAGGGAAGCATAAACTATATTTAGGAGGAGGACAAGGGATTAAGGAGCTACAGGAAAATCCCTTTAATCAGTTTGAGTCTGCCAAGCTTTGTCCGGATACTGTTTACAAGGAGATACAAAAGATATATCAAATCACAAATGATGATTTGGACAGGATACTCATTGTCTCCTCCTCCGGATTGTTTGTATCCCGGAATGAGGACTGCAGCGTTCGACAGATTGTTTTTCGGGATAGTGTACGACAGCCTCAGGCTATATCAAATTTTACTCATTTAATACAGGATACCGATTCTACCTGGTGGTTAACATCGATGGAGGAAGGGTTGCTCCATATAAAATTGAAAGATACTACAGCAACCATTCTCAGGTCTCTCAACAGACGGGATGGATTGATAACAAACACAGCCTATGCAGTTTATCCGGATGATTTTGGAAAATTATGGATCAGTACAAATGCAGGATTGCTTAGATTGAATAAAGAGGACTGGACCTACAGAGTGTACACCACTGATGATGGATTGCCGGACAATGAATTTAACCGTATAGCGCACTTTAAGGATACCAATGGAGATCTCTATTTTGGTGGTTTAACCGGTATCGTACGTATTATTCCGAAGTATTTTGAACTGGAACCTGAACAGGAAATCTATCTCAGATTATTAAGTATCACGCAGTTTTCTGCCTGGACCGATTCTATTCTGGATATCACAGAATCGTTTGGAAAAGATCATATCATAAGGTTCAGACCCGGAGATAAATTCTTTAAGGTGGAAGCAGGTCTGTCTGATCTTTTTCATGCCACGGATCACAGATTTGAGTATCGGTTTGAAGACGAAGCGATGGGTTGGCAGCCTATGAATGGAAATGTGCTGACCATCAATCACCTCGCCTATGGCCGGCATACACTGGAAATAAGGGGAAGGAACGCAGATGGAATTTATAGTCAGAATCAACTTATACTGCCAGTCATCGTCCTTCGACCTTTTTATTTTCGGGTTTGGTTTATTTTGCTGATGATCGTTGGATTGGTCCTTATCATTCGTGAGATTATGGTTGGTCGGATGCGCAGGATGATATGGCTCGCCAAAGAACTTGAAGCACAAGTAGAACAACGCACCCGGACCATTTCTGCACAGGCTGAGGATCTCAGGCAGCTACAGAAAGCGAGGTCTCAATTCTTTGCCAATATTTCGCATGAACTGCGTACACCACTGACGCTGATTAAAGGTCCATTGGAGAGTGTAGCATCAGAAGTAACCAGTGAAAAACATAAGCAATACCTGCAACTTGTGTTGCATCAGGCTCATTTGCTGCGCAGAAGGATCGACGGATTATTGCAATTGTCAAAGGCAGATGTCGATCAACTTAAACTGCAGCTCGTGCCAGTTCAGTTGAATGCTTTTCTGGAGCAAGTAACAGGAATCTTTCAGGCAGGAGCTAATGATCAGTCCATTCGTATCAGGCTTGACAATCAGCTGCCTGCCAATGAATGGATCGAGACAGACGTACAAAAGCTGGAACAAATTCTTTCCAATTTTATCCACAATGCCTTGCGGTTTGCACCTTCCGGTTCGACTATTTCTCTTCGAAGCTCTCGCAAGGAGAGCCTGATCTTATTTGCTGTCGAAGACCAGGGTTCCGGCATTCATGAAGCTGATTTGGAAAAAGTGTTTGACAGGTTTTATACTACTGACAACGATGCCACCGGCAATGGAGGTTCCGGTATTGGACTTGCACTGAGTAAAGAATTTGCAGGAGTGCTTGGGGGCAAGGTTTGGGTAACTTCCACTTTCGGCAAGGGCAGCACTTTTTATTTGCAGATTCCATATAAAGTAGCTGTAACAGATCAAGTACCTGAGCAGGTTGCGGTTGAATCCGACTGGCAGGAAGCGCCAGAAATATTTTCATCGGTGGATTTGGTTGAAGAAGAAAGGCATTCGATTATGATCGTGGAAGATAATCGGGCCATGTCAGCCTTTCTCAAAAATGAATTGACAAATTATCATATTATCCAGACACAAAATGGAAGAGAGGCATATGATCAATTGGTGATATTGCGACACAAGCACAAACTGCCGGATCTGATCATATCCGATGTGATGATGCCCGAGATGGATGGATTTGAGCTGGTGATGAAACTCCAAAAGATGGAAGAAGTCTCCCAAATACCGGTGATCATGCTGACCGCAAGAGCCGGTGTGGAGGATAAGCTCTCGGCATTGCGCATTGGCGTTGATGATTATATTGCAAAGCCTTTTTCCATGGAGGAGTTGCGATTGCGCATAAATTACCTCATCGCAAGAATAGCTCCACGTCAGGAAGCCAGGTTACAGCCACCGCTAGAAAAAGAACTGGATTCTACCTGGCTTGCTGACCTCGAGAAGACGGTCCGAGGGAATCTGGTAGAAAGCCAGTTTTCCGTTTCTCAATTGGCTTTATTGCTCCATATCAGTGAGCGACAACTGTTTCGACGCATCAAGGCTCTTACAGGTCTTACGCCAAATGGTTATATCCGGGAAGTTCGTTTATATGAGGCAAAATCCTTACTGGAATCAGGCACTTTCGCTACCGTAGCCTCACTTTCTGCGGCAGTGGGGTTCAATGACCCGGATTATTTTTCACGTCTCTATAAAGAACGCTTTGGTATCCGGCCAAGTGAAGGACTTTAGGTTTTCCGATAAATTTTCCTGAAAATATTGCCATGTGGCAAGAATGTCAGTGCTTTTGGCAGTACTGACAGGAGTTTTGGCAAGTTTCTCTGTATGGATGGGTTGCATTTTTACGGCATCGAATTCAAAGAAACGATGCTATGAATAAAAAAGCTAGGAAAATGTCTGTCTGGAATACGGTCATCCGACACGTAACCATGGCCTATATTCTTTTTATCATTCCTTCCATGTTAGCGTATGTGCTTATCACATGGCTTACAGGCCAATCAGGGAGAGTTCTCCTCTTTAGCATCATACCGGTCATAGCTGTTTTTCTCCTTCTGTATATTCTTTATCTCATTAAGCCACTCAGATTCATCCGTTTCTGGGGATGGGATAAACCTGAGCAGTAAAAAATATAAACGCATTAAAACCCCTTATAACGATTCAATTCGCTGAACACGTGCGAGTATTTCAGGATTTCAAACAAACATTTATCATCAAAAAAAGCATTCCATTATGAACAAGCCACTTTTTCTTCTGCTGATTTCCCTCATCATTTTAACGGGTCAGGCCTATAGCCAGGGTGTAGGTATAGGCACTACCACACCGGATGCTTCTGCTGCACTGGACGTTTCCGGTACATCGAAAGGGTTACTGATCCCACGTATGTCCGCCACTGATCGGCAGAGCATCATCGATCCTGCAGTAGGGTTGATGGTTTTTGACAGCACGAACAATGCGTTTTACTATTTCAATGGGATGGGCTGGTTGGAATTACTCGCTGGTAGTGTGGATAAGATTACAGATGCGGATGGTGATACCAGGATTCGTGTAGAAGCAAATCCGGATGAAGATGTTATCCGATTTGAAGTAAAAGGGATTGAAGTCGGAAAAGTGGATTCTACCGGTAGATGGGATATGGTCGGACCGGATGATCTGCTGTCCATCGGAGGAGGGAATACCGGAACCGGTGGTGCAGGTAATACTTTTTTAGGCAATGCCGCCGGGCTCCCGCATGTCAATGGGAATAGTAATACAGCGGTAGGTCGAAGCGCCATGCGAATGCATAATTCGGGCGAGAATAACACCACATTGGGGGGCTACAGTTTGTTTAGTAATGCAGTCGGATCCGGCAACACGGCGATTGGTGTTAGCGCCGGGTATAATGCACTGGGGGACGGCAATGTATTTCTTGGAAAATCGGCAGGGTACGCTGAAACCGGATCGAATAAATTATATATCGAAAACACAGGTGTGGACAGTTCGGAGGCTTTAATCTATGGGGAATTTGACAGCAATTGGGTTCGGATCAATGGCCGTTTAACACCAACCCAAGGCATCACAGATGCGGATGGGGATACAAAAATCCTGGTGGAGGAAAGCACGAATGACAACGTGATCCGGTTTGTGAATACCGGAACAGAATATTTCAACATGGACCATGGCGTGCTCAATATCACGAATACCGGTAATTCCGTATTTGTTGGGAATGAGGCTGGCCTGAATGACGATCGGACAAATAATCAAAACACCTTTGTTGGATCATCAGCGGGCACGAGCAATACCACTGGAGAAAACAATACTTCGCTGGGGTATGAAGCTTTGTACGCCAATACCACAGGTTTCAGAAATACAGCCATTGGGTATTTTTCCCTGGGTCATCTCCTGACAGGAAGCAGTAATACTACCTTGGGTTGGTGGGCCGGTAAAGAAATCATCACCGGGACAAGTAATACCTGTATTGGTTCGGATGCCTTGTCTCAAAACATTTCGGGAACCGAAAATACGGCACTGGGTGAGAGTGCCGGAAAAAACAATCAATCCGGCGTCCAAAACACCTTTCTGGGTGCGGGTGCAGGAAAGGACAATGAGGGGGATGGTAATGTATTTATCGGGTTTCGAGCGGGGTGGAGCGAGGTCGGGAGTCATAAGTTGTACATCTCCAATACCTTAAGCTCTATGCCTTTGATCTATGGAGAATTTGATAATTCTTTATTGCGGATCAATGGCACCCTCAATATTAATGAGGCCTATGATTTTCCGATGGTGGATGGTACCTCCGGTCAGATTTTGTACAGTGATGGCGCAGGCCAGGTAAATTGGGGTGACCAAACGATCGATACCGATGACCAAAACCTTTCTCTTTCAGGAAGCACCCTTTCAATTAGCGAAGGAAATTCTATTGACATCTCATCGGTTAATACCATTCAGTCCATCCTTCAGGATGCTGACGGTGATACCAGGATCAGGATCGAAGCAAATCCGGATGAAGATGTTATCCGATTTGAAGTAAAAGGGGTTGAAGTCGGAAAAGTTGATTCTACCGGTAGATGGGATATGGTCGGACCGGATGATTTACTTTCCATTGGCGGAGGGAATACCGGAACCGGTGGTGGAGGTAATACTTTTTTAGGCAATGCCGCCGGGCTCCCACATGTCAGTGGGAATAGTAACACAGCGGTAGGTCGAAGCGCTATGCGAATGCATAATTCGGGCGAAAATAACACCATATTGGGGGGCTTCAGTTTGTTTAGTAATGCAGTCGGATCCGGCAACACCGCGATAGGTGTTTCCGCTGGGTATAATGCACTGGGGGACGGCAATGTCTTTCTTGGAAAATCGGCAGGGTTTGATGAAACAGGTTCAAACAAACTTTATATATCAAACTCCGAGGCAGGAAATTCAGATGCCTTGATCTACGGTGAATTTGATAATCAATTGCTTAGAGTTAATGGAACATTGGAGCAAAATGGAACACTCGAGGTTAATGGAAGTCTTACCGCCACCGAAGGGATAACGGTAAGTGGGGCAGATGCGGTTTTTAACTCCAGTGTGATTGCAAATCAACCAGTCAGTATTAATGGAACTCTTACAGCAAGTTCTCCTATTTATTCAACCAGTAGTATCAATGCCAATGGCAGCTTAATTGCAAATGGCCCACTAACTGCAAATAATACACTGAATGCAAATAGTACATTCAATGCAAATGGATCGGTTAAGCTGGGTAGTAATGGTACTTCATTTTCAGGAATTATTACTTCAACCGTTAGTATTAACCTTCCCAATATTGGTTCCAATAGCACTTATATTCAGGATGTGACCGTAACGAATGCTACCACCTCATCAGTAGTTATGGTATCCCCTGGTAGTGATCTCCCGGGTGCGATTATAATTGGCTGGGCACGTGTAGTAAGTGCGAATACGGTGCGCATCATGTGGCGTAATACAGGAAGTAATAGTCAGGATCCGGGAAGTACGTCATATCGTTTTACAATTTTTAATTTTTAATAAACTGATTAAAGTCAGGTCCAAATGAAAATAGTTATGAAATGCAAACTGTTAATTGCCTTTACTTTCTGCTTTTGCAGCCAAATGATTTGGGCGCAACAGAATGTTGGTATTGGTATAAATTCCCCTGACCCTTCTGCAATATTAGATATCACTGGAATCGACAAAGGTATACTTGTACCACGAATGTCTGCCACACAAAGACAAAACATCTTCGATCCTGCGACTGGTCTAATGGTCTATGACAGCACAAACAATGCGTTCTACTATTTCAATGGTATGGGCTGGTTGGAGTTGCTATCGGGTCCAAGAGATCGTATTGTGGATGCGGACGAGGACACACAGGTGTGGGTGGATAATCAAACCGGGGCTGATAGTATACATTTTGATATTGAAGGTACAGAGCAGCTTGTCATGAGTCAAAACGTAAATGGGGTCATGCAAATGCAACTTCGAAATAACGACAACAATGTGTTACTGGGAAAATTTGCAGGAGACAGTCTGCAGAACCTGATCAATGGACGAAGCACTTTTGTAGGTACCGGCGCCGGTGCCAACAACACCTCCGGTAAAACAAACGTCTTCCTTGGTTATCAAACCGGTCAAATGAATAAGAGTGGGAATAGTAACGTGTACCTGGGCACCTGGGCAGGCCAAATCAATAACGGCTCAAACAATATTATGATCGGTAAACAGGCGGGGGATAATATCCAGGCAGGGCATGATAATATTATCATGGGTTATTTGGCGGGTACTCTGGCGGACAGTGCCTCTTCGAGCAACATTATTATTGGCTATAATGCCGGACATCAAAGTGATGGATCAGGAAATACCTATCTGGGTAATGAAGCCGGAAGAGGAAGTACAGGTATCAGCAATCTTTATCTCGGATTCCAGGCCGGTCTCAATCGCACGGAAAACAACAGGCTTCGTATTGGCACCGGCAACCAACCACTGCTCTTCGGCGAATTTGATAATTCATTATTGAAAGTGTATGGCACCCTCAAGATAAAGGATGCCTACGCTTTTCCAATAGTCGATGGTACATCCGGCCAGGTCTTGCAGACCAATGGCTCAGGATTGTTGTCTTGGGGAAATAAAACGGTGGATACCGACAATCAAACCATTGATGCGTTTGCGTTGATTGGAACCAATCTTCAATTGTCGTTGGAAGATGATGGACAGCCGGTGCAAAGTGTTGATCTTTCTTCCATCGATACGGATACGGATGATCAAACCATTGATGCATTCACCTTAAACGGAACTAACCTGGAGTTATCATTGGAGGATGATGGACAGCCGGTGCAGAGTGTTGATCTTTCTTCACTGGATAACGATAATCAGATGATTGATGCTTTTTCGTTAAATGGTACTAATCTGGAACTGTCGCTTGAAGATGATGGACAAGACGTACAGAGTGTTGACTTGTCTTCCCTTGATACGGATGATCAAACCATTGATGCTTTTACCTTGAATGGAACCAGCCTTGAGTTGTCGCTGGAAGATGATGGACAAGACATACAGAGTGTTGACTTGTCTTCCCTTGATACGGATACAGATGATCAAACGATCGATGCCTTCACTTTGAATGGAACAAATCTTGAGTTATCGCTGGAAGATGATGGAGTGCCGGTACAGTCTGTTGATCTTTCTTCCATCAATGCAGTTCAGTCTATACTGGCTGATACAGATGAAGATACCAAAATCCAGGTAGAGAAAAATGCGGATGATGATCAGATTCGTTTTGATGTATTGGGTCAGGAAGTGATGAAATTGGACAATGCAGGTCTACTGAGACTTCAGGGCATGACGAATACAAATATTTATCTGACGAAAAGTGATACTAGTTATTCCTCCCATGTGAGTTTTACAGGTTCAGGATCAACTTTTACTTTCGGCACACCGAATGATGCAGACAGATTCCGAATCTGGAGTAATGGAGGGGGAAGTGAGTTAATGACATTTAAACCAACCGGAAACGTTGGAATTGGTGTTATTTCTCCTGAGGAAAAACTTCATGTACAAGGGCGTATTATTGCTACGGATACCACCCGCAGTGGATTAATTCTGAAGACTGCAGACAATTCCAAGGATATGGGATTGGCTTTCAGGAATAATGCTGGAAATTATACATGGAGCATTTTCCGCGCGGATAAAGGTAGTAACCAGGCTGACCTGGTGATTACCGGGGGTAGTGCCAACAGTAATGTCAATTTACTTCCGGAGCGTATGCGATTTACTTATGATGGTAATATCGGAATTGGTACCGATACGCCAGATGAGAAACTTCATATTGCCGGCAACATCAAAATTGTCAATGGCTCTGAAGGTGCCGGCAAAATACTCATGTCAGATAGTGATGGCGTTGCGACCTGGGTTGATCCGAATAGCGAAACACTATTGCCGGATACAACCATGCCGGTCCCGATAAAATATCATCAGGAATATATCATGGTATATCCGGAGGATAATGCTGCCGGTGTGGACTGGCAATCTTCCGTGGAAACCTGCTCTTCACTGGTAGCCTTTGGGTATGATGACTGGTATCTTCCAAGTCTTGGCGAACTCAATGCTATGTATAAGCAATCTTACCTGATCACAGGGCTTTCAGAAACTGGGAATGTGAAATACTGGAGTAACACTGAACAGGACATCAATATTGCTTACACCCAGCGACTTGATTATGGCGGGCCTGATCCCGACAATAAAACAGACAACCTAAATCATCACTGTCGTTGTGTTCGACAGGATTAACGAAATCCGATAAAATATTTTCAGGAATACTATTTTTTAAAATTGGAAACTATCATTATGAAAAATATATATCGAAATCTGGTCATGTGCTTCATTACACTCTTACCTGGCTATTCTCTTTTTTCACAAACCGGAAACGTTACCCATGGAACGGGAGCGGGGGTGTCAATTACCACGGGAGATTATAATGTGTGTGTAGGTGACTCGGCTGCAACAAGTCTCACATCGGGGTCCTTTGGGACATTTGTTGGCAGAAGGGCCGGCTTTCATGTGACCAATGCTGAAGACAATACATTCATTGGATTTAATGCCGGTTATGCAAATACCACCGGTAGCGATAATGTATTTATTGGAAAACATGCGGGATTTTTCAATACAACCGCTGATGACAATGTATTTATTGGAACTACCACCGGTTATAATAATACTACCGGATATGACAACACCTTTGTAGGGGAAGAAAGTGGTCTGAATAATACCACTGGTCGTGATAATACTTTTTTAGGAGAGGATGCAGGATATTTTAATACTTCAGGTTATGACAACACGTTTGTTGGATCCTCAAGTGGACGGAGTAGTACAGAGGGATTTAAGAATGCAGGCTTTGGTAATGATGCGCTTTATGACATTACTACAGGAGACCGGAATACAGCTGTTGGTGATTCCGCTGGTGTAGATATTAGCACAGGCCGTTGCAATACTTTTATTGGCCAGGCCTCAGGTGGATCATCTGAGTATGCAAGCTTTAATACCTTCGTTGGTTCTTACGCAGGATATGATAATAACCTAACAAACAGTAGTACAAACGCTAATCGTAATACATATGTAGGGTATCATTGCGGGTCTACGAATCGCGATGGAGAAGATAATGTGGGAATGGGTTGTACGGCGGATTTCGGAAACACAGTGAGGTTTAGAAATACTTTTTTAGGATCATCCGCTTATGTTAATAATAATGATATTGTGGCGTTGGGATATGATACCTACGTGACAGGACAATACGGCATTGCGATTGGGTCTAAAGCCGAAGTCAGAGGGCAGTCCATTGCAGTTGGTTTTGATTCCTTTATTACAAATGGGTCGGACGACTGCATTGCTTTAGGTCAAAAAACAAACATCACCGATGATCGTTCAATCGGGATCGGATCCCGGGATACGGTAAGTGCGACCGATGGCATAGCCATCGGGTACGATAATAAAATTACAGGTGCACAAAGTATTTCAATAGGAAATTATAGTGAGGTATTAGGTGCTAACTCTATTGCAATTGGATATCAGGCCTCAACAATTAATGACAATGAGGTCTTGATCGGAAATACCACTACCCAAAACATTGGAGGATATGTTAACTGGTCCGCTACTTCAGATGGTCGGGTCAAGCAACATGTAGAGGAAAATATACCGGGTCTGGATTTTATTGATCAACTGCGTCCGGTGACCTATCAATATGATGTAGAAAAGATGAATGAGATTCGGGGCACCATCCTTTCTGAAGAGTTGTGCGAAGCTGCTGAAGGAAAACAAGCGATTACATATTCCGGATTTATTGCGCAGGAAGTGGAAGAAGCAGCCAAAGCAGTTGGATTTGATTTCAGTGGTGTGAAACTACCCGAAAATGATCAGGACCTCTATGCCCTTCGCTACGCTGAATTTGTTGTTCCGCTGGTAAAAGCCGTCCAGGAATTGCATGCGGAAAATGAAACACAAAAACAACTTATTCAACAGCAACAGGAACTACTGGCACAATATGGATCAGCACTTGAAACACTTGGTTCAAAAGTGGCCATGCTGGAAGTTTCTAAGCCTCCACTATACGCAAACCAGGACTAGAAAATTGATAAACTCATATTGTAAATTGTATTAAGATGGGAATTGTAAAACATCTTCAGCCGTATTCCAATGGTAACTCTCAACCTGCATTGAGGATAAGGGATATGCAAAAAAAAATTGCATTGCACACGCAGGAGGGAATACATCTTGTGGATTGGCGCGAAATCGTCTTTTGCCATGCAGATAACAATTACACCCGAATCACACTCGCTTCGGGGGAGATCATCTTGATCAGCAAAACGTTGGCAAAGATGGAATCAGTCTTGCCAAAGCAACATTTTGTCAGAGT
>JAHEAR010000045.1:12325-17940 GCA_024642665.1 Bacteroidota bacterium
CCTCTGCCTGTGAGGATAGACAAAGTCTATCGCAAGAACATTGAAATCCAGAAGTCATACCTCCCCTCTCTTTAGCAAAATCATTTTTGGTAGAATAGTCATTGTACTAAGAGAGGGGGCGGGGGTGAGTTTCCCGAAAAGCTGTGAGAATTGAAGAGCCATATCCAAGCAGAGAGTGCGTTCTAACTTCCCCGGAAATCCCCTAATTTTAAGAAATGCTCCGCCGGTATCAGAACAAAAAGTTGTATTTGCGTATACGTTATTTAGCACGTAAGATGCGAAAGGGTCCAACAGAAGCGGAAGATTTCTTTTGGGAGAAAGTACGTGACCGAAGACTCTTTGGTTTAAAATGGAACAGGCAGTTTATCATTCAATGCAGACTTACCCCGGAATTTATCAAATACTACATCGCTGATTTCCACTGCCATGAGCATAAACTTATCGTAGAGCTGGATGGACAGATTCACCTTCGCCAGGGAGAAAAAGATATGATACGGACATACAGAATGATGGAATATGGATATACTGTTTTAAGATTTCCAAATGATCAGATCATGAAAGATTGGGTGGAGGTGGAGAGCGTGATCAGGATGTATGTTTCCGGATAACTCACCCCCGCCCCCTCTCTTTCCGTGAGGTAGGGTAGTTACAGATCTATGGGCAAATCACCCCCGCCCCCTCTCTTTCCGCGAGTGTGTGGATGTCACAGATTTCCGGATAACTCACCCCCGCCCCCTCTCTTGTTCAGGTAACTGCTGTTGGAACCAGATTCTACAAATAGAGAGGGGAGTCATGATTTTACATTTTCTAAAGTGATTACATGGAAGATGCAGGAGCAAAACCTGTAAAGGATGGTGTGCCGGCAAAGCCGCAGCCACCATCCCTCTGCCTGTTAGGATAGACTTTGTCTATCGCAAGAACATTGAAATCCAAAAGTCATACCTCCCCTCTCTTTAGCTAAATCACTTTCGTAAGAAAAGTCAAGGGATTAAGAGAGGGGGCGGGGGTGAGTTTCCCGAAAAGCTGTGAGAATTGAAGAGCCATATCTATGCGGTGGGGGCGGGGGTGAGTTCTCCAAGAAGTGTGCAAAGCTCATGATCTTCTTGTCTTATGCCTAATCAGTATCCGCAACCCCTGATCCATCGTGATATAAGACCATATCCAATTCGTCAACACAAGTATTTTATTTCTGACACCAAGTATTGATTTCAGGTGGACTACTAACCATAGTATCCAGGCCACAAATCCCTGCGTCTTCCAATAAGGTAGATCAGCAATTGCCTTATTGCGGCCAATGGTGGCCATAGTGCCAAGATCACGATAGTGAAAAGGTTTAAAGGGTTTGCCTTTGATCTGTCCATTGAGATTTTTGGCTAAAAGTCTCGCCTGTTGAATGGCAGGTTGAGCCACCTGCGGATGTCCTTCATATTCACCTTCCTCCATGTATGCATTATCGCCTAAAGCATAAAAGTCAGTGAAGCCATTCACCTGACAATATTCATTTGTTTTGATTCGGTTGCCATCAACATAAACTTCATCTGGGATTCCTGCGATTCGATTACCGGTAATCCCTGCTGCCCAAATTACTTTAGTAGAATATAGAACTTGCCCATTGTTTAATGTAATTGCATTTCCGTCGTAACCAGTCACGCGCACTCCTGTCAGTACGTCTACCCCAAGGTCTTCAAGATATTCTCTCGATTTTTTTGACGCTTCATCCGACATGCCATAGAGCAGATCGGATCTGCTCTGGATCAGGTGAACTTCCATTTCTTTTGGGTTGAGTTCCGGATATTCTTTTGGTAATATATATTTCCTCATCTCTGCAAGTGAACCGGCAAGTTCCACACCTGTTGGACCACCCCCAACAATGACAAGATCAATCAGGGCTTTTCGTTTGTCCTTGTCTCGCACGGTGAGTGCTTTTTCCAGATCTGTCAGGATAGCATTTCTTAAAAAGAGGGCATCAGATACGGATTTTAGCGAATAGACATTGGATTCAATGCTCTCATTTCCATAATAATTTGTTGTCACCCCGGTAGCTAATACAAGGATGTCGTAATTGACCTGCCCTTCGCTGGTCATGATAAATTTTTGATCGGGATTTACTGATTCAAGTTCTGCAACTCGTATATGCACGTTTTTAGTTCGCCGAAATAATTTTCTTAAGGGAAAAGCAATCGAGCTTGGCTCGATACCGGACATCGCCACCTGATAGAGTAGTGGTTGGAATTGATGGAAATTGTTTTTATCAATAATGACGACCTGATAGTCTTTATGGGAAAGTTTTCTGGACAGTTTGATGCCTGCAAAACCGGCGCCAACTATGACGATACGGGGTTTATTTATTTCCGGAAGGTTGATAGGCATTTTATGGTATTTTGATTTAGGGTTTAAATGGAGAATTACAGTTACAACAATAACAATTTAAATCCCTAAAGTTTTACTTGGGTTCAATAATTAAAAACACGGCGGTGCTATCCCCAATATTCAGCACTTCATGCCAGGCTATACCCTCACTTGAAAAGTTATATCCGGTGGGCACATCCACTTCTCTGGTACCGGTCGTATCTGTCATCCTGAATGTGCTTCCGGAAAGCGTGTACCCAAAGTGGGGTGGATGATAATGTCTTTCGTGGCCAACACCGGGAGGGAAGGTGCATCGTAGTACGCGCAACTTCGGACTATCTTCCAAAACTTCACAAACAGCTTGATTGTTCCAGCCGGCTTTGAGTGGGTCAGGTAAGGATTGGGATTCTTTGCAACTAAGGAGAGACAAGGAAATGAATAGAATGATTAAGATAATAAACCTCTTGAATACGTGATTCTTTAGATTGGGCATCATGGATTTTTGTCTTTTATTATTTTTTATCAAGCAAAGCATTGTAATTTAAGATATTGGAAAAAGTAGGAGTTAACTATAGATTAAAAGTTTGATTGATTTCTGCAATGTGAAATCCGTTTTTGATTACATGTTTGGCTTCTTCACTATCCAATTCAATGACCGGATTGGTGTGATTGAAATGGATAAAGTAAATTTTCTGCTTTTCAGAAGAATCCAGCCCTTCAAATTTCTTCATGCTTTCCACGATAAAAGGGTGAGGAATTTGTGATATATCCCTATGATTGATTTCTGCTCCACTGTAAAAGGTCGCATCCAGAAATGCATAGTCGACTTTGCTGATCTCTTCAATGATATCCTTATCCCACTTTTCCCACTTATCAATATCCGGAATAAACAGGGCTTTTTTATTTGGTCCCTTGATGATATACCCCACAGTCTCTGAATACTCATCTCTATGCGGAACCAGAATGGGTATAACCTCTATAACGGAAGAAAGTGAAATCGGCTTTTCATTTTCAAGTGGGTAAATAGCAATATTATTCATTTCCACCAGTTGACGCCAGGGGCCATTTGATTCCAGAAAAGCTCTCATACGTGGCATCGCATATACAGGTGCTTCCTGTGCGTTGGTAGCTTCTTTTCCTAAATACATTAGTCCGGTATAGTGACCAATATGTGCATGGGTCAGAAAGATGCCATCAGCCATTTCTCGGTCAGTGGGTAAACCATAATTTTTCAAAGCTTTCATTTGGGTTGTCATATCCGGAGTCGCCTCGAACAAATACCTTTTATTTTTTGAACCATCATACAAGCCCAATGAAACCACCTTTCGATGTGGGTCCGAATGTTCAAACAAATCCTTACAACAGCCTTTTGTGCATCCGATGTGTGGCGATCCGCCATCCTGGATGGTGCCTAATACCACCAAAGATGTCGGAGTAGCTTCCACAAGTTTTTCCGAATTTGTGCCTATCGGTTGTGAATGCCCTCTATATAAGGTCAGCACAAATAGAATGCAGCCTAAAAATTTTTGCATGTTGCATGAGATTATTGGTCATGAAAGGACAGGATGCCTGTGTGCTTTCAATGCAATAATACGTCAAATGAATTTAGCTGACGATCTAATTATTATGTAGATGAATATCCATTTGTGGGAATGGAATATTGAGTCCTTCCAATTCAAAAAGGTCGTAAAACTTTTTGTTCATGTCAAAGAAAACATCCCAATAATCCTCTGCCTTGACCCATGCCCGAACGGTAAAATTAACTGCGTGATCAGTAAGTGCAACCACCGCAATGGTGACAGATGGATCCTTTAAAATTCTGGCATTCTCATCACAGAGTTTTTTGAGTACTGCTTGAACTTTGTTGGAGTCATCTCCGAAAGCAATACCAATTGTCCAGTCGACCCGTCTGGTAGGTTCAATCGAATAATTGGTGAGGGCAGCAGTGGATAATCCACCATTTGGGATGATGATCGTTTTATTGTCAGGTGTTTTTAAGATGGTATTAAAAACCTGTATCTCACTTACAACCCCAAGGTAACCCTGAGCATCTATCAGGTGCCCAACCTTAAAAGGCTTCAGCACCAGAATGATCACTCCGCCTGCAAAGTTTTGAAGCGTGCCGGAAAGCGCCAAGCCAACAGCCAACCCCATGGCTCCAAGGATCGCCACAAATGATGTCATTTCGATGCCCATCATGGTGAGTACACTAATCGTGAGCATCACCTTTAGTAGGACACTTACAAGGCCTTTAAGCAGTGGTTTGATATTTTCATCAGTACTTCTTCGGTCCAGAAATTTTCTAAAGCCGACGTTTAATAATTTAATCACCCACCAACCTATGATCCATACGACTATGGCGCCAATTATTTTTAAGCCATAGGTCATGACGATGTCTGATACGTATTCAAAGATTTCTTCTTTACTCATTTAAGATTTAGTTTTATTGTTCAGCATAGTGTTTAAACCCATTCAAATATTTCATGGATTGTTTTTTAAAAAAACCTTTCATCAATGGGCCCATTATTTTCATCATTCCTCTTAAATCAAAATAACTGTTGTTGATCTGTCTGACGCTTTGTTCGGTGAGTTTTTCAAATTGTATTTCCACCTCATTGTACCCCATCTGACTCGCGTAGGCAAACTTAATCTGATTGGGCAGATTTTGTTCAAGGATAGTTTCTCTGATCACCATGTTTTTACCCTTGTGCATAAAATGAAACTCACTTTCAGCGCCTTTTTCACCCGGATTGCCGGAAATATGCACAATCTTTTCAAGACCTTCCATCCAGTGCAGTGCGCCTTCAGGTTCTTTAAATTTCAGTATGACTTCCTCAATGGGTTTGTGAATCGTATTGGAGACGGTGTATTTCATAAAAAAAGTTGTTTGTTTTATTTGATCAGAGATAATTATCTGCCGTGAGGTTCCAGATCGGGCAATGGTTCCTTATTTTTTAAATAGCGGTCAAACCATTCCAGGGTCATTTGCTGTGTTTCTTCTCTGAACTCGCTGAGCCCATGATCACCACCCTCTAACATCACAAGCCGGTAGGGTACTTTAAACTCCTGCAGTTTTTGAGCCATAGAAAGTGCGCTTTCCGGTGTTACTCTCCAGTCAGCAGTACCATGCATCATCAGAATCGGAACATTTTTAGGGAGCCGGTCTGCCCATGTCACGGCGGATCTTTGATCAAGTGCAGCTTTCTTGTTCTTCCAGTAAGCGGGTATTAACTCGGCGTATACATTCGTTTCCATTTCCGGTCGCT
>JAHEAR010000021.1 GCA_024642665.1 Bacteroidota bacterium
CTCATGCAAAAGCGGGTGAGGAATCTCTAATCGATTTTCTTTGACGATTTCCTGACCACATAAAAGAATATCAATGTCTATTGTTCTGGCATGCCATTTTTCTGAAGGGGTTCGACCCACTTCCGTTTCAATCTGTTTCATGTTTTCCAATAGTTCCAGCGGTGTTTTCGAAGAGCGAAGTTCAATCGCCTGATTCAGAAACCATGGCTGTTCCTCATATCCCCATGGTTGTGTTTCATAAATACTGCTCTCAGCCATGATGGTGCCCGCTTTTTCTGAGAGTAATTGCCTGGCCTGTGCCAGTCTGGAGATCCGGTCACCAAGGTTTCCACCGATTATTAAATGGTAAGTGAGTTTCTTCATTGGGGGATAGATGCGGAAAGGTAAAGAATTCCCAAGTAGCTCAAATCAACTGATTCCCAACAGGATCAGGACAGGTAGGGATATGTGGAGCGATAGATGGCTTTAACTTATTCATAATTAGGTTAATATGTCTTAATTGGTGGGACAATGATTTTTTTAAAAATAATAGCCGGTACAGATCAAAAACACGTTAAAGTATAGGTATCATTCCTGAGCTTATTTCTTATGCCGATCCCTAAGCCGCCAATTCATTGGATAATGGTTTTTCCAGGCGTGACCGGTCCATTTTGCCCACCCAAGATGAGACCCATCATAGGTTACGACATACCATCCCTTTACGTCAACCGGTGGCAAAGTGTTAGCATCTCTTTCCAGGTAATCCAGCGCAGTAGATAAATCCAGATCGATGGTCTCATAAGAAGCAGATTGCAAGGACGCCATTGCAAGAGTATGGGCGGGCACAAAATCACGGCCTTTTAATTCTCCTGCAAAATTGATCGATTTTGCTTTTGGTAAGTGCATCAAAAGTTCGTTTGCCTTATCAATGGCTTGCAAATTAATTATTTCATGTTGTGTACTGTTTTTATGGACTGCTAATGCTTCCGGATTTGCTACGTGCGATTTTAGCCATGCAGGAATCGGTTCAAAAATTTGAAATGGCTTTTTATTTTTTTTATGAGAAGATTGTTTTTCAGCATTGTTTTTCATCACAGCGATGAATAGGCCTTCCCCTTGAAGTTTATGCGGATACAATTGATAGCCAATAGCTGTTCCTTTTTCAATCACGGATATACCCCATACTTCAGGAAAGTCCAGGGAAATTGATGTCAAATGAAAATGATCCGCAAAATAGTTTAGGTTTTGAATGTTTTCCTCAGGACTATAGGAGCATGTGCTGTACACTAAAAATCCATTAGGATTTAATGCGCTTGCTGCATTTTGTACAATTTGTTTTTGAAGGAGGCTACAGGATTCCACTAATGCCTGGTTCCACTGATTGATAGCCTCCGATTCTTTTCTCATCATGCCCTCACCTGCGCAAGGGGCATCCACAAGAATGATATCTGCAAATGGTACCTGAAATGAATCTATCGATTCACCGCTAATGAATGTATTATGAAACCCTGCTTTCGATAGATTTTCCCAAAGAACTGTTCTGCGTGGGCTGACTACTTCATTGGCCACCAGGACATCAGCAGGTTGCAAGTGCTTCGCCATTAAACCGGTTTTTCCTCCGGGAGCTGCACACATATCTACCCAAATTTTCCCTTCATGGCTCAAAGAAAGTTGCTTCAATACATGGTCTAAAATCATTGAAGATGCTTCCTGCACATAATAGGCGCCTGCATGCCAGTGCGGATCGAGATAAAAAGCGGGACGCTCTTCGAGGTAAAAGCCAAGATCACACCAGGGCACCTGCCCGGAAGTCCTAAAGGAAGATTTACCTTTTTTATGATGAAGTCGAATGCTGGTTGGCGGTGGTTTTTTTAATGCATTATAAAACGACTCTGCTTCTTCGCCAAGTTGAGCGAGCATGCGTTTCATAAAGGCTTCCGGAAGCGGCTTCATAACCCCTTTACTTTGCCATGTAACATGCCTCCTTTGGCAAAGAGCTGATCGACTTTTTTACTGACCACCGGATCCTTTGTCAGCACAGGTGCATGATGAGGCTTAATGCGCGCATCAATGATTAAGGGTGCTTCACATGTCCAATGCTTATGCTCAAATGTGGCATGTACGCCATAAATATCTCTGGCAGGTTGTGATCTGGTAAAGGTGGCCCAAATAAAGTTATTTAAATGCGCACTCATCCACTGACTGTCTTCCGTAAGGATCCATAAAGGCCAGGCATCATTTTTTCCGGAAGAAAGGTGACGAATCAATTCATCCAATTCAATTTTTGTATTTTCTGCATTGATATATGCATCGAATGATACAGCCACCACGCCTGGCATGATTAAATTGATGTGTTTGCAGGAAGCAGGCAGTGCAATGTCTTGAGGTAATTCTTTTGCAAGTTGTCTGACTTCAGGACCGCGTGCAGCAATCACAAGTTTTGATCCGGTATTCCAGCCATCACCACTGTAATCCAACGTATCAATGGTCGTGCGTGTTTGAAAGTGTAAGTCACGTTTGAAGTCGATGCGGCTAAGCATGTGTTGAAAAAAAGAGGCTATATCATGTGTTGACAGCGAAGGGTTGTCATCATCACTGGCGATAAATAAATACTTTGTTAAAGAGGTTTGTCCCTTACCCAAAAGATGATTAGCAATCGTCAGTATTTCTTCCGGAACACGTTGGCGAAACGGCATATAACGTTCCATCCCAATGGCCAGAAGTAAGGGATGTACGCCTGCAGCATCGACGGCATGGACTTCCTTCAATCCGGGAAATTCTTTCGGAGCGAGTGGTGTAACTAATTGATGAATCAGCCATCCAAAATAACTGTCTTCCTGTGGTGGTCGACCAACGACAGTAAATTGCCAGATCGGATTTTTTCGATGGTATACATTTTTTATTTCCAACACCGGAAAGTCATGCATTAAGCTATAATATCCGAGGTGGTCACCAAAAGGACCTTCGGGTTTCATTTCTTTCTTTTTTATCACACCGGTGATACAGAAATCTGCGTCCGCCGAGATCACAAATCCGTCATGCCAAAAATAACGATATCGACGGCCTGATAATAAACCGGCAAAGGTCACTTCACTTAACCCTTCAGGTAGAGGCATGATCGCTGCAAAGGCATGAGCAGGTGGTCCACCAACAAAAATGGAAACTTTGAATTCCTCTTCCGTTTCATTATATAACGTGTGATGGATGCCAATACCTCTATGCAATTGATAATGCATCCCGGCCTCACGATTTGGCAGATAGGTATTGCCGCTGATTTGAATTCGGTACATCCCAATATTCGAATGCATGATATGGCTGTCATTGGGTGGCAAACTCATTACCTGAGGCAATGTGATGAAAGCACCGCCATCCGCTGGCCAACTAATCACTTGAGGAAGCTGGTCAAGTGTCGTTGTGTTTTGAAGAATTGATTTATTCCATCTGCTTTTTAACGGTAAACCAGTTAAAGCGGTGAAAGGAGTCTTCACATATTGACCAGGATGTCTGAAGAGGTCAGAAGGATCAGCTTTTAATTGTATGAGCCGCTGGACCTGCTCAAGTTGATTTCTAAAAAGATAGGTGGTTCGTTCTTTCGTACCATAAACATTCGAGACGGCTTGAAATGGGCTGCCTTTTACTTTTTCAAAAAGTAAAGCCGGACCTGAAACTTCAAAAACCCTTCTATGAATTTCTGCCATTTCAAGATTAGGATCCACCTCGCCTGTCACCCGAAGGAGTTGGCTTTCCGGCAGATCATTTAAGGCTTGTTGTAAGGAACTATAGGACAAGGTAATGGCAGCAATTTAAGTCTGATGATAAGATCGTACGAAAAATCATGATCTCTGGTTAAGAAACACAAACCTAAACGAAAGGAAAGAATTTAGCATCATTTTCATTTAACAGTATTGCTATTCAGAAAACAAACCGATCATATTAATATTTTTAATATTATATTTGGCTATCATCGAACATGAGTTATGCGCATGATTTTTCGCTTGTTTTCCATTAATGAAAGAGGGAAATGTTGACTCGATAAGCAGGAACAGTATTTAGTAAACCTTAAATAGTAATTGATATGGGACTTTTATGGACTCTTTTAGTAGGGGCAATTGCCGGATGGCTTGGAAGTAAAATTTTTACAGGGAGTGGACTCGGCTTGATCGGCAACATCATCATCGGTATCTTAGGAAGCTATGTTGGTTCCTGGGCATTGGGCTTGCTCAACTTCAGTTTTGGAGGAGGTACGATCGGTGCCATTCTGACCGGTGCAGTAGGAGCTATTGTCATTCTTGCATTGGCCAATTTGATTTTCGGAGGAAAAAAGTAATCTATGACCAAAAGTTTCGGATATAATCGTAATCCGTTTCTGAAATATAATTGCGACTGCATTCTATGACGTATTACCGGGTTGTTTGGTTGGTCTGCAGTAAGTATGTTTGCCGGTTTGTGATTAGCTGGCTGATCGTTGGGTTTCCGATAATGTCCTTTGCACAATCCGATACGCTTTCGGTGCAGCAGTTTATCAATGGGGTGGCATTGTACAGATCGCATTTTAACAACGATATCAAAGATGCATTTCAGGATCTTGCGTATTTATCTGACAGCCTGAAACAGTTTTCTCTGAACCCGGAGGCGCATGACTTATTCATTAAACGATTTTTGGATCATTTTTCAAAAGGGGAAGCCTACTATATTCAGGATGCCATTGATGCTGCTATTCCGGAATCGATACGAGAGGAGAAAGATGCCCAAATGCTCTACCGGCAATGGGGTAGTAAACATCAGCTGGAAATCGTACAAATGCATTTTCTGGTTTCAAACAAGATTATCAGGCAGGCAGATCCTTTCCCTTTGACAAGCAATACGGACATTTGGGATGAAATCCATTTTTACGGACTTCGAGAGGGTCAGACGATGGTGGAGGTCGGAGCGGGTATAGGTGAAATATCATTTCTGCTTATTTACTCAGGTATTGGACTTCAATTTTATATGACGGAGTTAAATACGTATTGTTTAACCAAACTTTCGGAACAATTAAACAAATCAATGATAGATTTATCAGATCGTTCTATTCAGATAGTGATGGCAAAAGAAAAATCACTGGGGTTGCCTGAGCATCTGCAGGCGGATTGTATCCTCATGAGAGATGTATATCATCATCTGGACTATCCCTATCAAGTGCTTGGTAGTGTCCGGGAGCATTTGTCTGCCGATGGTACATTAATTCTGGTTGAATCAGTGAAGGATCTGAAAGCAAACAAGAAGGAAGGATGTCGACAAGCTTTGTCGCTTAAAAAAGTGAAATATGAGGTGACCAAAAACGGTTATGCATTAACAGGGCAGAAACGTGTAGCCGATCGGTATGTACTAAAATTTCAAAAGACAAAAAACTGAAAAGATCCTTTTATCAAATATGAATTATTTTCATATATATTTTTACCTTAGCCGTGAAATATCATACTATTGAATAATTATCAGGATCTCCTCCGCCACATCCTTGATCAGGGTATACAAAAGAGTGATCGTACCGGTACAGGGACGATCAGTACGTTTGGCTATCAGATGCGTTTCGATCTGAGTGAAGGATTCCCGCTGATGACCACCAAAAAAGTCCACCTTAAATCCATCATTCATGAGCTCCTCTGGTTTTTACAGGGTGATACCAATATTGCCTACCTAAAGGAGCATGGCGTTCGCATTTGGAATGAATGGGCTGATACAGAGGGCAACCTTGGCCCGGTCTACGGCCATCAGTGGCGTAGCTGGTCAGGAGCGGATGGTCAGACCATTGACCAGATTTCCCAGGCGGTGGAGATGTTAAAGTCTAATCCTGACAGCAGAAGAATCATTGTGTCAGCATGGAATGTGGGAGAGATTGACCAAATGGCGCTTGCTCCATGCCATTGTTTATTCCAGTTTTATGTAGCCGATGGCAAATTAAGTTGTCAGTTATATCAACGCTCAGCAGATGTATTTCTCGGAGTTCCATTCAATATAGCTTCTTATGCACTGCTGACCATGATGATGGCTCAGGTCTGTGATTTGATGCCCGGGGACTTTGTACATACATTTGGTGATGTCCATATATACAATGATCATATGGATCAGGTGCAGGAACAACTCTCCAGAAAGCCCAGATCATTGCCCGAAATGAAGATTAACCCAAATATTAAAGATATTTTTTCATTTAGATTTGAAGATTTTAGTCTGGTAGATTACCATCCGTACCCGCCCATATCAGCGCGCGTATCGGTGTAAATTTTCCTTCTGGCTGTTTAGAATTTTTCTAAATAACAAAATTCATGTATTGCAGTCAGCATAAGTCTTCTATCTAATTATTTTTGCAACAGAATCAGCTATTATATAAGAGTCTACTTCCACTGTTATGCATCATAACTCATTGAAATACTGTATCCTTCTAGCTCTTAGCTACATTTTTTTTGTAGGCAGCACCCTGGCGGCACCAACCGCCGACGCAGGAAAAACCCTTTTTCAAAATCAATGTGCTTCCTGCCATAATAAAAATATGAAGGATGATCTCACCGGCCCTGCGCTGGGAGGTGCACAAGAAAGATGGTCCGAATACCCGCAGGAAGATCTGTACAACTGGATCCGAAATTCACAAGCCATGATCGCAGCAGGTCACCCTCGGGCAGTGGAGATGTGGAATAAGTATAAGCCTACCGTCATGACGTCCTTTCCGGGTTTTACGGATGAGGATATTGCTTCTGTCTTGCTTTTTATTGATGAACAGTACAATAAGGTTCCGGCGGGACCTGTAGTGGCAGCCGGAGGAGGTGCAACAGCCCCCCAGGACCAACCGGGCAAGTACATCTATTTTTTCCTGTTTGCTATTTTAGCTGTAGTCGTTAGTGTGCTTTCCCGAGTCATCTATAATCTGCGCGCTATGGTGGCTGCAGAAGACGGAGTGGATATCCCAAAACAAAAATCCCTGCTTCAAATGCTTACAAGCAAAGGCGTAGTAGGGTTTCTGATATTTGCATTAGTTGTTTTTGGTGGGTACACCACAGTGAATAACGGCGTTTCATTCGGACGTCAGCAAGGGTATGCGCCTGAGCAACCCGTCAAATTTTCCCATGCCACCCATGCCGGGGTTCAGGGTATTGACTGTCAGTATTGTCATGATGGAGCCCGCAGGAGTAAGCATGCTTCAATTCCTGCAGCGAATACCTGTATGAATTGCCACAAGGCGATAGAAAAAGGATCCACGTATGGAACACAAGAGCTGACAAAGATTTTCGCTTCCATAGGCTATGACCCGTCAACAGATAAATATGTTGAAAATTATGATCAGCTTTCAAATGAAGAAATCAAAGCTATTTATACCAAATGGATAGGGGATTCCTATATGAAGGATAATGAGCTTACCTCGCTGGATCGCAAAGGAGAGCGAACGGTTTCAGAACAATGGGAAGGCATTGAATCCGCCCTCACCAATGACTTAAAAGAAAACATTGCAGGGCCTATCGAATGGACCAGAATCCATATGTTACCTGATCATGTATATTTCAATCACTCACAGCATGTGAATATTGGTAAACTGGCATGTCAGCAGTGTCATGGAAAAGTAGAAGAAATGGATTTGATGTACCAGTACGCACCATTATCCATGGGATGGTGCATTAATTGCCACAGAGAAACAGAAGTAAAGTTTACAGGTAACGATTATTATAATACCTACAAGCAATATCACGATGCTATTGCTAAAGGGGAACGAACCAAAGTGACAGTTGAAGACATCGGCGGACTAGAATGCCAGAAATGTCACTATTGATTTTAATATATTGAATAATCGGAATCATCACCATTAGAACTTAATATAGATCATGAAAGATCAAACATCATACAAGGATATTTGGATTGGGTCAGAAGACTTAGGGCGTGAAGAGAAGTTTATCGAATTGGCAACGCAGGAAATGCCTGATGCTTCTATTGCTTCTACACTGGCGCAGGGAGGTTCATTTGCCTCCGCGAGTACAGGTCGTCGTGATTTTCTTAAATATCTTGGATTTAGCATTGGTGCTGCGACGATAGCCGCTAGTTGTGAAATACCGGTTAAAAAGGCCATCCCTTTCGTAACGAAACCGGATGATTTAGTCCCTGGTATCGCCAATTATTACGCTAGTACTATTGCCCAGGGTGGAGATTATTGCAGTGTTCTGGTAAAAACCAGAGAAGGTCGTCCGATTAAGATTGAAGGCAATAGCTTATCCGGTATCACCGGAGGTGGCACCTCAGCCCGTGCGCAGGCAGCTGTCCTTAGCTTGTATGACACGCACCGTTTGAAAAGTCCACAAATAAAGAATTCCGAAGGGCAATTCGAAGCAGCCAGCTGGCAGCAAATAGATGACCTCGTATCCAGTACGATTTCACCAACCAGTAAGATTGCCATTGTTTCTCATACCATGCTCAGTCCAACAGAAAAGCAGGTAGTAAAAGATTTTCAAACAAAGTATTCAAACACTACAGTCGCCGTTTATGATGCTTCATCATCAGCCGCGATCCTACGTGCAAATCAATTGATGTACGGTGTTTCAATGATACCCGGATATCATTTTGATAAGGCAAAAGTGATTGTCAGTGTGCAGGCAGATTTTCTGGGGACATGGATTTCTCCAATTCAATTTGCCCGCCAATATGCTGCCGGACGAAAGATAGAAGATCCAAAAGATGCCAAAATGTCCAGGCATATTCAGATAGAAAGTTACATGTCATTGTCCGGTACGAACGCCGACAACAGAATTCGAATTAAACCGAGTGAGATTGGGGCCGTTTTGGCCAGAATCTACAATAAAATAGCCTCTGCGAAAGGAGGTTCAACTGTTTCAGCACCGGAGTTAAGTCAGTCTATTGCTGCATCCGTTGACAAAACAGCAAATGAATTACTCAGCGCATCCGGACAGAGTCTGCTTGTTTCAGGATCTAATAATGTTGCCGAACAAGCAATGGTTTGTGCCATTAACCACCTGCTGGGTAATGAAGGCAAAACAGTAGATATTGAACAATACTCATTGCAACGTCAGGGGGATGAAAAGAGTGTTTCCAATTTAATGACTTCAATGAATAGTGGTCAGGTAGATGCACTCATTATCCTGGGTGCCAATCCTGTTTTTGAACTTCCCTACGGAGCTGCATTTGCAGAGGCCATGGGAAAAGTGGGCTTAACGATTAGTACAGCAGGTGCCATGAACGAAACGGCAGCTGCATGCCGTGCAATTGCACCTTCACACCATATGCTTGAATCATGGGGAGATGCAGAGCCTGTCAGAGGTCATATTAGTATGATTCAGCCAACGATTGCTCCATTATTTGATACACGTCAGCGGGAAACAAGTCTTTTGAAATGGATAGGAGATGACAACACGCTGTTGATCACCGATCAGCCCTACCTTGAATATTTGAAGAAAAACTGGGCGTCTCATGTAAGTACCCAAGCGGCCTGGAATGAGCTCCTTCATGATGGTGTTTTCACCTATACCCCTGAATCTTCCGGAGCAAGTTATACTGACAACCTTGCCTCTGTAGCTTCAAAAATATCAAAGCCGGGTGGTGGTACAGAAATCACCTTCATGGAAACGGTTGCCATAGGAACTGGTTTGGATGCCAACAATCCCTGGTTGCAGGAAATGACTGATCCGGTGACCCGATGCGCCTGGGGTAATTACCTTGCCCTGCCGGTTCATTTTGACGGAACGCGCAAGTTTATTGCTCATGAAAATCTCTCCGATGGAGATTTGGCGGAGGTGACTATTGGTGATCAAACCTTAAAAGTGCCTGTGGTGAAGCAATTTGGGCAAACGCCTGATTCGTTCGCACTTGCCTTAGGATATGGCCGTACAGTTACCGGACGAGCAGGAATAAATGTTGGTGTCAATGTGCACCCATGGTTGGCGACAGATGTGGATGGCTTGACACAGTATTATGCTAGTGGTGTGACGGTTTCCGGAAAGAAAGGAAAAGAAGAATACTTCTCCTGCGTACAATACCATCATACGATGGGAGTTACCGCAGAAGATGCTAAAACAAAACAAACCATTAATGCGGATGAAGCTGCTACGGTCTTCATGACTTACGGACTTGTTGATCAGGGATTCCAGGGCTCTCTCGTGAATAGAACGATCATTCGCAAGAGTCATTTGGATCATGTGGAAGCATTCTCGCATGATCTTGCGGAAGAACGTCATCATCATCAGGAACTGAATAAACAACAAGTGTATCCTGGCCACGACGATGTGTATGCTCGAGGACATCAATGGGGTATGCATGTTGATCTGAATGCCTGCATCGGTTGTGGAGCTTGTACAGTTGCTTGTATGGCAGAAAACAATGTTCCGGTTGTCGGAAAGCGCGAAGTGAGTCGCCACCATGAAATGGCCTGGTTAAGAATTGACCGCTATTTCTATGGGGATGTTGACAATCCAAGCGCAGTGTATCAACCTATGATGTGCCAGCACTGTAACAATGCACCTTGTGAAAATGTATGCCCGGTAAATGCGACTAACCATAGTGCAGAAGGGCTCAACCAAATGGCATATAATCGTTGTGTCGGAACCAGATATTGTGCGAACAATTGTCCTTACAAAGTGCGTCGATTCAATTGGTTGGATTACAACGCAGCTGATCTTTGGCCAATCAATGAAGCGGATCTGGGATTGGAATCCGATAGTGATGATATTCCATATGGTGCAGACAACCTGACGCGTATGGTTTTGAATCCGGATGTGACTGTTCGATCCAGAGGGGTTATTGAAAAATGTAGTTTCTGCGTTCAGCGTATACAGGAAGGTAAATTGCGAGCAAAAACAGAAGAGCGCTTATTGCGTGATGCTGATGTGAAGACAGCTTGCCAGACGGCTTGTCCAACAGGGGCCATCACATTTGGAGATAGCAATAATGCAGAAGGGGAGTTAAGTAAAAAACTTGCTTCACCTTTGAACTACCTCGTACTGGAAGAAGTAAATACAAGGTCAGCAGTAAATTATAAGGCCAGAGTAATAAATAAAGCAGAAGGCGTTGATGCCTGATAGCCATAAAACGAATATAGACGACAAACCTATTATCCTTAGACAATAAAATATGGGTGCAGCACCTACATCACCGATCAGAGAACCGTTAGTACAAGGACATAAGACCTACCACCAGATTACGGAAGATCTTTGTTCTCCTACGGAGCGGGCGCCAGGCAAAGCATGGACATTAGCTTTTATTGTGGCTTTAATGGCCGCCACCTGGGGAATTGTTAGTATCATCATCACCATCTGGGTCGGTATTGGCACATGGAGATTGAACAGAACCATTGGATGGGGATGGGACATTACTAATTTCGTATGGTGGATTGGTATTGGACATGCCGGTACGCTGATTTCAGCGATCCTGTTACTGTTCCGACAGAAATGGCGTACGGGTGTAAACCGGGCAGCGGAAGCGATGACCATTTTTGCCGTTATTTGTGCCGCCCTTTTTCCGGCTATTCACGTTGGACGTATTTGGGTGGTATTTTTCTTTTTTCCTTATCCGAATACAAGAGGACCGGTTTGGCCAAACTTTAATTCACCACTTCTTTGGGACGTTTTTGCGATCTCTACATACTTTACGGTTTCTTTATTATTTTGGTATACGGGACTCGTTCCGGATTTTGCTACGGTACGAGACAGAGCAAAAGGATTCAGGAAAAAAATGTACACCTTTCTTTCTTTTGGATGGACAGGATCAGCAAAACACTGGCAGCGCCATGAATCACTTTCATTGGTATTAGCCGGACTTGCGACACCACTTGTACTTTCTGTTCATACGATAGTAAGTTTTGACTTTGCCACCTCTGTTATTCCTGGATGGCACACCACAATTTTCCCTCCTTACTTTGTGGCAGGAGCGATCTTTTCTGGATTTGCAATGGTGCAGACATTGATGGTAATCACCAGAAAGGTGCTTAACCTTCAAAACTATATTACCATAGGACACATAGAATCCATGAACAAGGTGATTCTTGTGACAGGTACTATTGTTGGTGTAGCCTATTTGACGGAGTTATTTATTGCCTGGTATTCCGGGTATGTTTATGAGCAGTTTGCATTTTTTAATCGTGCACTCGGTCCTTATTGGTGGTCCTATTTCGGTATGATGACTTGTAATGTGCTTTCTCCTCAGTTGTTTTGGTCAAAGAAGATCAGAAGAAATGTCACCATGACTTTCTTTATGTCCATATTCGTCAACATTGGAATGTGGTTTGAGCGATTTGTGATTATAGCCACAACGCTAGCTCGCGATTATTTACCTTCCAGTTGGAGTTTCTACGTTCCATCTATTGTTGAGATCGGAATCTATGTGGGCACTATCGGAATCTTTTTTGTTTTCTACCTGGTCTTCGTTCGAGTAGCACCGGTCGTAGCGATCGCCGAGATTAAGCACATCCTGAAGAGTTCAGGAGATCAATATGTAATAACGAATGGTCAAACTACACTGCATCAAATAGAGCAGGGTGGAACCGCGCTTCAGGTAGCCGGTCATGGCGATTCACATGGAAATGCACATCATTAATTGATTATTTAAACACTGGTGATCCAATAGATCATGAAGCACGGAGAAAAAAATATATTATTCGGATTGTACGATGATGAAGAAGATCTGAAGAAGGCTGTCGTTCAGGCTAATCAGGATCATCTTGACATCATGGATGTGTTAACACCCTTTCCAGTTCATGGATTGGATCCACTATTAGGTCTTGCTGAATCAAGATTGCATATAGCGGGATTTGTATTTGGACTGACTGGGACCTTAACGGCGTTCTTAGGAATGACCTGGATATTTACAAGAGACTGGCCTAATATTTTTGGTGGGAAGCCCTACTGGCCAATACTATCCTTTGTTCCGATTTCATTTGAGTTGACAGTACTATTTGCTTCCATCGGAATGGTGGTTACGTTTTACATTGTTAATGGGCAAGGACCAGGTATTAAAAACCCGGTTATACACCCGCGCATTACAGATGATAAGTTCTGTATCGCATTTAATACTGATCATCTTGGGGATGCTCAGGTGAGTAAACTCAGAAATTTTTTCCAACAAACCGGAGCCAGTCTGGTAGAAACGAAGACGATCTGAACATGAGGTATACGATACAATTTTCAATTCTTGCATGCGTAACATTGTTTACCGCATGTTCACCCGCCGAGGGTGATCGTACAGGGCATGAATTTATGCCGGATATGGTACATACCACCGGGTATGAAGCAAACCTCTACGATTATTATTACTACAACCGATGGGGTACTGAAGCAGAGTACAAACAATTTGTTTCGCCACGCCACAGTGTAAATGGAGCTGTTGCCAGAGGGCAAGTCTCCGTTGCTAATGCAGGTGATGCAATGGCCAGAATGCAAGCGATGGAAGCTTTTGAAGGTATGGGCGATGGTAATTTTCCTATGGTTGCAAATGGAAGTGTGCCTTACTACTATGGTAATACAGAAGAAGAGCGTACTAGAGCTTCTGAAGAAATTACAAAAAATCCTTTTCCAATTACTGAGAAAGGGCTGGCGCATGGAAAAGAGTTATACAATATTTATTGCGGCATTTGCCATGGAGAAAAAGCAGATGGTCTGGGTTATCTGGTAAGAGAAGAGGACCCTGCGAAAGGCATTGTAGCCGGAGTATATCCGGCAGCGCCTGCCAACTTTCTGCTAGATACATTTTTGCATTCTTCTGTTGGCCGTTTTTATCATGGTATCATGCATGGTAAAAATGTGATGGGTTCGTATGCCGATAAATTGAGCTATGTGGAACGATGGGAAGTGATTCATTATATCCGATCGCTGCAAGCTAAAGCTAAAAAAGCAACGTACTCACCGGAAGAAAATACATTAAATAATGAAGCGATCACCTGGGCTGCATTTGAAAAGATGATCCCTCAGAAAATGACTGCTGAAAATAATGGAGGAGAAGGACATGATCACGAGCCAGCAGAAGATCACCAACATAATAATGAACATTAATCATTGACCGAATCGACTACAACAGATATGAATCAGTTTATATTCGAAACAAGACAGAAAACAATACTTGGCCTGATGATGCTGGTCGGTATATTTTCATTGGTCGCCACGTATATTGGGGATGATCATTTCCATACCCGATTTTGGTCTAACGTACTGCACAATTCTGTATTTTTTACAGGGGTAGCACTGATGGCTTTATTTCTTCTGGCAGCTAAAATTACAGCGTGGTCAGGCTGGCATACCATTTTTAAAAGAGTTTGGGAAGCCTATTCCTTATTTCTGGTGGTAGGACTGGTCCTGATCATGATCATCGCTTTAGGTATTTGGGGTGGATGGCACCACTTATACCACTGGGCAGATATTAAGTCCGTAGAGTCAGATGTAATCTTAACAGGGAAGAGTTCATTTTTGAATAAAAACTGGTACACCTTCGGCAGTTTATTATTTGTTGGGTTATGGGTGTTTTTTGCCATTCGTATTCGCCAGCTTTCTGTGGATGAGGATATAAATGGAGACAGCAATTTTACCCATGCCCGTAAAATGAGAGTACTTGGTGCAGCAGCACTTCCGGTGATTGGATTTACCAGTGCTGCGTTGATCTGGCAATGGGTGATGTCTGTGGATGCACACTGGTACAGTACACTTTTTGCCTGGTATGCTTCTGCGAGCATGATGGTGACGATGATAGCCCTGACGATTATTACGTTAATCATGCTAAAGGTGAGAGGATATTTCCCGCTAGTCAATATTGAGCACTTGCATGACTTAGGGAAGTATATGTTTGCATTTAGTATTTTCTGGACGTATTTGTGGTTCTCTCAATATATGTTGATCTGGTATGCTAACATTCCGGAAGAAACGATCTATTTCAATACCCGACTACATCAATATCCGGTATTGTTTTACCTCAATATTGGATTAAATTTCGTGCTGCCATTTTTAGTGTTATTGCGCAACGATACAAAACGTAAATACGGAACACTCTTGTTTATTTCATGTGTGCTTGTGTTTAGTCACTGGCTGGATTTCTTCCTGATGTTGAAACCTGGAATTATCCACACAGCCCATGAATTAGCTGCGGCTGCAGGAGAAGCGGGGCATCATACAGCAGGAGCCACCCCAGGATTTACATTGCCCGGATTTTTGGAAATAGGAACTTTCATTGGATTCCTTGGACTTTTCTTCTTTGTTGTGTTCAACAGATTAGAAAAAGCAAGTCTTGTACCATCCAGAGATCCTTACTTAATGGAAAGTGTATCTCATCATACCTAATCGTTTGGTGAGTAATCGATAAACTATTGAATGAAGTATATAAAGCCAGATAGCAAATGACCGCTTTGATTATTGGATTAAGTATTCTGCTTTTAGTGATTGTAATTTTACAGATCAGTAAACTGACAGATCTATATGCCCGCATCCGTGGGGAAGAGGAGGTGGATGAACGCCTCAATCGCAGTCAGGGGAATGCGATGATATTATTTATGGTGGGTTTTCTGACGCTTTGTATTATCTCTGCCTATTGGATGAGAAACTATATGCTGGGTTATGGACCTCATAAAGCCGCTTCCGCTCACGGAAGTACTTTAGATAATCTCTTTAATACCACCTTGTTGTTTACAGGAATTGTCTTTGTGATTACGCACATTGCGCTTTTCTATTTTTCCTGGAGATACAAAAAGACTAAAACCTCTAAAGCGACTCACTGGTCACATAATAACACGCTTGAAATCGTATGGTCTGCTATTCCTGCAGTGGTCATGACTTATCTGGTGATCAAAGGATTGCTGGCATGGAATGCGGTTATGGCAGATATTAAACCAGGAGAGGAGCATATTGAAATTGAGGCTACCGGTTACCAGTTTGCCTGGCATCTTCGTTATCCCGGGGCTGATGGTGTGATAGGAACAAGAAAGTACACATTGATTTCCGCCAGCAACCCTTTAGGGCAGGACTGGACAGATCCGCATAATTATGACGACTTCCATCCGGATGAACTTTGGTTACCGGTCGGAAAAAAAGTACGCGTGCGAATTATCGCGAGAGATGTACTGCATAACTTTTTTCTGCCTCACTTTAGAGTGAAGATGGATGCCGTACCAGGTCTTCCTACGTATTTCGTATTCACACCTGAAAAAACTACGGAAGATTACCGAAATGAGTTGCGAAATTATCCTGAATATAATGTACCAAAGGATCCTTCTGATCCGGACAGCAAGATGTTGTGGGAAGAGTTCAATTACGAACTTGCCTGCGCTGAATTGTGTGGAAAGAGTCATTACAGTATGCGCAGAGTAGTCCGTATTGTTTCTCAGGAAGAATATGATGCATGGTTGGCTAAGCAACAATCATACTATCAAAGCACAATCCGTAATACCGATGATGATCCCAACAAAGGGAAATTACTCGGATATGAAATGGATCGAAACAGAGAGGCCTTGAATATGGCAGTGGATAAAGCATTAGTTGATGCAGGTATTCCTATGACAGCGGAGGAAAAGGCAGCTTTAAGACTTATTCCTCTTGATTATGTTGGCTTTGAAACAGGATCAAGTGTCCTTACCTCTCAATCTACAAGTCAGATTGATGATTTGGTGGGGATATTAAACAGGTACCCTGATATATCCATTGAGATTGAAGGGCATACAGACAGCACCGGTGAGGTAGCGGCTAATCAAGTGCTATCACAGGACCGTGCCCAGGTGATTGAAAACTATCTCATTGAGAAAGGCATTGCCCAGGGCAGATTGAAGGCCATTGGTTATGGGTCATCTCGACCTATAGATACGAATGATACTGACGAAGGTCGGGCGAAGAATAGAAGAACGCAATTTAGAATTATATCCAACTAATATTAGACGATTATGTCATCTTCACAGCAGCAGGAAACCGATGTTCTGATTAATGAACAAGGATATGATGATCATTTTCATGAGCATCATCATGGGGATAAGTATCAATCCAACTTTATCACCCATTATATCTTTAGTCAGGACCATAAGATCATCGCGCGGCAGTTTCTCGTAACCGGTATTTTCTGGGCGATCATCGGTGCCAGCATGAGTATTATATTCAGGCTTCAACTGGGGTTTCCGGATGACAGTATGGCCTGGTTGAAGCCCATATTAGGGAAATGGATCACCATCAACGATGCAGGTCACGGAGCATTAAATCCGGAGTTTTATTATGCATTGGTCACCATGCACGGTACGATTATCGTATTCTTTGTATTGACCGCCGGATTGAGTGGAACATTTGCCAATTTATTGATTCCCTACCAACTTGGGGCGAGAGATATGGCATCGCCATTTCTTAACATGCTTTCCTATTGGTTTTTCTTTTTAGCAAGCGTGGTGATGTTTATCTCCTTGTTTTTAAGTACAGGGCCTTTTGCCGGTGGATGGACAGCCTATCCTCCGCTCAGTGCATTACCGGAGGCAAGCTCCGGTTCAGGAGCCGGTATGACATTGTGGCTGGTGAGTCTTACATTTTTCGTAGTCTCGGTGCTTTTGGGAGGTATAAATTATGTAACAACTGTTTTAAACCTGCGAACAAAAGGAATGAATCTGTGGCGTATGCCATTGACAGTTTGGGCACTGCTTGTAACGGCAATTCTTGGTATTCTTTCTTTCCCGGTTTTGGTTTCCGGTTTCTTCCTATTGATTTTCGACCGAGGGATGGGTACCAGTTTTTACCTGAGTGAGATATTTGTCAACGGTGCGGCCATGCAGAATGTGGGAGGTAGTCCAATTTTATATCAGCATTTATTCTGGTTCCTCGGGCATCCGGAGGTATATATTATTATTCTTCCGGCGATGGGTCTGACCAGTGAGGTTTTATCTGTGCATGCGCGCAAACCAATTTTTGGTTACAAAGCGATGGTGTATTCCATTCTGGCGATTGGATTCTTATCCTTTATCGTTTGGGCCCACCACATGTTTATGTCAGGTGTCAATCCATTTATATCTAATTTCTTTGTTGTCTTTACTTTGATTATCGCTGTTCCTTCTGCGGTCAAAGTGTTCAACTGGATTTCTACCTTGTATAAAGGGAATATCAGATTTACGTCTGCAATGCTTTTTGCCATCGGTTTTGTGTCGATGTTTATTTCCGGAGGTCTGACGGGTATATTCCTGGGTAACTCCGCTATTGATATTCAATTACACGATACGTACTTCGTCGTAGCGCACTTTCATATTGTAATGGGTATAGCTGCATTCTTTGGCATGTTTGCCGGAGTGTATCATTGGTTCCCGAGGATGTATGGTCGTTTTATGAATGAGACCTTAGGACGAATTCATTTTTGGATGACCATTGTAGGCGCGTATGCTATCTTCTGGCCAATGCACTATATGGGTATGGCGGGTGTACCCAGACGATATTATCGTTTTGATACTTTTGATGCCTTCGGACATTTTGGGGGTTTAAATGAGTTTATCACCATCGCAGCGATCATTACTTTTTCAGCGCAACTATTATTTGTGTTCAATTTCTTCTATAGCATTTGGTATGGCAAGAAGATGACTACCAAAAATCCATGGGGTGCAACGACGTTGGAATGGACTACACCGATTAAGGCAGGTCATGGTAACTGGCCGGGTAAATTACCAACTGTGCACAGATGGGCATATGATTACAGTAAAGAAGGTGCGGATAAAGATTTTATCCAGCAACATTTACCATTAACGGATAAGGAAAAAGCTGAGGAAGCCAATCATTAATGAAAGCAAAAGCACCGGCACAGGTTAGAACGGCATCTATTACGCTTAAGGATTGGGTCCAGGACTTTGGTCTTCTGGTCAAGTTCCGCCTAAGCACGTTTGTTGTATTCTCCTCATTGGTGGCCTACAGCATTGCTGCGGGAAGTGCATTTGCAACAGGCCCTTTTCTTGTCCTTTTAGCAGGTGGGTATCTGATCACATTTGCCGCCAATATTTTTAATGAAATTTTGGAAGCGGACTATGATCGCGTCATGGAGCGCACATCCAACCGACCTTTGGCTGCGCAACGCTGGACCGCTTCTTCTGCTTTAGTTTTGGCAGGTTTGTTTTCAATACTTGGCATTGTTCTGCTGGCTTTGTTAAATCCTTTGACATCCTTTATTGGTACGTTGTCATTGGTGACCTACGCCTTCCTATATACCCCATTAAAGCGTTATAGTCCAATATCAGTTGTTGTAGGGGCAATTCCCGGTGCACTACCTGTATTGATTGGAATGATTGCACATGATGGAGTGCTGACATCTGCAGCATTATTTCTCTTTGCAATTCAGTTCATTTGGCAATTTCCGCACTTCTGGGCTATTGGATTTTTATCGTATGACCAATATCAGAAAGCTGGGTATAAGTTATTGCCGGAAGAAAATAATACTATTGATCGAAGACTTGGATCTCAAACATTAATATACACATGTTTGCTTTTGCCAGTCATTGCGATCGGTTTTTTCATGGGACTAATAACACTGGTAGGAACAATAGGTTTGACTTTAGTGTCGGGATATTTCATTTGGAAGGCCTGGCAGTTTTATATGCGTTTTGATAAAATCAGCGCCAGAGCGTTGATGTTTTCATCTTTCATATTCCTTCCGTTGGCACTTTTTGCCCTTTGGTGGGGTATGTAAATAATTAATCACAAGTATTGATAGGAATGAGCAATAGCGGTATTATAGAACATAAAGTAAAACGGGGAATTCATCCTCCGCTCTTTGCGTTATGGGCAGCTATGGCAAGCATCGTGATGATGTTTGGCTCATTGACCAGTGCTTATATAGTTCGCCAGGCGGCAGGCAACTGGCTGGAATTCAGAATGCCGGATATATTTTTTTACAGCACGATTACGATACTGATCAGTAGTGTGACCTTGCATACCAGTTATTGGGCGTTCCGCAATGGCAGAAAAAATTTGTACAGATTATTTTTACCGGTAACCCTTATATTGGGTATTGCTTTTGTGGTGATGCAATATCAGGGTTGGCAGGCATTATATGATATTGGTGTAGCCTTGGATGGCAATCCCGGAGGATCATTCTTTTATTTGATTTCCGGAGTTCATGCTGCACATGTGGTTGGAGGGCTTTTTGCGCTCATCGTAGCCGCCATTTATGCATTTACATTACCATATAACTATACTGAAAAGAGAAGAAGGAGATTTCAATTAGTGCTCCATTACTGGCACTTCGTTGATATCTTATGGGTATATCTTTTTTTATTCTTATTGATCCAATGATATATTTTTAGATAGATGAATACAGATACCACAGACATTAAACATACGGACCACGATACCACGGCCAATGGAAGTTGGGAAGGTGCAGCGTTTCCTTTTAAGGTAGGTTATGGCAAACTAATGATCTGGTACTTCTTGTTATCAGATGCGTTTACATTTGCCGGATTCCTGATCGCATATGGTACGCTTCGATTCAGTATGCCAAGCTGGCCCGTTCCGGATTATGTATTTAGTACATTCCCGTTTCTCGAAGGACACCATCCGTTGCTATTCGTAACGTTTATGACTTTTGTCCTTCTCTTTAGTTCATTTACGATGATTAGAGCGGTACAGGAAGGACACCGTGAGAATAGAAGAGGTGTTGCTATCTGGATGGGACTGACGATCATTGGCGGATTGGGATTCCTTGGCTGTCAGGCCTGGGAGTGGACTACCCTGATAGGGGGTGAGCATATGAGTCTCACGACCAATCCATTTGGTACGCACACAGAATCAGGGGTTTATTTGAATACAGACGGTACGCCATCTGAGGAGACTTTTCATGCGGGCTCAACTTATCTGATTCACAGAATGCATCTGGCAGATGCACATGAGGTTGCAGATGCACATGAAAGTGATCATGGGGCATCCCATGAGGTTGCAGGTGCAGAGGCGCATGATGCCGGTCACGAAGATGCACATGGTGGACATAGCTATGCGGGAGCAGGAGATTATCCCGATGCGATAGTTGATGAAAGAGGCTATATCCACAGGAAGTTTATTCCTTCTGAAGGTGAAAATGCCGGTAAAACAATACATGAAGCATTTGGACCAAAAGCATTTGGAGCTTTATTCTTCTTCATTACCGGATTTCACGGATTTCACGTTTTTTCAGGCGTCGCTTTTCTTCTGATTATTTTGATAAATGTATTGAGTGGACTTTACGTTGCACGAAAGAATGGAAATGAAATGGTTGAGAAAATTGGACTTTATTGGCACTTTGTGGATTTAGTCTGGGTATTTGTTTTTCTTGTTTTTTATCTGCTATAAAACAGTTTAAAGCATAAGCATTCCACCAAAAAATATTGATTAAAAAAAGCATCGATGGCACACGAATATACAGCAGCAAAAAAAATCGCCACAAAGACGATTATCATATTGGCAGTGGTTACAGTACTTGAAGTTATGTTGGCTTTGACCGGTAAAGGGTATATCATTGAAGGATGGCATATGACACCATGGATTATGCACATCAGTATGATAGCCATGAGTGCCTACAAAGCCTACCTCATCGTTTTTGAGTTTATGCACATGAAGTATGAAGCAAAAGGACTTAAGCTCAGCGTGATTTTACCAACGGCCTTACTCATTTGGGCGGTGATTGCTTTTCTATACGAAGGCAATGCCTGGAAGGGCAACCGGGATACCGTAAAGGAGCTATCGAAAATAGAAGCGGTAGAGTAGTATGGTAAAATGATTGCCACGTGTATCAGATTTTAGCTTACCATCTTCAGCACTTGTTTCTATATCTTGAGCGTATTCAAGATTGATTAATATGATCAAAATGTCAAGGAAGTTTTTAATTACAATTATTATTATCCTCTTCCTTCTCCCTTTTGTTTCCTGGTATTATCTGCAGTCCGGTCTCGACTGGCGTAAAGCAGCACAGCAGGTCATGCAGGGCACTAATCCTTTTCCGGAAGGTACTTATACAGATGCCGATGGTGATCTTTTTACGGCTGACAGTCTTGCCTACCGCGTATCTATAGTGAGTTTCTTTGCTTGTGATGGAAGTGATCCAGAAAGGAAAAGTGTGCTGGAAGACATCTACAATCAATTTAAAGACACGGGGAAGGCAAACTATATTGTGCTTGATACCTGTGCATCTGATTCAGGGCAGGCTATGCTAATTGATCGTGATAAATGGTATATGCTTTCCTGTGATTCTTCGCAAGCCCTCTGTCAAACCTTATTAGCCGATTGGCCCTCTGATAAAGTATTTGCACTGGTAGATCAGCACGGAATTATCAGAAGTTATTATGCCATCGAAACGATTGATGATAAGCGAATGCTGGTAGAACATATGTCCCTGCTTCTTCCACGTGATCGATCGGAAAAAGTGGAGCTCAAAAGAGGAGATAAAAAATGACCGAGTCAATCCACCACAAACAAATTAAAAAGCTAAACACACTGGCCTGGGTGATTACGGTTATTGTTTGGCTTTTGGTTGGGGCTATGCGACGATATAAGTTTGAAGTACCGTATGATCTAAGTTTTCTTGCAGGGCTAAATGCTTTTTTTAATACAGGGGTGACCGTTGCATTACTTTCAGCTTATTATTTTATCATGCAGGGCAAAGTGGAACAGCATCGTAGAAGTATATATGTGGCCATGTCCCTATCTGCCGGGTTCTTGCTTTCCTACGTTGGGTATCACTTTACCAATGAAGAAATTGTCTTTTGCAAAGAAGGTTTTGTTCGACAGGCCTACTATTTTATTCTATTGAGTCATATACTATTGGCCGGGTTAAGTTTGCCATTTATTCTGCTCACCTTTATCAGGGGGTATATGGGTGACTATATCACGCATCGAAAGATGGCCAAGTGGGTATTTCCGTTTTGGCTGTATGTCGCAGCGACTGGTCCGGTGATTTATTTTATGTTGTTACCATGCAAATAAATAGAACACAATTCACTATTTTTATGGCAATGAAAGGCTTATACCGTTTTGCATTCATACTTATTCTTGGTCTTGGGACTATGTTTTATATCCCGGAGGCACAAGCCCAGTGTCCTATGTGTAAAATGTCCGCCGAATCGAACATGAGAAATGGTGGAAATGGTGGAAAAGGGCTGAATGCAGGTATTCTATATATGCTAGCACTACCTTATACCTTAGTAGGTACACTCGGTTTTATCTGGTGGAGAAATAGCCGTCGTAAAGAAGAGGACGAAGTTGAGGTTTTACCTTAGGTCAAAGCGTTGAGAGGAGTTGAGTACGCTGTGCCTTTGGAACATGTTGTTGAGTGAGTTTAGTTTAATAGCTATCTTGACACAGATATTAGGTCTAACTTCTCGTGTCTTCCTTTGGTTTAATATTCAGGGTGTAAATTGTATCCATATCCATGTTTCAGGAAAGAACACGCTATGCCCTGCGCTTTCCGCTTAGCGGAACCTTGCACTCTATACCCCTCGACCTAAGCTCGTTGCCCCATGCCCCATGCGTCTAAGGTCTACAAGTCCAAGGTCACCTTTTCTGCATTGAAAAGAAAAGAGGTACACTGATTTCGCAATGCACCTCTGATTCTCATGAAAAATTATATGATTTAGAATCGCATGGTAAATCCTGCGCCGGCAGATAATCCATGTGACTTGATTTTAATGTTTGTGATATTATCCTGAAACATATCATTCAGACTATGACGATAGGTCAAATCGAAATGGATAGATCCAATTTCTTGGATGGGTATACTAACACCCGCGCCTACCAGCGCAGAAACATCCACTCGGTTATACATGTCATTGTTTAAATTGATCTGTATGGCAGGTAGACTCCAGGTCAATAATGCGTTTATTTTTGGAGTGATCTTTCCATTAAAAGCATATCCGGTGGACGCTCCGGCCTTGATGTATGGCGTCACACCTTTTTCAACCAGATTATATTTTGCAATCAAAGGCACTTCGATATAATCAAGGCGGGTTTCTATTTGTGCCCCCACAGGAAGATCCAGTCCAAATACATTCACATTGAAATCTTCCCGCGCACCGAAACCTCTTGATGCATACTGTAGCCCAGTCATCAGTACCAATCGATTCGACATCGCCCGCTCATATGCAATGCCGGCAGTGTATTGTGCGATTGGTTTGATGTAAGGACTGATCAGTCCATCGATTGGTGTACCTCTCACTTCCATATTAGACGTGCCAAATCCGGCATGTGCGGTGAGATAAGACTGAGCCAGCATTTGGTGATGGATGAAAAAAACAACAGTACCAACGCTCAGCAATCGAAATGGTAGATTCGCTTTCATGGCTAAATGTTTTTATTGAAAGAAAGACGCAGTTAGTTATGACATCATAACATAATAGGGCGTTAAGAAGAATTAAGAGAAACTTAAAATTAGTTATGCGAAGGGATGGCACAAAAAAAAAGCTGCTTCAATGACGAAGCAGCTTTTTTATAATAACAAATCGTTTATCGTTTGAGTATATATCTTGCTGAAAGAGCACCCCATGGATAGAACCCTGAATCCCAACCTCCAATGCGGATCGTAGGAGCGAAATCCAAACTAAGTTCAATTGGTGCATCTGCGAAAGCATAATCCAATCCAATAATACCGCTTAGACCTACGCCAAATTTTCCGGGAAGATCAATCCAGCCACTATATGCATTGTTATAATTTAAAAATAATACACTTGCGCCAAATCCATAAAACCACTTAAGGCCATCCACGCCATTGATGTCATTATGGATTTCATAAAATCCACCTACTGTAATGTAGCTATAGACATTAGCATAGCCCCGGTAACCAACATACAAATCCAAAGCACTTTTCTCTGTCAAAAAAGTCTTGTACGTAAGCGATAGTGGATATCCTAATCGCAATCCGATAGCACTCTTATAATCCTGTGCCTGAACATTGGATGCAAATGCAAATCCGGTAATGAGAAGAGATAGTAAAATAAATTTTTTCATAGCTGGGTTTTTGTTTTTGTGAATTAAATGGTCAATTGAAATTATGCTAAATATACAGATAATTCTAATTTGTTCATAAAATGTTTAGCATCTCATTTAACGAATGGGTCGCTTAGATATACCATTGACCAATAGGGCAATCCAACCGGTAATAAAAAAAAGCCCGCCAAGGGGGGTCAAGATACCAATCATTGAGACCGGAAACCCTGTAAGATCGGATGTGGCAATAATAAAAAGGGAACCCGAAAAGAACAGAATCCCAAGGATAAAACTGATTCCTGCGAATTTTAGCCACTTTGTGGGAGGTTGTATTTGACCCAAAATTCCGATGAGGATTATGGCAAGGACATGAATAAACAGGTACAAGACACCCGTTTTTAGCGTTGTCAAATCACTCGTGTCCAGCCGCGATTTTAAAAAATGGGCACCAAAAGCGCCTATCATAACTCCAAAAGCGCCAAGAAGTCCTGCGAGCGTAATCAACCGTGAAAAGAATGGATTATTCATATAATGACCAGTTTACAGGGCTTTGCCCTTGTTTTATGAGAATGTCATTCACCTTTGAAAAATGGCGACAACCACTAAAGGCATTTCGTGCAAGGGGAGAAGGGTGGGCAGCTTCCAGAATGGTATGCTGATCCTTGTTGATGAGTTCTTTTTTTGACCGGGCATAGTTGCCCCAAAGCAGGAAAATAACACCTTGCCGTTGGTCTGATATTTTTTTAATGACGGCATCGGTAAATAATTGCCAGCCGATTTTACTGTGCGAGCCTGCATTCCCTTTTTCTACCGTTAAAATAGCATTTAACATAAATACTCCTTGTGTGGCCCATGGCGTCAGATCGCCATGAGACGGAATCGTAAAGTTGATATCTGACTTTAATTCCTTGTAGATGTTTTTCAGCGAAGCGGGAACGGGTACTTTTTTGGAAACAGAAAAGCAAAGCCCCATGGCCTGATGATCACCATGGTAAGGGTCCTGACCCAGGATGACCACCTTAACTTTTTCAAACGGTGTTTGATTGAATGCATTAAAAATTTGAGGTCCGGGAGGAAATATGACTTTCCCTTTAGCTTTCTCAATGCTGAGGAATTGTTTGATCTGAGCAAAATAGGGTTTCGAAAACTCATCCTTCATTTGCTCCTTCCAACCAGACTCCATCCGTATGGTGGTTGGATCGATCTGTGGCAAGGGCACCATAAGAGAGTATAAGTTGAGAAAGTGACTCCACCAGGGCTCGAACCTGGAACCTACGGTTTAGAAAACCGTTGCTCTATCCTGTTGAGCTATGGAGCCATTAAAAGAGGTGCAAATATAAAGGACTTCAGGCAGAGCAAAAAGACTTCTCACACTTCTATGCAGAAACAGCACAAAATGATTGTTAAGTGTTTGGCTAATAAGTGATTAGGACTTCGCTTTGAACTCCTGCCAGGTGATTTTTTTATAGTGTTCTTCAGAAGCAAACGTCAATTCTTTTAAAATATCAGGACTCTCAATGTACCCCGGGGCTACCAGAATCCTAGAAAAGGCACTATCCATAATGACATAGGTTGGATAAGACAACTGACCATTGAGCAGATCGTAGGCTAGTTGGTTGATACCATCGCGCTTATAGGGGATCCACTTATATTCCTGCTCTTTCCATATAATGGTCTCTTTTTGTTCTGCATTTAGTTTTACAGCATAAAAATCCGCGTTGATGGAAGCGATGACGGCAGGATCTTTAAAAGTCGTTGCATCCATCTTCTTGCACCAGCCACACCAATCCGTGTAGACATCCACAAATATTTTTTTGGGATGGACTTGGTTGGCTTGAGTGGCCTCTTCCCAGGTCATCCAATGAATTTCCTGGGCACTCAGGAGGATTGTAAAAAGAACCAACAGCGTCGTTAAACAATATCTGAATAAAGACATTTTATTACATTGTTAGGTGAAGCCACAAATATATGCATAAACTAATAGTAGGTCTGGGAGGTTCAAGCGGTTCGATCTATGCGCGCCTTCTATTGGACCGTCTGGAACAGATCTCAGAGCAGTATGAGGAGATAGGAATTGTGATGAGCCGAAATGCGGAGATCAACTGGGCCCTTGAGATAAAGGATAAATCCATAAAGGATTATGGACACACGGTCTATCGGCAGGATGACTTCAATGCCCCTTTTGCCAGTGGATCTGCTAAATTTGCAACGATGATTGTTTGCCCATGTTCGATGGGTTCGATGGCCAGAATAGCGCATGGCTTTTCAGATGACCTGATGACCCGTGCCGCGGATGTTATTTTGAAGGAAAGAAGAAAGTTGATACTCGTTCCCAGAGAAACCCCCTTTAGTCTTATTCACATTGAAAATATGCATAAGCTTACCCAGGCCGGAGCAATTATTTGTCCGGCGATTCCTTCGTTTTATAATGGAGCGGACTCCGTTGAGAAGGCTTGTCTTACAGTCGTCGATCGAGTGTTGGATCTCGCTGGATTTGATATTGATTCATTCAGATGGGGCGGAAAGTGAAAATTGAAAATTGAAGAGCAGATCGTTTTCGCCAGGCAGGAGAAAGATCTCTTGCTATTTGCCTTTCGCTTCAATCCCTTATTTTTGTTATTGAAATATATCCATCATGACATCCGCACCATTACAGCAACTTGAAAATGGCATTTCTTATCAGGATGGGGAGTATCCTTGTCGGATACACTTTGATCATGAGCGAGGCGATTGGTTTAATCTGGATGAGATAATTCCAATTATCACAGTACTAAAAACACCGACAGGTGAATGGAAGGTCAAAGGGCTGGTAAGTCCAACCATGCTCCTTAATGCAGATAATCCGATGAAGCACTTGTATGAAATTGCTTTGAATGATTATCATAAAGCTATTGATCAATAGCCTAGAATTTAATAAAGGCAGCACCTTACATACTTTGAATCAGGTACGCTAAGGTTCAGGGGGTGCGAAATCTTTTTTATAAACGATCGTTCGATAAGGAAAAGGAATTTCAATGCCTTCGCGTTCAAAGCGCTCTTTAACCGATTTGAGCATATCGCACATGAGGACAAAAGCATTGTCGCTTCCTTCTGTCCAGATATATGCTTTTAAATCAACAGAATAATCTGAAAGCGCAATCACCCGTATGATGACGGCCGGATGATTGGATTCAATCTCTTCCTTATCCCGATTGTCCAGAAAGAGGGGATGTTTTTCTGCTTCGGAGCGAATAATATCCATTGCTTTATCAATGCTGGAATCATAACTTATCGAAAAGACAATATGCTTTCTTATTTTCTCATCCTGGATATTGCTATTGATGATGGTTTCTTCGCTGATGACACTATTTGGTATGACGATCCTTCTGTTTTCATAATTATTAATCAGGGTATGTCGCAGTGTGATGTCTTCAATGACACCTATGGATCCATCTTTTAATTCTATGATATCTGATATCCTGTACGGTTTGAAGATCAAAATAAATATCCCGCTGATAATATTGGCAAAAGCTTTTTGGGAAGCAAAACCAACAATCACCGCAACGATTCCTGCTCCGGCGAAAAGGGCAGTACCGAGGGATTTTAAATAAGGGATTTTTAAAAAGATGAATAAAGTGGCAATGGCATAAATGATAAATCCAATTGAATTTTTGATGAAAGAAAAATTGGTCGGATCAGCATTTAGTTTTTCTGCATAATTGTCGATGAAGACATTGAGTATTTTTCGCAGGATCAGTGAAAAAACAACAGCAATGGCTAAGGTGATAGCGATTAATATAAGATACTGAAGTACTTCGTGATTCATGAAATTTGACTTTGATCATTTAAGTAGGGAGGGGCAATTTAAGAAAATGATAAGGCTCCTCCATGCGCTTTGGCAGGTTGGCCTAAAGTTAGGTAAAAACAATTATAACAATTTGAAAAACAGCAAAGTAGGAGAATGCCGGTGGAAGATTAAAGCGAAGTATGAAAAATTTGTAGTCCCGGCAGGAATCGAACCTGCATCTAAAGTTTAGGAAACTTCTATTCTATCCATTGAACTACGGGACCAAGAGCGTGCAAATATAAGGCTATTGCCATGGAAACACAGGTAAATTGTCCTTTGGCCTACTCGCTGATTCACACCTTATTAACAGGAAGTCATACATCATTCTTTTTAGATATGTATAGTTGTATTAATTTTGCATAGCTATTTAAGAATCTAAAAATTTATATAAAAATGACTCTATTAAAGAATTTATTTGCTGCAGTAGTTTTGTTACTATCCGTAGTAATGATCTCCTGCCAAAGCGGAGCCGAGGAGGCTCGTGATGAAGCCAGAGAAAGCCTGACTCAAACTGAAGGAGCAGCGGCCGCGTCTCAAGTGTCCTCTACACCGGCAGCTCAACCATCATCAGTAGCTGCAGAATCAGATGCACCGGTAGGTCCTACTACGGTGATGAAGTTTGAACACATGGATTATGAGTTCGGCACCGTAAAGGAAGGAGAGAAAGTTTCTCATACCTACAAATTTACCAATACAGGAGATGAGCCTTTGATCATCAGCAGTGCTAAAGGAAGCTGCGGTTGTACAGTTCCAAAGTGGCCATCTGAGCCTATTGCACCAGGAGCTACAGGCGTGATTGATGTTGTTTTTGATAGTAAGGGTAAGCCAGGAAAACAAGCTAAGCGTGTAACTGTTAATGCTAATACAGTACCTGCTCAAACTTTTCTGAATATCTCAGGTACAGTAGAAAAAGCGGCTGATGCGCCAAACTAAAAAATGAAATAGACCTAGTTCTAGGTAACCTTGTGTTACAATCGTTAAAAAATGCCTGTAAAGCGTATTACTTTACAGGCATTTTTAATTTTGTCCTATGAAGTCTTACTTCTCCCTTGTCAAATTTGCGCATACGGTCTTTGCCTTGCCATTTGCGATGCTTGCTTTTTTCCTCGGCATGGCCGCTGCAGGGAGTGGAATCAACTGGGTACTTTTTCTCCTGATCTTTCTTTGTATGGTGTTTGCAAGAAGTGCCGCCATGGCATTTAACCGCTATGTTGACCGAGACATAGATGCCCTTAATAAGCGAACAGCTATCCGAGAGATTCCTTCAGGTGTAATCAAAGCCAAATCGGCTCTTCTTTTAGTCTGGCTATCGTCCATTGCTTTTGTACTCACTACTTTTTGGATAAATACATTATGTTTTTATCTCTCACCCATTGCTCTTCTTGTTATTCTGGGGTATAGCTACACCAAGCGATTTACCTGGTTATGTCACTTCGTACTTGGATTGGGCCTTGGGCTTGCCCCTGTAGGTGCATATATCGCAGTGACCGGGAGGTTCGAAGTATTGCCGGTGTTATATGGCATCATGGTCATGCTATGGGTCAGTGGGTTTGATATACTGTATGCATTACAGGATGAAGAATTTGATCAGACGCACGGTTTGCATTCCGTGCCGGGTCGATTCGGTAAGCAAGGCGCAAAAAATATTTCAATTGTACTGCACTCTCTTTGTGCATTACTGATCGGATTTCTGGCCTGGTATCAAAGCCAATTGTTTTCCACCTTAGGAATCCTTTCCTGGATAGGCGCTGTAGGATTCGTGGGGCTATTGGCATGGCAGCACTTTCTGGTTTTTAAGTATGATCTTGCTAAAATTAATCAGGCGTTTTTCGAAACAAATGGAATCGCAAGTATACTTTTTGGTTCGGCAGTGATATTGGATGTTCTTTTTAAATAACTCCGCCCCGCACGTTAAAGGGTTAACTAATTTGTGCTTGTATGCAGGAAGCTCAGGAATTTTGTCATTGCTTTTGCCCGATGACTGATTGCTTTTTTTACGCTATCCTTTAACTGCCCAAAGCTTTGATCAAAACCTGCAGGAATAAAAACAGGATCATATCCAAATCCTCCGGAACCCATTGGTGTTAAGCTAATCCGGCCTTCTACCTGACCCTTAAAAAAGTAACATTGTTCTTCATTCATTTGATAAGCAAAGACCGCTACAAAACGGGCATGTCTGAAAGGGATGTCCCGAAGTTCAAACAGGAGTTTAGCAATATTGTCTTCAGCACTTTTTTGCGGACCCGCATATCTGGCAGATAAAATGCCGGGTTGATTGTTGAGCGCTATTACTTCCAAACCACTATCATCTGAAAAAGAAGGAATGCCGGTCTTTTTGAAAGTATATAATGCTTTTGCCTGCGCATTAGCCTCAAAAGAATCAAAGGGCTCAGGAATGTCTTCAGTCAATTCCACATCATGAAGCCCAAATAATTCATACCTGCCGGATACCATGGCGCGTACTTCACGTATTTTATTTTCATTATGACTGGCAAAGAGAAGTTGCTTCATGGTACTATTTCGATTCCATAAAGCGTTGCATCGCTATCCATAAATCTTTCTTGGCATTGGAACTCTTCGCGAGAGACCCCAATGAAGCAGTCAGAATAAAAGAGAATCGTTCTAAGGTCAACAGGCCTGTTTTTGGGAGATCAATCCAGAGACCTAAAGCAGCAGGCGCAACACCAAAACTGATCATCAATTTAGGTTTGGGTCCATCATAGGCTGCCAACGATTTGGTGTCGCCAGAAGCTATTTGGAGACAATAAGTATCCTGCTCAAAATCGGCATTTAATGCATTGGAGATTTTGGCAAGGAGGGTCTTTTCTTCGTCCCCAGGTTCATTATCGATGATAATCCACAGCCATTGGTCACCCGATGGGGGCTTAATGTCAAGGCTTTCAGGTATATTATACGTCGTATACGGTAACATTTGCCAAATTTTGTTGCAAGGTATTGTAAAATCAAAGAATAAAGTTAGCAAAATCGATATATAACATACTGACTATGAGAAAGTAATGTTTTTTATTATTTTTGTAGCAAATCTAAGATATGAAGAACCTAAACGTAACATTGACTAATGAATCAAGGGTAGGTGAGGTAGATTTTCATAACCTTCCTTTTGGAAAGATTATTTCGGATCATATGTTTCAAATGGACTATGATGGCGAAAATTGGGTAAATCCCCGAATATCTCCTGTCGAGAAGATGAGTATTCATCCGATGAACATGGCCCTGCATTATGGTCAATCCATCTTTGAAGGGATGAAAGCCTCCAGATCAAAAGAGGGTGTTCCTTTATTGTTTCGTCCGGAACTTCATGCCAAACGCATGAATGCCTCAGCCAAAAGGATGTGTATGCCTGAACTTCCTGAGGAGATTTTTGTGGAAGCTATTCATGCGATTGTAGGGCTGGAAAAGGAGTGGATTCCAAAAATTGAAGGGAGTGCTCTTTATGTGCGACCATTTATGTTTGCCATGGATGAAATGATTGGAGTCAGAGCATCCTTTACGTACAAATTTATGATCATCTGTTTACCGGTTGGTCCATATTATCCAAAACCCATCAAGCTCCTTGTGGAGCAGCACTATATCCGTGCAGCGATCGGTGGGGTAGGTGAGGCAAAGACTTCAGGAAATTATGCAGCAGCCTTATACCCTTCAAAGCAAGGCCGGGAAAAAGGATATGATCAGTTACTTTGGTTAGATGCTGAAAAGCGAAAGTTCGTTCAGGAAGTCGGTACAATGAATATCTTTTTTGTTTTCAAAAATGAAGTCGTAACGCCGTCGACTACCGGTGCTATCCTAAAGGGTATCACACGAATGACGGCTATTGAAATCATGAAAGACAAAGGATTGACAGTGAATGAACGTGAGCTTTCCATGGATGAAATCGTCAGCAGATATGAAGCTGGTGAATTGATCGAAGTATTTGGAACAGGTACGGCGGCACTTGTAGCCAATGTGGAAGAAGTCAAATACGGCGACATGTTCCTGCGTTTTGAAAGTAAGAATTGGGATCTTTCCACTTCCATTCGAACAGAAATAAATCAATTGCGCTACGGTACGATTGCAGATAAGAAAGGCTGGACTGTTCCTGCTAAAGGAATTGAAATGGCAGTTTAAGCTGTGATTTCCAGGAGGAATAGTGTTTAGAAAGTTTAGCAAAAAGCACCGTAGGTGCTTTTTTTTAGCGGGTTTAGCAATAAAATTTCGTGACAAAATCAATCATCGAAGAAATCAAAAAACTAAACGTTTTTATCGTTAGATAATAGTACTCAACCTCGATACCGCAAGGCATCGAAACTAAACTTACTCAACACACGGACCATTTACCCCTTTTCTTTTTAAAAAAAAATCCCGCCATCTTAGACAAGAGGCGGGATTTTTTTTATCCAGTCAGTACCAATGTATTACATCATTCCACCCATTCCTCCGGGAGGCATATGGTGTCCACCTGCACCGCCATTCTCTTCTTTCTTATCACTAACGACACAATCGGTAGTGAGTATCATTGCAGCAATGGATGCAGCGTTTTCAAGAGCAATTCGAGTCACCTTTGTAGGGTCAATAACACCTGCCTTTTTAAGGTCTTCATACTTGTCCGTACGGGCATTATATCCTTTGGATCCCTTGCTCTTCAATACTTCCATCATGACAACAGAACCTTCAACACCCGCATTTTCAGCGATAGTGCGAATCGGGGCCTCAAGTGCTTTTCTAACAATCTGTATACCGATAGTCTCATCTTCGTTTGATCCTTTCAGACCATCCAGCGATTTGATAGCATTGACTAAGGCAATACCTCCACCAGTGACGATACCTTCTTCAACAGCAGCACGTGTTGCACTGAGTGCATCATCTACGCGAGCTTTCTTTTCTTTCATCTCCACCTCTGTAGCGGCACCAACATACAAGACTGCAACGCCACCGGCAAGTTTAGCTAAACGCTCCTGAAGTTTTTCTTTATCATAGTCTGATGTAGTTGTTTCTATTTGCGCCTTGATTTGATTGATACGCGCTGTGATCATATCAGCTGTTCCGCTACCATTTACAATAGTTGTATTATCCTTATCAATGGCGATTTTTTCAGCGATTCCCAATTGCTCAAGTTCTACATTCTCGAGTTTGTATCCTTTTTCTTCACTGATGACAGTACCACCGGTAAGGATCGCGATATCTTCCAGCATTGCTTTTCGACGGTCACCAAAACCAGGTGCTTTAACAGCAACGATCTTCAATTGTGCACGAAGACGGTTGACGACCAAAACACCAAGTGCCTGACTTTCGATATCCTCAGCAATAATCAAAAGTGGACGACCGGAGGCAATCACTTTTTCCAGTAGTGGCACCACTTCCTGCATATTGGAGATCTTCTTGTCATAGATCAGGATAAACGGATCTTCATACTCTGAAGTCATTTTTTCTGTATCTGTAACGAAATATGGTGAAAGATAACCTCTGTCAAATTGCATCCCTCTCACTTCTTCCACGTAGGTATCTGTTCCCTTGGCTTCCTCAACAGTGATTACACCATCCTTAGAAACGCGCTTCATCGCATCAGCGATAAGTGATCCGATCTCTTCATCATTGTTTGCAGAAATAGAGCCTACCTGCTTGATTTTTTCGAAATCGTCGCCGATCACCTCGGACTGCTTCTGCAGGTCTTCAATGACGACTTTAGTAGCCTGGTCAATACCACGCTTAAGATCCATTGGATTCGCACCGGCCACAACATTTTTAAAACCGATGTTGACCATTGCCTGTGCAAGCACAGTAGCAGTAGTCGTGCCATCTCCGGCGATATCATTGGTCTTGGAAGCTACTTCTTTGACGAGTTGAGCGCCCATGTTCTGAACGGCATCATCCAGTTCGATCTCTTTTGCCACTGTGACACCATCCTTAGTGATCAGTGGAGCACCGAAACTTTTCTGAAGTATTACATTGCGTCCTTTAGGGCCGAGGGTCACCTTAACAGCATTGCATAATGCATCGACACCTTCTTTGAGTTTTTCTCTTGCCTCTGAATTAAAGCTAATTTCTTTAGCCATGTTTATAGTATTTTATTTTGTTAATGTTGAATAGTTAAATGGAGGTTTGCTTTCTATAAAAGTTTACCCAATGATGACTAATACGTCATCTTCTCGCATGATCAGATAGTCAACACCTTCATGGCTCAATTCCTGCCCGGAATATTTTCCATACAGGACAATGTCACCTGGTTTGACAGTCATTTTAACATCTTCCTTTCCAGGACCAACGGCTATAACCTCACCGCGTTGGGGTTTTTCTTTCGCTGTATCCGGGATGATAATCCCTCCCTTTGTCTTTTCTTCAGCGGGAGCAGGTTTAATCACGATCCGGTCATTGATAGGTTTAAGTTTCATAGATTTTAATGATTTTATTGTTGAGTATATATTAAGCATTCCATTACAGGTACCTATTATCATAAGATGTACCAGTTGGGGTATACCTGACAAAATTTCAGCATTGTTGAGTTTCTCAGACCTGCTATTATATTTTTACTTTCCGATGTGCCGGAATCGCTGCCAATATGACAAAGGCCTATATGCCCTGTCAAGAAGACGTCAGGGAATCAAAATTGTTGTGATAACTCGATGAAATCGTAAAAAGTGCTTACTGGACAAAGAAACTGGCAAAAACACAAAGACCAAATAGTGCTGCCGTAAGACCCCAGGTCAATTTTTCGATAAAATCAACGGATTTGGCTGCACCGAACATTTGGTTGGCACTCTGCCCGCCGAAAGTGCTGTCCACACCTCCCCCTTTGGGATTCTGGATTAGAATAACCGCCATCAGGAGGACACAGATAAGGGCAATGATGATTGTGATTAACTTGAGCATGACAAAACGATATAATTACTGTAAAGCCTCTATTTTGGCTGCAAAGAAACTACTTTTTTCCGGATATTTTTCAATGAGCTTAAGATACATCTCAATGGCCCGCTCCTTATAGCCCTGCGCAGCCAATACATCGGCGTAAGTCTCTGATATAACCTCATTTAAGGCGCCTTTTTCCTGTGACAACGCAAAATCATCATCATAGGGGTGCACATAATCAGCACCACCCAGATCCTTCAACCATTGGGTGAATGGCGACAAAGTGAATTTTTCACGGGAAGAGACATTTTTGACAACTGCTTTTATAACTGCCGGTGTTTGAGTTACTATTTTGACTGGTGAGGTCTTTTTAGTCGGGACTTTTTTAGCAGGGACTTTTTTTGCCGGTGTTTTTCCGCTCACCACCTTTTTGGCCGGCTTTTTCTTCGCTGCAGCCTTTTTTACTGCAGATTTCTTTAATTTCTCTTTTTTATCCTTTTGCTGTTTTTGAACAACTTTTGCAGCTTTTAAGATTCGTTTTCCCGGGGTTGGGGCCTTTTTGGTATCCTGTTCATCTTCAGGCAGTGGAGCTATTTCTGAGGATGGCGGTTCAATTGATTTTGGCAGAATCAGCGCAGCGCTATCATCTTCAAGGGGCGGTTTAACTTCTTTGGTTTTCTTGGGTTTTATCTTCCGGGATGCTTTGGTGTCGGTCTCATTTGCAGCGCCGGATTCTTCATTTAATGTTTTGACAGGTTTATTCACATCAGCCTTTAAGGTATCAGGAGAAGGTGTGCCCTCGTCATCGGGTGCCAATACATTCTCAGAATCCTTACTTTGAACATAAGCAGTAAAGGATGGAAGTAGGTCTTCAAGCGTTTTGGTTGGATCAGGACTAAGTAGTTTAAAAGCATGATCACTTTCAGCAAATGAAACACCATTGGCTATCTCAGGATGAAGCGCTTCCGGTAGACCAGGGGTAAGGGTATTTTTAAAATCTTTCTCTTCCATGCGCAAGGGCTACCAATTTGTAAAGGCCTCGTTAAAAACGTCTTCCAGAATTTGATTAAAGATAATAACGATGAGCTCATCCTGCACCTGTAGAAGGTTTTGATCCGAAGGGAAGTCAGCAAAATGCGAAAAGGTCTTGGTCCATTGATCCTTTTCATCCAGATTATTCGTATAGTCAATGGCGACATAGATGGTCAGCCGGTTAAATGAGGTCTGTTCATCCGGCCGAGGAGCCACCGCCATTACGACATAGTTTTCAATCGAACCATTAAATTCAAGATCAGCATCCGTATCAATGTATTTCAATTTCGACTGCCGGGCCACTTTGTCTTTAAGCTGTTCTTGAAAGGTATTGGCTATTGTTGCAGGGGCATTCTGAGCTTTCTGTTTGAAAGTCCCGACATAAAATGTTTTTGCCAGAGGATCTATGCTGTATCCGTTCATGGAAACCTTGCATCCGCATCCCGCTATAACGGGGAGAAAAAGACTCAGTAAAAGTAATCTCAGGATGCTATTCATTTGCAATCAGCGGTTAATTTCTTTTGATTAAATATCGTATTGTTTGATCTTTCGGTAGAGGGTTCGTTCAGAAATGCCAAGTTCGATGGCAGCTTCTTTTCTGCGCCCGCCATGTCGTTTAAGTGATTTTCGGATCATTTCTTTTTCCATATCCTCCAGCGCGAGATGATCGTCGACCACTTCCGTGCGATCATATTTTTTCTCATCCAGAATGATAGGTTGCCGATCATTATGTGACGCAGATCCTGAAATTTCCGGGATAGAGGGGCTTTTCCATGGCTCAGGAGCAATCACATCGTCATTAGCCATTTGCTTATCAAAAGCATTGAAGCTGATTGTGTCCGGCATCCGAAGATTATTACCGCGAATCAATTCAAATACCAATTGTTTCAGATCATGTAAGTCTCCTTTCATATCAAAAAGCAATTTGTACAGAATCTCTCTTTCCTGAAGACTGTCCTTGCCTTTTGTAAGTGCGGGAAGATTAGTTTTGGTGATGTGCGGTGCAATTCCAATGATGGTATCGACATCTATCACTTTATCCTCTGAAAGGACACTCAGCTGCTCTACCAGATTTTTAAGCTCTCTGATATTTCCCGGCCAGGGATATTTCATCAAAAGCGTTTTGGACTGTTCATCCAAATGAATCGAATCTGTATGGTAGGCTTCTGCAAAATCAACCGCAAATCGTCTGATGAGGATAGGGATGTCTTCGATACGTTCTTTTAGACTTGGAATGTGGATGGGAACCGTATTGAGCCTGTAATACAAATCTTCTCTGAACTTTCCTTGCTGAATAGCTTTCATGAGATCAACATTGCTGGCGGCAATGACACGCACATCGGTTTTTTGCGTCGTGGAGGAACCTACCCGAATGTATTCTCCTGACTCCAATACACGCAGTAGATAGGATTGGGTGTCCAGGGGCATCTCACTGATCTCATCAAGAAAAATAGTACCGCCGTCCACGGTTTCAAAGTAACCTTTGCGGTCAGCGGTCGCTCCTGTAAAAGCCCCTTTTTCATGTCCAAACAATTCAGAATTGATTGTCCCTTGCGGTATAGCTCCGCAGTTGACGGCAATAAATTTGTTATGTTTTCTGGTGCTTAAGGCATGGATAATCTGACTGAAAATTTCTTTTCCGACACCACTTTCTCCGGTGATTAAAACAGTGAGATCAGTCGCGGCAACACGAATAGCGGTATTCAGGGCTCTATCATAGACCGCTGATTTTCCGACCAGACCGAATCGTTGTTTGATAGCTGCTATTGAACTCATTGAATATAATTATTAGTTAGGCACAATGCGCCCCATCAATGTGGCACTGGTTGCTGATTCAATCAGGACTTGCACATAATCGCCGGGTTTTAAGCCGGGTTGCTTAGGAAAGATGATCATTTTGTTCTGAGCGCTCCGTCCTTTAAAATCAAGATTTGATTTTTTCGAATCGCCTTCAATCAGCACTTTGAATGTGTGACCGATATCACGCGTAAGATTTTTTAGCGAAACTTCACTCTGCATGGCGACAATTTCACTGAGTCGTCGCTGTTTTATTTCTTCAGGTATATCATCTGTGTACTTTCTGGCAGCCAGTGTACCAGGCCGTTCTGAGTATTTAAACATATAACTCATACTGTAATCTGCCCAGCTGATCATCGACAGAGTGTCCTGATGCTCCTCTTCCGTCTCAGTGCAGAAGCCAGCGATGATGTCAGATGATATAGCGCAATCCGGTACAATCTTTCTGATCGCTCGAATTCGATCTTCATACCATGCACGATCATAAGTTCTGTTCATCAACGAAAGGATACGACTGTTACCCGACTGAATCGGCAGATGAATGTAGCTGCAAATGTTTTCGTATCGAGCCATGATGTAGAGAACATCATCCAGCATATCCTTTGGGTGTGATGTGCTGAAGCGAACACGCAAGTCCGGATGAATAAGCGCTACGAGCTCAAGTAGTTTTGCAAAGGAATATGTTTCATGCGTTTCCGGATGGATCCATTTGTAGGAATCTACATTTTGCCCCAACAAGGTTATTTCCCGGTAGCCATTATCAAACAGGTGCGTGGCTTCTGATACAATGGTAAACGGGTCTCTGGAGCGCTCTCTTCCTCTGGTAAATGGAACGACACAAAACGAACACATGTTGTCACAACCCCGCATGATGGAGATAAAAGCAGTCACGCCATTGCTTTCCAGGCGAACCGGATTGATATCAGCGTATGTTTCATCCCTTGAGAGGAGGACATTGATTCCTTTATCACCATCATCCACCTGCCCCAGAAGGTTGGGAAGATCTCTGTAGGCATCCGGTCCAACGACAAGATCCACCAGCTTTTCTTCCTCCAGCAGTGTTTTTTTCAGACGTTCAGCCATGCATCCTAAAACGCCCACCGTCATACCGGGTCTTCGTTTCTTCATTTTGTCGATGACTCTTAAGCGCTGTCTGACGGTATCTTCTGCCTTTTCCCGGATAGAGCAAGTATTCAATAATACCAGGTCTGCGCTTTCTATATCCCTGGTTGGCCTATACTGGCAATCAGATAGAATGGAAGCCACGATTTCACTGTCGCTGAAATTCATTGAACATCCATAGCTTTCTATATAAAACTGCTTTAGATTTCCATGGTTAATAACCTCTGAATCAGTATTATAGAATGCTTCTCCCTGTCGGGATTCATCGATGTTTTTGCTATTGGAAACTGTTGGATTCATATTTTAAAAGGGGATCAAAGATAGAGAATATCTGCCATTTTGGCACATTTTTTTGATTTAGTGATGGAGTGATTTGGTGATTGGGCAGGGAGCATGGGGCATGGGGTGATTTAATGATAAGTGAGTCGCGCTTCGCGCGTCGAAAAGTCTCAGTTCTAAAAATCCCAAGTCTCAGGTCCATAAGTCACAGGTCTCCATTATCTCGATTGTTCCTCAAAAAGGTGGTACTTTTATGGGCTAAAATTTTCCAATTATGAGCACAGAGACAGTTAAAAAATCAGCCTATTTCATTGACCTGGAAGACAAGTACGGAGCCCATAATTATCATCCGCTGCCGGTTGTCCTAACCAAAGGAGAAGGAGTATTCCTTTGGGATGCAGAAGGAAAAAAGTATTACGATTTTTTATCGGCTTACAGTGCGGTCAATCAAGGGCATTGCCACCCAAGAATTATAAAAGCTCTGGTGGATCAGGCCAGTGAGTTGACGCTCACTTCAAGAGCATTTTACAACAATAAGTTAGGGGTGTATGAGGAATATCTCACTTCATACTTTGGATTTGACAAAGCACTCATCGCCAATTCCGGCGTTGAGGCGGTTGAATCAGCCATCAAGCTTTGCCGAAAGTGGGCTTACGAAAAGAAAGGTTTGACAGATCAGTCCGCCAAGATAGTTTTCGTTGAGGGTAATTTTCATGGACGAACATTGGGGGTTATTTCTGCTTCAACAGATCCTTTGAGTACCTCTGGATTTGGCCCGTATCTTCCGGGTATTATCATAGTTCCCTATAATGATCAGGCGGCCATGGCAGAAGCACTTGAGGATCCGAATGTAGCAGGAGTTCTTGTAGAGCCTATTCAGGGTGAAGCCGGCGTTGTGGTGCCGGATGCAGATTATCTTCCCTTTATCAGAAAGCAGTGTACTGATAAAAATATCCTCATGATTGCTGATGAGGTACAAACAGGCATCGCGCGAACAGGAAAACTCCTGGCAACATGCGGTAATTGTAGTTGCGATGGATTTTGTGAAAACCAACCTGAAGTGAAACCTGATATACTTATTCTTGGAAAAGCCATTTCTGGTGGGGTATTACCGGTTTCCGCCATCCTGGCCAATGACGATGTGATGCTTTGCATTCGTCCCGGAGAACATGGATCTACCTTCGGTGGAAATCCACTGGCCTGTGTAGTAAGTATGGCTGCATTGGACGTGATCAGAGATGAACGACTCGATGCCAACGCAGAACAACTTGGAAGGATCTTCAGAGATCGTATGCGTCGAATGATCGAATCCAATCCGATAGTCACATTAGTGAGAGGTAAAGGACTCCTTAATGCGATTGTGCTGGATGATTCAGAAGAAGGTAAACTCGCCTGGAATATCTGCGTGCGACTCTCAGAAAATGGGCTATTAGCCAAACCCACGCATGGCAACATTATTCGTTTCTCACCGCCTTTGGTGATGACGGAGGATCAGATTCATGAATGTTGTGACATTATTGAAAAAGTCATTGGTGAATTTAGAAAACAATAGAGCGAAAAGTATGCTTTGCCCTTAGGGTAGAGCGTTCTGCAAAAACAATCCTCAGCTTATTTCTAAAATCATATGATGTATATCCCTCACCTGCTCAATGAGTGATCGGCCACTATCATTGTAAATCACATAATCGGCTAAAGGGATTTTGTTCTGATCCGGCCATTGATGACTTATTCGCTGACGAACTTGTTCTGCACTTGTTTTGTCTCGATCGACTACGCGTTGAATTCTAGTCTCTTCGTCTGCAATGACAAGGATAATGGCGTCTAATCGGTCCGTTAAGTTTTCTTCGAAAAGGATAGCGCTTTCCTGAATCAGATATGGTGCTGCTTTCTGTTCTGATTCTTCTGCCCAGGCAAGTAAGTCATGATACACAGCCGGGTGAACGATTGCATTTAGTTTTTTTAATAGATTAGTATTGTTAAAAACCTTTGAGGCGATCCACTGCCGGTTTACGGAGCCATCCGGTAGAAATGCATCTCTTCCAAATAACGTTTGAACGCCGGATCGAACATTTTCGTTTTCATGCATTAAAACTTTTGCACGATGGTCAGATTCATACACGGCGATACCCAATGTTTGAAACATACCGGCCACAGTAGATTTTCCTGAGCCAATTCCTCCTGTAAGTCCAATGAGCTTCATAGCGATGTAAAGTTGCAAAGAATATAGATACTATTAGCTTTTTCCATTTTTCTTGAGGGAAACATTTATTTGCATGCAAAGGCAAAGGAAAAAAACCGCACGCAAGGAAAAAAAAGAAAAATCATAGAATACAAGTACCCCCATTTAGGGGGCAAAGGGGGTTCACGCGAGTAATGCGAATCAATTTCAATGTAAAATTAGCACGCAATGGCAGAAGCGTCTTTTTTTTGTTTTTCCGGTGGATATTGTGTTGAGTCAAGATACCTTTCGGTCTCTTTGGTTTAGCACGAGGCGCCTTAGGCGCATGTTGTTGAGAGAGTTTAGTGGAATGACTATCGCCCTTTTAGAATTGAAGCGCTGTAAAAGATAGCCGAATTTATTTTCACCATAAGCCCTTCTTCTTCTCTGCCTTAAACAATAACATCTTCATCAATAAAATCAATTTTGATATTTAAATGCTTCGTATAGTCCTCAATAATTTCGAAATCCATTTGACTAAAATCCTTCAAGGCAAGCAATAAATCATCCTGAACTGTAGATTTGTTAAACCCGATGATGATTAGTGCTTCTTCTGTATAAACTTCGTCCAGTACCGGTATCTCTTTTTGTTTGCAGTAGTTTAGAAAGTGGGGAAAAGCATCATAGCTTATTTTGATACTTGCTTTGGTCATGACATGACGTTCAACTTTTTGAGCGGCTTCAATGGCATTGGCTGTACTGGTTTTGTAAGCTTCTATTAAGCCGGGGATGCCGAGTTTGGTGCCACCAAAGTAGCGAACGACTACAGCACAAATATTCGTTAAATCGTTTTTGACAAGCTGACCTAAAATGGGTTTTCCCGCTGAACCGGAAGGCTCCCCATCGTCATTTGATCGTTCAAGAGAAGCATCCGGATGAAGTCGAAGAGCCGAACAAAAATGACGTGCCTTTGGATGATCTTTTTTAATCGATTGCAGGAACTGACTAAACTCCTCTTCACTTCCAATCGGACTTATATAAGCGAGAAACTTACTTCCACGTTCCATGTAATAGCCTTCAGCGGAGGAGGAGATGGTAATGAATTTGTCGCTTCTGTCGGGCATATTGAGTGATGTGGTGATTAGGTGATTTAGTTATTTAATGATTTCGTGATGAGGTCATATGTCGATTTAGTTTATTACCTCTCTGATCTATGCCTTCCGCTGAACTGAGCCCCATGCTATGCGCCCTTTGCCTATCGCCACCTGTTCTGCGTGTCTAATATTCTTATGTCCCATTGTTTAAATGATTATCTTTTAATCACTACATCACCTAATCACCACATCAATCAATCTGTCTAAGGTCTCAGGTCAAAAAGTCTCATGTCTCCTTTCACTGATGTTGCAAATGGGCATAAGCAATCAAAAGAATGGCAATAGTCGCAAACGTTACACCAATCCAATTTATGCGGCTAAGTTTTTCACGAAAAGCCATGACAGCCGTCAGCGTGGAAAGCAACAGGACAGTGACATTGATCATCGGGTACAGAATCGAACCATTCCAGCCCTGGTTGAGCATGACCATGAGCAAATAGATCGAAAAGAAATTGGGAATGCCCAGAAGGATACCACCGATCACATCTCTGGAGGTGATCTTTAGTTTTTTTCTCAAAAATAACCATCCAAAGGATATCCAGCCAAAGACGGCCGCACTCCCAAAAGCATGTGTAGTAAATGCCAATTGGGATTCACCGGTGATCCCTGTTTTTTCAACAAAAAATAGCAGGATTTCAATAACAGCAGCCAGCACTAACACAATCATTAATATCCAGGGAAACGGTGTGTCACCTGCCAGATTGAATTTTTTTCCTTTTTGGTTTATGGCGATAATGGCCAGAATAGCAAGTGTAATACCTGAGATCTCCAATAATCCAAAATGCTCATGAAAAAACACTACCGTATAGGTGACCGTAAGGATCAGGGACATACGCTGCATTAATGAGGTCAGCGTGATCCCGGCGGTTTGAATAGCATATGCATTTAAATTGAAGCCAACGATAAACAAGGCGCCCAGGATAACATCGAATTTGAACCAGGGGGATGTGATGATATCGCTTGAAAAAGGAACACTGACCTGTGGATCGAGCAGCGTGCCCAGCATAAGGCAAACCGTGTAATTGATCACGATCGCATTAAAGGTGTTTACCTTGAAACGGGAGAAGAGCTTTAGGCCAATACCGATCAGGGTAGATGCTATAATATCCCAAAAGAAGATCATCCGAATATTGGTTTAGGTCTCTATTAACAGGCCAAAATTAATTTTTTGATAATCTTTGTACCTGATTTTGCTGTTTACCAGCTGATCATCATTCATTTTTACTTCATCGTACAACTTTATATATCTATCATCCGTGGAACAAAGTCTTAGCCAATACGATAGTGTCATCCATACCTGCAAGGCCTTATTCCTTCGTAAAAACAAGGATTACGGTACGGCATGGCGGATACTCAGACTATCTTCTCTCACAGACCAAATCTACATCAAGGCTTCCCGCGTCAGAACGATCGAAGAACAAGGTACACGTAAAGTGGAAGACCGCGTGGAGGATGAATATATAGGCATGATCAACTACTGCCTGATGGCGCTTATCCAGCATGATCTGGAGGATGGTGCCGAGCAAGATATCCCTATTGCGGTACTGGAGCCTTTATATGATACCTGCGTCAGTAAGACCAGACAGCTTTTTCAGGATAAAAACCATGACTACGGGGAGATTTGGCGGGATATGCGGATCAGTAGCTATACGGATCTGATTCTGATGAAGATCCTCCGCATCAAACAGATAGAAAATAACGAAGGACTTCTTCTGGCTTCAGAGGGAGTAGATGCCAATTATATGGACATCATCAATTATTGCATTTTTGCGTTAATCCGTTTAGAAGAATAACAAACCATATGACACTTCAAGTTCTCATTTTATACATTGCCATTATTGCCATCGTACTCACTGCGTTAATTGGTTTTTTGAAAAAAGGCCATAAAAACTGGGGGATGACTTTCCTTCAAAACTTCACCGGTGTGCTGTTTATCATTTCCGGTTTAGTCAAGGCGGTTGATCCCATGGGTACTGCCTTTAAGATGGAGCAATATTTTACAGAATTTCAGTACACGTTTGCTGATACTGCGATGAGTTTTATAGCGCCGATATTCCCCTTTTTGAGCAGTATATCGCTTGTGTTTTCGGTCGGTATGATTCTGTTCGAGATAGTCCTTGGACTGATGCTGATTATTGGCTATAAATCAAAACTGACGAGTTGGGCGTTCCTTCTTCTGGTGGTCTTTTTTACCATTCTGACCGGCTTTACCTACATGACCGGATACGTGCCGGGGGATGTCAATTTCTTTCAATTTGGAGACTGGGGCCCTTATACGGCCACGAATATGAGAGTAACGGATTGTGGATGTTTCGGAGATTTTATCAAGTTGGAACCAAAGACTTCGTTTTTTAAGGATATCGTTTTGCTGGTACCGGCTATCTATTTTGTTTTTCGTCATAAGGACATGCATCAGTTGTTTACACCTAAAATGGGTATGTCAATCGTTAGCGCGACAACGGTTTTTCTTCTGTTTTTCTGTCTGAGTGGTTTCTATTGGGGATTACCCATGGTCGATTTCAGACCTTTTAGCGTAGGCACTGATTTATATGAAAAGAAAACGCTCGAGGAAGAGGCCGCAGCTTCTGTGACGGTGGTCGCCTGGAAAATTCAAAACAGAGAAAGCGGGGAGATTCAGGAGATTCCTAATGCAGATTTCCTGAAGAATCTGGCGAATTATCCGAAGGATAAATGGGAGGTGCTTGAGCAAATCAAAACAGAACCGGCTATTCCGGCTACCAAAGTGAGTGAGTTTTCAATCATGAGTCACGATGGATTTGATCTGGCGGAAGATATTCTGACCGATGAGGGAGATGTATTCCTTATTGTTGCCTATAAATTAAAAGGAGAACCATACGATGAATCGATCATGGTCTCTGATACAGTTTGGGTAGTCGATTCCCTGAATGTAGGGACAGATAGTCTTATGCTGGTTAAAAGCATTGACAAAATCGATTCACACAAAGAGATTATTGAAAGATACAAGTGGGACGAAGATTATATCAAATGGTATACGGACAAGGTAAATCCATTGATGGACAACGTCATGCAACAAGGTGCTACGGTATACGCACTGGCTGGTGGGGCAGGAGAGGAAAAGCTGGCTTCCTTTAAGGAGGCTACAGACAGTCGGGTAGAATGGTATGAAGTGGATGATATTCTGTTGAAGACAATCATTCGTTCCAACCCGGGGGTAGTCCATCTAAAAGGTGGTAAAGTGATGAACAAGTGGCATATCAAACACCTGCCAAAAACCTTGGATTTAGAAAAATAGTCCGTTAAACCGACTGCTTAAGGCAACATATTTGTAAAATTATTATTCGTTTTACTTCAGTAAGTTCAAATATGTTTTAATTTCGCGGAATAATGTTCGTTGAATCAATCTGAGGCATAACCGATATGGTAAGTAGGAGAAGTATAAGGGTTAAGATCATGCAATTACTTTATTCCCTGGATCGAGACCCCGGTGTTAATGCAAATGAGCTGCTTAAAAGCTATGACAAATCAGTAGATCTGGCCTACGAAAGCCTGTTGTTTAACCTCTTCCTCTTATTAGAAGTATTTCATCAATCTGTAGCTGACAGGGATGCGCGCCATGGTAAATTGAGACCGGGGGCTGATGATCCTTTGTGGAATGCAAAACTGTACCAGAATTCATTGGTGCAAAGTCTGGTGCAAAACAACTCATTGCAGGGTTATTTTAAAAAACGATTTGGCGCTATCAAACCGGATCAGGATCTGATGATGAAGATCTATAAGACCTTTTCAAAAACCCCGGAATATCGCGAATATGTCCTTGGGGAAACTGATGAAGCAGCCCACCGCGAATTTTTACTGAATACCTACAGAGATCTCCGTAAAAATGAGATTTATGAAGAAATTATTGACGAACAATACTCCTTTTGGCTGGAGGATAAATCACTCGTCATAGGTGCTATAAAGAAAATCATCAAGCAGCTGCCGGAAGTCAATGAGAAGTTTTATGAGGAATACCTTCCTGATGATGAAACTGTTCTAGAATTTGGTCGCAGATTGTTGGAGGTGACGATGGAGCAAGCAGATGTTTTGGAGAAACTCATTGAACCTACGCTTAAAAACTGGGAGATGGAGCGCCTTGCTATTCTTGATGTGATCATCATAAAGATGGCCTTAGTGGAGTTCATTTATTTTCCAACGATTCCAACCAAGGTAACGCTCGATGAGTATGTTGACATCTCAAAAGAGTACAGCACACCAAAAAGCAAGGACTTTGTCAATGGAATTTTAGATACACTGATGAAATCACTTTTGGAAGAAGGCAATATTCAGAAAGAAGGTCGGGGACTCTTAGAAGATTAATCGGTCGTGAGTAGTTTGATTTGACAAGCTAAATTATTCATACAACTATAAAATTTTAGCCATACCCTGATGAAGGAAAAAGTACTCATACTTGACTTCGGAGCGCAATACACGCAGTTGATCGCCCGCCGTGTCCGTGAACTGGAAATCTACAGTGAAATCATTCCTTACAATGCCCTGCCGGAAACTATTCCTTCAGATGTAAAAGCATTAATCCTTTCGGGAAGTCCATTTTCGGTGCGTGATGAAAATGCCCTTAAGCCTGATATATCAGCATGGGTTGGCAAGATGCCTATCCTTGGCATTTGCTATGGTGCACAATATATCGCTGATACGTTTGGAGGTGAAGTCGCGCGCTCTGATCGCCGTGAATACGGAAAAGCTCACCTGAATATCCTGAATGCAAACCATCCTCTTTTTGTAAATATGCCTCAGGACTCTCAGATCTGGATGTCACATGGAGATACCATTCTGGAAATGCCAAAAGGATTTGAATTGCTTGCCAACACAGAAAGTATTCCGGTGGCTGCCTACGCCAGTCAACCCGGACAATTTGGCGAAATGATTTGCTGCGTGCAGTTTCATCCTGAAGTGACCCATTCTCTGGATGGCCAGGTGATGCTATCTAATTTCCTCAGAGGGATAGCAGGGCTTACTGAGCGATGGACGCCTGATCAGTTTATTGAAGAGACCATTGAAAATATTAGGGGGCTCACGAATGGAGAAGAAGTGCTAATGGCACTTTCAGGTGGTGTAGATAGTACCGTCGGCGCGATTCTATTGCATAAGGCAATAGGTGATAAGCTCCACTGTTTTTTTGTTGATAATGGCTTATTACGAAAAAATGAATTTGAAGAAGTGCTTAAAAATTATGAAGGCATGGGACTCAATATTCATGGGATTGATGCAAAAGAAAAGTTTTATACTGCACTGAAAGACGTGACGGATCCTGAGTCAAAAAGGAAAGCCATCGGCAGATTGTTTATTGAAGTTTTTGAAGAGGAAGCTGCGGCTTACCCGGAAGTCAAATGGCTTGGACAAGGAACAATATATCCCGATGTCATTGAATCTGTCTCCGTGCATGGGCCATCCGCCACTATCAAATCGCACCACAATGTTGGTGGGTTGCCGGAGCATTTAAAATTAAAGATTGTTGAGCCATTGCGCATGTTGTTTAAGGACGAGGTGCGCCAGGTCGGAAAAGCACTTGGGATCAATAAAGATTTACTCGGCAGACATCCATTTCCCGGACCCGGATTAGCAATACGGATAATCAGTGATGTCACGCCGGAAAAAGTCAGAACACTTCAGGAGGCAGATGCTATTTATACCGCCATTCTTCGCAAGCATGGCTGGTATGATAAAATCTGGCAATCCGGGGCAATATTGCTCCCGGTTTTATCCGTTGGAGTCATGGGTGATGAGCGGAGTTATGAAAATGCAGTGGCGCTCAGAGCGGTCAATTCAATGGATGGCATGACGGCTGAGTGGAGTAAAATTCCACACGAAATACTTGCTGAGATTTCCAGTGAGATCATTAATAAAGTAAAGGGCATCAACAGAGTCGTCTATGATATCAGTACAAAGCCACCGGCTACGATTGAATGGGAATAATCACTATCTCCTTGTATTGGCGATTGCATTGATCTGTTCCTGCACTTCTCAAAAGCGCACAATTGACAAGCCGGTCACTACGAAGGATCCTAAATTGGAACAGGCCGGGGAGATGGTTGAAAAGTATGATCCGGCTACCGGCAAAATAATTCTTGTTCCTAGCGATGAGATAGTCGTGGATACGGTGCGATGGGTGGAAGATAGTACTCCCCCCATTGTCACGGATGAAGATGTGAAGAGCATAATGCCGACTGCTGATCATCCGGTAGAGATCGCCTTGCTGATGCCATTTGATGCTTCCCGGGCTCCACTGTTCAGTGAGCAACAGGATCCAAAACTAAATCGGTATTTACATTACTATGGGGGGATCGTACTGGCACTAGATGATCTGAAAGCATTGAATCTTCCGATTAACATCCAGGCTTTTGATGCTGAAGCGGTGACTAATTCGTTTCCAACGCTTTCTAAAAAGAGGGCTATACAACAGGCAGATGTTATCGTAGGGCCATACGAGAAAAGGGATATTGAAAGTTATGCTGCGCTGGGGCTGGCCAATGAAACCATGGTGATTTCCCCATGGCGTCCGGCGTTTCGCACAGAAGGTGAAAATCCATTCTTTCTCCAATTATATGCCGGATTGGAAGCGCATGCGGAAGCCCTTATAACGTATATTCAAGAACAATACAGTGATGATGACGTGTATGTGGTAGGTCGGGATGCTGAAAGTGAACGAAATCGTGTGAAACTTTTTACGGAGAGTGATTCGCAGCTCTTTAAAGAACTGATTGTGACCGATACCACTCCTGATTTAATGGAAACGGATGTGCGAATCCTAATGGATACGCTTGAAACGACCGTTTTTGTTTTACCGTATTATTCAAGATCAGATGAAGCTTTTGTCAATGAATTTCTGAGGAAGCTGCATGAGGTCAATAATGTTCGCGATATCGTTGTTTTTGGCTTACCTCAATGGGTCGGTTTTACAAATCTCAATCCTAATTATCTGGAAAGCCTGGATCTGCATTTGAGTATTTCTTCCTTCATTGATGTTGATCATCCCGGGTATGATGATTTCAGAAAAAGGTTTTTCAACAAGTTTCATGTAGTTCCGGATATAAATGCCTTTATGGGATATGATTTTATGGTGTGGTTGGCAAAATCAGTGAGTAAAGAAGGGCCGGAAGGGTTGATTCACCATCAAGACTTATTCAATGATGGATTTGCTTCTGGTTTTAATCTGCAACCTGTCTACAATGAGCATACGATTGAACTGAAAGAGATGAAAGTCCCATTATACTATGAAAACCGAAGGATAAGAATACTTCGCTATCAGGAACAGGATTTTAAATTGATTCGGTAGTTCAGGCTAGTGTGCTCAATGCCTCAGCAATCCGCTGTGCAGCATCCTTTATTTTAGCATCAGAAGTGGCATAGGATAATCTGATGCAATCAGGATTTCCAAAAGCGACCCCTGAAACTGTACTGACGTGTGCCTCCGACAGTAGAAACAAACTCATATCATCTGCGTCTTTGACATGATATCCTGTTGCCGATGTTTTACCAAAATAGCCCGATACATCAGGAAAAATATAAAATGCTCCCTGCGGGCGGTTAACGCGCAATAGCGGGATTTCTTCGAGCAGTCTGATGATGAGATCTCTTCGGCTTTTAAATGCTTTCACCATATCATGGGTTGGTCCATGATCAGCTGCCAGACCAACAGCAGCTGCTTTCTGTCCAAAGGAAGTCGCCCCACTAGTCACCTGCCCTTGTATTTTGGTGCAAGCCTTGGCAATCCATTCAGGACCGGCAGTATAGCCTAATCGCCACCCGGTCATCGCATAGCCTTTAGCCATACCATTAATAATGACCGTGCGATCTTTCATGCCTTCCAGAGCAGCTATCGTATAGTGATGATTGGTGAAATTTATATGTTGGTATATCTCATCAGAAATGACGTACACATGTGGATGTCTCCGGAGCATGGCTGCCAGGGCCTCAAGTTCCTCCAGATTCAATACGGAACCACTTGGATTACATGGGGAAGAGTATAAAATAAATTTTGTTCGCTCAGTGATGCCGGCTTCAATAGCCTCCGGAGAGCACTTAAAGTCATCATCAATCGAAGATGGAATCACAACCGGCGTAGCGCCTACCATTTTGACAATGCCATCATAAGATACCCAGTAAGGCGCTGGAAGGATAACTTCATCTCCAGGATCAAGAAGTGCTCTGCAAAGATTATAGACACTCTGTTTGGCTCCATTGGAGACCACAATTTCATTAAGGGAGTATTGAAGATTGTACTCTCTTGCAAGTTTGTCGACAATAGCCTGCCTTAATTCAACCAATCCATTGACAGGGGTATATTTGGTATACCCTTCATCTAATGCGATTTTTGCTGCTTCCTTAATATGATGTGGGGTGTCAAAATCCGGTTCGCCAAGACTTAGGTCAATGATGTCCAATCCCTGAGCTTTTAATTCACGGGCCATGGAGGCCATTTTCAGCGTGGCTGATTCTTCCATATCCCGAACAAGTTTGGAGACAGTTGGGGTTGATAGCTGACTTTCCTTCATTTTGTAGGTTTATTCTTTATTTTGGCGCTAAGTTACCAACAGTATGGATAAGAAAAAGCAAGAATTAACCAGAAGACAAGATCAGGCCGCTTTAGGTGGTGGTCAGGACAGGATTGAAAAGCAGCATGCAAAGGGAAAGCTCTCTGCCAGAGAGCGTATTCAATTACTGTTTGATGAAAATACTTTTGAGGAAATCGGAATGATGGTTGTGCATCGATCCACCGATTTTGGTCTGGATCGTCAGAAAATTTATGGAGACGGGGTGGTGACAGGCTATGGCACCATTGATGGTCGATTGGTATATGCGTATGCTCAGGATTTTACGGTATTTGGTGGTTCCTTATCAGAAACACATGCGGAGAAGATCTGTAAGATCATGGATCTTGCGGTTGAAAACGGAGTACCCTTGATTGGATTGAATGATAGTGGTGGTGCCAGGATACAAGAAGGAGTGCGCTCTTTAGGAGGGTATGCAGATATCTTCTACCGAAATGTGCGAGCCTCAGGTGTGATTCCTCAGATCAGTGCGATCATGGGACCTTGTGCCGGAGGAGCCGTCTATAGCCCTGCCATGACAGATTTTACAATCATGGTAGAAGGAAGTTCTTATATGTTCGTGACCGGCCCTAATGTGGTCAAAACGGTAACCAATGAAGAAGTGACGAGTGAGGAGTTGGGTGGAGCCATGACGCATGCTACTAAATCCGGCGTAACCCACCTTACCGCGGCCAATGATGTGGATTGTATTAAACAGATACAACAATTACTAAGCTATCTGCCACAGTCCAATGGCAATAAACCAAGCATTAATGGTTTTGTATTGAGCGATGAATTGCGTCCGAAGTTAAATGATATTATGCCGGAGAGTTCAACGACACCCTATGATATGCGTCATGTGATTACTGAATTAGTAGATGTGGATAGTTTTATGGAAATCCACGAACATTTTGCTTCCAATATTATTGTGGGATTTGGAAGAGTGGCAGGTATGTCAATTGGTATTGTTGCCAATCAACCAATGCACCTTGCCGGTGTATTGGATACCGATGCCTCCAGAAAAGCAGCACGATTCGTTCGGACGTGTGATTGTTTTAATATTCCATTGCTTGTGCTTGTGGATGTTCCCGGTTTTCTGCCCGGCACCGATCAGGAATGGAATGGGGTTATTCACCACGGGGCCAAACTTCTGTATGCCTTTAGTGATGCCACAGTGCCGCGTATCACACTGATCACCAGAAAAGCATATGGTGGGGCTTATGATGTAATGAATTCAAAACACATAGGAGCGGATATGAATTTCGCCTGGCCAACTGCTGAAATCGCGGTGATGGGCGCCAAGGGAGCCACAGAAATTATTTTCAAAAAAGAAATAAGCAGTGCTGATGATCCACAGGCGACCTTAATCGAAATGGAAAAGGAGTACAGTGATATGTTTGCTAACCCATACAAGGCAGCAGAAAGAGGTTTCGTAGATGAAGTGATCTTACCTGAAGAGTCAAGACGGAAAATCATTAAAGCGTTTTCCTTGCTGGCCAATAAAAAGAAATTAACACCGGATCGAAAACACGGCAATATTCCGCTATAAAAATCTGTAGATGAAATCACATTTGATCGATATGTTTCTTTTTAACAGAGAAGCCAATAGTAAGATGGTTTCCTCCTTTGTAGATATTTCCGGCAATGGTGAAATACTGAAGCACTTGAGTCACTTAGCCAATTGTCAATACAAATGGTTGGGAAGAATCAGAACTTTTCCGGAAGCAGAAAGTGTCAGTTGGTGGGAACCGGTCTATGAGGCAGATGAATTGTTACAGCATATTTCACAGAGTACACAATTTTGGTTAGACTATTTAAATGGCTTGAACGAAGAGGATTTAGAGAACAGAATCAACTTTGCCCGAGGAGCTTCCGGATCGGCCGAAGTCTCTATAAAGGATATTGCCCTTCAGTTGATCTTTCACTCCTTTCATCATCGGGCACAGATACAAATGATGATCAGAGAAAAAGGGATACCTCCGGAGGGCATCGATTACATCCGATCCAGGATGATAAAAAAAGGGGAGAGCTGATACAGCTTTCCCCTTTTTTATTTTTATTGATGTTGCTCGGATTAATTGCCCGATTTAACCAGTTTAACCGGCCACATGTTATCACCGTTTTTCAACAGGACTATATAAAGTCCTGCCGGTTCTGTGCTTAATTCATACTGCTCATCAGCGGTTAGCGGTAATTGATAAATGACGTTCCTGCCACTGGCATTGAACATAGACAGCACCAGATCTTTTTTGGCATAAATACCGGGCATAGACCCATTATTAAAGATGGTAAAAAACTCATCATAATCCACCGGAAGTGTTGAGACAAAACAATCAACCATTCCTGGAATAATAACAGATGAGCAATTCGGATTGGCATCATCAAAAACCAGAAATTCATAATCCGTATCATCTGCTGGAAATGGTCCCAATTCCAAAGGGAGATCATCATAACTGAAGTTTCCGTAATTGTTGCCATTACCGAGGACATTAAAACCATCAAAGCCTACATTGGTAAAATCAAAATCAAGAATGAAAAAGAAATTGCCGTCATCGTCACAAGGCGTCATGGTGTATTCAAGATTATAAATACTGCATCCTCCGGCACCACAAGTTGGTCCATCAAACGAATAACTACTGCAGCATTCCATGCCATCACTTTCACAGATCGTTATCGTATAATCACCACTATCATTAGTAGGGTAATTATTGATTTCCACTGGCATTTGATTTAGAGGATAGAAGCCCAGATAGTCATCCCCTGAATAGATATCCACACCACCTCCCGGTAGGTTTTCGTAATTGTAATCTACCAGCACCACAAAAGTGGAATCTGAATTACAATCAAATACACTAACGGCAATATCAAATATGGCACAATCACCTCCGTTACAATTTGGATTAACAATCGTATAAGAAGCACAGCATGCTGAATTGTTTTGAGCGCAAACAGTGATTACGGTTTCTTCTATATCAAAGACAGGGAAATTTTCAATGCGTATAAAATTTGGCGCATTAAAATAAGTGCCCAGTAAAATTCCATTCGCGAAAATATCCACTGAATCCGTCGGGAGACTATTATCATCAAACACAATATCTACTAGGAAAGTAGAATCAGAGTTGCAATCACCGGTCTCCGCAAACAGATTATAGATTTCACAATCAAATCCCTGTCCGCAATCGGGTGTTTCTAAAACATATTGATCACAACAATCCGGACCTTCTAAAGCACAAACGGTAATTGTCGTATGACTAAAGTTTGAAGCAGGGAAATTAGGAATCGTAAATCCGGCCGGATTATGCACAAAATGAGCTGAGTATCCATTGTCCGAACTAACCACTACGGAATCCGAAGGAAGGTTGTTGGATAAGTAATGGATAAAGACCGAAAAGGTAGAATCGTCATTACAAACGCCAAAATCTGCTACCAGATCAAACAAGTGACACATACCACCACCGGCACAATGAGGCGTTTCAAATTCAATAGCAGCACAACAATCCGGTGCTTCAACAGCACAAACAGAAAGGACCGTGTGGTTGGTTTCAAATTCAGGGAAATTGCTGATGGTTAATCCTTCACTGACTGCCAGATATTGCCCGATCAAATTACCATTACCATAAACAAAAACAGAGTCATTCGGCAGATTCTCAAAATTGAAGTCGATGTGAATAGAATAGGTTGTGTCAGACGTACAGTCTCCAACGAATATTTCAAGATCCCAGATGCTGCAATTTCCGGAGCCGGGGCAGTCAGGCGTATCAAATTCAACTACATCACAACAATCAGGATTGCCAACTGCACAAACTGAAAGGGTTGTATTGTTGGTTTCAAAGGTTGGAAAATTGACGATAGTCAGTCCTTCATTGATTGCAAGATATTGCCCGATCAAATTGCCATTGGCATACACCAGGACAGAATCTTCAGGGAGATTGCTAAAATTAAAGTCAATATGAATGGAGTAGGTTGAGTCTGACGTACAGTCGCCAACGAAATATTCAAGATCCCAGATATTGCACTGACCAAAAGTGGAACAATCAGGGGTAGCATATTCTACAACAGCACAGCAATCAGGATTGCCAACCGCACAAACTGAAAGGGTTGTATTGTCGGTTTCAAAAGTTGGGAAATTTTCAATGGTCAATCCTTCATTGACGGCAAGATATTGTCCGATCAAATTGCCATTAGCATACACCAGGACAGAATCTTCAGGAAGATTGATAAAATTAAAGTCAATATGAATGGAGTAGGTTGAGTCTGACGTACAGTCACCAACGAAATATTCAAGATCCCAGATATTGCACTGACCAAAAGTAGAGCAATCAGGGGTAGCATATTCTACAGCAGCACAGCAATCAGGATTGCCAACCGCACAAACTGAAAGGGTTGTATTGTCGGTTTCAAAAGTTGGGAAATTTTCAATGGTCAATCCTTCATTAACAGCAAGATATTGTCCGATCAAATTGCCATTAGCATACACCAGGACAGAATCTTCAGGAAGATTAATAAAATTAAAGTCAATCTGAATGGAGTAGGTTGAGTCTGACGTGCAGTCCCCAACAAAATATTCAAGATCCCAGATATTGCATTGTCCAAAGGTGGAACAATCAGGGGCTTCAAACGTAAGCGTATCACAACACTCGGCATCACCCAGAATACAAACAACCAGTATTGTGGAATCCGTTTCAAAAACCGGAAATTCTTCAATCCGATTAAAATTGGGTTGAATCTCGTACACCCCGACTAGCTCACCATTGCCATAAACAGCAATCGAGTCACTATCTGTATTAATCGTCTCAAATACAATATCAAGTATATAAGTAGAATCAGAGTTGCATTCTCCTGTTTCAGCAAACAAGTCATACAGGTTGCAAACCGGAGATTCGCAATTCATCAATTCAAAAAGGACTTCATCACAGCAGCTTCCGAGGTCATTCGCACAAACAGAGAGTACTGCTGTGCCATCGCCTTCAGGAATATCTAAAATGATTGGGATTTCATCTACGTTATAAAATCCCACAAATACGCCGTCCAGAAAAACATCGACGGATTCACCCGGTAGATTTTCGTAAAAATATTCGAGGGCCACTTCGAAAGTACTATCGGTCGTACAACCGATTACTTCGACATTGACATCATAAATGCTGCAAGCACATTCAGGGGAATCAAAGATTAAGGTAGCACAACAATTGTTATTATCATTTTCGCAAACAGTGATCGTATCTGTGCCTGTTCCGTTGGACGGAAATTCGTTGATCATCAAAGGAAGATCGGTATAGTCATAAAAGCCAAAATTTTCTCCATTTACATACAAATCAAACCCAACGCCTGAAACACCCTGATAATCAAAATCAATCGTAGCAGCAAACGTATTATTTCCGGTGCATTCTCCGGTGATAACGGAAAGATTGGATAGCTCACAAATGGTATCACAATCAATAAAGCCTAATTCAATACTTTCAAAACATAATTGGTTGACTAAATCGGTCACTACAAATTCAAAATACTGGCTACCATCACCAACGAAGGGACCAACTTGAACCGGTAGGTCTTCATAAGCAAAGGAACCATAGTTTTCTCCGTTGCCGGTGATTTCAAATCCTTCATTCGATTGATTCTGATAATCAAAATTTATTTGAATAAAAATCTCATCATCATCATTACATGGAAGTGGAAAAGCTTCCAGATTATAAATCAAACAACCTGCACACAGTAGTGCTTCAAATGGAGTGGTCGAACAACATTCAAGATACTCGTTGTCGCAGACAGTGACATAATCAATAAATTCACCTGATCCCTCAAATTCAGGAAGTGTTATCGGTAAGTCGTCATACATATAACTTCCATAATAACCTGTTTCAGAAAAAACTGCAAACCCAAGATCTCCTTCTCCTTCGATGTCCAGTCCAATCAATAATGAATAAGCTTCATTGCCATTACATTCCAATGCCAAAGCTTCCATGGATCGCACATCACAAGGTGGAGGACAATGGTATATCCCAAATACTTCCGTCGTTTGACAGTCACCATCCTCAATATGAAATTCCCATTCGATGTCTGTCCCACCATTTAATGGTCCAACGGTAATTGGTAAATCGATGTAGGCAAAATTGCCATAATTGAGACCATTTCCGGTCATGTGAAAACTATCTGATGGAGGATTATCGTAACCAAAATTAATATGCATCAGAAAGTTGGCACCATTGCAATCAGGATCAAAAGTTACGCTGTACATCTCACAGTTGTCCGGATTGCAATCAATCGCATCTAACACAAACGTTTCACAACAGGAAGATTCAAGATGATCACATACAGTTAAAATGATTGGTGCTGCTCCGTTTACTTCAAAGAATGGAATTGTAATGGGCAGGCTTGAGTATAAATAAGTACTAATCAAATCACCCTCCTCATCGCGCAAGTCAAAAGTTAATCCTGCCGGATTCTCATAATCAAAGTCAAACACTACAATTGCGCTATTGTCACTGACACAAGCCACAAACTCAAGATCGAAGTTTGAGATAGAACAAATCGGTCCACAATCAGCGGCAACCATGGTGGTGAATTGCTGACACATGCCATCTTCTTTATCCCAGGCAATAAATTCGTATTCTGATTCTGCATCACCAAGCAGGTTTCCAACAGAAACCGGGAGGTCAGCATAAGCAAATTGACCATAAACGACTCCATTTCCGGCAAGCATAAAACTATCGCTGGCGGGGTTAATGACCTCAAGATCAACTGAAGCAGAAAAATAATTTCCATCACAGGATTCCGCTATAGCGGTGACAGAAGTAATTTCACAATCCTGGGCCCATATGGAAGTAGGTAAATAATTAACTATCAAGCAAATGGAAAGTAGAATCTTATACATAGAAAAGTCTTTTTTTGTAGTTACACAAAGCTATACAAAAGTGTTCAATTAAGCCCACTAGTTTCAAGATACCAATATCTTTACGAGCGTTGCACCTTTGATTGCTTAAATTAGTGTGGATATGAGCTCAATGATACTCTCTGGTCACGACAGGCCACTTGAATCTGGTGAAATCCTGCCCTCCTTGCCTGAAGAGGGGGAGGTGTTTGTGCGCCTGCATGCCGCAGCATTGAATAAAAGAGACTACTGGATCACTAAAGGTATGTATCCCGGTATTACCTATCCATTAGTGCTGGGTAGCGATGGTGCGGGAATAGTGGATGGTCGAGATGTAATCATCAACCCGAGTATTCATTGGGGTGATGATCCTGAATATTTTGCAACGGATTTTACCATTTTAGGTTTACCGGCTCACGGAACTTTTTCTGATTTGGTTAAAGTGCCGGAAGAGAATTTGTTTGATAAACCTGCACATCTTTCCTGGGTAGAAGCTGCTGCATTACCGGTATGTGGCGTTACAGCATACAGGGCGATGTTCACCAGAGGACGGGCACGTAGTGGGGAGAGAATGCTTATCACAGGTATTGGGGGTGGCGTTGCTACCATGGCACTTCTTTTTGGTGTAGCCCTTGAGATGGAGGTATGGGTGACAAGTTCCTCTGACCAAAAAATTGCCAGGGCGATCCAATATGGCGCTAAAGGTGGGGTGATGTATTCGGCACCTGATTGGGAGAAAGAATTAGTATCAAAAGCCGGTGGTAAATTTGATCTTGTCATAGACGGTGCAGGTGGAAAAGATTTTTCAAAAATGACTCAATTTATGAGCCCGCGAGGCCGAATTGTTATCTATGGGGGAACCAGCGGAAATATTGAAGACCTTAGCCCTCAGCGCATCTTCTGGAAGCAACTGGATATTCTTGGTTCAACGATGGGCTCGCCGGAAGATTTTTCCCGTATGATTGATTTTGTGGCCATAAATAAAATCAAACCGATTGTCAGTCATGTGTTTCCATTAGAAAAAGTCAATGATGCTATGGAAATAATTGCACGTAATGAACAGTTTGGTAAAGTCTGCCTTGAGATACCACAACCATGACCAGGATAGGCGTCATATCGGATACGCATAGTTTTCTGGATCCCCTTCTGACACCGATTCTGTCCAAATGTGATGAACTTTGGCATGCCGGTGATATCGGTAGTAGACACGTCCTTACAGAGCTTGAAAAATTAAACAAACCTATACGGGCTGTCTATGGAAATATTGATGGACAGGATATTCGGATCGATACGCCGAAACATTTGATTTGGCATGTTGAAAAACGGAAGATTTTGATGACTCATATTGGTGGGTATCCCGGACATTATACCGCAGAGTTAAAGCAAATGCTCCTGAAGGAAAAACCTGATATTTATGTTTGCGGTCACTCACATATTCTTAAGGTAATTTATGACAAGCAACTTGAATTGCTCCATATTAATCCCGGCGCCTGCGGTAGAGAAGGATTTCAAAAAGTCAGGACAATGATTCAGTTTGTCATTGATGGTGAAGCGATCAGGGATATGGCGATTGTAGAACTCTGAAAATCAATTACGAATTACGAATGCGTAAATTACGATTGAATGACTGAAGGAAGAAAGGTAGATAAGCAGAAGGGCGGAAAACAAAATCACATCTTTATCTCATGTCTGTACTTGCGGAAAAAGCACCCCGCTCAATCCTTAAAAAAATGCAGAAATAACAGAAAAAAACAAAATAAAAATTGCCTCTATCTGTAATTAAACAATTGTGCGATTTTTCGTAATTCGTAATTTTTATTTTTCCCCATGCCCTACGCTCTAAGCCCTACGCTCTACGCCCCATGCCCCATGCCCCATGCTCCATGCCCCATGCCCCATGCCCCTTGCTCCATGCCCCTTGCCCTTCGCCCTACGCCTCAATCGCTTGGAGCATATCAGCAATAATATCTTCCGCATCTTCAATACCCACAGACACGCGAATCAACCCATCGGATATGCCCACTTGTTTACGCACTTCCGGATTGACTCTTAAATGCGAGGAGGATGCTGGATGCAAAACCATCGTGTCCACATCGCCTAAGGTTGGGGTAAGCGAACAAAATTGCATTCGGTTCATCGCTTTTAAGGAAGCATCGATTCCACCTTTTAGTTCGAAACTCATCATACCCCCAAAGGCACGCATTTGATTTTTCGCGATCCTGTGATCAGGATGAGATTCCAGTCCGGGGTAATTGACCTTTTGTACTTTGTCATGGGAGGCAAGTGCTGTCGCTAAAGCCATTGCATTTTGTGAATGTTTATTCATTCGAAGTGGTAGTGTCTTCAACCCCTGATAAACTAACCAGGCTTCAAATGGACTGCAATTAGCACCGGTAAGCTTCATGGTGTTCCATATGCGTGTTTTAAACGAGTCAATATCTTTTCCTAAGACCACCCCTGAAATAGTAGTGCCATGTCCATTAAGGAACTTACTCGTGGAGTGTATGATAAAATCAGCCCCAAATAAAAATGGTTGTTGCAAGTAGGGAGTTGCAAACGTATTATCAATGGCCGACCAGACCATATGCTGTTTGGTGATGTTGCATAAAGCCTGAATATCTATACATGCCAGCGTAGGATTGGCCGGTGTTTCAAAGAATACGAGTTTAATGGCCTGGTCGTTTTGTAAAACTTTTTCGACCTCTTCGGAATTGCTTAGATCAGTGTAGACTAATTCAATTTTCCAGTGTTTACTCATTTGGTGCAGGAGTTCCGTACTTCCTCCATAGATGTTCGCTTGCGTGAGAATTTTATCACCGGAATTTAATAGTCCGGATATCAACACATGTAGCGCGGACATGCCGGAACTAGTCATCACAGCGTGTGCCTCGATATTGCTGCCATGTGTTTCCATGGCAGCAATTTTCGCCGCAGTAGCTTCAACCGTAGGATTGCCATACCGACTATAGGTATGGCCCGGAATCTTGTTTGAAAAGATATCGATGCTCTGATCCATATCTTCAAAGTCGTACGAAGCTGTTGCATATATTGGAAGGATATGGGGTGTTGTTGTTTTAGGATCCGGCCATTCTCTGGCAGAAAGTGAATCAAAACTTTTCATGAAGTTACCGTTTGAAATAGTTGATATGGATAAGTGATTACGGGTGAATTTTTTAATGAAATGACCGAGTGATTTATATTTGTAAATGTCGCTAGATTTATCGAATTACCTCTGAATGTATTAGGTGGATAAAAAAAGCCCCAGGAAAATCTTCCTGAGGCTTTTTCTGATAGGGTAGCTGTATAGTGCTACTTATAAAGTCATTTTACTTTACAATAATCACCGGAACAGAACGCTGTCCATCAACAGTTTCAACCTGTAGCAGATAATTACCTGCCGCCATTTGGCTGACCGTGATTGGTTCTATATGGTTGGTGATGGTATTGTTTAGTGCATTGTAGTAAACTACTCTTCCCAGATTGTCAATCAATCGCAACTTCACATCGCTGTAAGGCTTTGAGAATTCTAATTTAACCTGAACTACATCAGTAGCCGGGTTAGGGAATGCAGAGATTGTGTTGTCCAATGGAAGTGGATCCACTGTATTCGTAGTTCTTGTAACTACACGAACTAATGGAACGATATCCTGACCGAAGAAAATACGACTGTCGTTGACATCAAGCTCTCTTACTTCATAGTCGATATTGGCAATGTTTCCATCAGGTGAGAATCCAAGTACCGCTGTGTAGACCAAATGATCAGTCAAGCCATAAGCTACTGCTGTATCAGAAGCAAGAACAACAGCACCGAAATCTCTGGCTTCACTGGCGAGCAAGAAAAACTGTGGATCAGAAGCTGTAGCAGCCTGATATTCAACAATGGCAATATAGCCAAAACCACCTTTCATTACGACATCATCACCAGGATTGTCAAAGTTTTCAAGTGTGCTTTCAAGAATAGCATTATCCCCTTCAGCACCACTAAATGTATAATCTGCAAAACCGATAAACTTACGTTCGTTACTTTGCGCAATCTGATCACCATTATTGTCAGTCCACTGCAGAAGATAAATCTGAACAGTTTTATCAACCATGTCAGTTGGGTTATTCACACCCCATACAATTCTATCTACAACAGCATCAGCTTGGGGAAAGAAGTAATTACCAAAAGCATAAGAAAGTGGAGCACCGGCATCATAAATGCCATTAGCAACCGCTACTGATCTGGTGAATCCATCTTCCATTCCGAATGTATTTCCTCCAACAGTGTAGCTGGTTGAAATAACGTTGTCAGCTGGATCGAAATCTGTTTCATCCTGTGTTAATGTGAATACAGCTGTATAGTTACCATCAACACCGGATGGCAATTCGATAAGGGTTGGGTTTAATCGGTTTTCAATAGTTGTATCCGGATCAATGGTGCCATAATCTAAATTTTCGTTATAGACTTCTTCCATTGTATCTGAATTGTAAACGGTATGATTCAGTACAACATTTGTCTGAGGAGCGGCTCCAATATTTCTTACATCAGCCAGGGCACCAAATGGATATATCTGATCATTTGGAATGGTTCCCCATGGTGCTAAAGAATAAAAGTTTTCCTGAACTCTGATGTTGTTGGCTTCAGTTTCTACGATTTTTACGTCGTCAATACCCCATAGATAATAGTTGGCATTGTAGACGAAACGAATCTGGAGTAAGTCATGACCTGCAGCACCAGCCATAAAGAATCGCTGTATATCGGCAGGAAAAAATGCACTATTGATTACAAATTCAGTATTGACCTGAATATCGGTCCAGTCGGTCCAGTCATCAGCTCCATCTTTCGTACGGAAGGAGATGAAATAAGTACTTTGATACTGGCGAAGTGCTTGTGTCCAGGTTAAACTAAGTCCTACTGCTGTCCATTCAGACGTATTGATTTCAGGTGAAATAAGGATATGTTGTGCAGTAGCTGGGCAAGGACCATTACCGGCATTGCCATCAATACCACCGTTATCACCATAATCACTATCAACACCAACGGATCCATCACAATAAGTAGCCGATTGAACACCATAAGTTGGTTGACTGTACAAACCCTGATTAATCAGGTTATCAGCACGGTAAGTCCATCCTGCATTTACATTAGAGTCAGCAACAGCACATGTACCTTCTGTGGTCCATCCGTTTATTTCAAGTCCTCCGGCAAAAGTTTCCCAGAAAAGAGGTGCTTCAGTAGAGGTGTCCTCAAAGACTCCACAACTTAATGTACCTTCTGTAGCAGGGGTGTTACCGGTAGACCATACACGGACAACATATTCGTTATCAGTAAGCAGGCATCCACTGGATAGGACAATTTTGTTGTCCTCAGGTTGATCAGAGGAGAAACATGCAATCGGTGTCTCACCTGCACCACAACTCGCATAAATAGCCATTCCAATAGCCGGAACATCCGTTGGCGTAATGGCATTGTTAAAATAAATTCTAACAATTAATCCATTTGCAGGGAGTACTGATCCGGTGGTAAACTTAAACCAGATGTCATCGGTATACCATGATCCTGAACAAACATTAGTAGGCACTGTAGATGCGGTAGCCCCGCGTGAATCACCAGCTACGGTTACTGCATTCATTTCGCTGTCTCCGATGGAGACTTCAAACGCACCGGAACAATCATCGTTTAGCGGTTGCGCCCAGGCGGTGATACTCATTAAAATAAGTCCAATAAATAGACTTGAAAAACGTAAAGTTACTTTCATCATTTTCAGAATTTAGTTTTAGTTAATAGCAATTCTTTTCAAGTAAAAAGGTGGTTGGAATTTCTTTATCCTTTATAGAGGGAGGAATATGTGGTAAAAATAGAAAAAATTGACATTAAAACACGATCGTAATTCATTTTTGTAGCCCGCGTGACAAATATTACGATATCCATTGATGTATGACCTTCACATCTACAGTGACAACCCCCGAATGAGAGCATACATACGCGCCGGTAAGATTGGCCAGTGTACCTGCTGCTTTTATATCCAATTGACTTATTCTACTCAATGCCAGAGCACAAATGACGGCATCCCCTGCACCACACACATCCACCACGTCGATTGCTCGATCCGGTCGAATATGGGCTTCAGTTTCATCATTTTGGATGAATAATCCATTAGCTCCAAGTGTAATTGTAATCGTATGGATGTCCATCTCTTTTCGCCAATTTTTACAAGTTTCGCTGAGGTCCTTATAATGTAGAGGATGATGTGCAGCTATACTAGCCTCCCGATGATTAGGTTTGAATAAATCTACTCCACAGTATTGAAAAAAATTTTTTTCCTTAGGATCTACTGCTATAAAGACACCCATTTCCTTTCCCAACCCTATGATGGAGGTAATGATTTTAGCAGTTAAGAACCCTTTATTGTAGTCTTCAAGAATAATTAATTCCGGTTTTTCCTCTTTAATAAAGTCTGATATATGGGCTATCGCTGATAACTCCTCGTCACCGGTCAGATACTCCACAGATTCTTCATCGATTCTCAACATATGATGAGAAGCGGCGACAACTCTTGTTTTAACGGTGGTGGGCCTGTTTTTGCTGCGAAATAAATGATGGC